>NZ_JBSWXX010000004.1:0-483022 GCF_056160825.1 Maricaulis sp. ABE4_448
CGAGCTCCGCACGCTCCCGGGCACAAGGGACTGAGCTCATGCCTCCCATCCCGGAAACCGTCTGCGATGGTAAGGGCAAATGAGAGGGTGGGGATAAGTTTGCGATATCCGCCCCAACCACCGTCATCCTGACGAAGGTCAGGACCCAGATCGTAAAGCGGAATTTTGGCTAAGTGGGCTCATACCGAATGTCGGCGATGTGCGGGATAAGTGCGCGTTCGCGGCCACCCGGCCCTATGAACTGGGCCCTGACCTTCGTCAGGGTGGCGGTGATGGTTGCGGCCTTGCCCCCCCCCTCTCCCCGACCGGGGAGAGGGCTGAGGCGCGGTTCGCGAAGCGAATTCAACAGGCCGGGGGCCTGTTGAAAGCAACGAAGAGGTGAGGGGCGGCCGCATAGCGGCCCACTCAAGACTCTTCTCAGCGCTGACGCGCGCCCCTCATCCGCCCTGCGGGCACCGTCTCCCCAGACGGGGAGAGGCGTACCGCACTAGCCCCGCCGGGCGCGGGGGTGGGTCTGGTCGTAGATGGACATCAGGCGGCGGGTTTCGACGTCGGCATAGACCTGGGTGGTCGAGAGGCTGGCATGGCCGAGCAGCTCCTGGATGGCGCGCAGATCGCCGCCATTGGCCAGAAGGTGGGTGGCAAAGGCGTGGCGCAGGGCGTGGGGGGTGGCGCTGGCGGGCAGGCCGAGCCGGCCGCGCAGATCGCTCATCAATGCCTGGACGCTGCGGGCACCCAGTGCGCCGCCGCGCGTGCCGCGGAACAGGGCGGCGCCGGGCTCCAGATCGAAAGGACACTGACGCGCATATTCCGCGCAGGCCTCGCGCACGGCAGGCAGGACCGGCACAACGCGCATCTTGCCGCCCTTGCCGGTAATGCGTAGCGTCTCGCCCAGCGGATGGTCACGGCCGGTGAGGCCGAGCGCTTCGGAGATCCGCAGACCGCAGCCATAAAGCAGGAGCAGGATGGCGCTGTCGCGGGCCTGTACCCAATCGCGCCCGTCGTGATGACCGGTTTCGGCGATGAGATCGCGAGCGGCTTCCTCGCTCACTGGTTTGGGTTTCGAGCGGGCGAATTTCGGCCCCTCGATCAGGGAGAGGGCGGCGTTTTCCAGCGACCAGCGCCGCCGGGCATAGCCGAAAAAGGTGCGCACGGCCGAAAGCTCCCGGGCCAGCGAGCGGGCCGACAGGCCGCCGCGGCGGCGATCGGCCATCCAGGCGCGGAAATCGCTTGCGCGCAGGGTGGCGAGGTCGGACAGGGCAGGCGCGCAGCCCAGATGCAGGCCGAGGAATTCGGCAAACCCGTCCAGATCGCGGCGATAGGCGTCGAGCGTGCGGGCGGCGAGACGGCGCTCGCCGGCGAGATGGGCGTAGAAGGCGTCCAGTGCGGCGCCCAGGGGCAGGGTCAGCGCGTGTGATGCAGCCATTGCACGATCATGCGCTCGATGGCGCGCGCGAGGAAGTTGAGAAGTTCGGTTCCCTGTCCGGCCTCGAACAGGTGCGCATCGCGCGCAGCCAGCGCCATCAGCCCGTCCTGGCCGTGGAAGTCGAGCCGTACAACGGCCTCGCTCTTCACCCGCGCCCCCTGCTGGCCATAAAGCGCATGGGCGATCTCAGTATCGACCGGGCCGAGCCGTTCCACCTTCTGGCCCAGCACATCGCCAACAAAGCCTTCGGAGGCGCCGAGAATGGACTCGCCAGCCCGCAGCGGCGCGTGCCCTTCGATCAGGATACGGCAGACATCCACGCCGAGCGCGCCGGTCAGGCGGCCGGAAATCTTGCGGTCCAGCGCGGTGAGGCTGTCGGCTTCCAGGAGGGCGAGGACCGCCATGTGGATCTGGGACTGGGTCGCCAGATTGGCGCGCGCGGTCTCGACAATGCCGGCATTGAGTGCCTTGAGCTGGCGCACCTCCTCGAGCAGTTTCTCGCGTGCGGCCGAGCCGAGATCGACGACATCGCTGCCCGCGCCGCGCCGGGCGAGCAGGGCCATCAGCTCGGCATCCTCGCGGACGATATCGGGATGTTCCATCAGATAGGCGCGCACGGAGGCCGCATCGAGCCGGAGGTCGTCATCCTGGTCTGCGCTGCCGGTCATGTCTGGCTCCCTGCCCGTTTCGCGTGCCAGTTTTGGCGTATTCCCTTTCCGAAATGCAAACCCGTCTGCCAGCGTCGGCTCACTCCACAGCGGTGCAGCTGCCGGGACTGTCGCAAACCGGGCGGGGGCGGTTAAGCTTGGCCGGAATCGAGGACAAGCCCGACCGTGTCACGCCGCATCGCCGCCATCCTGTTTCCGCTGCCGCTGCCGGAAGCCTTCGACTATGTCGTGCCGGACGATGTCGAGGTGCAGCCGGGCGATCATGTGCTGGCCCCGCTGGGCAAGCGGCTGGCGCGCGGCGTGGTCTGGGCCATCAAGCCGGACGATCCGGATCGCAAGCTGAAACCGCTCGACAGCGCGACCGGCGGTCCGCCCCTGCCGGGCGGCACGCGGCGCTTTGTCGACTGGCTGGCGCGCTATCTGGTGCAGCCGCCGGGGATTGTGCTGCGCTCGGTCTTGCGCGCGACGGATGCGCTGAAACCCTCGCCGACTGAAACGGTCTACCGCCCGGGCGATGGCGATCCGGGGCGGATGACGGAGGCGCGCCAGCGCGTCCTCGACGCGGCTGCGGCGCTGGGCGAAGCGACAGCGGCCGATCTGGCGCGTGAAGCAGGCGTGACGGCCTCGGTGGTGAAAGGTCTGGCCAAGTCCGGCGCACTGGCCGAGGAAAAACGCCTGGTCGATCCGCCTTTCGACGAGCCGGATCCCGATCATGCCGGGCTCGATCTGACCGCCATGCAGGGCGAGGCGTCCGGCGTGCTGCGCCGCCTGGTTCGGGCCGGCGGATTCCAGTCGGCCTTGCTGGACGGGGTGACAGGTTCGGGCAAGACCGAGGTGTATTTCGAGGCCGTGGCCGAGGTGCTGCGCCGCGACCCGAAAGCCCAGATCCTGATCATGCTGCCGGAGATCGCGCTGACCGAGGCCGTTCTGTCGCGCTTTGAAAAGCGCTTCGGCGTGAAACCGGCCCTGTGGCATTCCGGCGCCGGGCCGAAAAACCGCCGCCGGGTCTGGCGCGAGGTGGCCGAGGGGCGGGCGCGGATCGTGGTGGGTGCGCGCTCGGCGCTGTTCCTGCCCTTCATGAAACTCGCCCTGATCGTCGTCGACGAGGAACACGACCCGACCTACAAACAGGATGAGGGCCTGGCCTACCAGGCCCGCGACCTGGCCATTGTCCGTGCCAAGCTGGAAGGGGCGATGGTGGTGCTGGCCTCGGCGACGCCCTCGCTGGAAAGCCTCGCGAATGTGCAGGCCGGCCGCTATGTGTATGTGCATCTGCCTGCGCGGCCGGGCGCGGCCATCCTGCCGGAGATCGGAACGATCGATCTGCGCGAGACCCCGGCGGAGAGTGGCTGCTGGCTGTCGCCGCCGCTGGTGGCCGCCATGGCCGAGACCTGGGCGCGCGGCGAGCAGAGCCTGCTCTATCTCAACCGCCGGGGCTATGCGCCGCTGGTGCTGTGCCGCGCCTGCGGTCACCGCATGGTGTCGCCGGACACTCAGTCCTACCTCGTCGAGCACCGCTATACCGGCCGCCTGGTCTGCCATGTCACGGGCTTTTCCATGCCCAAGCCGAAAGCCTGTCCGGAATGCGGGGCGGAGGATTCGCTGACCAGTGTCGGGCCGGGTGTCGAGCGGGTGGCCGAGGAGGCCAAGCGGCGCTTTCCCGAGGCGCGGGTGGAGATCTATTCCTCCGACACCCAGCGTGGCGCCGAGATCGTGGCGGCAATGGAAAAGGGCGAGATCGACATCCTGGTCGGTACCCAGATTGCCGCCAAGGGCCACAACTTCCCCAATCTGACCCTGGTTGGCGTGGTGGATGCCGATCTGGGCCTGGCCGGCGGCGATCCGCGGGCCGGGGAGCGCACCTTCCAGACCCTGGTCCAGGTGGCCGGCCGGGCGGGCCGCGCGGATCGTCCGGGGCGGGCGCTGTTGCAGACCCATCAGCCCGAGCACGAAGCGATCCAGGCGTTGATTGCCGGCGATCGCGACCGTTTCCTCGACATGGAATTCATGGCGCGCGAGGCGCTGGGCCTGCCGCCCTTTGGCCGGCTCGCCGCGATCGGGTTGATGAGCCAGGACCCGGCGAATGTCGAAAAGGCTGCTGCCGACTGGGCCGCTGCGGCGCCGGTCACTGACGGGGTGGAGATCTGGGGGCCGGCCGAACCGCCGCGGGCGATGGTGCGCGGCTGGCACCGCCGCCGCATCCTGGTGCGCGCCGACAAGACGGTCGATATCTCCGCCTATCTGCGCGCCTGGGCAGGACGGGTGAAGACACCGTCCTCGGTGCGGGTGTCAATCGATGTGGAGCCGTATAGTTTTATTTGAGGAACGGGTTCTGCGCAGACACCTGTAGCCCTCAGCACCGTCATCCTGACGAAGGTCAGGATCCAGATCATCGGATGAAGCGGTGCGAGGTCTGGCGTCACCCGGTTTCGCGATCTGGGTTCCGGCTTTCGCCGGAATGACGGTCCGGAGAGCGGCCAGCAGGCTGGACAAGGTGGCGCCAGTTGCGAGTATGCGCCGGATGCCACTCACGGACCGATCATGCTCGAAGCCCTGCTAACTCCCGAAGTCTTCCTCTCGCTGGCCACGCTGACCTTTCTGGAAATCGTGCTGGGGATCGACAATGTGATCTTCGTCGCGCTGATGGCGGGGCGGTTGCCGGAAGCCCAGCGGCCGAAGGCGCGGGCGCTCGGGCTGGGCTTGGCGCTGATCTTCCGGGTCATCATGCTGTTCGGCCTGGTCTGGATTGCGCATCTGGAGGAGCCGGTTTTCTCGATTTCCGGTTTCGACGTGTCCTGGCGGGATGTGATCCTGATGGGTGGCGGTCTCTTCCTGATCGTCAAGGCAACGCTGGAAATCCACCATTCGGTGGAGGGCGAGGGCGCCCATAACGAGAATCCGGTGGCGGCGGCCTTCGGGGCGGTCGTGTTCCAGATCGTGCTGATCGACATCGTCTTCTCGCTGGACAGTGTGATCACGGCGGTCGGCATGACCGACCATCTGCCGGTGATGATCACGGCGGTCGCCATCGCCATGGCGATCATGCTGCTCGCCTCGGGCACGGTGTCGCGCTTTATCGAGCGGCATCCGACCACCAAGATGCTGGCCCTGTCCTTCCTCCTGCTGATCGGTGTCGCACTGGTCGCCGACGCCCTGCATTTCCATATCCCGCGCGGCTATCTCTACTTCGCCATCGCCTTCTCGCTGTTCGTCGAGACGATGAACATCCTGGCGAAAAAGGCGCGGCGGAAGGGGGCGCCATAAGGGCGTTCGCCCTTTGAGGGCCCGATGTGCGTCGCACAGAGGACGGGTATCGCGCGAAAAACACTGTCCGTGCGCTGAAACGCCCGGTGTGAGTGGCTTGCTGTGCCCCTATGCCTGTGCTATCGCAGCGCCGAACCACGGGAACGTGCGGTGCAACACCGTATGTTCGTTTGTGGAAATCGTTGAATAACAAGCACTTGCGCCATTCCGGCGATCTACGGGTGCCATCCAGCTAGAGAGTGACGTCACGGTGAAGACCGGCGAAGACGCCATGACAGCCAACGCGGCAGGACGCTACGCAACTGCCCTGTTCGAGCTGGCGAAGACCTCGGGTGCCGCTGACGCGGTGGAAGCCGACCTGTCGGCTTTCCGCGCGATGCTTGAGGAATCCCCGGAACTGGCCGAGGCGCTCGCCTCGCCGCTGCACCCGGCCGACGCCAAGGATGGCGTGCTGGCCGAGCTGGCGAAGAAGGCCAAGTTCAACACGCTGACCCGCAACATGTTCGGCGTGGCCGCGCGCAATGGCCGCGCGGGCGAGCTGGGCGCTGTCGCGAAGATCTATGCTGCGCTGGCTGCGGCCGACCGCGGCGTGGTGACCGCCGACGTGACCACGGCAGCGGCGCTGACGAAGAAACAGACCGAGGCCCTGGCGGCTTCGCTGAAGGGTGCCTTCGGGCGCGAGATCGAGGTGCGCACGGATGTGCGGCCCGAATTGTTGGGCGGGCTGATCGTGAAGGTCGGCTCCCGCATGTTCGATAGTTCCCTCCGCACCAAGCTGGACGGGATGAAGAATGCGATGAAAGAGGCCTAGGTCCATGGACATCCGTGCCGCAGAAATCTCTGCGATCCTCAAGGATCAGATCAAGAATTACGGTTCCGAAGCGAAGGTTTCGGACGTTGGTAGCGTGCTGTCCGTCGGCGACGGTATTGCCCGCGTCTACGGCCTGGACGAGGTGAAGGCCGGTGAGCTCGTCGAGTTCCCGGGTGGCATCAAGGGCATGGCCCTGAACCTCGAGCGCGACAATGTCGGCTGTGTGATCTTCGGCGACGACCGGGGCATCAAGGAAGGCGACACCGTCAAGCGTCTCGGCTCGATCGTCGACACCTCCGTGGGCAAGGGCCTGCTGGGCCGTGTCGTGGACGGTCTGGGTGAGCCGATCGACGGCAAGGGTCCGCTGAAGGATGTTGCCGAGCGCCGCCGCGTCGACGTGAAGGCACCGGGCATCATCCCGCGGAAATCCGTGCACGAGCCGATGGCAACGGGCATCAAGGCGATCGACGCCATGATCCCGGTCGGCCGCGGCCAGCGCGAGCTGATCATCGGTG
The DNA here is from genome assembly GCF_056160825.1 of Maricaulis sp. ABE4_448. NCBI lineage: Bacteria > Pseudomonadati > Pseudomonadota > Alphaproteobacteria > Maricaulales > Maricaulaceae > Maricaulis > Maricaulis sp. ABE4_448. The sequence continues at coordinate 6,685 of NZ_JBSWXX010000004.1, forward strand.
ACCGCCAGACCGGCAAGACCGCGATCGCGCTCGACACGATCCTGAACCAGAAACAGGTCAACGAAGGCGATGACGAGAGCGCCAAGCTCTACTGCATCTACGTCGCCGTCGGCCAGAAGCGTTCCACGGTCGCCCAGATCGTGAAGACGCTCGAGGAAAACGGCGCGATGGACTACACCATCGTGGTCGCCGCGACCGCTTCGGACCCGGCTCCGATGCAGTTCCTGGCACCGTTCACCGCCTGCGCCATGGGCGAGTACTTCCGCGATAACGGCATGCACGCCCTGATCGTGTATGATGATCTGTCCAAGCAGGCCGTCGCCTATCGCCAGATGTCCCTGCTGCTGCGCCGTCCGCCGGGCCGCGAAGCCTATCCGGGCGACGTCTTCTACCTGCACTCCCGTCTGCTGGAGCGCGCGGCTAAGCTGAACGACGCCAATGGCAATGGTTCGCTGACGGCCCTGCCGGTCATCGAAACCCAGGCCAATGACGTGTCGGCCTACATCCCGACCAATGTGATTTCGATCACCGACGGCCAGATCTTCCTCGAAACCGACCTGTTCTACCAGGGCATCCGCCCCGCCGTGAACGTGGGTCTGTCGGTGTCGCGCGTGGGTTCTGCCGCCCAGACCAAGGCGATGAAGCAGGTTGCCGGCAAGATGAAGGGCGAACTGGCCCAGTACCGCGAAATGGCGGCCTTTGCCCAGTTCGGTTCCGACCTCGACGCCGCGACCCAGAAGCTGCTGAACCGCGGTCAGCGCCTGACCGAGCTCCTGAAGCAGCCGCAATTCTCGCCGCTGTCGATGGAAGAGCAGGTCTGCGTGATCTACGCCGGTACGCGTGGCTATCTGGACGGCCTGGCCGTGTCGGACATCGCCCGCTACGAAGCCGACCTGCTGCGTCACCTGCACGCCGAGCACGCCGACCTTCTCTCCTCGATCCGCGAAGAGAAGAAGCTGACCGACGACTCGGAAGGCAAGCTGAAGGCGGTTCTCGACAAGTTCACCGAACACTTCGCGTGAGCCTGATCGAGACCAACCGCTAGGAGAGCCTTATGGCGAGCCTTAAGGACCTGAAAAACCGGATCGAAAGCGTCAAGTCGACGCAGAAGATCACCAAGGCGATGCAGATGGTCGCCGCGGCAAAACTGCGCCGGGCGCAGGAAGCCGCGGAGGCCGCGCGTCCCTATGCCGAGCGCATGTCTGCGGTGATGGCCAATCTGTCGGCCGCCATGGCCGGCACGCCGGGCGCGTCGCCGCTGCTTGTCGGGACCGGCCAGTCGGAAACCTATCTTCTGGTCGTGATGACGGCCGATCGCGGCCTGTGCGGCGGCTTCAACACGAATATCGTGAAGAAGGCCCGCGAGCGCATCACGGCGCTGCAGGCGGAAGGCAAGACCGTCAAGCTGATCTGCGTCGGCAAGAAGGGCGGCGACCAGCTCAAGCGCCAGTTCGCCAAGCTCATCGTCGAGCGGATCGACCTGTCGGGCGAGAAGACTATCAGCAGCGCCACCTCGGGCCGGATCGGCGAAAAGATCCGCATCATGTTCGAGAATGGCGAGTTCGATGTCTGCGAGCTGGTCTCGGCGGAATTCGTGTCGGTGATCTCGCAGAAGCCGCGCGCGAAAGTGCTGATCCCCGCGATCGATGCGATCGACGAGGGCGTGGAACGGCCCGACCTGAAGGGCGCGATCTACGAAGCCGAGCCGGATGAGGAGACGATCCTCAACACGCTGCTGCCGCGCTATGCCGATACCGTCATCCTGTCCGCCCTGCTGGAAAACGTGGCAGGCGAGATGGGGGCCAAGATGGCCGCGATGGACAACGCCACGCGCAATGCCGGCGAACTCATCGACAAACTGAACCTTGTTTATAACCGCACGCGTCAGGCGCAGATCACCACGGAGTTGACTGAGATCATCTCCGGCGCCGAGGCCCTCTAGGCGAGAGGAATACCCGCTATGAGCACATCCAAAGGCCGTATTGCCCAGATCACGGGCGCTGTCGTGGACGTTGAGTTCGAAGGCACCCTGCCGGACATCCTCAACGCCCTGGAAACCACCAATGACGGCAAGAAGCTCGTCCTCGAGGTCGCCCAGCACCTCGGCGAGAACACTGTCCGTACAATCGCCATGGACGCGACGGAAGGCCTGCAGCGCGGTACGGAAGTGACCGACACGGGTTCGCCGATCACGGTTCCGGTCGGACCGGGCACGCTTGGCCGCATCATGTCGGTCACCGGCGAAGCCATCGACGAAGCCGGCGACGTGGCCCACACGCAGCGCGCGCCGATCCACCGTCCGGCCCCGTCCTTCGACGAGCAGGCCACGGCTGCTGAAATCCTGCCGACCGGTATCAAGGTCGTCGACCTGCTCTGCCCCTACGCCAAGGGCGGCAAGATCGGCCTGTTCGGCGGCGCCGGCGTCGGCAAGACGGTTCTGATCCAGGAACTGATCAACAACATCGCCAAGATGTTCGGCGGCTACTCGGTCTTCGCCGGTGTGGGTGAGCGGACCCGTGAGGGTAACGACCTGTACTGGGAAATGATCGAATCCGGTGTGAACAAGGATCCCAAGGAACATGGCGGTTCCACGGAAGGTTCGCGTTGCGCCCTGGTCTTCGGCCAGATGAACGAGCCGCCGGGCGCCCGTGCCCGCGTCGCCCTGTCCGGTCTCGCCCAGGCGGAGTATTTCCGCGACGAGGAAGGCAAGGACGTGCTGTTCTTCGTGGACAACATCTTCCGCTTCACCCAGGCCGGCGCCGAAGTGTCCGCCCTTCTGGGCCGCATCCCGTCCGCCGTGGGTTACCAGCCGACCCTGGCCACCGACATGGGTGCTCTGCAGGAGCGGATCACCTCGACCACCAAGGGTTCGATCACGTCCGTGCAGGCCGTTTACGTGCCGGCCGACGACCTGACCGACCCGGCCCCGGCCACCACCTTCGCCCACCTGGACGCGACCACGGTTCTCAACCGCGCGATCTCGGAAAAGGGCATCTACCCGGCCGTGGACCCGCTCGACTCCACCTCGCGTATCCTCGAGCCGCGCATCGTCGGCGAAGAGCACTACGCCACGGCGCGCCGCGTTCAGGAAATCCTCCAGCGCTACAAGGCTCTGCAGGACATCATCGCGATCCTGGGCATGGACGAGCTGTCGGAAGAGGACAAGCTGACCGTGGCCCGCGCCCGTAAGGTCGAGCGCTTCCTGTCGCAGCCGTTCGACGTGGCTGAAATCTTCACCGGCTTCCCGGGCATCCAGGTGCCGGTTGCGGAAACCGTGAAGGGCTTCAAGGCGATCTGCGACGGTGAGTACGACCACCTGCCGGAAGCGGCATTCTACATGGTCGGCACCATTGAAGACGCTGTGAAGAAGGCCGAGAAGCTGGCCGCGGAAGCTGCATAACGCAGCTTCGGTCTAACCGGAGACACGCCTGATGGCTGACAAACTCCATTTCGATCTTGTCTCGCCGGAGCGCCGGGTGTTTGCCGGCCAGGTGGACCAGGTCGTGGTCCCCGGCGAAGAGGGCGATTTCGGCGTACTGCCGGATCACGCCCCCTTCATGTCGGTGATCCGTCCGGGTGCCATCGCGGTGATGAATGACGGTTCGGTCGAGCGCACCTTCATCCATGGCGGTTTCGCCGAGGTGACACCGGCCGGCCTGACCATCCTGGCTGAAGAAGCCGTGCCGGTTTCCGAGATCGACGCCGAAAAGCTCGCCCAGGACCTGGCCAATGCCCGCGAGGACGTCGCGGTGGCCAAGACCGAGGAAGAGCGCGAGCACGCCGAAGGTCTTGTCGAGAAGTACGAGGCGATGCAGGTGGTTCTGGCGAACTAGACTGTCGCCCGCGCAAGAATCTGAAAAGGCCGCTCCTTTCGGGGCGGCCTTTTTCGTTTGGGGGGGGTGCAGAAGGGCTCGCCCCGCTTGCGGGGGAGCTGTCCGCGTAGCGGGCTGAGGGGGCGGCGCGAAGCGGCGCAGAGCGCGTCAGCGCGCAGACTTGCCCCCTTCGACCTCACCCGCCCCAAGGCCGGGCTCGGCCACTTCCCCCGCTCACGCAGGGGAAGCCTCGCAACTCAACAGCCCATCCCGCTTGGCCAAACCCCTTTTGAATGCTACGTGCCCGCGCCATGAGCACAGATCCGTCCCTGATCCGAAATTTCTCCATCGTCGCCCATATCGACCATGGCAAGTCCACGCTCGCCGACCGGCTGATCCAGGTCACCGGCGGGCTCACCGAGCGTGAGATGAAGGAGCAGGTGCTCGACTCGATGGAGCTCGAGCGCGAGCGCGGCATCACGATCAAGGCGCAGACCGTGCGCCTCGACTATACGGCCAAGGACGGCAAGACCTACGTTCTCAACCTGATCGACACGCCCGGCCACGTCGACTTCGCCTATGAGGTCAACCGCTCGCTGGCGGCGTGCGAAGGCTCGCTGCTGGTCGTCGACGCCTCGCAGGGCGTGGAAGCGCAGACCCTGGCCAATGTCTACCAGGCCATCGAGGTCGACCACGAGATCGTGCCCGTGCTCAACAAGATCGACCTGCCGGCCGCCGAGCCGGACCGGGTCAAGGAGCAGATCGAGGATGTGATCGGTATCGACGCCTCCGAGGCTGTCGAGATTTCCGCCAAGACCGGCCTGGGCGTGCCCGATGTGCTCGAGGCCATCGTCAAGCGTCTGCCGCCGCCCGCCACCGGCGATCCGAGCGCGCCGCTCAAGGCGATGCTGGTCGACAGCTGGTATGATCCCTATCTCGGCGTGATCTGCCTGGTGCGGATCATCGAGGGTACGCTGAAAAAGGGCATGAAGGTGCGTCTGATGGGCACCGGTGCGGCTTACCCGGTCGACGGTGTCGGCGTGTTCCGGCCCAAGAAGGAAAGTATCGCCGAGCTGGGCCCGGGCGAGATCGGCTATCTCAACGCCTCGATCAAGCAGGTGCGCGATGCCCGGGTGGGCGATACGGTCACCGACGACCGCAACCCCGCCGACAAGGCGCTGACCGGCTACAAGCCGGCCCAGCCGGTGGTATTCTGCGGTCTGTTCCCGGTCGACAGCGCCGAGTTCGAGGACCTGCGCGAGGCGATCGAGAAGCTCGCCCTCAACGATGCCTCCTTCTCCTTCGAGATGGAAACCTCGGCCGCGCTTGGTTTCGGCTTCCGTTGCGGCTTCCTGGGGCTGTTGCACCTTGAGGTGATCCGCGAGCGGCTGGAGCGGGAATACGATATCGAGCTGATCACCACGGCGCCCTCCGTGGTCTACCGGCTGAAAATGACCGATGGCAGCGAGATGGACCTCCACAATCCGGCGGACATGCCCGATCCGATGAAGATCGAGAGCATTGCCGAACCGTGGATCAAGGCCACCATCCTGGTGCCGGACGAGTATCTCGGCGGCGTGCTCAAGCTGTGCCAGGACCGGCGCGGCATCCAGACCGAGCTGACCTATGCCGGCAACCGCGCCCTGGTCGTCTACGAGCTGCCGCTCAATGAGGTCGTCTTCGACTTCTATGACCGTCTGAAGTCGGTCACGAAGGGCTATGCCAGCTTCGACTATCAGTGGATCGAGGACCGCATCGGCGATCTGGTGAAAATGTCGATCCTGGTCAATGACGAGCCGGTCGACGCGCTTTCCATGGTGGTCCACCGCGCGCGCGCCGATGTGCGCGGCCGGGCCATGTGCGAGAAGCTGAAGGATCTGATCCCGCGGCACATGTTCAAGATTCCGATCCAGGCTGCACTGGGCGGCCGGATCATCGCCCGTGAGACGCTTTCGGCCCTGCGCAAGGACGTGACGGCGAAATGCTATGGCGGCGATGCCTCGCGCAAGCGCAAGCTGCTGGACAAGCAGAAGGCCGGCAAGAAGAAGATGCGCCAGTTCGGCAAGGTCGAAATTCCGCAGGAGGCTTTCATCGCCGCGCTGAAGATGGACGATGACTAGCTTGTGATGGTCAGGGCCTTGTCCCGGCCGCCAAACGCCTCATCTTGTCTGGCGACACTGTCTCGATCCGAGGAGGGGATCCCCATGCGTCATCTTATTGCCGGCCTTGCCGCCATCGCCGCCATATCCGCTCCGGCTTTCGCCGAGCTTGAACCGGGCGATACCGCGCCGGACTTCACCGTTGAGGGCTTCCAGGCCGGCGAAGCGGTGAGCTTCCATCTCGCCGAGGCGCTCGAGAGCGGACCGGTCGTTGTTTTCTTCTTCCCGGCGGCCTTCACCTCGGGCTGCGAGGCCCAGGCGGCCAGCTTTGCCGAGGCGATCGACCAGTTCGAGGCCGAGGGTGCGCAGGTGATCGGCATCACCGCCGGCAATACAGATCGTCTCGCGGACTTCTCCACCCAGCACTGCGCCTCGGCCTTCCCGGTCTTTGCGGTCTCCGACGGGATGATGCGGGATTATGAAGTCGGCCTTCTGATGCGTCCGGGCTGGACGTCGCGCACATCCTACGTGATCGATCAAAATTCGACGATTGCCCTCACCTGGTCGGAAATGAACCCTTATGAGCATGTCGACCGGACGATTGCCGCGGTTCGGGCGCTGAACGCGGAATAGTCTTGCACGACGGGCCTGGCGGGGCGCCGCCGCGGGCTGTGGACATAAGGGGATTTGCATGTTGCGCTGCGGCGCAGCACGCCTAACTTAACCCCGACCGATCCTCAGGAAACCCCGCCATGTCCGACACTGTCGTCCTGTTTGAAAATGTGCACCCGCTCGCCGACCGCGCCTTCGAGGCCGCCGGTCTGCCCATTGAGCGACATGCGGCCGCCCTGGCCGTTTCCGATCTGCATGACCGGCTGTCCGGTGCACGGCTGGCCGGCATCCGCTCGCGCACCAGGATGGACAAGGCGGCCTTCGACGCCGCGCCAGGCCTGCAGGCGCTGGGCTGTTTCTGCATCGGTACCAACCAGGTCGATCTGGACACGGCCGAGGCGCGCGGCATCCCCGTCTTCAACGGGCCCTTCGGCAATACGCGCTCGGTCGCAGAGCTGACCCTGGCTTCCGTGATCATGCTGATGCGCGGCATTCCCGCCCGCTCCTCAGCGGCCAAGCGCGGCGAATGGCAGAAGTCGGCGACCGACTCCCATGAGGTGCGCGCCAAGAAGCTGGGCATTGTCGGCTATGGCAATATCGGCTCCCAGCTCTCCGTGCTCGCCAGCGCTCTGGGCATGCATGTCTATTTCTACGATATCGAACCCAAGCTGGCGCACGGCAATGCGCGCTCCTGCGGCTCACTGGACGAGCTGCTGGAAATCTCCGACGTGGTGACGCTGCACGTCCCCTCGACCGAGCAGACCCGCAACATCATGAACCGCGACGCCATCGCGAAGATGAAAAAGGGCGCCATCCTGATCAACCAGGCGCGTGGCGACCTTGTCGATATCGATGCCCTGGCGGACGCGCTGGAGAGCGGCGCTCTTCTCGGTGCGGCGGTCGACGTCTTCCCCAAGGAGCCGGCCTCCAAGGACGAAGCCTTCGTTTCGCCCCTGCAACGATTTGAAAATGTGATCCTGACACCGCATATCGGCGGTTCGACGCTGGAGGCCCAGGCCTCGATCGGCGAGGACGTGTCCAGCAAGCTGGCGCGCTATCTCTCCCAGGGTTCGACGAAAGGCGCGGTGAATGTGCCGGAGATCGAGCCGGGCGAGATCAAGGCCGGCCGGGTGCGCCTCCTGAGCTTCCACGCCAATGCGCCGGGCTTCCTGACACGCCTCAACGAATCGATCTCCTCGACCTCGGCCAATATCGCTGCCCAGCGCCTCGAGACGCGCAACGGGCTGGGCTATGTGGTGTCCGATCTGGAAGGTCCGCTGCCGGACGATTTCCTCGACCGCGTCAACGCGCTGGAAGGCTCGATCCGGGCCAGGCTGATCCGGCCGTAGGGGCGTCCGGGCATCGTGCCGGCCCCAACCGGCAGGATGCCCGCGCGCATTCGCTAGACCGGCGCCCGGTCAGTCAGGGCGGCGTCCCACTTTTTGCGGCTCAGCCCGGCCAGCAGCAGCCATGCCGTGAAGGCAAATTCGGGCAAGGCGGCCGTCAGCAGCAGCAGGCTTCCCGCCCCGGTCAGCGTCGGCAGCGCGAAATGGACGATCCCGAGCGTCAAGTAACTCAGCCCGGATACGCCCACGAGCAGGCCCAGGACCGCCGGAAAATAGCCGGACCGGAACAGCAGCACGCCGAGCGCAGCGCCGTGCAGGCCGAACACCATCAGGCCGAGAACATAGCCCTCGCTATGCAGCTCGAGCGCCGCGAGCGCGGCAAGCTCGGCGGTCGGGCCGTCGAGCTGTCCGGCCAGAGGCGTTTCGCCGAGCAGTACGAGCGGTGCGATCATGGCGAGCAGGTTCGCGCACATCACCGCACACATGACCAGCCGCGCCGACAGGGCGAACAGCGCCAGACCGCGATCCACCGGTGAGAGCAGCCGGTAGAAGGTCACTGCCAGGACGATGTCGAGGCCGAACACAAGCAGGTCTGCCATGATGCCCAGGCGGAAGAGCGTGTTCTGGTCGCGGATCGCGCCGGCGGTCGCACCGGCATCCTGCCAGTCGATCAGGACGCCTCGTACGGCCAGCTGGGCAAAGAGCCCGCACAGGATAATGGCGAGATAGGCCAGCCCCGAAAGGCGGGCGAGGGTGACGGGATGGCGGGGTATTGAAGCGGCGGTCATGCGGACTCCGTTGGCTGGTTCGACTTGTCTGCCGTCAGCCTGACCCGACCGCCTGTCGGCGTCTCGCCGATTTCGGAATCGGCGAAACAGGGCACAATAAAACGTCGATCGGAGCGTGCGTCACACCCCCAGCAGCTTGCCCAGGCCGTCCACCGTGCGCACATAATCGGCGCCGGAATACTCGCACGCCGCTACGACGACATCGCGCCGCGCGATCAGGCCGAAACCGATGAAACGGTCGGCCGCGCCGCTCTCGAAAGCCTCGAAATCGGTCATCCCGTCGCCGACAATGATCGTCTCGGCACTCGCTGCAGCGATCCGGTCGAGCACCTCCGCCTTGCCGCCATTGCGCGAGAGCGGACTGTCGATGTCCAGTCCCACCACCCGGTCGTCCTGCCAGACGAAACGGTTGGCGTGGATATCGCCGCGCTGGAAACCCAGATCGCCCAGCACCGGTTCGATGAGGTCGGCAAAGCCGCCGGAGATGGCGTGGATCTGGTCGCCGCGCGCGCGCAACTTCTTCAGAAGGGGCGCCATGCCCGGCGTGACGCGCTGGCGCAGGCGCTCGGCCATGTCGCCGACCCCGCTCCTGTCCAGCGCTGCCAGTTTCAGCCGCGCTTCCAGGCTGTCGCGCAGGGCCATGCGGCCGGTCATGCCGGCATTGGTGATCTCGTGCAGGCGGCGGCGTGCCTCGGCCGCGTCCGGCAAGGCCGCCAGCGCGGCCTCGATGGCCGTGTCCAGGGATTCCACGCGCAGCAGCGTCGAATCCACGTCAAAGGCGATCAGTCTTTGCAAGCGAATGTCCTGTCGTTCGAGTTGTCAGCGCCTTATGCCAGCCTCGACGAGACCGCCCGCACAGGCAACAGGCCCGCGTAATAGGAACGTCAGGCCGGGATGCCGGTTCCGATCGGGCAGACCACGCCGGTGCCGCCGATACCGCAATAACCGTCCGGATTCTTCGCCAGGTATTGCTGGTGATAGTCCTCGGCATAGAAGAATTCGCCGGCCGGTTCGATAACGGTCGTGATTGCGCCGAGCCCCGAACGGTCCAGTTCGGCCTGATAGCGCGCCTGGCTGGCGCGGGCGGCGTCGATCTGGGCCGCGTCGAGGGTCTGGATGACCGAACGGTATTGCGTGCCCTGATCATTGCCCTGGCGCATGCCCTGGGTCGGGTCATGACCTTCCCAGAAAACTTTCAGGAGATCGTCCAGCGACAGCTGCGCCGGATCGAAGACCACGCGCACGACTTCGGCATGGCCGGTACCACCCGAGCACACTTCCTCATAGGTCGGATTGGGCGTGCTGCCGCCGGCATAGCCGACCGCCGTGTGCCATACGCCCTGCGTCTGCCAGAACAGGCGCTCCACGCCCCAGAAACAGCCCATCCCCAGCACGATTTCCTGCATCCCCTCAGGCACATCGGCCTTGAGGTCCCGGCCGGTGATGAAATGCGTCGGCGCGGTGGCGATGGCACCGGGGCGGCCGGGCAGGGCACGCTCGGCGGGGATGATCTGAGACTTCCAGACAGGGTCGGACATGGCGGGCTCCAGGGTCGCGCTTTGCCCTGCAAAGATAGGCGTTCGCGCGCCGATTGCCAGCCTGTGCAGCGGCACCGCCGGACCTGCTGACTCAGTCCTTGCCGAATGCGCACTGATGGGTATAGTCCGCGCCTCCTGCGGTGAGGTGGCCGAGTGGTCGAAGGCGCACGCCTGGAACGCGTGTAGGCGGGGAACCGTCTCGTGGGTTCGAATCCCACCCTCACCGCCATTTATCTCTGTCCAAAATCATCTCGGCTCGCCGGTTGCGGCGACGAACGCTTCGGGCACGCTGTTGTGGCGGGAGGACTACACGCCGTTCGGCGAGGCGCGTCAGCAGCCGGCGGCGAATGACAATGGCGAGAGCTATACCGGCCACATCGCCGACACCGATACCGGCCTCATCTACATGCAGGCCCGCTACTACGACCCCGCCATCGGACGCTTCCTCTCCTCGGATCCCGTCGGGTTCGCAAGCGGCGGACCGGCGTACTTCAACCGGTATGCCTATGTCGGGAATAATCCGCTCAATGCGACAGACACGACGGGGGAGTGTGCTAACTTGTGCACGGGTGGCATTGGAGCCGGAATTGGTGCAATCGTGAATGGTGGCGCTTATGCTTGGAAGGCGAACCGAGAGGGCAATTTTACTTGGACCGGTTTCGGAGCGAATGTAGTTGAAGGAGGAGCGGTCGGCTTCGCTATTGGTTCCGGAGCGGGACTGTTAACAATCGCTGCTACGGGAGCCCTCTCGAATGTGGGTGAAAGAGCTGCAACCTCGTACGCTGATGGGACTGCAGGTGAGAGGTATGGGTTCGATGGATCTGCGCCAGATAGTTTTGGCGAAGCGATTGATACAGCTCAAACAGTTGCGGGTGATGCATTGGTGGGCGGTAGTGTCTCCTTGCTAGGAGCAGGCGCTGGTCGTGTTCTCACGTCCGCAGCACCTGGTGGGCGTTCCATATTGTCAGAGACCTTGGGGCCACTTGCACGAGGCGGTCTCAAAAATTCCGGAGCAATGGCCAACAGTCCGGTGGGCCAGGCGGCTATCGCGGAAGGGCTTGTCAATACGCTCAACCCTGCGGCGGTCGAAGCGCTTCGCAGCGTTGGCGCGGAGCAGATCGTGGACCTTGAAGATCAATGAGCCACGACATGCCGAGGGTGTCATTCAGTCGCTTTCACGGGCTCGCCGTCGCTAAAGGGGGGCACGATGTGGAACGGTGCGTTTGATCCGAGCCGAGCGCGATTTGCTTTTACTCCTTTTGGTCGTACAGGGCCGCTTTTGTCGGTAGAGGGAGTCGCCGCCCACAAAGAGTCGGGCGACAGGTTTTTCTGGCTCGTGGCATTGTCGTTTTTCTTTGGGCCGCTGGGTGTGGTGGCTGTTGCTAACGTGGCCGGTTGGACTTTCCCGACTGCGGTGAACTTGACTTTGGGGGCGCTGTTGCCGGTTGGGATGGTCATTTATGGCTATTCGGCAATTTGTTGGAATATTCGCCGACTCCATGACCTGGGTAAAAGTGGTTTTTTTGTATTGATCCCGGTTTTATATAATTTTTCTTTTTTGCCGTCCGCTGTGGCCGGGTATTTTATTGGGCGCGTGGTTTCGTTGTTGTTTTTTCGTGACCTTGAGTTCGTTATTTCTATGATTGGATTAACGCTTCTATCGGCATCCTATCTGTTCTTTGTTTATCTCCCACATTCGCAACGATGGCGTAGGAATATTGTGGTGGCAGCGGGGGATTCGGCCAGTAACCGCTACGGCAGTGTCAGATTAAACACGCGCTGAGCGCGGTCGAGCGGAATCGTAGCCTCCGCCACGGTCAGCTCAACTGGGGGCACTGTCAGAGGAAAATGGGTTTGAGCCGGCAGGCCTGATTGCGTAGCTTTTGCCGATGCGCAATCCGTTCCGGTACTTCAAGACGTCGCCTGAGATCATCCGCCTGGCGGTGATGATGTATGTTCGTTTTCCGCTCTCGCTGCGGCACGTGGAAGACCTGCTCCATGAGCGCGGTATCGACATTACCCACGAGACGGTGCGGTTCTGGTGGAACAGGTTTGGGTCGGTCTTCGTGAAGTCGATCCGAAAGCGTAGGGTTCAGAACGGGCAATATTCGAACTGGCCTGGCGCCTGGACGAAGTTTTCGTCCGCATAAACGGTGAGCGTCATTACCTTTGGCGCGCCGTCGATCACGAGGGCGAAGTGCTAGAGGCGTTTGTCACTAAACGCCGAGATCGCAAGGCAGCGCTACGGTTTCTCCGCAAGGCGATGAAGCGATATGGCCATCCAGGAGTGGTCGTGACCGATAAGCTGAGAAGCTACGAGTCAGCGCTTCGCGAACTCGGGACCGCTCCGCTTTAGTCCGACAGCACCGCCATTTATCTCTGTCCAAAACCATCTCGGCTCGCCGGTTGCGGCGACCAACGCCTCGGGCACACTGTTGTGGCGGGAGGATTACACGCCGTTCGGCGAGGCGCGTCAGCAGCCGGCGGCCAATGACAATGGCGAGAGCTATACCGGCCACATCGCCGACACCGATACCGGCCTCATCTACATGCAGGCCCGCTACTACGACCCCGCCATCGGACGCTTCCTCTCCTCGGATCCCGTCGGGTTCGCAAGCGGCGGACCGGCGTACTTCAACCGGTATGCCTATGTCGGAAATAATCCCCTCAATGCGACAGACCCGACAGGGATGTATACCGCACCGGGGGATCGTTTCCCGACTCCAGAAGAAGCTGGGGAAGATGCGGTGCGATCCGAAAACCCGGCGTCAATAGCTGGCAATGTGGAGCTGGGTGGCACAATTGAGCGCGAAGTAACCACCATCGAACATTTTGAGGGTGATACGTTGGAGATTGTCGAGTACTACGCAACAAGCAATTCGGGAAATGGGAACTCTGTAAGTCAAACGGGGAGCGCGTCCACTACTGTCGGAGTTTGGCATGCGCATGCCGACTATTCGACCGTGGATTCGAACGGCAACATTTCCCCGGTCGACCCGAGTTTGCCCCAAGCGCAGCGGCAACAGATGGACCAATTCGACAGCGAAAATTTCTCTTCAACGCCCGGGGTTACTCCGGCCAATGCAGCGCCTGGTGCGCAAGTGGGCGATATCCAAAACGCGGATTATTACGCGTCTAGGACCTCTGCCAGTCGAGCCCAGTATGGAGAGACTTTCAGGTCTCACTTAGGAACGCCCAGTGGCGCGTATCGTGTCTACACGCCGCCAAATCAGTAATTTTCAGTTGAGGGCATCCACCAGCATGGGGAGTTGGATCGTGAATAAATTTGCTGGAATTTGTGCGGCAGTGCTGGTGAGTGCATCCGGCGGCTCTGCCTGTGCTACGCAAGATGGCGAAGCTAGTGTGATAGGGTCGCTTCCCGCTTCCGAATTTCCGATTGTTGAAACTGCGTTCCGGGATTTCTTCTTAGAGCGGGAGGACATCGGCTGCTTCGAAATTTTTGTTTCTAGGAGTGAACAAGGCATCCATGTGATGTTTCTGCGCGCTGAGATGCGCGGCATTCAATCTGAACAAGCCGACAGAATGGGTGCTGAACGAGCTCAAGCATGTGGCCCTGGTGCAAGATATGACTTCAGTCCAGACGGCCATCTGATTAGCAAAACTTATATCCGGTGATTAGCAAAACGGCAGTGTCACGTGTGGACGGCCCCTTCTGCGCAAGGGTTGATTTGAGCGATTTTTGATCGTTGCGGGTTGCGGTCATGTGTCCGGCCTGTTGGCGCGGTGCTTGTGACGGCACTGTCAGAGGAAAATGGGTTTGAGCCGGCAGGCCTGATTGCGTAGCTTTTGCCGATGCGCAATCCGTTCCGGTACTTCAAGACGTCGCCTGAGATCATCCGCCTGGCGGTGATGATGTATGTTCGTTTTCCGCTCTCGCTGCGGCACGTGGAAGACCTGCTCCATGAGCGCGGTATCGACATTACCCACGAGACGGTGCGGTTCTGGTGGAACAGGTTTGGCCCGTTCTTCGCAAGGTCGATCCGCAAGCGCCGTGTTCAAGATGGATGCTATTCGAACTGGGCGTGGCATCTCGACGAGGTTTTTGTGAAGATCAATGGTGAGCTTCATTACCTCTGGCGCGCTGTCGATCACGAAGGCGAAGTGCTCGAAGCGTTCGTTACCAAACGTCGAGATCGCAAGGCAGCATTGAAGTTTCTGCGCAAGGCGATGAAGCGGTATGGCCGTCCGAAAATGGTCGTCACCGACAAATTACGCAGCTACAAATCCGCGCTTCGGAAGCTCGGAAATGCAAACCGCCAGGAGACCGGGAGGTGGCTCAACAATCGGGCTGAAAACTCGCATCAGCCCTTGCGGCGCCGGGAGAAAGGCATGAACCAGTTCAGGTCGATGCGAAGTCTCCAGAAGTTCGCCGCGGTCTAATCCTCAGTTCACAACCATTTCAATCTCGAACGCCACGTTTACTCCCGATCCGATTTCAAGGAGAACCGTCTTCGAGCTTTAGTCGAATGGCGTCAGCTCGCGGTCTGAGATAGGGGCAGTTCCGATCTCTTGAGACCAGTCCGCGTTTGTCTGACAGCACCGATGGGCAAGTTCAGGCGAGCGAAAAGTCTGCAGAAGTTCGCCGCCATCCAGTCATCTGTCCACAACCACTTCAACCTCGAACGTCACTTTTACAGCCGCGAAGAATTCAAAGCAAACCGCTCCGCCGTCCTGGCTGAGAGGCGTCAAATTGCAGCCTGATTTAGGCTCAAATCTGGACACTCGAGACCAGTCCGGTTTTGTCTGACACCATCGTCCCGGAAGCAGGCAGATTGCGACTGGACCGAATGCGTCGCGTTTCGGCGCCAAATGCGACAAGCGCGACAGAAATCGCGAGGAAACCCCGCTGCTCGCACGATTTGCCTGTCTTATAGTCGGCTCATGACGCCTCATGCTCAAAGAATCGGACTGGCGGGTCCGGCTGCGGAACTGCGTATTGCCCTGATTGTCGGGCTGCTCGTTCTGGCGGCCCATATCCTGATCGTGACGCCATTGAGGCTGGTCGCGGCCGCGCCGCCCTACCAGAACTTCATCGGCCTTGGCGTGACGACAGTGCTTCAGCTCGTCATCATGTTGGTCCTGGCGGGATTGATGGGCCCCGGCCGGCTCAGCCGCCTGTCGGGTTTTCTGCTGATGCAGCTCCCGTTGATGCTCGGCGCGGCGGCTCTGGAACTCGTCGATACAGTCCAGTTCTACGAACGCTTCAACCTGCCCTACCACATCCTCACCTGGACCTCGTTTCTGGGGCATGCGCTGCGGCTCTACACGGTTTTTCTGGTTTGGAGCGCGCTGGTCTGCGTGATGGTCGCCCTGGTTGAACTGGAACGCCAGGGGCGCCGTCTGGCCGAGGCGCAAGCCCTTGCGCGAACAGCGGAGCTGGCGGCGCTACGCTACCAGATCCAGCCGCACTTCCTGTTCAATACCTTCTCGACCCTGCACGCCCTTGTCGACGAGGGGCGGCGCGAGCCGGCGCTGAAAATGCTGGAGCGGCTTGCAACCGTGTTTCGCTCCGTCCTGTCGAAAGCCGATCATGATTTCTCCAGCCTTCGGGCGGAGATCGACTTCCTCCAGGACTATCTCGCCATCGAGCAGTTCCGGTTCGGCGAGAAGCTGACGACTGAATTCGACATCGAGCCCGAAGCCGCGCGCTGCGAGATTCCCCGCCTCCTGCTCCAGCCCCTGGTGGAAAATGCCATCAAGCACGGGCGGCCGAGAGACGGCAGTCCGCTGGCGCTCACAATCTCCGCCGGGCGGCAGGGCGGTCAGCTGCTCATGCGGGTGCGGGATAACGGGCCTGGACCGGGCGCCGATCCCGTCTCGGGTGTCGGTTTGCGCAATGTGACGGACCGGCTGGTGCGATACTACGGTGAAGACGCCGCCTTGGAGTTGGGCGATGCCGAACCGTGCGGGACGGTCGTGATCGTGACCCTGCCGGCGCGGCGCAAGGAGAGTGGATGATGAGAGTGCTGATCTGCGAAGACGAGCCGGTAACGGCCGCCCGGATCGAGCGCCTCTCCCGGGCTGAAACCGGTGTGACGAAAGTCTTCGTCTCCGATACCGGGGGCGCCGCGCAACAGATGCTGGAGCAGGGCGGTATCGACATCGCGCTGCTGGATATCAACCTGCCTGACATGTCGGGCTTCGATGTTGCTGAGGCGGCCGCGAATGCTGGCTGCCATGTGATCTTCGTGACCGCGTATGACGAGCATGCGATCCAGGCCTTCGCCCTGGGGGCGGTGGATTATCTTCTCAAGCCGGTCAAGCGCGAGCGTTTCTCCGAAGCCATGGCGCGGGCGCAGGAGCAGACGAGCCTGGTGCGGAAGGCCCAGCGTGCCGAGGAGCTTGGTCAGGTCCTCGAACGACTGCGCGACAAGCGCGGCGAGGGCTCCTATATCCATGATTTCTGGATCAAGGAGCGCGACCGGCGGGTCCGGGTTCCCATCGAACACGTCCGGTTCATGGAAGCGGCGCGCGACTATGTGATCCTGCACACGGCGGACCGCAAATACATGATCCGGCGCACGATGGCAGACGTCGAGCGGCAGCTGGACCCGAGTGTCATGCTGCGCATCCACCGGAGTTACTTCGTGAACCTGCGGGAGATCCAGTCGGTGGTCGCCGTCGACGGACGGCCAAGTGCGGTCGCCATCGCATCGGGCGATGAGGTGCCCATCGGCCCTGCCTATCAAAGCGCCCTGAAGCTCGCCATGCGAAGACTGCCCGGATGAGCCCGCCCGCAACCCGGACGTGGTTCTTGTCCTCTTCGTCGCAAAATCCGCCCGAGCACGCCGCGTCTCGGCTAGTCGGAGGGTCGGCCGGCCCGGATGTTCGTCCGGGCGATGAAGAGAGAAGTGACGGATGAAGACGCAGATATTGACCGGATTGCTGGCCGCTTGCCTGTCAGCCGGTGTCGGCGCGACCGCCGGCATAGAACTACCGCGCCGCGGGACGCTGGGCCTCAGGCTCGCGCCCCTTGCCGACGGCATGGTGATTGCGGCTGTCGGACAGGGGACCGACGCGTGGCGTGCTGGTGTCCGCCAGGGAGACCGCCTGCTCGCGATCAATTCAATCGAGATCCGCGACTATTCCGACGTTCAGGCCGCGACGCACCAGCTGAGCTATCGCGAGCCCGCCGCTGTGCGCATCAGCCGTAATGGCGGCATCCTCGATCTGCGGGTGACGCCGCGCATCATGCCGTACGCGCAGGTTGAGGGCGCAGACGTTGAATACGGTTTCGTCGTCACGCCATCCGGCCTTCGCATCCGGACCGTGACCCTGACGCCTCGCCAATCGGATCTGGAACGCGACGGGCGGCTTCCGGGCGTGGTCTATCTGCAGGGTATTCCGTGTCAGTCGATCGACATGATCGGCGGGCCGGACCATCCGCGCGGACGGCTTTTCCATGCCCTGATTGACGCCGGATTCGCCGTCACATTCGCTGACAAGCCGGGTATCGGCGACAGCGATGGCGAGGCGTGCCGGGACGGCGGATTTGACATAGAGGTCGAGGCCTATACGGCCGCTACAGCGGCCTTCGCCAGACGCCGCGGCATCGATTCCGGGCGCATCTATGCCGTGGGCGTCTCGCTGGGCGGGGCGCAGGCGCCTTTGGTGGCGCAAGACGCGCCTCTTGCCGGGATTGTGACCTGGGGCGCCGGCGTGCAGCCCTGGTTCGACTATCTCATCAGCAATTTCCGTTTGCGAGAATGGGAAAGTCCGACCGCGAGCGCTGACGTAGCGGATCGTCATTTCGATGCGTTCCGCGAGGTGCTCGCGCGAGCGATTTTACTGGAACACTCGCCCGCCCGGATCCGCGATGATGCCCCCGAAGCCCTCGCGGCCTTCGAAAACGCCTATGGGTCTCTCGATGCGTTTTCCGGTCGTTCCCTGACGTTTCATCGCGAGATGAATTCAGCGCCCGTCCGCGCGGCCTGGGAGCGCTATGATGGCCGGCTCCTGTCCCTGCACGGTGAGTTCGACACGGTCGCAACCGGCGAGGACCATGCGTGGGCTGCACAGATCGTCAATCGCAATTCGCCCGGCGCTGCCCGTTTTGAAGTGCTCGACGGGGTGGATCATGGCTGGCGCCGGCCCGATAGCCAGGCGCCGGACTTCAGCTTCCACGCGCGGGCCGCCGACTGGCTGACCATGCTCGCCGCCGGTGGCAGTTAGGGCTAAGGCTTTTCGAACAGCCAGTTCCGGATCGCTGCGGCTGGCGCCATGATGGCGCCGAGCACGGGGCATGGATCGCCGTCAGCACGGCCCCCCTTCCCTGCGGCTGACCGGACCCGCCAGCGGTCCATGGCAGTCTCCATCACGCGGCCGTCTACGGCTCGCTGATCGGCAGGATTTCATCGGCCGAGCGGAAGGCGGCGACATAGATGCTTGTTGCGCCGGGGAGGACTTCCGTGTCTAGTGCGTCCAGTTGTGGGCCGGCCAGGGCGCGGCCTTCGCTGAAATGCCCCGTGCCGTCATTGACAAGGGTCCATACGCCGCCACCGAAGGATGCGCCGAGGATCCCGTCCAGATCGCCATCGCCGTCCAGATCGTGGAAGTCGATATCAAGCGAATGGGCCGTGCGCGCCGGCAGGGCGCCTGCCAGTTCGGAAAAGACGCCCTGCCCGTCATTCAACAGGACGCGATCGACCGAGCCGGACTGGGATTGGGTGCGGAAACCGACATTGGCGAAATAGAGATCCAGATCGCCATCTCCGTCCAGATCGCCTAAATCGGCTTCGCGGGTCTCTTCACCGGCCATCTCGGGCCCGAATGCGGCCTCCCGGGCCAGAAAATCGCCGGATCCGTCATTGATCAGAAGGCGGTTGGGGCCTTCGCTTGCGATGACAAGGTCCAGATCTCCGTCCCCGTCGACATCGCCGGCTTCGATATCCTGTACGGGGTGAGGGTGGTTGGGATGCGCTTCCCGTTCCATCCGGAAGGCGCCGTCCCCGTTATTCCAGAGAAAGATGATCGGACCGGAATCGCCGAAGACGAGGTCCTGATCGCCGTCCGCATCAAGGTCGGCGGCGATGACCGCATTGGACCGCGCGGCAAATGCCAGGCGATCGAATGCGGCCTCGAAACCGTCTTCGCCCCGGTTGAAATACAATTGCTGGGTCAGGGTGTCTTCATTGGCGAAGACGACGTCGATACGGCCATCGCCATCCAGATCGGCCAGGGCGATGTCCTCGCTGTCGGATCCGTCATCGTCAAAGGTCAGCGTTTCGGACGCGACCCAGCCGGTTTCCGTTTGGACCAGAACCTGATTGCGGCCGCCTTCCACGGCCCGGACGAGCTCGAGCCGGCCGTCACCGGTCAGGTCGGCGAGTTCGACATCCATTGTCCGGGTTTCGGTTTCGGCCACGGGCGCCAGGGAGAGCATGAGTGCGGAGGTGAAGATGATCGGCATGAAGTCGTCCTACTTGTTCAGCATGTCACGGCCAGCCTCTCATGCGCAGGATGCGTAGGCGAATGGAAAGCGACAAGACCTGTCTTGTCGTGACGAAGTGTTCACAATCGCGACGGCAATGGGGTGGCGGCCCTGACAATCTCCACGCCGACGAATGACCTGGCGCCTCGTGCATTCTCGGTGATCTTCGCCTTCTCCGGCCTTGGCGATGGCGATTTCTTGGCCCGAAGCGGCCACGCTGGGCTCATACGGTCCTTCTGGTCGCGCTGTTTGCTCGCGGCTTCTGAGGGCTTTGTCGCAAATACGTCAAAAATGCGATCAAGCGGGCCTTGTCGCAAACGGGTTGTTGGCCGCCGGGCCGCCGCGTTAGCCAGGATTCGGGTGGCGCCGTCGGCTTTGATGACGCGCCCGGCGTGCGCCTTCGGCAGACTCGCAGCGGAGACTCGAATGATGACGAAGCCCCGATCCTCCCACCCTTCGCCGCGCTTGATACGGCTGTGCGCCGGACTGGTGTTGCTGGCGGGCCTGATAGCTTGGTCGATGCTCGGCGTCTTTATCAAAAATCTAGCCATGTCGCATGTGGTCACACTCTTGCCCGCGTCCACGATCTTTTGCGGATTGATGGTCTGGGCGCACCGGCTGGAAGAGCGTTCGTCGGGCCCTTCGGGGCCGGAGGAAAAAGACAACCGCGTCCGCTGAAAGGATTAGGCCATGCAGTGTTTTGTTCTCGGCGCCCGGGGAGAAGGGCGCAGGCAGCTTGCCCGGGCTCTGGACAACTGTTCGGGGCTCAATCTCGTGGTCATCGCCGGTTCCCTGGCGGAGTTTGAGGGCGCGCTCTCCCACACATTCCCCGATGTCCTGTTTGTTGACGCCGGCTTCGAGGCCCTGGGAGAAGCG
This sequence comes from Maricaulis sp. ABE4_448, assembly GCF_056160825.1. NCBI lineage: Bacteria > Pseudomonadati > Pseudomonadota > Alphaproteobacteria > Maricaulales > Maricaulaceae > Maricaulis > Maricaulis sp. ABE4_448. The sequence goes on from NZ_JBSWXX010000004.1 coordinate 27,207, forward strand.
CTCAGCCTGGCCGAGGCGCGCAATTCGAACACTCTGACGGTCGCTTGGAGCCCGCACGCGGCGAACGCCATGCTGGCCTTCGACCTCGAGGCGATCGATTTTCTTCTTGTGCCTGTGGACGGGGCGCGGCTTTCGGAATGCGCGCGCCGCCTGGTCGAGGAAAGACAGCGCCGCACCTCGCTGCGGCGCATGTCGCAAATGCAAGCCTCGCTGGAAAACATGCGGCGTCAGCTGCCGGACAGGACATCCTCATCCGGATATTGCGATTTCTGGCTGCCTAGCCTGGACGGGTCCGTCAGGGTCGGTCAGTCCGAGATTTTCTGGCTGAAGGCAGCGCGGGGCTATGCCTATTTCAATCTGCGGGACCGGCGGTTGCTGCACCGGATCTCGATGCTTGAACTCGAAGAGAAGCTGGACCCGTCACGCTTCTTGCGCATCCATCGTTCCGCGATCGTCAATGTCGATCATGTCGAGCTCAGCCGACTCGGCCGCCAGGGCGCCGACGTGCTTTTGCTCAGCAATGGCGACGATGCGAGAGTCGGCCGCAAATACCGACGCCGTGTGCTCGACTTTCTGCAAACGGGCCGGCTTGTCGCGAATGATGGGTCGTCTCGCGAAGCCGCGCCCGGGCGTGTCCCGGCGGTTGAACACAGCTTCTAGATTCTTTCAGCCGCTCGACTTTGACCGTCCGTGTTCGTAGCGAACACGGGGCGGGTCCGGCTGCCCAAGTCCCTTTTTTGTCAGGGCTTAACGACTGGGCAGGCGATGAGAAAGTGCGCCCGTTGCGGCGCATGTTGTTTGTTCTGTTCTGCTGTCGTTCGTGACCTTTCAAGCGCCCAGGTCACGGGGTTTGGGCGCTAGTCACATTGGAATTCCGGTGTGTTCGGCGCTTCAGCCAGTAATCCCCGGCCGAGGCTTGGCTGTCTGAGCCCGGCGAAGGAATGGCCCAAGGCGGGCCTGATCTGATCAACAGAGCTGCGCACGCAATTGTGCGCCGAGGGGATGACACGTGACGAAATCATCAAAACTCCTTTGGCTGAACTCCACGTTTCTGGCCGGTCTGACCGGTCTGAGCCTGGGGCTGTCGCCAGTGTATGCGCAGGAGGTCCAGCAGGCCTCCGACGCCGAGCAAGACGAATATTCCGAAAGCGAGGACCGTATCGTCGTGACCGGTTCGCGGATTGCGCGAACGGTCGCCAACGCGCCGGCGCCACTGATCCAGCTGAGGGGAGACGACATCATTCTGTCCGGGCAGGCAAATGTTGTCGATTACTTGGCTGACGTGCCGGCCCTGCAGGGCTCCGTCGTGCCGGAAGACACCACCGGTTCGAACCTGAACGATGGCGGGCTGTCCCTGTTGAGCCTGCGCGACCTTGGCGCGTCGCGCACGCTGGTGCTGGTAGATGGGCGCCGTCATGTCGGCTCGAATCCGGGCACCCTGTCTGTTGATGTCGACACCATCCCGACCCTGCTTGTCGAGAGCGTCGAAGTGATCACCGGCGGCCAGTCGGCGGTGTATGGCGCGGATGCTGTATCCGGCGTCGTTAACTTCATCTTGCGTGATGATTTCGAAGGCTTCGAAGTCGATGCGACAATGGCCATGATCAACCAGGATGGTCAGCTCAATAACCGGATATCCGCCGCCTGGGGCGGGAACTTCCTGGATGATCGCTTGAATGTCTACGCGTTCGCGGAACACCAGGAGACTGACGAAGTTCTCGATTTCGATATGGATTGGCGCCGGGAGTCCTGGGGCCTGCTCGGAATGGATTCCGACCCTACCACCGCTCCGAATGACGGCGTGTTCGACAATGTCCTGGTCCGCGACCGGCGTGATGCCTACTTCGCGCGCGGTGGCGTGTTGGTCCTGTCCGGTGGCGCGCAGGGCAGTGCGACAAGTGATCCGGATACGCCTTTCTTCGGGTGTGATTTCGTGCTCGGGACAATTCCGGCGGGTTGCCGGCCGGTGCGTTCTGATTCAGACAAGGTTTTCAGTTTCAGCGCGGACGGAACGCCCCAAGCCTATGATTTTGGGTATCTACAGGCAGGCAGTGGTCATAACCGCCGTGTGAGCGCGGGCGGCGACGGGCTCAACGTCGGAACCGAGTTCAGCCAGGGGTCACGCAGTCCCCGGTCCGAGGCCGCGCGATTCCAGGCCGGGTTCCATTTCGACGCGACGCCGTCACTGACCTTTTTCGGCGAAGCCAAGTACGTCGAAGAAGAGACCTTCGACTCCGGCCAGTCGAGCTTTTGGCAAATCACGCTTTGGGATGTCGGCTCCTACTACACCGGTCCCGGTTTCTATCTCGACTATACCGACAATGCCTATGCGCTTCAGAACGGTGTTGCGGCGCTGATCGACAATAATATGCGCACCGTGTACGGCGAGCCGACGGAAAACGATCCGAGCCCGGTTCTCGGTGTGGTTCCCGACAATCGCGCCTTTCTGGGCATTTTCGGTCCGTCTCGTTCCCAGCTGAACAATCGTGAACTTCAACGCTATGTGCTCGGTGCGAACGGCGAACTGCCCGACTTCAACTTCCTGCGCAATATCAGCTGGGAAGCGTCCTACACGTTCGGCCGGATGGACAATTCCAATCTCGAAACCGGCGTCGATATCGACCGATTCAATTACGCCGCAGATGCCGTATTCGATGGCGGCGATATCGTCTGCCGGGTCACGCGCGAGGAACCGGACTCGACGGATGCCGCAGTGTCGGAGTGTACGCCAATCAATATTTTCGGCACCGACTTCCGTTCCGATGCCGACCATGAGCATGCGACCGGCGGCGGTGGCCGTGAGGGCCTGACGGCGGCGCAGGCCGAGTATCTTTTGGCCTCGATCGAGGTGACCAATATTAACCAACAGCAGAACTTCGTCGCCTACGGTTCTGCGGAAACCTTTGACCTGCTCGGCGCTGGCCCGATCGGTATTGCTCTGGGCTATGAGTTCCGCCGCGAGGAGAGCGAAGGGACAGGCCGCGACCGCGACACAGCCGGCCGCACTCTGTTCCTGAATACGGGGCCGGATTTCCCGAAAGCCTCGTACGAGACCAATGAACTCTTCACCGAGATCCGCGTACCGCTGCTGTCTGACCGTTTTGGCATCCAGAGTGCTGAAGTCAGCGGCGCCTATCGGTATTCCGACTACACCACTGTAGGCGAGGTCGACACGCTCAGCCTGCAATCTTCATTGCGGCTGAATAGTGAGTTCTTCTTCCGCGCAACCTATGGCGAAGCGACACGCATCCCGAATCTGGAAGAGAATTTCGGGCCGGCGACCCAGACCTTCGGCAATGGTCTTGATGACCCGTGCGATGCGAACGATATTCGTGCACGCGAGAGCGCTGCCGACCGGGCCGCCATTCGGGCCAATTGCGTGGCCACCATGCCGGCAGGCTATGATCCGGGGACGGACACGGCCAACACCGGTACGATCATCGAATACATCTCCGGTATTCCGGGCTTCAACTCCGGCAATCCGAACCTGCAACCGGAAGAATCAACCTCCTACACATTCGGTGCGGCCTACACGCCGGGCTGGCTGCCGGACTTCACCTTCACGGCTGACTATTTCGACATCGAGATCAACAATGTGATCGCCTCGGTGACGATCCAGCAGGCGCTTAACCAGTGCGTCGGCGCCGCAGGCCCGACTGTGGGCGAGGTCAACCCCGGCGCCTGCGCCACCTTCCAGCGCTCTGCCGTTCCGCAGGCGGATCTCCCGCAACAACCGGCCTACGGCATCTACACCTTCACCCAGGGCGCGCTGAATTATGCCGGGCTTGAAACCCGCGGCGTGGATTTCACCGCGTCTTACGCTTTCGAGACCGGGCGCTTTGGCGACTTTGACTGGTCGCTGCGCGGGACCTATCTGATCGAGCAGAACGACTTCTACAATTTCGCCTTCCCGGGCGAGGAATCCGCCAATGACGGTGATCCGGGGCAACCGCATCTTCGCATGCTGTCCACCCTGTCCTGGACGCCGCGTGAAGACCTCATCCTGACCTGGAACTGGGACTGGCAGTCCTCTCAGGAAATCATCGACGAAGACACCTGGCGCGAGAATGCCGACAGTCGTGAGTTCCGCTACACGACGACCGGCGCGTTCAACCAGCACGACCTGTCTCTGCGCTACATCGCCAACGAGAACCTCGTCTTGCGGGCCGGTGTCGTCAATGTCTTCGACGCAGAGCCGGCGCGCTGGCTGGGGTCGTCGACCAGCTACGACAATTTCGACTTCTGGGGACGCCGCGGCTTTATCGGTGTGAACTACCGCTACTGATCCAGCTGCGAACCAACAAGGAGGGGGGCGGACAATAGTCCGTCCCCTCCTGTCCGGTGTTTCGGGGCTCTCCCGAGTGACGGAGGCGAAGCCTGGGCGTTGTCAGAGGAAAATGAAACTGAGCGAGCCGTCGTGATTTCGTAGCTTTTGCCGATGCGCAATCCGTTCCGGTACTTCAAGACGTCGCCTGAGATCATCCGCCTAGCGGTGATGATGTCTGTTCGTTTTACGCTCTCGCTGCGGCACGTGGAAGACCTGCTCCCGCATCAGCCGCTCGACACGATGCAGGCCGCCCGAGATGCCGTCTGCCAGCATGTCACGCCAGACGCGGCGAGCGCCATAGGTCCGGTCTGACAACACGAAGCTGGCCCGAACGCGGGCACCGAGCGCTTCATCGCTTCTGGCTCGCGCACTGGGCGGTCGGCTCAGCCAGGCATGGAAGCCGCTTCGAGAGACACCGAGCGCCCCCCACATCCAACTGACCGGCCATATCCCCCGGTGCTTCGCGATGAACCGGAACATTACAGCGGGTGCCTGGCGAAGTAGGCCGCTGCTTTTTTTAGAATGTCCCGCTCGGCCTTCAGCCGTGCGACCTCCCGCATGAGCCGCCGAACCTCGTCATCGGCAGACGTCATCTTGCCTTGCCCGGGAAACGCTTCATCAGCCTGATCCCGATACTGCTGGATCCACCTTCGAAGCACCGTCTGGTGCAAATCCAGATCCCGCGCCGCCTGGGCGACGCTTACCCCACGATCCACCACCAGATGCACCGCTTCCCGCTTGAACTCGCGGCTGAAATGTCGTCGTGTCATTCCAAATCTCCGGTTCCAAAAACACCCTAACTCGGTGTCCTCAAAACCGGCAGCAGCTCACCCGATCCGATTTCAAGGAGAACCGTCTTTGAGCTTTGGTCGAATGGCGTCAGCTCGTGGTCTGAGATAGGGGCAGTTCCGATCTCTTGAGACTGGTCCGTTTTTGTCTGACAGCACCGCCATTTCGCCCAGACCCCGGTTTCCGGTCTGGGTCCTTGAACCCCGAAATTCATCCCCAACTTGCCGTAACTTAGCAACCGTTCACCGGTTCTGAGACCGCACGAGCATGTCCGAAAACCCCCAAAAAGAGCCCCAGTCTCAAATCGCAAACTTGCGCGGTCCGGGTACGGGCTTTCCCTGTTTCATGGCCAAGAACAGGGGCAAATACGAGAAGCGCGCTGTCGGGGCCGAGAATTTGAAATTCGCCTGCACCTCTTTGAGCGTTTCTACAGCGCGGGCGGCTCGCAAACGTCCACTTGTGAAGGGCGCGTCGTGCAAGGCGTTCTGAACGCTTGTATAAAAATGAATTTGACATCATATTTAACAATGTAGCCCGTCTGTGGGCGTGGATAGCAAAGCGATTGCCAGCATGAATGTCCTACCCCCCTATCTCATCTTCCTCGGTGATGCGCCGGACCGCCTGATCGCCAAGACCGGGGCGGGGGTCGCCGACTGGGCGCCGGAGCGCTGTGCGGGGCAGCTGCGCCTGAGCGCCGGGACTGTCGATCTCGGCCTGCCCGACATGACGATCGAGGCCGCGCGGGCTGCGGGCGTGAAAACGCTCGTGGTGGGCACGGCCAGCCCGGGCGGCGCAATGGACGACCGCTGGTTCGACGTGTTCCGCGCTGCGCTCGAAGCTGGCCTGGATATTGCCGCGGGCTTGCATATCCGGCTCAACGCGCACGGCGCGCTGCGTGCCCAGGCCGACGCGACGGGCTGCAAACTCACGGACCTGCGCGACCCGCCGCCGGACCTCCCGATCGGCACCGGACGGCCGCGTCCGGGGCATCGTGTGCTGACTGTCGGTACGGACTGCGCCGTGGGCAAGAAATATACGGCCCTCGCCCTTTGGCGGGCCCTGTGCGAACGCGGCGTTGATGCGGATTTTTGTGCGACGGGCCAGACCGGCGTGCTGATCTCCGGCCGCGGCTTTGCCATCGACTCGGTGATCGGTGATTTCATGTCCGGGGCCGCCGAAGTGCTGGCGCCGGCGGCTGGAACGGATCACTGGGACGTGATCGAGGGGCAGGGCTCGCTCTTTCATCCCGCCTATGCAGGTGTGTCGCTCGGTCTGCTGCACGGCGCGCAACCGGAAGCTATCGTGCTCTGCCACCAGGCGGGCCGCGACAAGATCGCATTCTTCGACGGCTATCCCACGCCGGACCTGAAGACCGCGATTGCCCGCAATCTGGAGGCAGCCCGACTGACCAGTCCGGGCTGTTACTGCGCAGGGGTCAGCCTGAACACTGCGGGCCTGGACGCTGCGGCGGCAGAGGTGCTGATCGTGGAGACTGCGGCTCGGTTGGGTCTGCCGGTCATCGATCCGGTCCGCACCGGCGGCGGCGCGATCGCCGACCGGCTACTGCAGGGCAGGGGCGAGGCGTGATCCGCTTGACCGCAGAGCTGCGCCGGTTTCCGCTGAAGGCCCCTTTCCGCATCGCCAGCGCCGTTTTCGATGCCACCCATGCACTCATCGTCACGGCCGAGAAGGGGCGCCATCGCGGCCGGGGTGAGGCCGAGGGCGTCTTCTATTGCGGAGAGACGGCGCAGAGCATTCTGGACGAGACGCGAACGTTCATCGCCGCGTACCCGGACGGCATCACGCGCGACGCGTTGCAGGCGGCGCTGCCGCCGGGTGGTGCGCGCAATGCCCTCGACTGTGCGCTCTGGGATCTGGAGGCGAAGCGGAGCGGACGGTCGATCTGGGCGCTGACCGGCGTCGAGTCGCGGCCGTTGACCACTGCCGTCACCATCGGTCTGGAGCCGGACCCGGAAATGATGGCGGACAAGGCCCGCCGGGCCGGCCCGGTTCCGGTGCTCAAGGTCAAACTGAACGCCGACCGCCCGGTCGAACGGATCGAGGCGATCCGCGCCGTGCGGCCCGACGCGGTTCTGGTCGTGGACGTGAATGAAGGCTGGACGATCGAACAGCTTCGCGATGTGGCGCCCGCCATGGCGCGCCTGGGCGTGGAAATGCTCGAACAGCCCCTGCCGCGCGGCCAGGATGCGGCTCTGGACGGTTATGTCCCGCCAGTGCCGCTTTGCGCCGACGAAAGCTGCCTGCATTCGGGCGAGCTGGATGCCGTGCGCGGCCGCTATCAGCGCATCAATATCAAGCTCGACAAGACCGGCGGGCTGACCGAGGCGCTGCACCTGGCCCGCAAGGCGCGCAAGGCGGGCCTCGGTCTGATGGTTGGCAACATGATGGGGACCTCGCTGGCGATGGCGCCCAGCTTCGTGGTCGGCTGTCTGTGCGACGTCGTCGATATCGACGGTCCCGTCCTTCTGGCGCAGGACTGGCCGACTGGGTTGACCTACAAGGCCGGCCGCGTGGATCCGCCCCGGCCTGTTCTCTGGGGCTAGACGGCTCCGGGGCTAGGCGTCGTCCTGCCACACCGTTGGGTGCAGAGGTCCGGAAAAGGGCACCCCGTCTTCCAGATCAGGCAGGGTGGTCGGTACGGCGATCTCGCCGGCGCGCCGCCAGAAGCGCGCATCGTCGCCCAGCCAGCGCGTCGACAGGACCCGCCGGCGCCCGGCGCTGGGATTGGCCGGCGCGCCATGCACCAGCATCGCCTGGAACACCACGCAGTCGCCGGGTTCCAGATCCCAGGACACGATGTCATAGGCCGACCGGTCCGCCTCAATGTCGGGCAGGCTGGGCAGGCCGGTTCCGGCATAGGGCGTGCCGTCTGCGAAATGGGTGGGATTGAAGGTCTGCTCCCAGCGATGGCTGCCGCGGACGAATTCCAGCGACACCTCGCGGGGCACCGGGTCCAGTGGCATCCAGATCGAGCAAACCTGGAACCCGCTGACGGCCCAGTAGGGCTGGTCCTGGTGCCAGGGCGTGCGCTGCTGGCTGCCCGGCTCCTTCACCAGCATCTGGTCGTAAAGAAAGGTGGCCGTGGACGATCCCATTATCCGGCCGGCGATCTCCGCGGCGGGCGAGTTCATGACGAAGTCCCGGAACGGGTTCAGGCGCGTCCACATGTCCAGATCTCCGAAGAAGCGCTCCGCCCCTGCGGGGCCGTAGCGTTCGCCGTGGGGGCCGGGCGCGTCGAGCGCCTGGCGAACCCCCTCGGCCACGGTCTCGATCCACGCCGGCGCGAAGGCGCCGCGCAGCACGCAGACACCGTCGCGTGCGTAGTCTGCCTTCTCGTCGTCGTCGATCATTCCGCCTACTCCCCGGTCGCGCGGACGAAGGGAATGCCGCCGCCCAGCCAGTCGACGGTCAGGTCATCCGGCGTGCCGCCGTCCGGCGCGAAGCTGAACACCATCTCGTCGTCATGGGCGGCCAGGAAAGTGCGGCCTTCTAGGTGAAGTAGCGGGATGGCCGGGCCCTGGGCATCGACACCGCCGATGCGGAAGGCGATCCCGCCCTCGCGCGGCAGAATACCGATACGGTCGATGCCGATGCGCATGTAGCTGGCATCATAGTTTCCGGCGATGGCCATGATCTCGCTGTCGGCCAGCGGCGCCATTGACGGTGCGGGCCGAGGCTGGTCGAAGACGATGCGAGCGATCTTCTGTTCCAGGCCCACCGGCGTGGGCGCGACGTCACGCGTGCTGCCCATCACCACGATGGAAATGTCGTCTTCCGGATAATAGGCCATGTAGGCCGCGAAGCCGTCGATATCGCCGGCATGGGCAATCTTGCGGTGGCCTTCCCAGTCGCGGATTATCAGCGCGCCGAGCGCATAGGCCAGCGTGTCGTCGTCCAGTTCGGCCTGTTCGTAGAGCAGGTCGCGGACCTCGTCCCCGAAAACGTTCTGGCGGTGCACCTGGTCGATATAGTCCTGGATGTCCTGCACGGTCGACAGCAGCGCGCCGGCAGAGAAGGGCACGAGCGGGTCGAGCTGCGGGGCGTTCAGGAAGCCGTTCTCGCCGACGACATAGCCCTCGGCGCGCCCCTCGATCACGGGCTCGTAGCCCGCATAATAGGTGCGGTCCAGACCCAGCGGCTCAAGGATGAGCTCGGCGATCGTCGTGTCATAGCTCTGCCCTGTCACCGCCTCGACGATGAGGCCGAGCGTATAGGTTCCGGAATTGGAATAGGAGAAGGCCGTGCCCGGCTCAAACATCAGGTCCGCGTCCTCGAAATAGTCCCGCATGAGCTCGCGGGTAACCGTGCGCTGGCTACCGTGGGGGAAGTCCGGCAGGGCGGTGTAGTTCACCAGCCCGGCCGTGTGGTTCATCAGATAGCGCACCGGCACGTTGCGGGCCGGGCCGGTATAGTCCGGCAGATAGGTGGAGATGGGCGCGTCGATATCGACCAGATCGTCTGCGGCGAGCTGGGCGATCAGCAGGCCGGTGAAGGATTTGGTGATCGAGCCGATCTGGAAAACCGTGTCGGGCGTGGCGGCCGTGTGCTGTTCGAGATCGGCCTCGCCATGGGCGGCCTCGTAGATAATCGTATCGCCGCGGCGCACCGAGACCGCGAGTCCCGGATAGGGTGCCGAGGACTGGGCGTCGGCGACGAGCGCCTCAATGGCGTCTGTTTGGATGTCGGTTGTGGTCGCGGCGGGTTGGGCCGTGGCGCAGCCGGCGAGCAGGCTGCCCGCGGCGAAGGCCGTGACGGCAGCGGGAAGGGCGAATGTCTGGATCATGGGAAGGTGTCCTTCGTCTGGATCAGTCGTCGAGCCGGCCGTAGCGGGTGAGAATTTCGCGAACCCGGTCGTGGGGCAGGCCGTAGACCTGGGAATTGCCGCGTCCGATCGTGTCCTCGCCGGCTACGAGCGCGTTGAGAATGGCTTCCTCGGTAGCCTGCACGACGCCGTCGAACAGCGGATCGAGCGCTTCGCCCGGAATGCTCTGGTAGTCGAGCGGCGCGCCCGCGCCGAGCGTCACCGGATTGGCGGTGGTAAAGGCGATGAAGATGTCGCCGGAGCTGGAATCGCCCTGACCGCCGGTGCGGCCCAGGCCGATTGTGGCGCGGCGCGCAAGGCGGCGCAGCTGGTCGGGCAACAGGGGCGCGTCGGTGGCGATCACGATGATGATCGAGCCGTCGCCCTCGCCGGCCGCATCGGCCTGATTGGCGCGGCGCGGCATCAGATCGTCGAGCTCCTGGCCGGCGGGTGTTCCCGCAATGCGCAGCTGGTCGCGCACGCCGTGATTGGCCTGGACAAGCACGCCGACGGTGAAAGCGATATCCTCGCCGTAGCGCACGATGCGCGATGCCGTGCCGATGCCGCACTTGAAGTAGTAGCAGACCATGCCGGTGCCGCCGCCGACGGCGCCTTCCGCGACCGGTCCGCTCTGGGCGGCATCGAGCGCCTCTACCACGTGCTCCGGTGTCAGCGGCAGGCTCCAAACATCGCTCAGCCCGCCATCATAGGTCTCTGCCACGACTGGAAGGACGCGGCTGAAACGCACTGTCGGGTCGTCGAAATTCTGCGCGGTCCATTGCAGGATGCCGTCGCGAGCGGCGCCGACGCCCAGCGTGCCGGTGATCGCGATCGGGCCAAAAAAGGCGCCGAACTCGTCGATCAGGTGCGTGCCGGTCATCTCGCCGGTGCCATTGAAGGAGAAGACGCCTGCAGCGACGCCATCCGTGGCCGCGCGGCCGCGCGGGAAGATCGTGGTGACCCCGGTATGTGCGTCGCCCTCGTGCAGGGTGAGGTGTCCGACCTCGATGCCGGCCACGTCGGTGATGGCATTCAGCGGGCCGGTCTCGCCTTCCAGCGGAATGCCCAGATCCCGGGCGCGCGGCGCGCCCTGGGCGCAGGCGGCGGAGGCGAAGGCCAGGCCGCCGGCCAGGGCGATCGATAACAGGGTTCGGTTCGTTTTCATGGGTGTCATGGTCTCCCGCATGGACAACTGGGTCCGTCTGCAATGCCCCCCGGTGGGCCGTCTTCGCCGGGAAGAGTGAAAAAAAATGAAATTGACGTCAACCTCATAAAATTGTCAGGATCGCCACATGAGAACTTACGTCGCCGCTCTTAGGACGGAAACGAACAGTTTTGTCGCGCGCGCCACGACGCTCGACGACTTCCGCGCCGGAGCCTATGCGCCGGCGGGCGAGGCGCCGGTCTGCGCGCTGACGCATCCCGGCTGTGCCGCCCTGGTCGCGTCGGCACGCGAGGCCGGTCTCGAGGTCTTCCGGGGCCCCGTGGCTTATGCCGTGCCGGGCGGGCCGGTGACGGATGCCGCCTATGCCGCGCTCCGGCAGGAGTTGCTCGACGGGCTTCGCGCGGCGCTCCCCGTCGATCTGGTTCTGCTCGATCTGCACGGGGCGATGGCGGCGCAGAGCCTGCCCGACTGCGAGGGCGATCTTCTCGCAGCGATCAGGGCCGTGGCCGGGAATGATGCCGTGATCGCGGGCCTGCTCGACCTTCACGCCACGCTGAGCCCGGCCATGCTGGCCGCGTCCGATCTGCTGCACGCCTACAAGGAATACCCCCATACCGATGTCGCCGAACGGGCCCGTGAGCTGTTTGACCTGGCTCATGCGGCCGCCAGGGGGCAGACCCGTCCGGTCGCCGCGGTGGCGGCCTGCCGGGCGCTTGGCGGATTCGCCACGACGCGTGAGCCCATGCAGGGCTTCGTCCGGTCGATGGAAGAGGCGGAAACCGGCGCGGGCGGCATCCTCTCGGTCTCGCTGATCCACGGCTTTCCCTGGAGCGACAGCGCCGACAATGGCGCAAAACTCCTGGCCTACGCCGATGGTGAGCCGGACCGGGCCGCGAACACGGTCCTGGCGCTGGCGGATCGTTTCGCCGGCCTCGCCGAACTGGCCGCTGAACGTCCCCTGTCGATCGATGAGGGAATGTCGCAGATTGCAGCCTGTCCCGGCGAACGCATTGTCGTCGCCGATGCATCGGACAATCCCGGCGGGGGCGGCGATGGCGATGCCACACACGTGCTGGCTGCCCTGCGCGATGCGGGCCTCACGGGCATCGGCGCGGCGCTGTTCCACGATCCCGTCGCGCTGGCCGCCTGCCTGGATGCCGGGGAGGGTGCGCGCCTGACCCTAAGCATCGGCGGACAGATGTCGCGCTTTTCAGGTGAGCCGGTCGCGGTGGACGGTGTCGTCGCGGGACTGGCCGATCGGGTGGAGCGTGGGCCGGGCGATGCCGCCGCCGGGCCGCCGGTGGGACCGGTCGCGCGCTTTGCCACTGGATTCGCCGACGTCATCCTGTGCGGGACGCGCCGCGAAGCGCTCTGGCCGGGCCTGTTCACGGCCACCGGGGCTGACCCGGCCGGCTACCGCATCATCCTCTTGAAATCATCGACACATTATCGCGCTTCCTTTGCGCCGCTGGCGGATCGAATCCTGTCGATCGGCTCGCCCACCGCGATGAATCCGGACCTCTCCGGCCTGCCCTTTTCATGCTTGCCCAGGCCGATCTGGCCGCTGGACCACATCCGCCCGGCGGCAAGTTTGTTGACAGATTTGCAAAATAAGTGAAACTGATCTCATATTTCGTTTAAGCGGGTTTCGCAGCAGGTTTTCTTGGGGGAATGACCATGAGCCGTACGACTTGGAAACAGGAACTGATCTCGACCGCCGCGGGCGCGGTCCTCGCGGCCGGCCTGGCGACCGCCGCGGCCCAGGCCCAGTCCGACGAGGGTGCATCGGCCGATGTGATCGTCGTCACCGCGCAGCGGCGCGAGCAGTCGATCCTCGACGTGTCCGCTTCGGTCAGCGCGCTCGGCGCGGCCGAGCTGGAGGAGCGGGGCGTGGAACGTCTCGACGACATCGCCTCGGTCTTCCCGAACGTCTACATCAATACGGGCAACGGCCTGCGCTCGACGATCATTACCGTGCGCGGCATCTCGTCCAATCCCAACAATCCGGGCGTGGAGCAGTCGGTCGGCGTCTTTGTGGACGGCGTCTACCAGGCCCGCCCGACGACCATCAATACCAATCTCTACGACCTGGAACGGGTCGAGATGATCCGCGGTCCGCAGGGTGCGCTGTACGGCAAGAACACCATCGCCGGCGCGCTCAACATGATCACCCAGGGCCCCGGCGACGAGCCGGGTTTCGAGGGTATCATCTCCGCCGGCAACTACAGCGCACTGAGCCTCTACGCCGCCGGCGACGTGATCTTCACGCCGAATGCGCGGGCGCGGGTCTCGGTGTCCTCGCAGACGCGGGCGGGCTATACCGACAATACCTTCACCGGCACCGAGCTGGACGACCAGGACGAGCTCGGCGCACGCCTGACCTTCGTGGCGGATCCGTCCGAGACGCTGCAGCTGACCTTCCGCGCCGACATGGCGTCGAACGACACCAATGGCGGTGCGTCGGAAATCCTCGACAATGGCGTGCTGGCCGGCAGCCCGCTGGCCGACGCCGATCCGGAAGACCGGCGGGTGGCGCAGGACTTCGGCTCGGAACAGACGCGCGATGTCTGGGGCGTGTCGCTGCAGGCCGACTGGGATCTGGTCGGCGGCGTGCTGACCTCGCTCACCGCCTTCCGGAATTTCGAGTGGTTCAATTCCAACGATAACGACTTCACCATCCTCAACCAGCTGCGTTCCGGCATCAGCGAGGATCACGACCAGTTCTCGCAGGAAATCCGCTTCACCTCGGATGCCGGCGGCGTGTTCGACTACATCGTCGGCGGTTTCTTCAGCCACGAGACCTTCGACACGATCTCCAACGCGGTGATCGGTCCGGATCTGGGCATCTATCCCACCGAGGTCAGCGCCGACATCTTCGGCAATCTGGAGACCACCAGCTATGCCGTGTTCGGACAGGGCACGTATCATTTTTCCGATGCGGTGAGCGTGACCGGCGCGCTGCGCTATTCCGAAGACGAGAAGGAAGTCACGCACAGCCAGCTCGGCGACCCCTTCCAGCTGCTCGCCCCGACCCAGCCGGAGCGCAGCTTCTCGCGCTCTGATGCCGAGCTGACGCCGTCGGTGACGCTGAACTGGGAACCCAATGCGACCTGGCTGGTCTATGCCTCCTACAGCGGGGGCTACAAATCGGGCGGCTATAACGTCTTCTCGATCATGCCGAACGACAATGCCGAGTACGACCCCGAATTCGTCAACAGCTACGAGGCGGGTGTGAAGACCACGCTGGCCGGCGGCGCGGTCTATCTGGCCGGCTCGGTGTTCTGGCTCGACTATTCCGATCTTCAGGTGAACCAGCTGATCAATATCGGCGGCGTGCCGACCTTTACCACTTCCAATGCCGCGACCGCCGAGGCGTCGGGCATCGAGCTGGAGGGGCTGTGGCAGGTCACCGGCGCTCTGTCCTTCTCCGGCTCCTACAGCTTCCTGGACGCCACGTTCGAGGACTTCACCAACGCGACTTCGGCCGGGGCCGACTATTCCGGCAACGACCTGCCGCAGGCGCCGGATCATACGCTCTCCCTCGCCGCGGACTTCAACGCGCCGGTGGCCGAAGGGATGGAATTCATCGCCCATGCGGACCTGAGCTATCGCAGCTCGCTCTTCTTCGGCCCGGAAAATAATCCGGACTACAGCCAGGACGATGTGACGCTGATCAATGCCCGCGCAGGCTTCACCTTCCAGGACGATCGCTGGAGCGTGATGCTGTGGGGCCGCAATATCGGCGACGAGACCTATGCGGTCAGCCGCAGTGCCGGCGTGATCATTCCGGGGCAGCAGATCCAGGCGCTCGGTGCCCCGCAGACCTGGGGTGTCGAACTGCGCGGCCGCTTCTAGCGCCGGGAGCCGCGCCTCGTGCTCAAACCCCTCGCCATACTGGCGCCCCTGGTCGCGATCGCTGCGGGTGCGGGTCTGGCCTGGGCACTCGGCGCGGCCGGCATTATCGCTTTCCCCGCGCTGGGGCAGGAGGCCTTTCTCGCCGCCCTGCCCCGGCGCGCCTTTTCCCAGCTCGACGTTTTCGCCCTGATGGCGATGCCGCTCTTCGTTCTGGTGGGCGAACTGATGAACCGGGGCGGGGTGACGCGCGCCCTGATCGATTTTTCCGCGCTTCTGGTCGGCCGCGCTCGCGGTGGGCTGGGCCATGTGAACATCGCCACCTCGCTCTTCTTCGCCGGCGTGTCCGGATCGGCCATGGCGGACGCCGCGGCGCTGTCGACGACGCTGGTCCCGGCCATGCGCGAGCGCGGCTACACGGCGGACTATGCCGGCGCGATCACGGCCGCCTCCTCGATGATCGGCCCGATCATTCCGCCCAGCATCATCCTGATCTTCTATGGCGCAATCATGGGCGTCGACGTGGCGGCCCTGTTCGCAGCGGCTATCGTGCCGGGCCTCGTCCTGGCTGCCGGGCTGTTCGGGGCCAATGCTCTCTTCGCTCATGCCGGCAAGCACCCGGCGGCGGAGCGCCGTCCGCCGGCCATCGCCACGACGGTCCAGGCGGCTCCGGCGCTCCTGATGCCGGTAGTGATCCTCGCGGGCATCGTCTTCGGACTGGTCACCCCGACCGAGGCTGGCGCCCTGGCCGTGCTGGCCGCGCTGGCCGCCGCAGCCGTCTACCGTACGCTGGACTGGCCCATGCTGCGCGATTCCATCGGCGGCGCGACGCGGCTGACCGGCGCCATCTTCTCCCTTCTGGTTGCCGGTGCGGCCGCGAACTTCCTGGCTTCGCTGATGGGCGTCCCGGATCTCGTGCGGGCCTGGACGGAAGGGCTGGGCGTGGGGCTGGACGGTTTTCTCATCATCCTCGTCGGCATCTTCCTGGTCAGCGGCATGATCCTGGACACGCAGATCGCCCTCCTGCTGATCGCGCCCATCCTGGCGCCCTCGGCCTACCTGTTGGGTGCCGATCCGGTGCATCTGGGCGTGATGATCTGCCTGGCCATCACGATGGGGCTGATCACGCCGCCGCTTGGCGGGGCGGTCCTGATCGTCTCCTCGGTCACCGGGGCGTCCTACTGGCGGCTGATGCGGGCGATCGCGCCCTTCATCGTGCTGGAGATCGCGATCCTGCTCTTCCTGACCTTCACGCCGGACCTCACCCTGGCGCTGCCACGCGCCCTGGGGTTGGCATGAGCCGGGACCGGACACGCCGGGCGGTGCTCGCCGCCGGCGGGGCGCTGGCCGTGACGGCCTGCGGAGCTCCGGGACCGCGGCGCGACGTGCTGGCGGCGCTGGCCGGCGCGGCGAATTCGCCGGTCAACGGCGTGTGGATCTGGATGGACGCTTTCGCGCGCACGCTCGACGCGGCCGGGATGAGCGTGGAAATCTCGGCCAATTCCGCGCTTGGCAGCGAGCCGGACCGCACCGAGATGACGGGGTTGGGCCTGCTTCACGCCAATGACGCCGGCATCACGGAACTGGTGGCCTATTCCGACGCTTATCGCGCGCCGGGCCTGCCCTTCCTGCTCGACGATATCGGCCATTTCGAGCGCTTCATCGCGGCGCCGGCCTTCCGCGGTTGGCTGGCTAGCGAGCTCGATCCGGCGGGGCTGGTCTTCGCCGATGCGGCTCTCCTGGGCGGGATGAGCGGACTGTTCACGGCGCGCACCCCGATCCACGAGATCGCGGATGTGGAACGCTTGCGCCTGCGGGCGATGGGTCGGCTCGACCTCCTGATGATCGAGGCGTTGGGCGCCTCGGGCGTGCAGGTGGCCTGGGAAGAGGTGCCCCAGGCGCTGCAGACGGGTATCGCCCAGGGCTATTTCAATCCGCCGCTGGCGCCAGTCCTGTTCGGACATGGCTCGCAGATCGGCTATTTCCTCGACCTCAATATGAGCGCTGCTCACCGGCCCGTGATGCTGTCGGTGCGCTGGCTGGAGACGCTGACGCCGGAGCGCCGCGCTGTCGTTGACCGGGCCGTGGCGGCCGGGCATCAGGCCAATCGCGACTGGGCCCTGAATGGCCGGGATCGGGAAATGGCGGCGCTGGCGGAGATCGATATCGAGGTAATCGAACCGGGTCCCGCCCTGCGCCGCACCTTCGCGGAGCGCGTGCGGGCCGCCTATCCGCGTATGGCACCGCCGGAGGCGGTCGAGCGCTTTGTCGCGCTGGCACGGGAGACACGGGCATGAGCGCCGCCGCGCACGGCATCGCAGCCGGACTGGAGCGGACCGCCGGGGCGCTGAACCGTATCGTCTGGGCCGGTGCGGCCGGGTTTCTCGTTTTGATGCTGGGACTGGTCTTCATCCAGATCGTCGGCCGTTACGGCTTCTCCGATGCGCCGTCCTGGACCGAGGAGGGCGCCCGCTATGCGATGGTGTGGAGCGGACTTCTGGGCGGGGTGGTGGCCTTTCACCAGGACGCCGACCCGGTGCTGGTCCAGGTTACCGACCGACACCCTCTCTGGCTCCGCCGCCTGCGCGCCTGGTCGGGCAGCGCCTGTATCGCCGTCTTCCTTGGCGTCCTACTGGTGAATTCGCTCGGCTTCGTTGCCCGAGCATCGGCGCGTCATACCGAGGCGCTGGACTGGAATCTCGGCATCGTGGTGGGGATCCTGCCGCTCTATGCCGGCCTGGTCATGATCCAGGCTGTGCTGAAACTGGCGATTTTCGAACTGCGCGCCGCAGGCGGCGGTGCCGTTGCGGACGAGGGGTAGCGCCATGCGGATCTATATCTGCGCGGATATCGAGGGCGTGGCCGGCGTGGTCGATATCGACCAGCTGCAGCCGTCCGGATCGGGACATGACGAGGCGCGGCGGCTGATGACCGGGGAAGTGCTGGCCGCGATCGAGGGCGCCCGTGCCGCCGGGGCTGGTGAGATCGTGGTTGCCGACAGTCACGGCAATGGCCGCAACCTGCTGATCTCGGATTTTCCGGAGGATGTCGAACTGGTCCAGGGCTGGCCGCGCCCGCTGGTGATGATGCAGGGCATCGAACAGGGCCGGTTCGACGGCATGGCCTTCATCGGCCATCATGCCGGGGCCGGATCGACGGACGGCGTGCTCGCCCACACGATGAGCGGGCGGCTGATCGCCGAGGTGACGGTGAACGGCGCCAGCTGGTCGGAAACCGATCTCAACGCCGCCATCGCCGCGCATTTCGACGTGCCTGTCCTGCTGGCTACCGGCGACGATGCCTATATCGGCCATGTGCAGCATATCCTGCCTGGCACCGCGACGGTGACCACGAAGGCGGCCTTTGGTGCGAGCTCGGCCTGCTCGCAGACCCCGGCGGCCAGCCGCGCGAAAATCCGGGCCGCCGCCGAAGAGGCCGTGCGGGCCCTGCCGTCGGCGGAGCTTTCGGCCCTGCCGCGCCCGCCGCTAGAGGTGGAGCTGACGCTGAAACGGCGCCAAGCCGCCGAACTGCTAGCCTATCTGCCGATCGTCGAGCGGGTGACAGCGCATACGGTACGTTTCCGGGCGGGCGATGTGCTGGAGCTCAATGCGATGCTGTATTTCGTGGCGGCCTACGATCCCAAGGGCGCGCTGTTCTGACCGGCCGACGCGACGGCGGCGCAGGTGCCGTTTGTCATGAGGTGCCGAAAGCGGTTATGAAGCGAACCTCATATCTGCCCGGATACCTGTTCCGGCCAAGACAACCGCGCCGCGCGGCATGACGAACAGGCGGGGCGAACAAGCGGGAAGTGATGGCAGCCACACTCGAAAGCTACAAGGCGCAGCTCGCGCGGCGCCTGAAGAACGAGCCGCCCAAGCGCAAGGGCGAGCGCACCCGCGAACGTTTCAAACTCGCCACGGCGCGCGTGCTGGAGCGGACCGGCTATCATGCGATGCGGGTCAGCGACATTACCAAGGCGGCCAAGTCGTCCGACGGCTCCTTCTACATGTACTTCAAGGACAAGAAGGATGTGGCGCTGACCGTGCTGCGTGAATTCCTCGAAGGTATGCAACTCGTCGGCACCAATCAGGGGGCGCGCGGTCACGGGCCCTTCGACTCGATCCACTACGCCAATGCCAGCTGGATTGAAACCGTGCGGGCCAACGCAGGCCTGATGCGCAGCGTCTTCCAGATGAGCGACGAGGACGGCGATTTCAGCCGTCTGGTCCATTCCACCAACCGCGCCTGGTACGAGCGCGTCGCACGCAGCGTGGTGAAGAATCATCCCGACGGTTCGGCCGATCCAAGCGCAGCGCTGTTCGCAGTCTGGGCTCTGGGTTCGATGATGGACGAGATCATGCGCCGGGTCGTCGTCTATCCGGATACGGATTTCGTCGACTTCCTGGAAAAGGCGGCGCCCGAGGCCGACGATCTGGCGAAGGCGCTCTCGGTCATCTGGTTCCGGGTCCTTTACCCTGGGCTTGACTTGCCAGAAGGTCTTGAAGGGCTCGCCAAGTCTTTGACTGCGCTGGAGTTCAAACCGCGAGAGACGGCACGCGGCCAAGCGTAAATTCTTCCCTGATACGTGTCTTTCTGCCCGGCGCATCGTTGCGCCGGCGCCGCATTTTCATGCCCGAAATCGCGGCTTGGAAATCCCCCATTGACAGCAGGGAAAACTGCTCCCCAAAATACGAAACTGAGGACAGTTTCATAAAATGCGTGGAGGAGGGCAGGGGATGATTTGTGGTAAAACGGGGCTCGCGGGTGCGAGCGTTTTGGCCCTGACCGTGGCGGCGGGGACCGTCTCGGCGCAGGACGCCGATGCCGCGGTCGGCACGCAGGCGCGCGGCGGCATCGAGACGATCGTCGTAACCGCCCGCAAGCGCGAGGAGTCGATCCAGGAGACGCCGATCTCCGTCACCGCCTTTACCGAAGGCATGATCGAGCGGGCCGGCATCACAGACATTGCCGACGTCGCGATCCGCACGCCCGGCCTCGCCTACGGCAATTACGGCGACGAGAAACTCTCGCCGACCTCCCTGCGCGGCGTGATCGGCGGTTCCGGCTCGGCCGGCGCCGACGGCGCGGTGGGCTTCTATCTCGACGAGGTCTTTCTGGGCCAAGGCGTCGGCGCCACCATCGACCTGTTCGACATGGAGCGGATCGAGGTTCTGCGCGGTCCGCAGGGCACGCTGTTCGGCCGCAACACGATCGGCGGCCTGATCCACTACACCACGGCCCGGCCGACCGACGAGTTCGAGGCCTATCTGGAAGCGGAAATCGGCGACTACGACCACCGCCGCATCGGCGGTGGGGTCAGCGGTCCGCTGATCGGCGACCGGGTGTCCGGCCGGCTTGCGTTCGTGCGCAACCAGCGCGGCGGCACGTCCTACAATGTCGTGCTCGACGAGGAGGTGAACACCGAGGATTCCTGGTCGGCCCGCGGCCAGATACTGTTCGATATCGGCGACCGGGCCGAGTGGCGGCTGAGCGCCGACTATCGCGAGGTCGATCAGGACTCGCTGGTCTTCGAGACGCTGAACTACAACCCCGCCACCACCTTCACGACGGTGCTGGATCTGAACGGCCTGCCGCGCAATGCCGACCCGTTCGACCGCAATGTCTATGCCGACGACATCACCTATGAGCGGTCCGAAGCCTGGGGTGTGGCCTCCCATTTCACGACTATGATCGGCGATGTGGAGCTGGTGAACATCACCGCCTACCGCACGCACGACTATGCCAACCGCACCGACACCGACCGGTCGGCGCTGGAATGGGCCTATGACGGCGATCCCGAGGAAGTCTCGCGCTTTTCCAACGAGCTGCGCCTGTCCTGGTCGAGCGGCGATTTCGACTGGGTCGGCGGCGTCTACTACTACCAGCAGGAAACCAACAATCTCAGCTTCATCGAGCTGGGCGGCGACCTGATGACGCTGCTCGGCGCGCCGTCGCTGGCCGGTATTCGGGCCGGCTCGGATGCGGCCATGGACACGACCAGCATTGCCGTCTTCGGCGCGGGCACCTGGAACGTTTCCGATCGGCTCGATTTTACCCTGGGCGGCCGCTACACGACCGAGGAAAAGTCGATCGACTACTCCCAGTCCGATCCGGTCGGGCTGCTGGGTGGCGACTTTGCCGTCTCCGCCGAGGACGACTGGGCCGAATTCACGCCCAGTGCCAATGTGCGTTTCCGTTTCACGTCCGACGTCATGGGCTATGCAACCGTAAGCCGCGGCTTCAAGAGCGGCGGTTTCAACGATGCACTGGGCGATGCCAACGGCATCTCCTTCGATCCGGAAACCCTGTGGAATTACGAGACCGGCCTGAAGACGACGTTGTTCAACGGGCTGATGCAGGCCAATGTCACGGCCTTCTATATGGACTGGAGCGATATCCAGGTCGCAGGCGACAATCCAGCGACGCCCGTTTACGATCCTATCATCGTCAACGCCGGCGCGGCCCACAGCCAGGGACTGGAACTGGAGATCTTTGCCCAGCCGACCGAGAACCTGACGCTCGGCTTCAACGCCGCGCTGCTGGAGGCCGAGTTCGACGAGGGCACGCTGCCCAATGGCGCACCGCTTGCCGACATCCCTCGGGCGCCGGACTATACGGCCAATCTGAATGCTGAATACCGGGCGCCCCTGACGCCGGGTACAGACTGGTTTGTGGGTGGCGAGGTGCTGATGCGCGGCGAGAGTTATCTCACCGTCGACAACCAGGAGGACGGCCATGTCGATGCCTACGCCCTGGTGAACCTCAATATCGGTCTGGAATCGTCGGATGGCCGCTGGCGGATCAATCTGTGGGGCCGGAACATTTTCGACGAGACGGTGAAGGAGCGTCTGTTCGACCTGTCCAACCAGGACGTGGTCGGCCAGAAATTCATCGTTCTCAACGACCCGGCCACCGTCGGCGTCAGCCTGAACCTGCGCTACTAGGGGATATCCCATGCCGAGCCATCTTCGCACCCGCCGCACCTCCGGCCTTCTGGCCGGGACCGCTCTCGTCCTCCTGCTCACGGCCTGTTCCCCGGGCACGGAGCCGGCGGGCGAGGGCGCTGAAGACGCGGCACAGTTGGCCGCCGAGGCCGAGGTCCGACGCTCCGACCGGTCGTACTATGTCGAGATGGCGGATGGCGTCCGCGTGGCCATGAGCCTCTATTATCCCGGCGGGGTCGAGCCCGAGACCCCGCGTCCGACAATCCTGGTGCAGACCCGCTACGGGCGCGAGGGCATGATCCGCAGCTTCGAACGCTTCGTGGAGGCTGGCTACGTGCTGGCCTCGGTCGATACGCGCGGCTCGACCTCCTCCTTCGGTCCCCGGCGGGTGGATATCGGGCCGGTGGAAATCGCGGACATGGACGTGCTGATCGGCCATATCGCGGCACAGCCATGGTCGGACGGGAATGTCTTCGCCCAGGGCACGTCCTACATGGCGGACACGGCCGATATCGCCACCAGCCGCCCGGCGCCGGCGCTGAAGGGGGCGATCATCCGCGAGGTGGACTTCGACGTCTTCCTGCAGCTCTTCTTCCCCGGCGGCGTAGCCAATGAGTGGTTCCTGCAGAACTGGGGCGGGGCGACCAAGGCCGCCGACGAGGGCCGCTCGCCGCGGCCGGGCGAGGACTATGACTGCCTGGCCCGGGCCGAGGACTGCGCGCCGCTCTGGCCGATCTTGGCGCCGGTAGACGGGGATGACGACTATGCCCTGTTGCGCGAGGCGCTGGCCGGGCGCGAGCGCTGGGCTCCGGACGACTATATCCAGATGGAGTTCCACGACGACGCCGGGCTCAACGGCTATGTCTTCTTTCAGTCGGCACCGGCCGCCCATCTGGACGGCATCCGCCGCGAGGCGACGCCGGCCCAGGTCTGGGGCAGCTGGGTCGATGGCGGCACCGCCGAGGCGGCGCTGGCGCGTTGGCGCTCGGCACCGGATGTGCCGATGGAAATCTGGCTCACCGGCAATGACCACTCCAACCGCGTGCTGGCCGATCCCTTCCTGCCGGACGTGGAGCAACCCCGTCCCGGCCCGGCCGACCAGTTCGCCGTGATGGACGGTTTCTACAGCCGCATCATGAACAGCGGATACGACGACCGCATCATCCACTACTATGTGATGGGTGCTGGCGAATACCGCCAGACGGCGGACTGGCCGCCGGCGGGCGTCGCCGAGATGGACTTCTTCCTCGCCGCCGGCAACACGCTCGGCACCGCCCGGCCGGACGAGACCGGCGTCGATGTCTACAATGTCGACTTCACCGCCCAGTCGGGCGACCGCACCCGCTGGTCCACCCAGTTCGGCACCGCGCCGGCCTATCCCGACCGGCGCGAGGAAGACGGCAAGCTGATCGTCTTCGATACGGCGGCCTTCGAGTCGGACATGGAGGTCGCCGGCACGCCGGTGATCGAACTGCACGTCGCCACCGCGACCGACGATCCCGTCTTCCACGTCTATCTCGAAGATGTCGCGCCGGACGGCCGCGTGACCTATCTCACCGAGGGCCAGTTCCGCGCCATCCACCGGGCACCGGCGGATCCGCAGACCCTGCCCTACGACATGGGCCCCGCCCCGCATTCCTATCGCCGCGAGGACGCCCTGCCGGTCGTACCCGGCGAGCAGATGACGGTGGAGTTTGCGCTCTTCCCCGTCGCGGCCCGGATCGAGGCAGGCCACCGGCTACGCGTGGCCATCGCCGGGACCGACGCCTCCTACTTCCGGCGCTATTCCAACGGCGAGGACGAGGTGTTCGAGATCGCGCGCGGGGGCGAGGCCGCCAGCCGCGTCTCCGTACCGATGCGGCCTTGGTCGGACGAGTAGGTTCAGGCTCTCTTGATATCCGGGAATTGGCCGGACGCGATCAGGGCATCGATCGCGTCCGCCAGCTGACGGGTTTCCGCCTGAAGCGCGCATTCGACCGGATCGCGCAGGGAGGCGATGCGCGCCGTCTTGTAGCGGGCCAGCGTGTCGCCCGGCAGGGCCAGGAGCCCTTGCAGGCAGGCCGAGACGCGGTCGTCGAAATCGGCGGCGGGAACCAGGTCGGTGGCCAGTCCAGCGCGGACGAGCTCGGGCCCTTTCAGCGGTCGGCCCAGCATCAGGATCTCGTTCGCCCGGTGCGGCGAACAGAAACGTTCCAGCAGGACCGTTGCGCCGCCGCTGGGAAAGAGGCCGTGCAGGCCTTCGGGAAAGCGGATGCCGGCCGTTTCGCTCCAGATCGCCATGTCGGCATTGAGCGGCCAGGAGGCGCCGCCGCCGATTGCCCAGCCGCGCACGGCGCAGACCACGGTTTTCGGGCCGAACATGATCAGTCGGGTGATTGTCTGCAACCGGTCGATTGCGACTTCCAGCCCCTCCCGCCGGGGTGGGTTGGACGCCAGCTCGACCAGGTCGTCGCCGGAACAAAAGGCGGTGCCCGATCCGGCGAGCAGGATGATGTCTGTTTCCGCGTCGTCATGAGCTTGCTGCAGCGCCGCGTTGAGTCCGTCCAGCATGGCTCCGTTGATGGCGTTGAGACGGGCCGGTCGGTTCAACGTGATCCGCGCGACGCGGCCGCCGGTCTCGTAGAGAACCGGGCTCATGCCGTCGCTCCTTCGGCCGCCGGCCGGTAGTCGTTGGCGGCCCGCTTCTTCAGCGCAACCTTGTCGACCTTGCCGATCGGCAGCAGCGGCAGTTCGTCGAGAACAACGAAGCGCTTGGGCTGTTTGTAATTGGCCAAGCGGCCGCGGCAGAAGGCCTTGAGGTCGTCCAGATCGAGATCACCCCCGGGCAGGATGTAAGCGACACCCACTTCCTGCCAGACTGGGTCGGCGGTGCTGACCACGGCGGCCATCTCGACGGCCGGATGACTTTCCAGGACGGTCTCCACCTCGCGCGGATAGACGTTGTAGCCGCCCGACTTGTACATCTCTTTCACCCGCCCGACGATGGAGTAGCTGCCGTCCGGATTGCGCCGGCCGATATCGCCGGTCGCCAGCCAACCGCCCGGCAGCAGCGTCTCCGCCGTGGCCTCGGGCCGGTTCCAGTAGCCCAGCATGTTGTAGACCGAGTGGGCCAGTATCTCGCCCGATTGGCCGTCGGTAACGGTGTTGCCGTCCGGATCGACCAGGCGCACTTCGGTGCCGGGGAAGGGATAGCCCACGGTCGCGGACAACAGGTCGATATCGCGGCTCGGCGGCACGATCGTGATGGCGCTGCCGGATTCGGTAAGTCCGTAATTCGTGGCCAGCGGGACATTGTAGTTCAGCAGGCGCTCGATCAGCTCGCGTGGCATCACCGCCCCGCCCCACATGATCATCTGCACGGCGGACAGGTCGAATCTGTCGAATTCGGGATCGGCGAACTGCAGCTGGAAGGTGCTGGGCACCGAACCCCAGAAGGACACTTTCTCGTCCTGCATCAGCTCCAGCGAGCGGCGTGGCGAGAAGTGCTCGAGAAACACGATCGTGCCGCCCGCGGTGAGAGTGGGGGTCGAGACGTCGACCACGCAGCCGATATGATTGATCGGGAAATAGTTGAGTGCGCGCATGGGCCGAATGGGCCAGATGCCGTGCTGTTCGACGCTGAAGCCGACAATCCCCTCATGATGCAGCAGCGCGCCCTTGGGTTTCCCGGTCGAGCCGGACGTGTAGACGATCATGCACGCATCGCGGCCGCCGCTTGCGTTCCTTTGCGCGGCAAGGGCGTCACCGGAAATCAACGTGGCCGCCTCCAGAAAGTCCCCGAATGCGACTGCACCGTCCGGTATGTGATTGCTGTCGCGTTCGAAGATCACGAGTTGCCGGATCGATGGTGTGCGCGCCTTCAGCTCCAGCAGGTCTCCGGCATAGTCGCGCCCGTCCATCCGCGAGCGGGCGAGCAGGATGACCGGCTGGCTGTCGCCGGCGACATAGGCGAGTTCTTCCAGCTGATAGCGCGGATTCATGCCGACCCAGATCGCACCGATCGACGCCGTGGCCAGGAAGGCCAGGAAGTAGTCAGGGCTGGGTGTGGACAGCGTCGCCACCCGGTCGCCCTTCTTCACGCCGGCCGCGATCAGCGCCCTGGCCAGAGCATCGATCCGGTCGTTGAAGACGCGATAGCTGATGCGCTCATGGTCCAGCACCATGGCCTCGGCGGCGGGCGTGTGCTCGGCGTAGTGGGCGACATAGTCGCTGATGCGCGGAAAGGTCGGCGGAAGCGTGTGCGGCGGACGGGACGGTGCTGTCATGGCATGGATATCCGGATGGCGTGAGGGAGGGGCTCAGGCGGAGGCTGCGGCCTCGGGCGGCATCCAGATGGACAGCCATTCGGCAACGAGTGCGGGGCGCTCGCCGCCCTCGATCTCGATCTCGCAGCCGAATTTCACGATGTCGCGCCCCTTCGCGTCGGTCCGCGTTTCCAGCACCTTGAACCTGCCGCGCACACGGCTGCCCACCTTCACCGGCGAGAGCAGGCGCATGTAGTCCATGCCGTAGTTGAGGAAATGCCCGTTCTCGCCCGTTGCGCGCTGGGGATCGCTGCCCATCGCGTCGTGCAGCATGTGGGTGAGCAGGGAGACGGTCAGGAAGCCGAAGGCGATGGTGCCGCCATAGGGACCGTTGGCCGCAGCCCAGTCCGGATCGATATGCATCGGATCGGGATCGATCGTGACCCGTCCGAAGTCCGAGATCATGGTTTGGTCGACCGGTATCCAAGCGGACACTCCGACCTCGTCGCCCGCGGCGAAGTTGGAGAAGGTGCTGATTTCGCGTGCGGCTTCGCTCATGCTCACATCCTGTCCGGAAGCTTCGTATTGACTAAATATGAGGTTGGCGTCATTTTCAGTTTTAGTCAATGGACAGGGGCGGCGGATGTCCGGTCTGGACGCATTCAAGGTTCTCTCCCACCTTGAGCGGCCGCCAGTCGTCCGGGGCCATTCCGGGAGGACGCAGTGCAGAGAACGCCCCGACGTATAGTTCTGGCCTTCAGCATTGGCTCTATCGGCACCGGAATCTATCTCACGGTGCCCGGCGTCCTCCTGCTTTACTATCTTACCGAAATTCTCTCGGTCTCGCCGGCCCTGGCCGGTCTCGCGGTCTTCCTGCCCCGGGTCTGGGACATGATAACCGATCCCTTCATGGGCTGGGTATCCGACCGGACCCGCTCCCCGCTGGGGCGCCGGCGCCCCTATCTGCTGGCCGGCGCCATCCTGACTGCGCTCAGCTTCGTCTTCCTGTTCAGCGCACCGGACCTGCCGGGCGAGCGCTGGAACTTCCTCTACGTCACCATTGTCTATGTGCTCAGCGCTACGGCCTACACCGTGTTCGCCGTGCCCTATCTGTCCATGCCTGCCGAGATGAGCGCGGACCCAGACGAGCGGGCCTCGATCATGGCTTACCGGATGAGTTTCGCGATGGCCGGCGTGCTGGCCGGATCGGCCGCGGCGCCGGCCCTGCTGGAGGCGTTCGGCGGCGGTCGCGGCGGATTTGCCGCCATGTCCTGGGTGCTCGGCGGCGCATGCGCCGCGACCATGCTGGTCGCCTTCTTCGGCACCGCCCGGGCCCCGGTGATTGCCGCGCCCAAGACCGCCGGTAAGGCCCATTTCCTCGACGCGTTGCGCGACGGTCGCTTCCGCATGCTGGCGCTGGCCTACATCATCCAGCTCGGCGGCCTCGGCGTGTTCACCGGTTCGACGCCCTTCTACGTCACCCAGATCGCCAGCCGCAGCGAAGGGGCGATCTCGACCGTCTTTCTCGCCCTGCTGGGCGGCACCATCCTGTCCATGTTCGCCTGGGCGGCGATCTCGCGCCTGACCGGAAAAGTGCCGGCCTATCTGGCCGCGGCGCTGATCACGGTCGTCGGCCTGGCCGGGCTGTGGTTGGCTACGGGGCCCGAAGACTGGACGCTGGTCATCGCCATGACCGGCGTGGTCGGCATGGGCTTCGGCGGGCTCCAGCTCCTGCCCTTCGCCATGCTCACCGACATCATCCATGACGCTCGCGAGGACGGCCGCGATGCCGCCGGCACCTTTACCGGTGTGTGGACGGCTGTCGAGAAGGGCGGACTTGCCCTCGGCCCGCTCGTGGTCGGACTGGTCCTGAGCATCGGCGGCTTCGTCTCCGGTGCCGAGGCACAGTCCGACCGCGCCCTGTTCTGGATCCGTATCGCCGTGGCCCTGATCCCCTCGGCGCTGGCCCTGCTCAGTGTGCCGGTCGTGCTGCAATACCGGGCCGGCACGCCGCGGCCCGCCGCCGCAGATCCAGTTTCATGACCCTGATCGCCGACTTTACCGGCCAGACGGCACTGGTGACCGGCGGTGCCAGCGGTATCGGTCGTGCCGTCGCGCGCGATCTTGCCCGCGCCGGGGCGCGGCTGATCGTGGCGGACCGCGACTCGGACCGCCTGTGCGAGACCGTGGCCGAACTTCAGGCCCTGACGTCGGTCCCCGTGGACGGCGTCGAACTCGACGTCACCGACAGTACCCGCTGCGATGCGGTGGTCGCACAATGCCTTGAGGCCGGGGATGGCCGTCTGGACATTCTCGTCCACAGTGCCGGGATCGGCATCGAACGGCCGTTTCTGGAAACGACCGATGCGGAATGGTCGCGCGTCATCGATACCGACCTGACAGGGACTTTCGCCATCAACCGGGCGGCCGGCCGGGTCATGGCGGAGGCCGGCTACGGGCGGATCGTCAATCTGGCTTCGACGGCCGGCATCGCCGGGGGCACCGGCCGGGCCGCCTACGGCGCGGCCAAGGGCGGCGTGATCATGCTCAGCCGCGTCCTCGCCGTCGAGCTGGCGGCTGCCGGTGTCACGGTCAACGCGCTGGCGCCGGGCGCCATCGAGACCGAACTGGTGGCGCGCATGCACAGCGACACCACCCGCAAGGTCTATCGCCGGGCCATCCCGGCCGATCGCTACGGCACGCCGGAGGAAGTCTCCGCGGCCGCCCTGTTTCTCGCCAGCCGCGAAGCCGGTTACATCAATGGTCATGTGCTGGCCGTTGACGGGGGTTTCCTGGCCGCCGGCGTGATGCACAAGGACTGATCCTGCAACACTCGGAGGTCCGATGACCAGACAGTGTCAGAGGAACCTCGCCTTGTGACTGGGGTGGCGGTTTCGTAGCCTCCGCGTATGGGTAACCCGTTCAAATATTTCAAAACGTCGCCAGAGGTCGTTCGCCTGGCGGTGATGATGTATGTCCGCTTTCCGCTGTCGCTTCAGATCGTGGAGGACCTGCTCGTAGGGAAACGGGAAAACACACCATTCCGAGACCCGTCCGCGTTAGTCTCCCACCACCGCCACCCAGATCCCGAATTCTGGTCTGGGGCCCTGAACTCCGAAATTTCTCCTGAATTTGTCGTGGCTTCGCACCAGCTCACCGGTTCTGAGACCAAACGCGCATGATCATATCGACTTTGACGGGTTAGCAGAAGCGGCCGTTCAATTGCAGCGCGCGAGGCGTTCGAAATAACTTCCGAGGTCCAGGGAGCCGTATGGGGCCGCGCTCATGTCGATATTTGAAGCGGCAAGAAAAAAAGCGATCGGCCCGACAGTAGATGCAAAGCCGAACACCTTGGCGGCGGCGACACAGGTGCGTGCGAGCCTGAGCGGCAGATGGGTGATGCGGGGTTCCATGCCGAGAGAAGCGAATGCCAGCTCGGCGATCTTGTTCTGGGTCAATGCCTCTGGCCCGCCCGCATCCACATAAGGCAGGCCCGCTTGCGTGGCTTCAACACAGAGTTTGGCCAAGTCTGCGCCGTGAATCGGCGAGATCAAGGACTCGCCGTCGCCAAAGAGGTAGACACGGCCCCTTTCCGCCATATGCCAGATGGCTTCAAGATCGGAGAAAAATCCGCTGGGGCACAGGATTGTTGATGGGATTGGCGCGCTTTCCAGTTCGGCCGCGAATCGGGCTTTCGCCTTCGCCATTGCGACGCCCGGCAGTTTCTCGGCATGCAACACGTGTACATAGGCGAAGCGTTTGACATCGGCCGAGATTGCTTCATCGAGCAAGTTTCTGTTGCCCCCAAAATCGACCGCGTCATAAGTGAGGCCGTCTTTCTGCCGGGTAATTCCAACAGCAGAGACGACAAGGTCCACGTCTGCGCAGCAGCCCTTGAGCGTTTCGGGTTTGGTCACTTCACCAACACAAACCTCATCAATCCAGCGGTCGCTCGGGGCTAGTTTTTCGGGGCTGCGCGCCAGGGCTTTCACCGTGTATCCGGCCTCGGTGTAGGCCCTTAGCAGGTATTGGCCCAGATAGCCTGTCGCGCCTGCGATCAGGACGGATGAACGTTTGGTCTTCATATCCGGTTCTCTCTTGTGATTGGCGTCAGCCGACGATGCGGTGGCCGCGCCCCATCATGCAATTGATGACGATCTGGCGACGTTGCTCGTGCGTCTCCATCACGCCTGCGCCGCCCCCGGCCAAGGCGCCGACCACAGCTCCCGTGATGGCGCCTTCGGTGTCGTTGACATCATCGTCGGCGACCCCGGCGAGTGCCCCGAGACCGGCGCCAATCATGGCACTCGTCTTCGTGTCGTCATTGGCATAACCGCGCGTAGTGGCGAGTTGCTGACAGCTTTGCAGGTCGTCGGCATAAGTCTCACTCACGGCGCCGTCCGCGATGGGATCATAGGACGCGCCGGTATTGGCGCAGCCTGCAAGGGCGAGACTGGCGATGGCCGCTGTCGTGGAGATGAAATGGGTCATGGAGGTGCCTCTTCAGGGTATGGGTCGGGATCAAAACGTCATGCGCACCGTGAGCGCGCCTTCATCGGCATGGTCGATGTCGCTTGACCACTGCCGGGCGTATCGGGCCGAGACGAACCAGCGCCCGTCGATTCCAAGCTCAGCGCCGAGGCCGGCGTAGAACCGGCTGTCGTCCGGAGCGGCACTCCAAATCGTGACGGGTTGGGCCGTGTTTTCGGTCAGACGGGAGGTCACGCCGTAGTCATCATCACCGAACTGCCAAGCATATTCGGCGTCCGCCAGCGGCGTCAGGACGACCCTGTCACTCAGTTCAAAGGTGGGGCCGCGGACCTCCGCATCGATGGACAGGCGGCGGTAGTTGAAAGCCTGATCTTCGAAGCTGAGGGCCAGACCATCCGCACCGGTTTCAGAATAGCCATCGGCCTCGATGCGACCTGCCGACAGAGCCAGCCCATGATCAATCACGATGGGGCCAAGGACATGCGTCGACCGCGCTGCCAGTTCGATATCCCAGTAGCGGGTGTCTGTTTGTCCACTGGCGGACAGGAGATCGACGCCGGTTGCGCGGACGATCTCGCTCACTTCATGGCCGCCTTTTGTTACTGTCAGGCTGACGCGCCCCAGGGTCTGATGATCCAGTGCACCGTAGAGCGAGAGCGCCCCGCCTTCGAGGCGATAGCGACCGCCATCGGAAAAACTGGCCACCGTCTCGCCAGCCGAGAGCGCCCCGCCAATCAGGAAATGCCGGGAAAACCGTCTTTCCACGCCGAATGCAGCGCCCTCAAGCGACAAGCGCGCCGCGGGGGCAGATTGGTCAGCCTTCAGGTCAAGTGATGAAGAGACCGGTGCCAGCCACGCGCTGAACCGTTCTGTTCCATCGGTAAATGTGCCGGGCCGGACAAACCTGCGATGCTGATCGGCCTGTTCATAGACGACGCGTGGCAGGCGGGCGGTCTGCCGGGCGGCCTGACCGTTCGCCCCTGCGAGCGTTGCCATCCACCACTGCGCTTCGAGGCGGTGAGCCCGCTCGGTAAAGTGCAGGTCATCAAAGAAGAGATGTCCGTTCTGAACATCCGGGGCCTCCGAACAGATTTCATCTGTCTCGCTGTCGAAGCAGGGGGTTGTTACATCGGTGAATCCAAGTGCGCTTGCATGATCGGACATGTAAGCGACCATGTCGCCATACTTCATGGTGACGACATTGACGTCGGTGGGAAGGCCTGCGTCCGCGACGGCCGCCAACATGGCAGAATTGGTGTCGTCAACGAGATCGGCAAGTGCGATCTGGACTTCAGGTGCATTGGCAAATTCTGGCGCATACTGAATGGGCTGCATTTCCGAAAGGATAATTGTCTTCACCCCGGCATCTGCCAGCGCTCGAACATTCGCACCGGTGGCCTCGGCAATGTCGGCCATGATTTCGTTTGCAGGATCATTCTCCTGCAACCGATCCAGATAATCGTTGGCGCCAGCCAGCATGAAGGCGACATCATTGTCGCCGACGGCAAGCGAGCCATTGTCGACTAAAGCGCCGAACAGCTCGGTCTGGGTTCTGACGCCGGTTTCGATTCCGTATTCAGCGAGGTCGCCTCCACGGGTCATGTGAGCGCCAGAGATCGCGAAATTGAGGTTCGGCGAGTCAGCGTCCGGGTCGAGCACGATATCGACGTCCCGTCCCAGCATTTCCGCCCAGATCAGACCGTTGGATTCGCGCTGAAAACCGTTGTTGGAGGAGTAAGGCGAATGGTCTTCGCCCTGCTCGCCGAGAATTGCGGAGTAATTCCCCTGGCCGGTGGCGCTGTCACCAAAGAAATAGTAATGGCCGGCGCCTGCATTTCGATTGGCCTGCCCGTGAGCGGGCATGGGACAGAAGGCGAGAACGGCGACGCCTGTCATCAGGGTGGCGGCGAGGGACAATGTGTGCGAGCGGGCACACGCCTTGAGCAATTTCGGCATAAAACTCTCCTGTTCGGTCCGGGTGGGCCGTTGTCAAGATTGGGAATTATTTGAGATTTTCTGGTGCGCGGGCGCGCTTATCCGTTAGAGGGCTGGACTCATCTGATCATTCATCCCCCTCCGAAGTCTGCGTGATGGGCGAGGCGATTGGCCGGAACCGCTCACGGTAATCCGAGGCCGAGACGCCGACATGCCTTTGAAAGGCACGTCGCATCCGTTCGGCGCTCTGAAATCCTGTCTGCAAAGCAATCTGTTCGACGCCGGTATCAGACTGTTCAAGTTCGACACGCGCGGCCTGTACTCGTGCCGCTTCAACATAGGCGGCCGGCGTCATGCCGGTCTCGTCCTTGAACTTTCGGGCGAATGTGCGCTCGGACATTGCCGCGCGAGCCGCGAGCGCGGTGACGGATAGTCCATCTTTCAGGTGGCCGAGGACATAGGTAAGCGTATTGTTGATTACCGTGTTTTTGGCCTTCTGCGCTACCAAGTGGGCACTGAACTGCGACTGCCCGCCCGGGCGCATCATGTACATGACATTGTAGCGGGCGACCTGAAGGGCGACGTCATGTCCCCAGTCCATCTCGACCAGAGAGAGGGCTAGATCCATGCCTGTGGTGACGCCGGCAGAGGTCCAGGTGTTCCCGTCACGGACATAGATCGCATCGGCCTCGACCTGAACCTTCGGGTATTTCTTTGACAGGATGGGGCACCACCACCAATGGGTTGTCGCGCGCTTGCCATCGAGCAGGCCAACCTCGGCGAGGATCATGGCGCCGGTGCAGATCGAAACAATTCGGGATGAGCGGGCCGCGGCCAGCGCGACGAAGTCGAGCAGGGATTTGTCTTCCAGCGCCCGAACCGTACCGTGGCCACCGGTGATCATGAGTGTGTCAATCGCTCGTGTATCGCGCGCTGCATCTTCGAACGACTGATCGGCCTCGATCGTCAGGCCGCTTGTGGTGGAAACCTTGCCAGCTTTATGAGCGACAACACGGACATCATAGGGTCGAGTTTCTTCCGGCAGGAACAGCTTGGCGCCGGTGAGCACTTCAAGCGGACCAACCACATCGAGGATATGGGCATCTGGATAGACAACCATCACGACCTGGCGCGGTGTTCGAGCGTCTGTGTGTATGTTTCGATCCTTTGTCATGGTCAGACATTACGAGTTTCGGACGGCGACCGTTAGGGCAATGACCCCACCTTTCCCGCCAATATCTCGGAGGGTTTCGTCAAGGGGTGGCCTTGCGCTTGTGTCCCGGGAGTTGCGATGTCTCGGGCTATGCACCTTATGCGGGTTCTTAAAGGCTTGATTCGAAGTCATCGGCTTGCGAGGGGTAGTGCCAGGTTAAACGCTCTCTTGTCTGGTTCGCGTCCACGCTGCTGGGACGACCAACGCGCTCCGCTAATTCAAAACCTCGCCCGAGGGCATTCGTCTTGCGGTTATAATGTATGTCCGGTTCCCGCGGTCGCTTCGGAACGTCGAGGATCTGCTTCACGAGCGCGGGATCGATATCACGCATGGACGGTTCGGTTCTGGAGGGACCGGTTTGTGACGGTCTTCGCGAAGTCGAGCCGAAAGCGCAGGGTTCAGAACGGGGGGTATTCGAACCGGGCCTGGCACCTCGACAAGGTTTTCGTCCGGATCAAGGGTGAGCTCCACTACCTATCGCACGCAGTCGATCGCGAGGGCGAAGGGCTCGAAGCTTTCGTCACCAAATTTCGAGATCGCGAGGCGGCGCTGAAACGGTCGTGACCGACAAGTTGCGCAGCTTCAGGTCCGCGCTTCGGAATCTCGGGAATACAAGCCAGCGGCAGACGGGGGTGTGGCTCAGCAGCCGAGCTGAAAACCCTAACGTTGTTGCGGCACCAGGGCAAAATCATGACCGGGCTTCGATCAATGCGAAGCCGGCAGAAGTTGGTCGCCATCCGGCCCGATACGCAATCACTTCAACCCTGAACGTCGCCTCTGTTCATGATCCGACTTCAAGAAAAAGCGCTCCACCGAACTAATCAACTCGTGGCGTGAAGCGGGCATGGATTCCGTCATGCGAGACCGTCCGTTTCGCCTCGCGCCATCGTTCACACTTGCCAAACGGAGCTGGCGAAGCAATAAATTGTTAACTGATTGGAAGTGCGTGCCCCTTTGTGGTGAGGTCGTGCTTGTTGTTTGGGTGGCTGCGGACACAGCCACGTTGGGGGTATGCATGTCAGATAATCGCGAGCACGCGTATGGGCCTTCCTGTGCGTTGGAAGCGGCTTTTTCAACGTCAGCCTGGGTCGGCCGTGGGCGCAAGGCGCTGGGCGCTGTGGTGATCGCTTCCTTGGCCGTGACCGGCCTTGTTGCGCCGGCGCAAGCGGCCGGCAATGCCGCCATTAGCCGTGTCCAGTTCGCCTTCGATGGTGCCTGCACGGCTGCCTCGCCCACCACATTTGGAACATCGGCCCAATATACGGGCGCAACAGACGATGCGAATGGCGAGGACTTCGTCCAGATCTATCACCTTGATGGCAACAATACGGTTGTCTCGCGCCACACCGGGTCGGGCACGACACACAGCACCGCCATTGGTCAAACGAGCAATGTGAACGCGTTCACCCGCATTGTCGCAACGCCTGCAACCGGGCCCTACACCGCTGTGATCTGGGACTCCAATCATGGGACAGCCGCGTTTGATTTCGACGGCGGTGACACGATGGACCTCAGCTCGCCGCAGGTCATCGCGACCTATTCCTTCGACATGAATGCGCTGGACGCCGATTGCCCCGGCGGGGCACCGGCGGATATCACCCCGCCGACCGTCGCCGCAGTCATGCGCAACAATCCGGCTGTCGAAACGACTGACGCCGATACCCTGACCTGGCGCGTGTTGTTCTCCGAGGATGTCCAGAATGTCGATGCGGCCGACTTTGCCGTGTCCGGTTCGACCGCGACACCGACCAATGTCCAGCAAAATACCGCGGCATCCTATGACGTGACAGTCTCAGGGGGCGATCTCGCCGGTCTCGTCAACACGGTCGTATCTCTCGGCTTTTCGGGCGGTCAGAATATTCAGGACACTGCCAGCAATGCTCTGGCGAATACGACACCCACCCAGATAAACCAGACCTATACGGTCAACAATGTTGTCGACACGACCTCGCCGACCGTGACGCTTGCGTCGTCGTCCGGGTCTCCAACCAACGCGCCGTTCACGGTTACTGCCACATTCTCGGAGGATGTGACGGGCTTTGAAGTCGGCGATCTGTCGATCGCAAACGGCGTTGCGTCCAACTTCTCCGCGACTTCGGCCAGCGTCTACTCGGCGACCGTGACGCCTGCGGCGGACGGTCCGGTGACTGTCGATGTCGCGGCCGGGGCGGCGCAGGATGGCGCCAGCAATGCCAGCACGGCGGCGACACAGTTGTCGGTCACTTATGACGCCACCGCTCCTGCCGTCGTCATCACCTCAGATTCAGGCCAGACGGTCGGCGGAGCGTTCCAAGTCACCTTCACCTTCTCGGAAACGGTCACCGGGTTTACCGTAGGCGACATCTCGGTCGGCAATGGTGCGGCCTCTGACTTCGTATCGGCTGGTGGCGGCGCTTACAGGGCCGTTATCACGCCCGCGGCAGATGGCCAGGTGACGATTGACGTGGCCGCAAATGCGGCACAGGACGCGGCGGGCAATAACAGCACCGCTGCAACCCAGCTCAGCGTTACGAAAGTCTCCGATGCGACACCGCCGGATGTTACACTGACCTCTACGGTCGGTGCCTTCGTCACGGCGCCCTTCCAGGTCACGGCGACATTCTCCGAGCCGGTAAACGGCTTCGATGTTTCCGATTTCCAGATCATCAACGGCACAGCCTCGAACTTCAATGCGGCGTCTGCCACGGTTTACACCGCTACCATCACTCCGGGGGTAGAGGCGCGGGTCGCGGTCATCATTCCACCCGCGGCGGCTCAGGATGCGGCTGGAAACCAGAGCACGGTTTCAAACCAGATCGAAACCCGTTTCGATGGAACGCCGCCGAGTGTCGTTTTGTCACGCGGCCTGATAGCTGATCCACTGTCCGGCCCCGTTGAAGTCACCGCGACATTCTCTGAAGTCGTTACCGGTTTCGAGATTACCGACTTCGTTGTCACCAATGGCACGCTGTCGGACTTTTTCGCAGGTGATTCAGGAGCCCTGTTCTCCGCCCTCCTCACCCCAACAGCAGATGGCGAGGTGACGGTCAATGTCGCCGCCGGCGCAGCGCAGGATGCGGCTGGCAACCAGAGCACGGCTGCCGCGCAGCTGAGCTTCACATCTGACAGTAGCACGCCAACCCCGACCATCGGCCTGCCCGGACAGACCGTGGAAGGCGCCTTCACCGCCACCTTTACCTTTGACGAGGATGTCAACGGGTTCGACGCGTCCGACATCGCCGTCACCAATGGTGCGGCCTCCGGCTTTACCGCCACGAATGCCCGCACCTATTCGGCAACGATCACGCCGGACACGGTGGGCACACTGACAATCACCCTCGCAGCAAACGCTGCACAGGACGGTGCTGGCAACGCATCGACAGCCGCCAATGCCAGTCTGGACGTCGTCTTCCCAACCACAAACAGCTCGCTCAATCTGGGCAGCGCAGTCGTCGATCCAACCGGCATCAGCAGCCAGGTCGCCCTTAACAACCCGGGCAGCCAGGCCATTGGCTATACCACTGCCGCCGATGTGGACTGGGTCAGTGCAACACCCGCCTCCGGTACAATCCCGGGTAGCGGTTCACTGAACCTGACCATTGGCCTCACCGCCGCCGCTGACCAGCTTGCCGCCGGCACGTATAACGGCACGATCACCGTATCCAGCACGACCCCGGCGGCAACCATCGCCACCATCCCGGTCACGCTGACCGTCGCGCCGCGCTTTGGCTCGATCCAGATCGTCGCCACGACGCCGGGCGGAACGCAAGGCAATGCGACTTTCACCTATGCCTCGGCGGATAGCGACCTGAACGGGCTCAGCCTCGTCACCGCCAGCGGCGCGGCATCGTCGGCCAGCTTCACCAAACGTTTCGGTACGTATGACATCACTCAGAGCCTGCCTGCCGGTTGGGAACTCGACAGCCTGTCTTGTACCGGTGATACGGACGGGGGCTCGGTCATTGACCTGTCCGCAGGGCGCGCGGACGTTGATCTCGATGCAAATGAGACCATCGTCTGTACCTTTGCGAACTCCCGTGACGATGCAGCCGTGCGCTTGGCCACGACGCGGGCAATCAACAATTATCTCGTTCGTCGCGGCGACCGGATTGTCAGTGCCCAGCCTGACATCGCCGCTCGTTTGCGCGGCCGGGACGCGATGCGACCTGGCAGTGTTTCCGCTGATGCGACACGCGGCGAAGTCCGTGTGGCTATGAATGGCAGCCTTTCAGGCATGATCAACCATGCCAAGGCGAATGCTCCGAGAATGCCGGGCGAGACGACTGATGACGAACAACGCTTCGATGTCTGGTTCGCAGCAGACTATTCCAGCGTTTCCGACAACCGGGCCGGCGACGGCGCAGAAAGTGAATTCGGCATTGTGCAACTGGGCGTCGACTACGCCCTAGATGACCACACCATTGTCGGCTTCATGGTGCAACACGACTGGATGGACGAAACTCAGGAAACCGTTGCGACCGCTGCGGGCGGTGTCTCCCCGGCTCAGATCGATGGTGCCGGCTGGATGGCAGGCCCCTATGCCGCACGCGAACTGGAGAGCGGAATCATTGTCGATGTGCTGGCTCTGTTCGGCCAGTCTGACAATGATATCAATCCGCTCGGTTTCTATACTGACCGTTTCGAGACCGACCGTTATCTTGTCCGCGCCAATATTTCAGGCGAGTGGGCGGACGGCCCCTGGCGGGTCCGGCCAAGCGCTTCGCTTAGCCATTTCGAGGAAACCCAGGATGCCTATACCGACAGTCTCGGCGTGGCGATCCCGGAACAGTCCGTCTCGATCGGCCGTCTGACGGTCGGACCAGAAGTCGCTTATCGCACAGACAAGGCGGATGGCGGTTATTGGGAGTTTCATGGACAGCTCAATGCCAATTTTGATTATGATCCGGCAACCCTGATGGATGCCACAGGCCGCATGTTCGACACAGGTCAGTTCCGGGCGGATGCCGGGCTGGGTGTTCGCGGTCAATTCGGCAACGGCGCCGTGGCCAGCTTCGAAGTCAATATTTCCGGCATTGGCGAGGACGATTTTGAAGCCAGCGGTGCTCGCTTCGAGATACGACTGCCGTTCGGGGGGTAGGAAAGGCTCTGTCAGAGACGCGAGGTCTTGAGGGGGAGGGGCTTTTCATAGCCGCCGTGAATGTCCCCTCCGGGACTTCAAGGCCCCGCGCGAGATCATCCGCCCGGTGTTGGTGTATGCCCGTTTCCCGTTCTTGCTCCGGAACGCCGAAGGCCTGTTCAACGAACGCGACATCGACGCCGCGCAAGAGATGGCGCGGTTCAGGTGGAGCGGTCCCGGCCGGTTTTCAGCAAGGCTGATCGGCGAACGCCCGCTCCATCGAGCCCTCTCCGCGCTGGTCTGACAGTACCGCGGATTTCTTTGGCACTGCACCGACCAAGCCAGGCCACGGTGTGTCCGCGGCGCCGGGTTCGAGCTCAGCTTGCCCTTCTGACGGGATCGCTTGGCAGAGGGCCGCTCACGCCAGCAGGCCGGTCTGGATGGCCTTGACCACCACCTCGGTGCGGTTGCGGGCCTCCAGCTTCAAGGCCAGCGACCGCAGGTGGAGTTTGACGGTGGTCTCCTGGATGTCGAGGCTGCGGGCGATTTCCTTGTTGGACTCGCCGCGCTGCAGGCAGAACAGGACTTCACGCTCGCGCGGTGTGAGCGAGGCGGAGGTCTGTCCGTCCTCCGCGTCCTGCTGCATGGGCGAGAAGACCTGACCGGCCAGGATGAGCCGCACCGCGGCGACCAGCCCGTCGGCCGGCATGGTTTTGGGAATGAAGCCGCGGGCTCCGTTTTCCAGCAGCATCTGCACTTCCATGCGCGCGGCCATGCCCGAGAGGATGGCCGTCGGCTGATCGGCATGCCGCTTCATCAGCTCCTTCACGTCCTGCGCCCCGGCGATACCGGGCATGCGCAGGTCCAGAAGGACGAGGTCATAGCGTTGCCCCTGACCCAGCCGTTCCTCGACTTCGTGCCCGGAGCGTGCCAGCTCGACCTCGACGTCGGGCAGGTCGTTTTCCAGCAGTGAGCGCACGGCATCGAGCACCAGGTCGTGATCGTCGGCGATCAGGATCTTCATTCGTGTTTTCCTGTCTGTTGGCCGGAAAGGTGGCAAATCCATGAGGCGGGCGAAAGCCCGCAGGCGACTTACTCTGGTGGCGGCCCCGCGAGCTGCTTGATGCTTTCCGGCGCGGCCGGCTTCGGAAGTGTGCCGGAGAGGCCTGCGGGCAAGGGCGGTTGTAGCGCACCGGAGCACATCAGGATGCGCGTGCCCGCCTGGATGTTCAGTATCGCCCTCACCAGGTCATCGCCGCTCATCTGCGGCATGCGGCGGTCCGTCACGACAAGCCCGAAGGCTTTCGGCGCGGCGCGGAACACTTTGAGCGCCTCGGTCGGGTCGGTGAAGCCGACGGCATCCCAGCCGCACTGGCGGATCGCCGCACAGACAAATTCCACTTGCAGCGCGTCGTCATCAACCACGATCGCACCGCTCGCATGAATCTCGGTATCACCGGCTTCCGTGCGGGCCAGCGGTTCATAGACGGCCTCCTGAAGCGGCAGGTCCAGCACGAAAATCGTGCCCTGTCCCGGCCGACTATAGACCGAAACCTGACCTTCCTGGCCGGTCAACAGTGCGTCGACGGTGACCAAGCCCAGGCCTCGACCCCGGCCCTTGGTAGACTGGAAAGGGGTGAAGGCATTGTCGAGGGCTTCCTGTGGCATGCCGGTGCCGTCGTCCCGGATCACCAGCCGGGCGGCGGGATAGGTTTGCAACTCGCCGCGCCGCAGTGTTGCGGCCGGCTGGAACGGCAGATCGACCGGCGTCTCCGCCTCTATGCGCGATGCGGACACCGTTACGGTGCCGGTCTCGCCCAGGGCTTCGCGGCCATTCTTGACCAGATTGGCGACCAGGCGGGCAAACAGGGTCGGGTCGGTCTCGCAGACCAGCCGGCGGTCGCCGCGCTCGACCCGGAGGGTCTGCGCCGAGCCGAACTGGTTGGCCATCATCTCCCCGACATCGCCAACGATCTCATCTATGGCGCAGGCTTCGCGCACCGGGTTCGGGTCGAAGGTCATCAGATCATCGACCAACGCATTGGCCTGGCGGCAGGAGGTGAGGATGCGGCCGATCAGCGTGTCTGCGGAATGTGCCGTCGCCTTGTCGCCGAGCAGACGGGCGGACGCGTTGATCGTGGTGAGGATGTTGGCGAAGTCGTGCGCGACGGAGGAGGCCATGCGGCCCAGCGCGTCGCGGCGTTCCGCATCGGCCAGCATCTGCTGCAATTGCTCGCGCTGGGCCTCGCGCCGCTTGGTGATGGCGATATCGCGCGTGGAGCACAAGATGCCGCCATCAGAGAGAGCCGTCAGCGACAGGTTCTGGTGTACCGGCGAACTGTCCTTCGCCCGCCCGGTGGCTTCGCCCCGCCAGTAGCCGTCACGGGTGAAGGCGGGGAGCACATCGCGTTGAAACGCGGCCAGCACTGGCTCTGTGTAAAATTCCGTCCAGTGATGACCGAGGCATTCCTCCACCGTGCCATAGCCGAACATGCTGGCATGCATAGGGTTCATATAGGTGTAGTGACCGTCGGCATCGGTGATGGCGATGCCGTCCGCAGAGACGTCAATGGCCACGCTGAGCCGGCGGACCTGCGCCGTTTCCTCGCTGAGCCGCTCGGTTGCCGCAAACAGGCTGGCGGACTTCTCCTCAAGCAGGCGTTCGGCCTCCTCCCGCGCCGCGGTCTCGCGGCCGAGCCGGCGTTTGAGGCGGGCGATTTCGGCGTCGGGGTTGGTCAGGGTCAGGTCCTGGTCGAGATCTGGAAGCGGGCCTCGCGCAGGCGCGCATCGGGATTGTCGGTCCGTACGATCTCATAATCGGCGGCTTTGCCGTAATGGTCCAGCGTCGCGAGGATCATGCCTTCGCACAGGTCGGCCATCGGCCTTGTGGAGCTGTACTCAACATCGATCCGGTGCTCGCCATCCCGGCTGGCCACAATGATCTCCGGTACTTCGGCGTCGGGATAAAGCTTGCGGACGTCGCGGTGGATGACCCCGTGTATGCGCTCGAACAGGTCGAACGGGTGCGCCACGCCCTGCTGGGCATGACTGGCGATCAGCGTGCCGAACAGGCTCTGGCCGAACCCGACCAGAAGGTCGCGCGGCGGCTTGCCCGTCAGCTCGGCCGCCTTGCCCACCAGGGCCAGCATTTCCTCATGATCGTAATAGCCGACACTGGTATAGGCGCCGCCGGATGGCAGGTCCGTCTCGTCGAGCAGACGGTCGACCATGGCCTCGCCATAGCCGGTTTCCACATGGTCGAGAAATTCCCGGAAAACCACACCCTTCATGACATGTCCTCGCAAAACCCGCGGCATTCTCCCCGGCTGGCCTGTGAAAACAACCTGACCATTCGGACAGGTAGGGTGCGATCTGGCCGGTTGTGCACGCCGTGCCGCCCGAAGGGTCAGGCACCCTGACCGAAAGGACAGGTCCGCTCCTCCATCTGCCGTTCCGGCCCTACCGCCTGGTCAATATCGGCCGGCGATTTTCCCCGTCAGTCTCAGGATCAAGTTGCAAACGATCCGAGGAGACAGGGATGTCGTTCGCCAGTATCACCCTCGCCGCCTTCCAGGTGGCCGCGCCGGTCAGCATGGACTCCGGCTTTGCCATGAACCAGTCGATGGCGTTCCAGCAGGACGGTTATGGCAATCGGGTCGTCGCGTCCGGTGCCAGTCAGTTCACGACATCGTCCACGACGCGTACATCCGGATTTTCCGATGGGTTGATGCCCTCTTGGGGCCAGCGCGCTGCCCAGGGGCAGGCCACCGCCATCGGCAATCTGGTCAGCGTGACCATTACCGGAAACAACAACACCGTCATTCTGGATACGACCCAGATCAATATGGGCGACCAGACCGCGATCATCGGCCAGCTGCCGTCCGGCGCGGGAGGCTAGGATGCGCTGGTCGACCCCCCTCTCTGCCGGCGTTTCGGCGCTCGCCCTGCTGACGGCAGGCTGCGCCAGCACGGCCGGCGATCTGCACGACCGCATGGCAGCCTATAATGGCGCCGAGGTCGTGGACAATTCCACCGCCTATTCCGGCGGGCTGGACTGCCTGGCCCGCACCGCCGCCGCCGGCCGCCCGCGTATTGCGGTCGGCGAGGTCGGCGACCTGACCGGGCGCTTCTCCTCCCTGGACGGGACGGTGGCCACCCAGGGCGCTGCCCTGATGGTGATGTCCGCCCTGGCGCGCGCCGGCTTTCCGCTGGCCGAACGGCTGGATACGCGGGTCGCCCAGCTCGAGCTGGACTACGCCAATAGCCGCCTGATCGGTCCCGACGGCGTGCCGACCGAGGATTATCGCCGGGTGTTCGCCGGATCGATCGCCGGCAGCGATTACATCGTGCTGGGCGGTATCACCGAGCTGAACTTCAACCTGCATTCAGGTGTCGCCGAAGCGCGCATCGGGCCGGTTGTCGGCGGCCGTCGCCATTATGCGATGACGGTCGGTCTGGATCTGCGCCTGGTGGATGCCACCGACCTGAGGGTCATCGATGTGGTCAGCCAGAGCAAGGTGATCCGCGGTCACGAGATCCGCGCTGGCGTCTTCGAATTCATCGGTGACACCACGCTGGACATCGGTCTGGGCGAACGCGTCCAGGAGCCCGTCCACACCGCCATCCGAACGATTGTCGAAAGCGCTGTTTTCGACCTCGTCTCAGGCCTTGCCGGCACCGCCGCGCAAACCTGTTCCGCCGCAGGGACCGCCATTACCGGTGCCCCTGCTTCCAACCAGACCTTCAATCCAGGAGATAACTCATGAAACGGTCTGTTCTGCTCGCCACCGCTGTGGTGGTCCTGTCCGGTCCTGCGGCCTTCGCCCAAACGACCGATCCGCTCATCGACGTCGATCTGGGCCTGGGCGGTCTCGCCGACGCCACCGTCGATGTCGGCGGTGACAGCCTGATCGACGCGGGTGTCGATCTGGGCGGCACCGATGTCCTCGACGCCACCGTTGATCTGGGCGGTGACAGCCTGGTCGATGCCAATGTCGATCTCGGTGGTGCCAGCGATGCTGCATCCAATGCGGTGGATTACGCCACCGGCCAGTTCAATGGCGGCAACCAGGACGCGGTGATGAACCTCGTTTCCGGCGCCATGGACGACATCACGGGAACAGCCGCGGCAATCGGCAACTCCTACTCCCTGGACGCTGCGGCCAATGTTTCCGCCGACCTCACCCAGGGCAATGAGGGCAACGCCACCGCCCGCGCCAACGCCGCGATCGGCGATGTTCGCCTGGCGACTGCCACGGTCGCCTCCATCGGCAACACGGCCTCGGTCGCATCCGAAGCCTCGCTGATCGATATCACCACGGACCAGAACAACCGTGGTGGCATGACCAGCCAGCTCAACGCTGTGGTCCGCGACCTGGACGAAGCCACCATGACGGCGGCGTCCATCGGCAACTCCCTGTCGGTCGAAATGCCGGGTGGCAGCTCCATCGCCGCGGCCCAGCGCAATTCGGGCACGATGGTCGCCGAGCTCAACGGGTCGCTCGCCGGTTTCTCCGAAGCCACCGCGACGGCGGCCTCGATCGGCAACTCCTACAGCCTGACCAGCCTGAACAGCGCCATTGCAGGCAATGTGTCCAGCTCGGTCAACCAGTGGAACACCGCCGGCCAGCTGGCCGTGCTCAACGCGACGATCGGCTACGGCGCCGAAGCCGCTGCGACGGCTGCCGCTATCGGCAACTCCGTCAGCATCGACGTCGACTGAGCCGGTGAAGGGCGCCGGGCCATCCCCCTGTCCTCGAGCCCGGCGCCCTTTTTCTTCAACCATCCCTCCGGGAGGAAAAACAATGAAACCGATCCTGATCGTCCAGAACGAACCGCTGATGACCACGTTGCTCTGCCACCGTCTCACCATGCACGGCCATTCCGTGCTGACGG
Organism: Maricaulis sp. ABE4_448; assembly: GCF_056160825.1. Taxonomy (NCBI): domain Bacteria; kingdom Pseudomonadati; phylum Pseudomonadota; class Alphaproteobacteria; order Maricaulales; family Maricaulaceae; genus Maricaulis; species Maricaulis sp. ABE4_448. Next base: position 71,940 of record NZ_JBSWXX010000004.1, read on the forward strand.
CCGTCGACGGCCGCTCGGCACTCGACTTGGTCGATTGGGCCCGGCCCAAGCTGATCCTGGTCGATATGGTCCTGCCGGACATGCGGGGACTGGAAGTGTTGGCGCGTCTGAAGGCCGAAGCGGCCACGGCGGATGTGCCGGTGATGATGTTGCTGCCCTATGTCAGCGAGTCCGAAACGGTTGCTGCCCTGGAAGGCGGTGCGCATGACTGCCTGGTCAAGCCGATCCAGCCGCGCGAACTGGTCGCGCGCATTGCCGGGGCGCTGTCCCGCCAGAAGGTCGCGGCATGAGCCTGCGCTCTTGCATCCAGGCCGGCATGTTGGCCACGGCGTGTCTGTGCGGACCCGCGTCTGCACAGCCCGCGCCGGGCTGGACGGCCGATCTTGCCGCAGGCTATTCCGCGCTGTCGCGCACGACGCTGGGGGACTGGTCCGCCGCGTCCGCTCAGCTGGGGTACCGGAATGAGGCCGGCCGCCTGGTCTGGGGGCGTGTCGAACACGACCGCCGCTTCGGTATGCAAGACACCTATTTCCAGGTCGGATTGCAGAACCGGATTGCGGGCGGGACCGGCTCCCTGGCGCTGGGCAGCGCTTTCGGCGGCGATTTTCGCGAAGACGTCGATCTGCGCTTGGCCTGGACGCGTCCGGCCTGGCGTCCGGCCGAAGGGGCCGGCGGTACGGATTTCGATCTCAGCATGCGGATTGCCGATTATGGCGAGGGGGCCGTCACCGTGCTGGCACCCGGCCTGGTTCACTATACCCGCGCTCGCGACGCCTGGCTCTCCGTGGCTCCGGTCTTTGTGCGCGGCGCCGGCGGGCGCTGGGAAGGCGGTCTGGCGATGCGTGCCGACACTGCACTCGGCGAGAATTGGCGGATCCGCGGCGGCATCAGCTGGGCGCCCGAGGTCGATGCCGGCCGTGTGGCGCGCACGCGCGGCTTCGAGGCCGGTCTGCGCCGCCGTTTCGGTGCCGGCCGCGAGGTCGGTGGAACGCTCACCCATGAAGACCGCCAGGACAGTTATGCGCGCACGCAGCTGACGCTGTCCCTGCGGCAGAGATTTTGAGGCCAGTATCATGACAACGGTCGAAGCAATCTGGATGGCAGCCGCCGTTTTCGGGGCGTTCGGGATCATGCTGATCGCCAGCGCCGCCGTGGTCGTTGTCTTCCAGGCTTGGCGCGAGCCCGTGCGGGCCAGCCGCGACGCCTACCGGACGGCCTGCCTGCTCGACCACGTGGCTTCAGGCGCGCCCCTGCCGCGTGTGAAAAGCCGCCGGTCGGCCCGCGCCTGGGCGCATACATCCGCGCGCTTGGCGGAGATTCTGGCCGGGACCGAAGGTGAGGCCCTCGGTCAGCTGGCGGACAAGTACGGGAAGCTCTCTCCGAGCAGTCACCAGCCAGCCAGGCTGCGGATCCCCGGCGGTGATGGCGGGCTGAACCTGTCGATTCCCCAACTCAATGTCCTGGCACGTTCGATTGACCTGCCAGACCGGCGCAAGGCGCTGCGGGCCCTGGTCTCGCTCGGCCACCCCGACGCGATCTCGACCCTGCTCGTAGCGCTTCGAGATGTTGACCCGGAATGCCGTTGTTTGGCGCTGGCCGGCCTTGCCGATTTACGCGCCTCCGGCGCAACCGACCGGATCGCCGAAATGGTCGATGATCCGTCCTGGCGGGTGCGCGATGCTGCCCGCCGCGCCTTCACCCAGCTTGCCGAGCAGCCGCCGCAAGCTTCGCAATCGGGAGTGGTCCAATGGATCTGATCAGCACGATTTTCACCTGGCCCGACATCACCTTTCCCGTCACTTTTCTCATCATCGGCAGCGCCGTTTTCCAGGACGTGCTCTATGCGGTGCTGATCGCGATCGCCGCGATCACCCTGCTGCGCCGCGAGCTGGAGCCGAACGCCAACCGCATGGTGCGGCTGATCGGCCGCAACGCCCCCCGGGTCAGCATCCTCGCGCCTGCCTACAATGAGGCGGAGACCGTGGTCGACTGCACCCGGGCCCTGCTGCGGCAGAACTATTTCAACTACGAGGTTATCGTCATCAATGACGGGTCGAGCGACGCCACGCTGCAGCGGTTGATCAAGGCCTTTGACCTCAAGCCCGCCGAGCGGGATTGTTCCGACCGTCTGGCGTTCGGCCGCGTTCGCGGTGTCTATCAGGGTGCCGGCGCGATCCCGCTCTGGGTGATCGACAAGGAGAATGGCGGCAAAGCCGACGCGCTCAATGCCGGCATTGCCTACGCCTCCGGCGAGCTGTTCTGTGCGATCGACGCCGATTCCCTGCTCGAGGCGGATGCGCTGATCCGCACCAGCCAGCCGTTTCTGGACAATCCGGACACGGCCGCGGTTGCCGGCACGGTGCGGGTCGCCAATGGGTGCCGCCTGCGGGACGGCGCTGTGGAAAAGGCGGCGTTGCCGCGGCGTTTCCTGCCGCTGATCCAGTCTCTGGAGTATCTCCGGGCCTTCCTGGTGGCGCGTTTCGCGTTGAGCGAGCTGGGCGCGCTGATGATCGTCTCCGGCGCCTTCGGCATGTTCGACCGCAGCCGCGTGGTCGAGGTCGGCGGCTATGATCCGCGCACGGTGGGGGAGGATGCAGAACTGATCGTGCGCCTGCACCGGGCCGGGCGTGACAATGACTGGCCGGCCGCGGTGCGTTTCATCCCCGAACCGGTCTGCTGGACCCAGGTTCCGGAGCGCCTGTCCGACCTCGCCGGCCAGCGCCGCCGCTGGCAGCGGGGTGCGCTGGAAACGCTGTGGCGGCATCGCGATGCGGCGCTGCGGCCCGATTACGGGGTTCCCGGAACCCTGGGCCTGGGCAGCATGATCATCATCGATGTGGTCGGTCCGACGCTGGAAGTGCTGGGCTATGCGCTGGCGCTGATGCTCGCTGTGACCGGTCATATTTCCTGGAGCTGGTTTGCAGCCCTGTTCGCCCTGGTGTGCAGTTTCGGCTTCTTCCTGTCGGCCTCCGCCATCCTGTTGCAGGAGATCGAGTTGCGGCGCACGGCCTCGCTGAAGGCGATCGCGCAATTGCTGTTCGCGGCGGCGATCGAGAATTTCGGCTATCGGCAGCTCAGCAATCTGTGGCGCTTTGCCGGAACCATCGATTTCCTCATTGGCAGTCGCGGTTGGGGGCATATCGAGCGCCTGGCGTTCGAAACGACGGAAACCGGCTCGTAGCCGCATCTGCGCATGGGCGGGAAACGACCAGCCGCATCGTCGGGCAGACGCGGCCGCGTGAGTCTGGCAACCCCTGTCCCAGATCGTCGCGATCGGCACGTCAACCCGTGCTTCGATGGCCGGCAATGCCGCGCCGCGACTGCCGGATGCAGGAACAGGCTTGCTGGCCAGAAGGTTCTCTTGTGAGATGAGGGCGATCTTGGATGGACCGGACGCGCCGTGGCCAAACACTCCCAATCACTTGCTCCGCTCTTCCGGATCGACAAGCGAAGCCAGATGTCGATGCAGGAGCAGATCCGGCGGCGGGTGATCGAAGCGATCTACGCGGAGGTGTTTCCGCCCGGAAAGCGGTTGCCTTCGTCCCGCAAGCTCGCGAGCGAGCTGGATGTGTCGCGCAACACAGTTTTCCTGGCCTATCAGCAGCTGATCGCGGAAGGCCATATCGAAGCGCGTGAGCGATCCGGATTATATGTGCCGGAGGCCGCCCAGGCCCGTCGCTTGGTCGCCCCTTCACAGCCGAACAAGACGCGGACGCCAGCCCTTTCCAGCGCGATCGCGCGACGCTTGCCAAAGCAGACGGGCGGTTCACCCGGGTTTCAATGTCCGCCTGACTGGCAGAAATTCCGCTATCCCTTCATTGAAGGCCGGTATGATCGCTCGCTGTTTCCCATCGCCGAATGGCGCGAAGCCAGCCGGCTGGCCCTGGCAGCTTCGGAGGTGGATCAGTGGTCCCTGGACAATGGCGAGGTCGATGATCCGGCGCTTGTCGAAGAGATCCGGACCAAGTTGCTGCCGAGACGCGGAATTACGGCGCGACCGGACGAGCTGCTGATCACGGTTGGAGAACAACAGGCGTTGTTCCTGGCCGCCCAGTTGCTGGTCAACAAGGCAAGCCGTGTCGCAGTGGAGGAGCCCGGCCTTCCGGAGCTGCGCGCCTTGCTGGCCATGCGAGAAGCGGAGTTGGTCCACCAACCCGTGGATGACAAGGGAATTCTCGTCGATTCGAGGCTCGAAGGCTGCGAACTCGTTTGCGTATCCGCGAGCCGTCAGCGTCCGACCGGCGTGACCTTGTCCCAGGATCGTCGCAGGGCCTTGCTGGACATGGCTGAAGCCCGGGACTTTATGGTCCTGGAAGACGACTTCGAGTGCGAGATGAATTATCTGGGCAGCGCGGTTCCGGCGCTGCGCAGTCTCGACGGCGGAGAGCGTGTGGTCTACGTCGCGTCTCTCTCCAAGGTGCTCGCACCGGGCGTGCGGCTTGGCTATATGGTGGCAGCGCCAGAGATCATCGCCGAGGCCCGCCGGCTGCGCGACCTGACGACGCGCCGGCCGTCCCCCAACAATCAGCGCGCGGCAGCCTTTTTCCTGTCGCTTGGGCACTACGATGCCATGATGCGGCGCCTGACCCGGGTTTGCGCTGAGCGGCTGATCGCCTTGCGCGATGCGCTGAACCACTACCGCCCCTTGTCCATAGCCGTCGCACCGGTAGAAGGGGGAACCTCCTACTGGGTCCGCGGCCCCGAAGGCATGGATGCACAGGCAGTGATCCGTGCAGCGGAAGCCCGTGGCATTCTGATCGAACCAGCCGACCACTGGTTTGCCGAGACTCCCAAGGCACAAACCATGTTCCGGCTGGGCGTCACATCGCTGGCCGCGCCGGCGATCCGCAAGGGTATTGCGGAGCTGTCTATGGCGATGCGGGCTCTGGCCGAAGCGGGGTCTGACGATCATCCATCCTTCCACGTGCTCGCCGGTGTGGACCTGCACGACCGCCTCGCCGGAGCGACCCTGCTCTACAAGACGGTCTACGGCGATCCCTGCACGATCGAGCTGCATCCGGACGGCCGCATGACCGGCCAGGCCGGCTATGCCGGAGAAGATCGCGATGCAGGCCGTTGGTGGGTGGACGGAGACCAATGGGTGCGCCAGTGGCGAAACTGGGCCTTCGGCGAAGTGCTCGGGTTCTCCGTGGCGATCGAGGGCGATCTTCTGCTTTGGCTCGATCAGGCAGGGCATGTCGTCGATAAAGCCGTACTGGCATCAGCGTCCTCAACAGTGTGACCTGGCCTCATCAGGGCGAGTTTTGTGCCTAATCTGGCCCTATATCGCGCGATCAACTGGTTCTAACCGCGGCCCGACCCGACTGTCATGCTCCCGTCACTGAATAAATAGGGCCTGCTTGCGGGAGGCCGCGGGAGGAAACAGATTCATGGCATCACTCGGAGTCGCTGCTCTGCAACTGGCCGCTGGTTCGACAGGCAATCTGGAACTGGTGGAGCGCGAAGTGCGCGCCGTGGCGAAGCGGTTCCCCTGGCTCGATCTGGTTGTGATCGGAGAGCTTGCTGTTCACGGGGTCAGCCTGGATCGCGCCGAGCCTGCGGGCGGTGAGACCGAACAACGTTTGGCTGCGCTCGCTGTGGAGACAGGTCTCTGGCTGGTGCCGGGTTCCCTTTATGAGCGCCGTGGCGACGCGATCTTCAATACAACCCCGGTCTTCAATCCGTCTGGCGAGGTCGTGGCCCGCTACGACAAGATGTTCCCGTTTCTGCCCTACGAGGCGGGGGTTGAGCCGGGCCGCGACTATGTCGTGTTCGACATCCCCGGTGCGGGCCGGGTCGGTATCGCCATCTGCTATGACATGTGGTTCCCGGAAATGATCCGGACGCTGGCCGGCATGGGGGCTGAAGTCATCCTCCTGCCGACCATGACCAACACGATTGATCGCGATGTCGAACTGTCGATCGCGCGGGCCAACGCCGCGATCAACCAATGCTATTTCGTCGACATCAACATGGCGGGCGATCTCGGCGTGGGCCGGTCGGCCGTATATGGCCCAGGCGGCGATGTGATCTGCGAAACCGGCGCCGGCCGCGAAGTTATCGCCCTCGATCTTGATCTCGACCAGGTCAGCCGCATGCGGGATCGGGGCTGGCAAGGGCTGGGCCAGGTGCTCAAGAGCTTCCGCGACAGCGATGTCAGCTTCCCGTTGCACGAGACCGCGAGCGCCCGGCGCCAGGGAATGCAGGCGATGGGGCCGCTCGAAATGCCGAAAAAGCAACGCAATAACCCACCCGAAAACGCGGTGGACGCGGGAGGAGATCGCAAGCCCAGGCTGACGATCATCGACTAGTGACGGGCGGCCGGACAGGGCCGCGGAAACAAAAGGGGACCGGCTCGGGCCGGAGGAGCATCATGGGCAAGACAGATATGAAAATCTCGACACAAGGCGGGCTGATGGCCCTGCTGATGGGCGGAACAGCGCTCGCAACCGCCGGACTGGGCAGCGCAGCGCTCGCCCAGGAAAACTCTACAGGGCGGGATGTGATTACGGTGACGGCGACGCGTCGCGAGGAAACCGTGTCCGACGTCCCCTACAATATCTCCGCAGTCGGCGGAGCTGCGATCGAGGCTGGGCAAATACTGGATGAGGCGGAATTGCTGCGCTCCATCCCGGGGGTGGCCGTGGTGGACCGCGGTGCACGCAATTCCGGCACGATGAATGCGGCGCGGATCCGGGGGCTTGCAGTCGACGGCAATGCACTCGGCGACTACGCCGTCTCGTCGGTCGCCTCGGTCTCGACCTATGTTAATGACACACCGATCTTCGCCAATTTCGCACTGCGGGATCTGGAGCGTGTGGAAGTGCTTCGCGGACCGCAGGGCACGCTTTACGGCTCCGGCGCCCTGGGTGGCACGATCCGCTATATCACGCGAGACCCGGAACTGGGTGAGTTTGGCGGCTCGGTCACCGGCTCGCTGTCACACGTCAACGGGTCGGACGATTTTGGTGTTGCCGCCGATGCAGTGCTCAATATCCCTCTGGGAGAGCGCGCGGCGCTGCGTCTTGTGGGCAGTTTCGGTGATTATCCGGGCATCACCGACTATGTGAATCTCTACGAACTCGACGCGAATGGCGTTCCGGTCGCGCCGAATGGCGTGCTGGACCCGGCTGCTTCGTATCGTGTCGAAGAAGATGCAGACACGTTCGACACCTGGATGGGTCGGGCCACGCTCCTGCTGGAACCGACGGACAATGCGTCGATCCGTATCGTGCATGCGCGCCAGTCTGACGAAGTCGGCGGCCGCCGGCAGCAAACCGTTGGCTTTGACGGCTTTGGCAATGCCTATGACGAGTATGAGAACGGCTCGATCCAGCTGGAGCCGTCCAGCCGCGACATCAACATGACCTCGCTGGAGGCCGAAGTGGATCTGGGCTTTGCGACCCTGACCTCCTCGACCTCGCACTACGACCATTCCGGCGACAGCATCAGCGAAAACACCGGCTTCTACGCCCAGGCCGGCTGGTTGGGCTTCTATTATAACTACCCGCGCCCGATGGCTCAGGCTGTGCGCTCCTATGCCGACGAAGCCGTGATCCAGGAATTGCGCCTGGTGTCGGATGATGGTGGCAATTTCGACTATGTCGTGGGGGCTTTCTATCGCAGCCAGCAACGCGAGATGACCCAGCAGAGCTATCTGGTCGGTTTCAAGAACTGGTGGGATACCCTGCTTCCGGGAGCGGCCGGTGCAGTCAGCGGCGACCAGGACTGGGATTATCGCCAGACCGAGCATTTCACCGAAACAGCCCTGTTCGGCGAACTGACCTGGCATGCCACTGACGATCTCGATATCACCTTCGGCGGCCGCTATTTCGACAATGAGTCCGAGAACGACACCTTCATGGCGTTGCCCTTGTGGACCGGCCTTTTCCCGGATGTGAACGCCAATTTCGAAACCTCCGAGGACGACATCCTGTTCAAGCTGAACGGCTCCTGGCGCTTCAGTGAGCTGGACATGCTCTATGCCACCATCTCCGAAGGCTACCGCCGGGGTGGCGCCAATGCGGTTCCGCTTTCCGGCTATTATGCCGAGGACCCGCGCTGGCAGATGTATTCATCGGACTCCGTGATCAACTACGAGATCGGGGTGAAGGGGGATCATGGCGATTTCATCTATGATGTCAGCCTGTTCTACGTCGACTGGTCGGACCCGCAATTCAACACCTCGACCACGAATTGGGGCTTCTTCGCCGTGCAGAATGGCGATGCGGCCCGCACCTACGGTCTGGAGGCCTCGCTGGAGGGCTTTGTGGGGGATGCTTGGCACTATGCGCTCGGCTACGCCTATATCGATGCCGAGCTGAGCGCCGATTTCCACGCGCCCGACCGGCCGGCACCGGCTCTGCCGATCGCGCTGGAAGGCGCGATGCTGCCCGGCACGCCAGAGCATCAGCTCAACTGGTCCTTCGACTACACCCGAAGCCTCGGGGATTGGGTCTCCTTCACCCGCCTCGATGGCTATTACCAGTCGGAGACGCGCAATGCGGTGTCGACCTCGCCGACCTTCAACGTGCCGCTGGACGGGTTCTCAATCTGGAATCTGACCACCACGCTGTCGCGCGAAAATCTGGACCTGTCGCTGTGGGTCAAGAACATCACCAATGAGGAAGGCGTCACCGGCGTGTTTACCGAAGCCTATATGGGCACGGCTCCGGGCGAGGGCTATTTCGGCAACGGCAACAAGGAAATGATTGCCTTGCCGCGAACCTTGGGCGCGACCCTGCGCTATACCTTCTGATCGGATAGGATCGGGGCGGTCCGGCCGGACCGCCCCGCCCCGACTTCTGAAGATGGATGCCGCCATTTCTTCCGCTGACCCGAAAGCCCGGCTCGCCCGGATCGACCAAGCCCTGCGGGCCCGCCGGTTGGATGCGGGCCTGCCCGAAGCGCGGGCGCTGACGGCTGATTTTCCCGACTTTATCGATGGCTGGCTGGCGCTGGCCCGCTGCCTTCAGATGGCCGGCGATCATGCCGGAATGCGCGAGGCGCTGGGGGCGGCGCTGCAGCTGGACCCGGCCTCTCCCCTGGCACGGCTGATGGATGCCGAAGCCCTTGTCCATCTCGGGCAGGTGAAGGCGGCCGCGGCCGCCTTCCGGGCGATGCAGACCGATGCACACGCGGATGCCAACTGGCTGGCCCGGATCGGAGAGGGGCTGGGCCAGTGCGGTGATCCGGATGCGGCGCTGGACTGCCTCGACGAGGCGCTGGCGCTGAAACCGTCCGCCGCAGAGCTCTACTATGCGCGGGCCACACACCTCATTGCCGTGGGCCGGCTGGACGAGGCCGAGCAGGCTTTCGACACCGCTATCCAGCGCGCTCCGCACGATTACGACGCGTACTACAATCGCTCGACTGTGCGAAAGCAGACACCCGCCCGCAATCATGTCGATGAATTGCGCCGCATGCTGCGGGCGCCGCATCGCACCGCGCTGGCGCCGGTGCAGTTGAATTTTGCGCTTGCCAAGGAGCTGGAGGATCTCGGCCGAGACGCCGAAAGTTTCGAAGCCCTGAAGGCCGGGGCGGACGCCCGGCGCGCCATGATGCGTTACGATGTTCGTGGCGACGTCGCGATCATGGAAGCGCTTGCAAAACGGTTCGACCGGACCTGGCTGGATGGGGCCGGGACAGGTGTTGAAACAGAAGGTCCGATCTTCATCCTGGGCTTGCCGCGCAGCGGCAGCACGCTGACGGATCGTATCCTCAGCGCACACAGCGATATCGAGAGCCTGGGTGAACTCAATGACTTTCCGCTCGCCCTGACCGGGCTGTGCCGGCAGGCTGGCGGAAAGGCGCAGTTGGTCGATGCCGCCGCGTCGCTGGACCCGGCGGTTTTGGGACAGGCCTATCTCGCACGTCTTGCCGGACGGCGGGGCAATGCCCGTTTCTTCATCGACAAGGCACCGGCGAACTTCCTCTATATCGGGCTGATTGCGGCGGCCCTTCCCGGCGCCCGCATCATCCATGTCCACCGCGACCCGATGGACAATGCCTATTCGCTGTACAAGGCGCTGTTCCGGATGGGGTATCCCTATTCCTACGATTTCGCCGATCTGGCCGCCTACATGCAGGCCAAGGACCGCTTGATGGCGCACTGGCACGCCGTGATGCCGGGCCGCATCCACGATGTGCGGTACGAGGACATCATCGCCGATCAGGAGGGCGAGACCCGCCGCCTCCTGGAGGCCGTCGGGGTGGCCTTCGAGCCGGCCTGTCTCGACTTCCATCGCAATGCCAGCCCGTCCGCTACACACAGCGCGGCGCAGGTCCGCCAGCCGCTCTACAGCAGTTCGGTCGGGCTGTGGCGGCGATACGCAAAAGAGCTCGCTCCGCTGGCCCGCCAATTGGGTGACTCATGAGGCTGTTGGTACTTTGTTTCGCGGTGGTCGCCTTGCTGGGGCAGCCGGTCTGGGCCCAGTCTGGCTTCGAAGAGGACTTCGAGTCAGGCTTGGGCGAGCGGTGGCGAGGCGACCCCGGACGGGGCGATATCCGCCTGACGGCATACGCTGGCAACCATTCCTTGCGGCTTCAGCGCGATGCCTGGGCGGCGACGGTTGTCGCATTGCCGGAAGACGCCATGCAGGTACGCGTGGCTGTGAGCTTTGCCGCCGATGATCTGGAAGGGTCGGACGCCTGTCGCCTTGAAGCCTCGCTTGATGGACAGACCTGGACGTTGATGGGCCAGATCGGCGATGGCCTGGACGATGCTGTCAGCCTGCATCGTGTTGCGGCGGAGGTTGCCGACGCTGCCGGCCGCCCGTGGATCGCGGTTCGTCTCCGCGTCGATGGCAATGCCAGCAATGACACGTGCTGGGCTGATAACCTTCAAGTCAGCTGGTCCCGGCCGCTGACCGGCCTGGCTCCGGGGATTCCCGAAGACGCCGGCGCGCTGACGGCACCTCTGGCGTCGCAAGCCTTTGCAGCTCCGGCTGACGCAGAGCCACCCCGAATGGCGATCGCCGCCCGTATCCACGTGGCGGGCCGGGACGCACCGGATGGCTACCGGATTGTCCATGACGAGTTCGACTACGGCGCCGAGCCCGGCATTGCCGCCATTCCGGCGCTGCAGCTGGATTGGGTCAGCCAGGGCGGGCGCGCCTTGCCGCTGCAAAGGGGGCCCCGCCCGGGCAGTAGCGAACACTGGGAGTGGGTGGTCCAGCCAGGGCGCGTGTGGCTGGAGCCTGAAGGTTGGGAGGCGCGTTTCCCGGTCGCCCTGCAGGAGCGCAATGCCAATTGCATCCACACGGGCTGGCTCGCGGTCAGTGCAGACACGGTCTCTGGAGAGACGCAAGGCGTCTTGCAGATGGGCGCCGAGACGTGTGCCTATTTCCAGTTCGACCTTTGGACCCGTCTGGATGTCGCGGTCGAACAGATGGACATGCCGGCCGATCTGCCGCGTGGTGATGTGCGCCTGGAGCGCCGCGATATTGCGCAACTGTCCGCCAATTTCGTTCCAGATGATCAAGCCGAATTCGGTTCGCCGCTCGAAGTTTCACCGGATGCGATGAGCGTGTTCGGCGTGCTCATCGATGACACGGTTTATGCTGGCGGCTGTGACACGCGGTTCGGGCTGGATCCCTATTGTGAAGATTTGGCGCTGCCGTCCTATTCGCTCGCTAAATCTGTCGTGGCTGGTCTCGCGTTGATGCGCCTGGAACGGCTCTACCCTGGCGCCCGCTCGGCGCTGATCTCGGATCATGTCGATGCGTGTGACGCGGAGCGCTGGGCCGGCGTCACTTTCGAGCACGCTTTGGATATGGCCACCGGGCTGTACACGTCGGCGGACTTTGATGCTGATGAAGGGGCGCCGGAGCTATGGGAATTCATGTCCCGTTCGACTCATGCGGAACGCATCGATCTGGCCTGCCGCCAACATCCGCGTCAGGCCGAACCGGGAGAGCGCTGGGTCTACCACACCACTGACACCTATGTTCTGGGTGCGGCGATGCAGAATTACTGGAGCGTGCAGAGCGGCCGGGAAGATGCCGACTTCTACGACGACCTTCTGGTGCCGCTGTGGCGATCCTTGGGCTTGTCGCCGCTGATGGACAGCACGCGGAGAAGCTATGACGCAACCCGCCAACCGGTCAGCGGCTGGGGGCTGACCCTCACGCTAGACGACATGATGCGGCTGGGCCGCTTCCTGCAGGAGGGTGGTCAGGTCGCGGGGGATGCATGGGCCGATCCGGCTATGCTGGCCGCGGCGCTGCAGCGTGATCCGGCCGACCGGGGCCTGACCGCCGGAAGTGATGTCCAACGTTATCAGAACGGATTTTGGGCCTGGAATGCCGGTCCGGCGCTGGGCTGCGCGTCGGACGTGTGGATCCCGGCGCTGTCCGGCTATGGCGGCATAACCCTCGCACTGATCCCCAATGGTCATGTCTATGCCTATGTCAGCGACGGCCGCGAGTTCGCCTGGCGGCGCGCAGCCGTCGCATCCCATGCCATCCAACCCTATTGCGAGGACGCAAGATGACCGCTCACAGCCAGACGCCGCGCATGCCCTTCCCGCATCTGACGGCCGCGCCCGACGGGCTGATTGCGGCGGTCATGCTGGCCTTCCTGGCAACGGCGGGCTTGTTTTACGTCAACATCATGGCCGCCATCGTCGACGGTCTCGTCAGTGGTCTTGGCCTGTCTGACGAGCAGGCCGGTCAAATCGGGTCGGCGAATATCTACGGTGCGGCCATCGGGGCTCTGGCGGCCGTATTCCTGGTGAAGCGCTGGCCGTGGCGGCGTATGGCCTGGATATGTCTTGTCATCCTGATTGCCGTGGACATAGCCTCGATCTGGATTGCCAGTTTCGAGGTGCTGTTGCCGGTGCGCCTTGCCCATGGGGTTGTCGGGGGCGTGCTCACCGGTACGGCCTTCGCCGTTATTGCCCGCACCGCCAATCCGGACCGGACCTTCGGCATGTTGCTTTTCGTGCAGTTCGGCCTGGGCGGGCTTGCCGTGATGGTCCTGCCGCCGCTGGCACCGGTCTTCGGAACGCAGGCCTTGTTTATCGCCCTGGCGCTGTTCAGCGTCGCAACGCTCGTGATGCTGCCTTTCCTGGCTGAATACCCGCCGCGCGAGACTGACAAGCAGGCGGGCAGCCGCATCGACTGGCCGCCGCTCGCGCTGACCTATGTGGCGATCTTCCTGTTCCAGGCGGCCAATATGGGCTTGCTCGCCTATATCATCCGCCTGGGCATCGACTACGGCTTGGACCGGTCCTACGTGTCGACCGCGCTGGGTCTGGCGACCTGGGTCGCGTTGGCGGGGCCCCTCCTGGTGATGGTGTGCGGTCTGCGTTTTGGCCGGTTCTGGTTGCTGGGGGCGTCCATGCTGCTGACCTTTGCCGGCACGGCGCTGTTCCATTTCAGCGGTCATCCGGCCGCCTATATGATCGCCAATTGCGGTACCGGCATTACCTGGGGTTTTGTTATCGCCTACCTGTTCGGTATGACGGCCGAGTTCGATGCCGCAGGGCGGGCCTCAGCCTTCGCCGGCTTCATCTCGAAAATGGGACTGGCGTCCGGGCCGATGATTGCGGGGAGCATTCTCGGGGGCGGGGCGGGCTTTGGCATGCTGGTCAACGTCGCCATCCTTGGTCTGTTCCTCAGCCTGGTCTTCATGCTCTGGCCGGCACGGCGCCTCGATGAGGCGCGTGGACAGGCAAGCGAGCAGGACCTGGAAACTGGTTCGACGGATCGCGCATAACTGGCCCTATCGTGCGGGTGTGCAAGCCGACAATCTGGCCCCATAGCAGTGACAGGGGATAGTTCCATGCTGGATGTGGGCCCGGACTGGCCGACGCAGGCCTTCATTGATGGAAAATGGTGTGACGCGGCTACGGCACGTCGTTTCGATGTGTACGATCCCGCCACCGGACGTGTGATCGCGTCGGTCGCCGATTGCGGCGAGGCGGAAACACAGACCGCGATCGATGCCGCCGCCGCGGCGCTTGCGGCCTGGTCCGCCCTTCCGGCGGACCAGCGGGCGGCCCGCTTGCGGCACTGGCGCGACCTGATGGTGGAACAGGCGGACGACCTCGCGCTGGTGCTGTCCCTTGAAAACGGCAAGCCGCTGGCCGAGGCGCGCGGCGAAATACTCTACGGCGCCTCCTATCTGGACTGGTTCGCCGAGGAAGCCCGCCGGGTCTATGGCGAAATCATTCCCGCCCCCTCCGAAAGCAAGCGCATCCTTGTGACCCGCAAGCCGGTTGGCGTGTGTGCAGCGATCACGCCGTGGAATTTTCCCAATGCCATGCTGATGCGCAAGGCCGCGGCGGCGCTGGCGGCTGGCTGCACGCTGGTCGCCAAACCGGCGGCGGAAACACCGCTGTCGGCGCTGTTTGCCGCCCGGCTGAGCGTGGACGCCGGCGTTCCGGCGGGCGTTTTCAATGTTGTCACCGGTACCGATGCGGCGGCGATCGGCGGTGTGCTGACGACCGGCGCAACGGTTCGCAAGCTCTCATTCACAGGGTCGACCGCGGTGGGCCGCAAGCTCATTGCCCAGTGCGCGCCGACGGTAAAACGCCTGTCGATGGAGCTGGGCGGAAATGCGCCCTTCATTGTGTTCGATGATGCCGATCTGGACGCTGCAATCGAAGGGCTGATGGCGTCCAAGTTCCGCAATGCCGGTCAGACCTGCGTCTGTGCCAACCGGATCTTCGTCCACAATGCCATCCGGCCAGCCTTTGCCGAACGTCTGGCGGAGCGGGTGAGGGCGCTCAAGGTCGGCCGCGGTGACGAGGCGGGTGTGGAGATCGGTCCGCTGATCAGCGAGGCCGCCTTTGCCAAGACCGAACGTCTGGTCGCGGATGTACTGGCCAAGGGCGGGCGGTTGGTGACAGGCGGAGCCAAGCATGCCGCCGGGGATCTCTTCTATGCGCCAACCGTGGTGGATGGCGTGACGCCGGACATGTCCGTGATGCAGGAGGAGATCTTCGGTCCGGTGGCGCCGCTGATCGGCTTTGATGACGAGGCTGACGTCATCGCCATGGCCAATGACACCGAATATGGCCTGGCCGCTTATCTGTATACCCGCGATCTGGGCCGAGCCTGGCGGGTCAGCGATGCGCTCGACTACGGCATGGTCGGTGTCAATGAGGGCATCCTGTCCTCGGCCGCCGCGCCGTTCGGCGGCGTCAAGCAATCCGGCTTTGGCCGCGAGGGGTCGCGCCATGGCCTCGATGACTATCTGGATATGAAATACACCTTGATGGGAGGCCTGTCGGCTTAATCCGGCGGCACACACGCATGAACAACGAAACGCTCTGGAAACGCCGTGAAGCCGCCATTCCGCGCGGTCTCGGCATGATGCACCCGGTCTTCGCGACACGCGCCAGCAATGCCGAAATCTGGGACGCGGAAGGCCGCCGCTATATCGATTTTGCGGCCGGCATTGCGGTGACCAATACCGGGCATAATCACCCGGCCATCAAGGCCGCCGTGGCGGCCCAGCTGGACAATTTCTCCCATGTCTGCGCCCAGGTGACGCCGTATGAGCCCTATGTGGCGCTGGCCGAAAAGCTCAATGCGCTGGCCCCCGGCGACACGCCGAAGAAGACCATCTTCCTGACCACGGGTGCCGAGGCAGTCGAGAACGCGATCAAGATTGCGCGTGCAGCAACGGGGCGGCCCGGCGTGATCGCCTTCTCCGGCGGTTTTCACGGCCGCACGATGATGGGCATGGCGCTGACCGGAAAGGTCGTGCCTTACAAGACCGGTTTCGGCCCCTTCCCGTCAGACATCTACCACGTGCCTTTCCCGGCTCCTTATCTGGGCATTTCCGAAGCCGCCTCGCTGGATGCGATCGCGCGCCTCTTCAAGTCCGACATCGAAGCCTCGCGGGTCGCGGCCATCATCATCGAGCCGGTGCAGGGCGAGGGCGGTTTCTATGCGGCATCGCCGGCCTTCATGCAGGCCCTGCGTAGCCTCTGCGACACGCACGGCATCCTCCTGATCGCCGATGAAATCCAGACCGGTTTCGCGCGCACCGGGGCGATGTTCGCCGTGGAGCAAGCCGGCATCGAGCCGGATCTCATGACGGTCGCCAAGGCGATGGCCGGCGGCTTTCCGATTTCCGGCGTCATCGGCAAGGCGGCGATCATGGATGCCGCCGGCCCCGGAGGGCTGGGCGGGACCTATGGCGGTTCGCCGCTGGGGTGTGCTGCCGGCCTGGCCGTGTTGGAGACAATCGAACGCGAAAGCCTGTGTCAGCGCGCGATCGAGATCGGCGACAAGATCGTACGTCACTGCGAGGCCCTGCGTCAGTCAGACCGAGGTGTCGGCGAAGTCCGGACGCTGGGCGCGATGACGGCGGTGGAGCTCGTCGTGGATGGTGATGCGGGTGCGCCGGATGCCGCGAGAACCGCAGCGCTGGTGGCCGAAGCCCGAAAACGCGGCCTGCTCCTGTTGTCCTGCGGTGTGCGGGGAAATGTCATCCGCTTCCTGGCACCGCTGACGATCCCCATGGAACAACTCGACGAGGGTCTGGATGTGTTCTCTGAGGCCCTGAAGGCCACAGCAGGCTGATCGCTTCATTGTGTCGGGTGTCGAGCGTTCAAGATACCGGTCACCGCAAGGCGTGTACGCCTGCGGTAACCGGACGGCGCGGTGAGAGACAGGCTCCGGACTTTGCCATAGGCACCACGCAGGTCATGGCACGAACGCCAGTCTTGAGGGGCGGGTGAGGCGGCGCGGTCCCGGTGGAACCGGTTCGGACCGTTCTTCGCCGCTCGTGCGATGTTCGGTTCGGAAGTCAGCGCGTCCGTCATCGGAGGCGGGGAGTTCGAGGCCAACTCCACGCGGAGCAATCTCCTCGTCCCGCTTAGCGCCGGACGATAATTGAGCAAAGCGTCAAAGAAGGGAGCGGGTCCGGCCGGACCCGCTCCTTGCTGTTTCGGGGGAGTGCTTCCAAGCGACAGGCTCATACCGCCGATCAGCCTTTGGAAGCGACAACCAGTCAGCATGCAATCGAGGCGCTGTCCAATCGGGGAGCAATGATGGAGCTGGCAAAAGCAGGGTAAATCCGGCTAGACACGTCGCATGGCGAAGTTTGCCGTCGCTAGACGGACAGGCTTTACATCTTTCTGAGGGGCGCGACTTGGTGATGGGCAGTTAAGATGCAGTGGTTAAAGGGCTTTCGGGGCGGTTCCGGTCTCGCCGCGTTCGGCGCGGCGGATGACAGCAATGCGGACTCGTTGACGCGCGAGGACTGGGGGCTGCTTGGTATCGTTTCTTTGATAATATTTGTGGCCAACGCGAACTATGTGTCCGGGCTCTATCTGCTCTGGCATGATGACGTCACCTCCTACTTTCATGCGATCAACAATCACATGATGATGCGGGGCGGGGCGACGGTTACCCGCCACCTGATTGTCGACAACTTCCTTGCGCAGATCATGGCGAACGTCTCGCCGTTTGTGGCGCGGCTGGTTCTGATCGCTGTGGGTGGTGTACCGCTCTTCCTGATTGCGTATCTTGCTCTCAGGCGCGGCTTTATGCTCACCTCCGGTGCCGCAGCACTCGGTGCAGGCCTGCCGCTTTTGCTTGCCGGTCAATGGGAAGTCTTCGTCGGCATCAATCTAAGTTATGTGGTTTTCGACGCGATCTTCTGCTTTGCCTGCGTTCTGGTCTTGTCGTTCTCGCGCAAGGCTGACAGCTGGATTGCAACAGTTGTTGCGTCCTTGCTGATCGCGATCAGTATTTCTGACGGCATGTTTTCCAGCGCACTCCTTGCGCCGGCCATATTCTGGGCTGCGCTCTTCATTCGACCTAAATCGCTCCTGAAAAGTGCGCTGATCCTCGCGTCCGTGATTGCGGCGACGGTCAAGGTCGTCCGTGAGCAGGCATCGCTTGGTCGGGCTCAATGGGCTTCTGATCCCTGGAATGCCGTGTTTTCCAACATCACGGCGCCCATCGACACGGTGTTGCCAGGTGGAGAGTTCAGCGCGTTGGTGCTTCTGCTTGCTGTCGGGATGGCCGGGTTGGCCTCGCTATACATATCGATCCGCCACAAGGCCTACTGGTTGGTCGCCGTCGTCGGCTTTGCTGCGGCGCTGTATATCGTCCCGATTGTTATTTACTCGGTCGGGCGTAGCGGTTTTCCGAACCGGTACAGCTTTATTCCGGTGGTCGGATTGGCCTGCTTTGCCGGAGTTCTTTTCCATGTCGCCAGTGCGTTCATTGGCCGAATAACCTGGCCGCTGACAGGTCGCGAACCGACGTCCGGGAGTTTCTCGTTTACAGCCGGCCTGGTTCTGGTGGGCATGCTTCTTCTGGGGTTTCAGAAGGCGTCGCATATCGAGCAGCACATCGACACGGTTTCGAGAAGGACCAAACTGGTCTCGGACTATTTGCATTATGGAGCGGTCGGGCCAATCCGGGCGGGCGTTGATATCCGGCCCCAGGATCAGCTCATTCTTGTTGCGGAGAGCAATTTTCCGTATCTCTACCCGCATAGGGGGCCGGCGCTGGGCTACCTGCGGTTTGTCACGTCCGACAACAATGTTGTGGGCTATGCGGGACAAAGAAAACAATGCGCTGACCCTTTCTCCCCTTGGGAGAGTTTCTGGGCGTATGGTCCTGGGGGGTTCACGGAGGAGCGGCCCATCCGCATTGTGAGCTTCTTCGGCCCGAACGGAGACGGGACGGAGCTGACTCACTTGCTTTCGACACAGGGAGAGGACCTCGATGCGCCATGGGTGCTCTATGAGGCGGGACACTTCGGTGCGCGTCAGCTCGGTCAGGGCAGTGGACGTGAAGCTCTTGAAGCCTTGTTGATCGATCGCGGGCTTGAGCCTCACCAAATCGCATTCAGTTGCGGCTTGTAGCGGCGAGTAGGCTGGTCATCGAAAGTGCAATGGTCTAATTGGCCGTGATAAAGCAATGAAAACGCGCAGGGTGGGGCAACACAGCCGTCAGTATTGCCCAGCCGGGCGCGGTAGTCTGGTTTCCCGGGGGACCCCATGAAAATTCTTGTCACCGGTGGTCTGGGCTTTATCGGCTCGGCAGTTGTGCGCCGGCTGATCCGGAGCACTGAGCACGAGGTCGTCGTGCTTGATGCAATGACCTACGCAGCGCTGCCCGAAGCGGTAGAGGACTGCGCCGGAAGCGGGCGTTATTGTCTTGAGAAGGGGGATATCCGCGATACCGATCGCGTTCGCTCGGTCTTTGAGGCTCACAAGCCTGACCTGGTCATGCACCTCGCTGCTGAAAGCCATGTCGACCGGTCGATAGATGGGCCGGGCGACTTCATCCAGACCAATATTGTCGGCACTTTCAACATGCTACAGGGCGCGCGCGCGCATCTGGAGAGTCTCGCGGGGGAAGCCCGAGACCGGTTCCGCTTCCACCATATCTCGACAGACGAGGTTTTCGGCTCGCTCTCGTTGGGAGATCCCGCGTTTACCGAGACCACACGTTATGATCCGCGTTCTCCATACTCGGCGTCGAAAGCCGCCTCTGACCATCTGGTGCGTGCCTGGGGGGAGACTTTCGGGCTGCCTGTGGTCTTGTCGAACTGCTCGAATAACTATGGCCCTTGGCAATATCCCGAGAAACTGATCCCGGTGATAATCGCGAAGGCGCGCGATGGTCTGCAGCTTCCCGTCTACGGCAAAGGCGAGAACATCCGCGACTGGCTTCACGTGGACGACCACGCGGAGGCGCTCGTTCTGGTCGCGCTGAAGGGCCGCCCAGGAAAGAGCTATAATGTTGGCGGAGAGGCCGAGCGGACAAATCTGCAGGTCGTGCACGCAATCTGTGCTGCACTGGATGCCCGCTACCCCGACGCAGCGCCGCATGCCGACCTGATCAGCTTTGTCGCCGACCGGCCAGGCCATGATTTCCGCTATGCGATCGATTTCGGTTTGATCGAAAAGGAACTCGGATGGCGGCCGCGGCGCACATTCGAGCAAGGGCTTCCTGATACAGTGAATTGGTATCTTGATAATGAGGCATGGTGGCGGGGTTTGCTGGAGCAAACCGGTGGAGCAAAACGCCTTGGCCTTGCGCAGGGCGAGGCGGGTACGGCGGGCGACGGGGTGTGAAGGTATGGCCTGGTCAGCGTCTCGGTACGCCGTTTCGATCAAGACCAGGCCCGCACAACAGGCGCGGCTCCCGCTTTTGCCGGCTCTTGCAAGTCGCCGGACATCTAAGTTGAGCCCAGGATTGCCTGGGCAGGATTGTGGACGGGTCTTTGATGTGTGCGGAAACGAGCCTTTTCAGGGCAGACAAGGCGCGTGTTTGACAAGGTTTTGACTTTGGCCCCGTGGCGCAGTCGGCCGGAGAGGAATGACGTGAGCACTATTCGATTCAATGTTCCGAACACTGTTGGGCGTGAGGAGGAGTATCTCAAGGAGGTGCTTGAACAAGGGCATCTCTCGGGGGATGGCCCCTTCACAAAGAAATGCCATGCGTGGTTTTCCAGCCAAATAGGCGGACGGGCGCTGCTCACGCATTCATGTACCGGCGCGCTGGAAATGGCTTGTCTGCTGGCGGAGCTCGAGCCGGGCGACGAGGTGATCCTGCCGTCCTATACCTTTGTGTCGACAGCGAATGCCGTAGCCTTGCGGGGGGCTGTGCCGGTGTTTGTGGATGTTCGTGAGGACACACTGAATATCGATGAGAGCCTGGTCGAAGGCGCCATCACTGACAAGACGAAGGCCATTATTGCGGTTCATTACGCCGGGGTGGTGGCGGAGATGGACACGATCAACGAGATTGCAGAGCGTCACGGTCTGTTTGTGATCGAGGATGCTGCTCAGGCGCTGTTCTCGACGTATCACGGGCGGCAGGCTGGGACGCTTTCTGATGCAGCGGCGTTCAGTTTTCATGAAACAAAGAACGTGTTGTCAGGTGAGGGCGGCGCGTTGATCCTGCGAGACGAGCCCGCTTTTCACCGCGCAGAGATACTGAGGGAAAAAGGGACCAACAGGAGCCAGTTTTTCCGCGGCACTATCGACAAATACACCTGGGTGGATCTGGGGTCGTCCTACCTTCCCGGCGAGCTTGTGGCGGCATTTCTCTATGCGCAGTTGGAGCAGGCCGAGGCGATAACGCGATATCGTCTCGACGTTTGTGACGCCTATCGAGAGGCCTTCACCGATCTTGAACAGCAAGGTCGCGTCCGTCTGCCCGTGGTGCCGTCGCACTGCAAGTCCAACGGCCATATGTTTTATATGTTGCTGGACAGCATGGAGGAGCGGACGGCCTTCATCGACGCGATGAAGAAGGCCGGTGTCATGACGCCCTTCCACTACGTACCGCTTCATTCGGCGCCTGCGGGCCGGAAGTTCGGACGTGTTCACGGGCAGATGCTGCAGACCGATCAGCTCAGCGAACGTCTGGTGCGCCTCCCGGTATACTACGGTGTGAAGGCGGTAATCGAGAAGACTATCGATGCCGTTCGGGGGGCTTTGGGGTGATGGCCTCTGAACAAATCGCCTTGCCGCTATTCCTGCTCGGTGTGGGTTTGTGTTGAGGCAAAGACCCAGAAATTGAGCAGAAGAAAGATTGATGCCGCCGCGGCTGCCATTGCAAGCAGCTGAGCGAACTGGTGCGGGACGGGCGTCAGTCCAGTCAGGGTGATGAGGGAACCTGCCTGAACCAGGTATCCCAAAAAATATACCGCGATATAGCGCCAGGCGCTGTCCAGGTGTGATCTGGAACGCTGAAACGCCCACAGCGCATTGCCCAGATAGGTCAGAATGACGCCGGTCGCGTAGACGACAGATGTTGCGGCCAGGGGGGGGAGAAAAACCCAGGTCGTCAGCATCAAATACAGTGCGTAGAGACCCGCATTGACTGAGCCACCAACCATAATATACCGGGCGGCTCGCGTGACGATGCCGCTTTGGATAAGCCGGTGCCGGTTTTGCATTTACCCTTCGCCCTTGAACGCTGCGAGCAAGGGGAGCTTGTCTGGTTTAAGGAGCATGCATGTCAATTGATATTTCCATCGTCACGCCAGCATACGGCTCCCCCCAGTCGCTTCCCGAGTTGCGCGAGCAGGTCGATGTCGTGATGAAGGCAGAAAATCTGAGCTACGAACTCATTATCGTCGATGATCGGTGCCCCAAGGGGTCGTGGGATGTGGCCAGATCGCTCGCTCAAGCTCATCGGGAAGTTGTCGCGCTGCGTCTCTCGAGAAACTTCGGTCAGCACGCCGCGATCTATGCGGGGCTGCGCCGTACATCGGGACGCCGCGTTGTTGTGATGGACTGCGACCTTCAGGACCCGCCCTCGGAAATACCGCGGCTGCTGCGTGAAGCCGAGGCTGGCGCGCGCGTGGTGCGTGCCAGACGTAAACAGCGACAGGACAATCCTTTTCGTCGCTTCGTATCCTGGGCCTTCTATGCCACGCTCAGCGCGTTGACCGGTGTTCGGCATTCGGCGGAGGTTGCCAATTTCGGAGTTTACGACCGTTCGGTCATAGACGCGCTACTGTCGTGGAATGAGAACCACCTCTACTTCCCAGCGGCGATTCAGTGGATCGGGTTCACGCAGTCCGACGTCGATATTCAGCACCAGGCGCGCGCCTACGGCAAATCAAGCTATAATTTCAAGAAGCTATTTTCGCTGGCGATGAGCATCATCGTGTCGTTCTCCGATCAGCCGCTGAGAATTATCGCCGGGGTCGGGCTTGTCGTTGCAAGCTTGTCGATACTCGTATCTCTCGGCTATTTTTCGGTGGCGCTCGTATGCGAGTTTTCCGTGCCGGGCTGGGCGTCGATCATTGTGTCTGTCTGGTTGTTCTCGGGCCTCATACTTTCCGCGATTGGCGTGACCGGCGTGTATGTCGGCCAGGCAATGCGTGAGGCTAAAGGGCGTCCGAACTTTTTTGTTGAAGATATTGTTGGACGCGATGAGCGGTGATCCTCGCTTCCATGTCGCCGCAGCGGGGCTGAAGGGTCTTTCCTTCCTGACGGACCTGCACCGGTTGGGCCAAACACCTGTTCGGGTGTTCAGCTACGCTCAAAAAGACGATTACTCCGAAGCGTTTTCCCAAATTGCTGCGTTCTGCGAAGCGCATTCCGTAGCGTTGACGGAGCAGCGCCGGCCTTCGGTAGAGCCCGGCGTCCGAACCTTTTTTGTTGGCTGGCAGTATCTCATCAATGCGCCGACAGACGATGTCGTCGTTTTTCACGACTCTCTTCTGCCCGATCTGCGCGGCTTCGCCCCGACGGCGACGGCATTGATTGTGGGGCGGCCGCGGATTGGGGTGACAGCGCTGCGGCCGGACCAGGGTGTTGATACTGGGCCAGTCCTTCTACAGGACGGGTTCGACGTGGACCATCCGATGAGGATTGCAGATGCGCTGAACCGCCAGGCGGCATTAATGGCTGCCCTCGCCGGGCGGATCCTCGCTGCAGACGCGGCGGGCGCGCCCATAAGGCCGGTCCCGCAGAACGACGAGGGTGCGATCCACAGTATTTGGCGCGACTCGCTGGACTTCGGTCTCGACCCGGCAATGCCCGCGGAGGAAATCGTCCGCCGCGTTTATGCGTTGGGGCACCCGTATAGCGGGGCGGCGATCAGGTGTGGCGACGAAGTTCTTACCGTGCTCGATGCAATCGAGATGGGCGAGATGAATTTCGCGATCCGCGACGCTGGCAAGGTCTGGACGCTTGATCATGATGGGCCGGTCGTGATCTGCGGGGAGGGCATGATAAAGTTCACCGACATTCGAGACTCGTCCGGGGTGCGCTGGACGCCGCCTCGGCTCAGACTGCGGTTTGAGCGCCCGTGAAGCCGTTTCGCTCTGATTGGTACGGAGCGCGCAGGAGTCTTTGGCAGCGCCTATTGGCCGCGTGTTCACGACATTTTCCCGGAGCGGACTGAGAACGCGGCGAAGACGCCGCTTGCCACGCGGCACAAACTTCAGGGCGCGGCGGTTGTTTTTCCTGTCGACTCCGGGTGCCGCACCGGGACCGGTCAGTCCGAGCCTGGTCTTTGCCGACGGATCAAGCCGGAAGGGCCGTCACTCCGACTCGACTTCGTTCAAGGGGAGGGCCTGTCTATTGATGCAGGCAGGGCCTCGATCCCCTGGCCGAAGACCTCGCACATCCGCTCCAGGATGGTTGCGGCATCGGCGGAGTTGCACAGCCCGCCGGAAAGGTGGTCGATGCGGCCGGTCTGGGCCAGCGACAGTGTGATGGCGCCGGACATCATGTGGTAGAACCAGTAGAGGTCGGCCAGCGCGCAGTCCGGCCGGACTTCCTGCAACAACTCCACGAAACGCTGGGTTACGGCATCGAAGGGTGAGGAATCATGGCCGATCTCGGCGGGGACCGGGGCGCTGTTGAGGCGGGCGATCAGCGCGCCGTAGTGACGATGGCCGGGTGTGCCGTCGAGGATGAAGCTGAAGGTCGGTTCCAGATAGGCGCGCACCAGTCCGGGGCCGGTCATCCGTCCAGCCTGCTCGCGGGCATAGGCGTCCAGCGATGCGGTCCGGCGGGCATTCACCATGTCGGCGCGGCGTTCAAGAACAGCGTCGATAACACCGGCCTTGGTGCCGAAATAATAGTGGATCAGAGCCGTGTCGACGCCTGACTCGGTGGCGATCTGGCGCATTGAAACAGCTTCCAGACCGGCTTCGGCGAAGAGCGCTTCGGCGGCATCGAGAATGCGTTCGCGCGACTCCTCGCGCCGGTCGGCCTGGCGCCGTCGCCGTCGGGCCGGGTCCGCGGTGCCTGTGTCCGGCTTTGCGATCATGCTCTTGTTCATGGCCTCCCGTCTTGCACGGTTTTTCCTGCTCCGCCAAGGCTCAAGCCTGCAGATCAACAAATTTATTGACCAATAAATAAATATATTGAGTATGTCTCCCGATCCGGTGCCGATGCGCCGGCAAGCGCAAAAATGCGCCGAGGGAGGAGAGCATGAACAAGGGGACCGGCTCGCGCCTGCGGGCCTATTTGATGTCGTGTGCGGCGCTGGCAGGATTGCTGGCGAGCGCGGCGGCAACCGCCCAGGAGGGCGCGCCGGCCGGCGAGGGTGAACGCGCGGTCGATACCATCGTCGTCACGGCCCGCCGCCGTGAGGAAAGCCTGATCGACGTCCCGGTCGCGATGACGGTACAGAGCGCCGAGGCGCTCGATCTGTCCGGCGCAACGGACATCACCGCGCTCCAGCGCAACACGCCCAATCTGACGCTTCAGGTCGCACGCGCAACGAATTCCACGCTGACGGCCTTCATCCGCGGCATCGGCCAGCAGGATCCGCTGTGGGGCTTCGAGCCGGGGATCGGTCTTTACATCGACGATGTCTATGTCGCCCGCCCGCAGGGTGCGATCCTGGATATCCTGGACATCGAGCGGGTCGAGGTCCTGCGCGGTCCGCAGGGCACGCTCTATGGCCGCAACACGATCGGCGGGGCGATCAAATTCGTTACGGCGCGGTTGGACGACCAGCCGACCTTCTCCGTACGAACCAATCTGGGCGAATACAATCAGCGCGATCTGATCGTTTCCGGCTCAGCACCATTGTCTGACAGGTTGCGCGTGGGCGGTGCGCTGGGGGTCTACCGGCGCGACGGCTATGGCACCAATCTGTGGAACGGGGCCGATATCGGCAATCGCGAGAGCTTCTCCGCCCGCCTCACCGTTGAGTTCGAACCGGCACCGGACTGGTTCTTCCGCCTCACGGCCGACCGGCTGGACGATGACAGCAATGCCAATCCCGGGCATCGCGAACTCCCCGTCCCCGCCGCCTTCGGTGCGCCGCCTATCACGACGCCTTTCGGGATCAATGTGCCGGCCGGCGCCTTCCCGGTGACCGACGATGTCTATGACAGCTGGGCGGGCGTGGACGAGACCAATGAAGTGATCAACCAGGGCGTCTCGCTGACCGGTGAGTGGACCATCAATGATCATCTCACCTTCAAGACCGTGACGGCCTGGCGCGATGGAGAGACTCATGGTGAGGGCATCGACTTCGACGGCACGCCAGCGCCGATCCTCGACGTGCTGGCGCCGGACACGGTCTATGATGATGACCAGTTCTCGCAGGAATTCCAGCTCCTGTTCGACCATGACCGCTGGCGCGGTGTGGCGGGCGTCTACTATCTCGATGCCTATGCCAGCGGCGGCTATGACACGGTGCTGGGCATCGGCGCGGCCGCCATTCCCGGCTCGCCGACGCCCAACTTCACCCAGGGCACGAGCGGGCATGTCGATACGACATCGCTTGCGGTGTTCGGCGAGTTCGACTTCGATCTCGCAGACCGCTGGACGCTGACGCTCGGCGGCCGCTGGACGCGCGACGAAAAGACCGGCCGCGTGTTCAAGGCGAACTATCTGGGTCTGGGATCGCCGGTTTCCGGCACGCCCAATACGCCGATCCAGATCCTCACCGACTACACAGCCGAGCGCACGTTTGAAGAATTCACGCCGCGGATCGGGTTCAGCTACCGGATCAGCGATACGCTGAACGCCTATGTCAGCTATGGCCGGGGCTTCAAGTCGGGCGGGTTCGACATGCGCGGCGATGCCGCGGCAACGCCAGCGACAATGGATGGTTATGATCCGGAAACCGTCGACTCGCTGGAGATCGGCCTGAAAGGCTATCTGTTCGACGACCGGGTGCGTTTCTCCGCTGCCGTGTTCAACGCCTCCTATGACGGCCAGCAGGTGACAAGCCAGCAGGTCAATACGGTGGGCAGCGGCCTGGTGAGCTTTATCGACAATGTCGGTTCCTCGACCATTCGCGGCGCCGAGCTGGAAGCGCAGGCCCGTCTGGGCGGCGGGTTCAGCCTTGATCTGGCGCTGGGCTATGTCGATGCCGAGTTCGACGAGTATCTGGCCTATGTGCCCAACGGATCGCCGCCGCCGGCCTATGTGCTGGCCGACGTCTCCGATGCACGCCAGTTCCAGAACACGCCGGACTGGAACGGATCGCTCGCGCTCAGTCACCACTCCGACGATGTGATCGGCGGCATGCTCGATCTGCGGGCGGCGGTGTCCTGGCGGAGCGACAGCTCGATGTTCGAGACGCCGGCGCCTGAAATCGACCAGCCGGGCTACTCGCTTGTCGATGCCAGCGCGGTGTGGACGTCCGGCTCCGGCCGCTGGCGCGCCGGGCTGCATGCCCGCAACCTCACCGATGAGCGCTATCGCACGGGCGGCTACTACTTCCCCGGCCTGGCCTATGGCGACAGCATCATCGGCTTCTACGGACCGCCGCGCACGGTCTTTGCCTCGCTGGAATACCGCTACTGACCCCGAAA
Source organism: Maricaulis sp. ABE4_448 (assembly GCF_056160825.1). NCBI lineage: Bacteria > Pseudomonadati > Pseudomonadota > Alphaproteobacteria > Maricaulales > Maricaulaceae > Maricaulis > Maricaulis sp. ABE4_448. The sequence goes on from NZ_JBSWXX010000004.1 coordinate 99,171, forward strand.
GGACCGGCCGCCGATGCCAACCGGCGGCCGGTCCCGCTACAGGACTGATCATGCCTTCAAAGACTGAACCGGCCGGGATCCGCTGGACCTCTGCGGACGGGCTCGACCTGTTCGCGCGCGACTACGGTCCTGAACATGCCGAGCGCCTGCCGGTGATCTGCATCCCCGGACTGACCCGCAACAGCCTGGATTATGAAGATGTGGCTCCGTGGCTCGCGAGCCGCGGGCGGCGGACGATTGCTGTTGATCTGCGGGGACGGGGACGTTCGGCGCGGGGCAAACCCGGCCGCTACAGGCTTCCGGTCTATGTCGAGGACGTCATTGCACTGGCCGACCGGCTGGAGTTCGGGCGCTTCCATATTCTGGGAACCTCGCTGGGCGGGATGGTGGCGATGCAGATGGCGCGTTCCCATCTGCCCCGCCTTGCCGGTGCCGTGCTGAACGATATCGGCCCGACGATCGAAAAGGCCGGAATTGCACGGATCTCGGGCTACGCCTCCAGCGCGCCCGCCGTTTCCGACTGGAGCGGGGCGGTGGCCTATGCGCGTCATATCGCGGGCGATGTCTTCCCGCACTATACCGGCCAGGACTGGGAAAAATTCGCGGCGCGGATGTTCGTCGAAGCGCCGGACGGGACCTTGCAGCCAACCTATGATCCCGCCGTGGCGGGGCAGGCACCGTCCTGGCTGATGCCGCTGGCGCGCGTCGTGATGTGGCGGAATTTCCGGCAGCTGGCGCGGCATCGTCCGGCGCTGGTCCTGCGCGGCGAAAACTCGGATATCCTGTCCTCCGGAACACTCGACCGCATGGCGGCGCACGCGTCCACAGTGGGAACGTGCGAAATCCCGGGTGCTGGGCACACGCCCGACCTGTCTGAACCGGCTTGCCGGACCGCGCTGGCAGACTTCTTCGACGCGGTCGACTAGATCAATCTGCATGCGGCGGACTTGTCCGGCCCGCAAAAGCCCGGTCCTATTGGCGCCTGCCAACTTCCGGACCCGTCATCGTGTTACGCCTGCGCCATATCGAGATTTTCCATGCCGTCTACCGTTGCGGGTCGATCAGCGCTGCTGCGCGCGAGCTGAATGTATCCCAGCCCTCGGTCAGCAAGGTGCTGCGCCATGCCGAAGACCAGCTGGGCTATCCCCTGTTCGAGCGCGGCCGCTCCGGCCTGATCCCGACCGCGGCGGCGCACGAGCTCTTCGACAAGGCCAAGGATGTCTATGGCGATGTCCGGGCGCTCAACCAGCTGGCCAAGAATATTCGCGAGCGCCGGGGCGGGCATATCCGTCTGGGGGTGCTGCCGTCGCTGGGGCTGAGCATCGTGCCCGAGGCCATTGCGACCTATCGCAAGACCCAGCCGGAGGTCAGCTTCGAGATCAATACGCTGCATTCCAGCGAGATCGCCGAGGCCTTGTTCCAGCAAGGGTGCGACATCGCGATCGGATACGGGGCGCCGATGAATGCGCGCCTCTCGACGCAGGAGCTCGGTCGCAGCGAATTGCTGCTCGTTGCCCGCCACGACCAGTTCACGGGACGAGACAGTGTTTCGCTCGCTGATCTGGACGGGGTGGAGTTCATCGGCCTCGGAGACAGCGGGCCGTGCGGCGATCTGTTCAGTGATCAGCTGTCGAGAGCGGGGGTCTCCCTGCGGGAAGTCGTGACTGCGCGCACCTACTACGTCGCGATGTCGCTTGTCCGGCACGGTGTCGGTGTCGCTGTCGTCGACAGCTTTACGGCGGCCTTCAACGAGGATCCCGAGATCCGTCTTCTGCGTTTCCAGGACCCGATCCGCTACTCGGTGAACGCCGTAACGGCGGACTCGGTCAACACGGGTACGGGCGACCGGGCCAACCAGGCGGAGCTGGTCGGTGGCTTCCTTGAAGTGCTCCGGGCTGTGATTTCGCGAAATCACTCAGCGCACTGAGTGCCGTGCAGCACGCATTGAGGGCATAACCTTCGTCTATAGCCGCACAAAAACAGACTACGGCTGCGCGCCTTCACGGGCGCGTCATAATCTGAAACCTTTTGCGGTCAGGGCGCTGCCTCGTCACAGGGACGAGCGGGTCGGCGCCGTCATGCAGGGGAGATTGCTATGACCGTCGGGCGGGTTTCCAAACTCATTTTGCTCAGTTCAACCGTTCTGTTTTCGCAGGTGGCCCATGCCCAGGAGGCCGAGGCTCCGCCGCAGAACGATGATGAAACCGAAGTGATTGTCGTCACCGGTTCCAATATTGCCGGCACGCCGATCACCGGGGCGCTGCCGGTCACCGTGATAGGCTCGGACGATCTCGACGCGATCGGCGCCTCGTCGATGGACGAGCTCTTCCGCTCCATCCCGCAAGCCGGCGATGTCGCCTTCCAGGAAGGCCGCACGGCAGGCGGCGTCAATGACGCACGCGGTGATGTCGCTTCGGTCGATCTGCGCTCGCTTGGTTCGGGCAATACGCTGGTCCTGCTGAACGGGCGCCGCCTGGTCCTGCACCCGGGTTATCAGACCGAGAACCTGGTACCGGTGACGACGGTGAACGTGAACTCCATCCCCAACAACGGCGTGCGCCGGGTCGAGGTGCTGCGCGATGGCGCCGCCGCGATCTACGGCACGGATGCTGTGGGCGGCGTGGTGAACACGATCCTGCGCGACAATTTCGACGGGCTGACCGCCGAGATCGAATATGGCGGTTCCGAGGGCACCTCGCTGCGCGAGCTCGAGGGCAGCATCGCCTTTGGCCGTGACTTCAACAACGGCCAGTCCAACCTGTCGATTTTCATCGACTATATGGATCGTGCCGGCATGCCGGCAACGGATCGCGACTATGCGGCCAGCTATGATGCGCGTCCGCAAGTGGAGGGCACGCCCTTCGAAGGCGACACCGATTTCGACAATCGCTCGACCAATTCGCCCTTCGGCGAGTTCCAGACCTGGAACTACACGCCCACCATCCGCCAGAACGGCAGGGCTCTGACCTCGTCGGGCGACTACTGGCACATCCAGCCGGACAGCGTGACCGGCTGTCTGGCCGATCTGGGCGCCGGGCTCTGCATCGACAACAGCACCCAGAATTCCACGTCGGACCGGGTCTATCGCTATAACTCCAACTTCGACCGCTGGATCTATGGCGACAATGAGCGGTTCAACAGCTTCGCCTTCTTCAACCATGATTTCGGCAACGGCCTGGAATTCTTCGCCGAAGCCGGGCTCTACCTGTCCGACTACATGACCCATCGCGAGCAGGCCTCGCCGCTCAGCGCGGCCGACATCATCGTGCCGGCGGGCAATTACTGGAATCCCTTCGGTCCGGTGACCTTCTCTGATGGCAGCGCCAATCCGAACCGTCTTCCGGGCCTGAATATCCCGGATGCGGGCGTAGCCAACATCATCAATGACTACCGTTTCGTCGATGCCGGGCCGCGGGTCATCAATGTCGAGAATACCAGCTACCGCCTGCTGGCGGGCCTGCGCGGCTCGTTCGGCGCCTGGGACTGGGAATCGGCGATGGTGTGGTCCGAGGCGACCACGGAAGACCGCACCAACCGCATCTCCAACACGCTGCTCCAGGAGTCGCTCGCGCTGGAAACGCCGGACGCCTACAACCCGTTCAACGGCGGCAATCTGGCTGACTTCTCCAACGGCGACAGCACACCCAACCCGCAGTCGACGATCGACAGCTTCATGGTCGATGTGACGCGGGAAAACTCCACCGAGCTGGGCCTGTGGGACTTCAAGACCTCGCGTCCGGACCTGTTCCAGCTGCCGGGCGGCGGTGTCGGGGTCGCGCTGGGGGTCGAGTTGCGGCATGAGGGCTTCGAGGACGATCGCGACGATCGCCTGGACGGCACGATCACCTTCACCAACCCGATCAGCGGCGACTTTTTCGGGTCCGATGTGCTCGGGTCGAGCCCGACGCCCGACTCCTCCGGTGACCGTTCGGTTGTCTCCTCCTATGCCGAACTCTCGGTGCCCTTGGTCAGCCGCGACATGAATATCCCGCTGATGCAGGCTGTCGATGTCCAGCTGGCGGCGCGCTACGAGAATTATTCCGATGTCGGCGACGTGCTGAAGCCGAAGGCGGCGATCGGCTGGGAGGTGACCGACTGGCTGATGCTGCGCGGTTCCTATTCGGAAGGCTTCCGGGCACCGAACTTGCCGCAGATCCACGAGCGCGGCGTGGAGCGTTCCAATACCCGGCTCGACTATGTCTTCTGCGAGGCCGACTTGCGCGCTGGTCGTATTGCCAATGTTGACGAGTGCCTGCGGGCTCAGTCGACGGTCAGTGTGCGGGAAGGGTCCAGCACGCTGGAGCCGGAAACCAATACGACCTACAGCTATGGCTTTGTTTTCCAGCCGCAGCTTTGGGATAGTCGCTTCGGTGATCTGACTGTCACCGTCGACTACTGGAATATCGAGCAGGAGAATGTCATCGGCATTTTCGGTGACGACAACCATCTCGCCTATGACTACCTGCTGCGCACCCAGGGCTCCTTCAACCCGGCGGTGATCCGCGAGGCGCCCAGCGCCGACGATATCGCCGACTTTGCCGGGACCGGTCTCGACGCGGTTGGCGAGGTGATCGAGGTACAGGACACCTATCAGAACCTCCTGCCTCGGCAGATCGAGGGTGTCGATGTCACCGTTCTCTACGATATCGACGACACGCCGCTCGGCGACTTCCGGGTCTCCGTCACGGCAGCCCATCTGATCACGTTTGACCAGGAACCGTCGCCGGAAGCCCAGGCCATTATCGATGCCCAGGATGCCGGCGATATCTTCAGCGGTTTCGTGGTCGACGGTGCCGCTGGCCTGCTGCGCCAGGACGGCAATCCGGAATGGCGGGCAACGACCTCGATCACCTGGCGCAACGGCAATTGGGGTGCCGGCCTGTTCGGCCGCTATACCAGTTCCGTGCTGGACACCGGGGCGACGCTCGGAGACGGTACCCAGTTCGAGGTCGACGAGTGGTATTATGGCAATGTCTATGTCCAGTACACATTCGACCGTGAAGACGTGCTGGATAATACCCGGGTCCGGGTCGGGGCGCGCAACTTCACCAATGAAGAGCCGCCCGTCGCTGACAGCACGTTCAACTATCTGGGAACGCTGCATTCGGCGCGGGGACGTTTCCTCTACGCTTCGGTCCGCAAGTCCTTCTAGGGCAGAACCATGCTTGCAAAGACGCTTCAGGCGGCCGGTGCTCTTGCACTGGCCGTCCTGGCCCCGGCTGCTCCGGCCGCAGCAATGCAGACGCTTGCCTTCACGGGCGGGACCGTTGTGGACGGAAGCGGCGCTCCCGGCCGGATTACGGATATCGTCGCGCAAGACGGGCGGATCGTGTTCATGGGGGCGCTCGACGAGAGCGGGCTGATACCTGACCGGGTCATCGCGGTGGACGGGCTGGTTGTCGCGCCGGGCTTCATCGATCCGCACACGCATGCGCTGGCCGATCTGGCGGCTGATGATGCCGGCCGCCGCCGCAGCGACAATATCCTCTTCCAGGGCGTGACCACCGTGGTCGTCGGCAATGATGGCGGCGGCGAACCGGCCGTTGGCAGTCTGGCTGAAGACCTGCAGGCGCGGGGCATCGGTCCCAATGTCGGCTTCCTGGTTGGTCTGGGGCCGCTCCGGACATCCGTGATCGGCGAAGAGAACCGCACGGCAACGACGGAAGAACTCGCTCGCATGGAGCGCATGCTGGCCAGTGGCATGTGCGAGGGCGCCATCGGTTTTTCCACCGGACTTCACTACACCCCGCAGAATTTCGCGCCGCTGGACGAAGTGGTGGCGCTGGCCACCGTCGCCGCCGAACGTGGCGGCCTCTATGACAGCCACATTCGCGACGAGAGCAGCTATTCCCAGGGACTTGTGGCCTCGATCGAGGAGGCCATCACCGTCGGCGAACGCTCCGGTGCGCCGGTCCATATCGCCCATATCAAGGCGCTGGGTCCCGATGTCTGGGGGCAGAGTCAGGCCGTGATCGCACAGGTCGAGGCGGCGCGCGCGAACGGACTTCGTGTCACGGCCGACCAGTATCCCTGGCGCGCCTCGGGCACGCGTCTGGCCAATGCGCTGGTGCCGCGCTGGGCGCTGGATGGTGGCCGCGAGGGTCTGCTGGCCCGGCTGGACGACCCTGAGGTGCGGCCGCGCCTGGTAGCCGAAATGCATGACAATCTGCGCCGCCGTGCCGGGGCCGATGCTTTGTTGCTCACCCGGCCATTGCGCGGGGCCGACCCGGCGCTGGGCGGTCACACGCTGGCGGCCGTCGCCGGGCAGCGCGGCGAGGACGCGGTCGAAACCGCGATTGCCATCATCCGCTCCGGTGGTTACCGCGTTGCGTCCTTCGTCATGGACGGGGCGGATATCGAAGCCTTTGCCGGTCAGGACTGGGTGGTGACGGCGTCCGACGGGTCAACCGGGCATCCGCGCCGCTTTGCGACCTTCCCCAAGGCCTATCGCGATCTCGTCGTGGATGGTGAGATGATGCCGCTGGAACGCTTTGTCCGGCGCAGCACCGGCCTCACTGCCGATACGTTCGGCCTCGCCGGGCGCGGTTATCTGCGTGAAGGCCATATCGCCGATATCGTGGTCTTCGATCCGCAATCATTTGCACCGCGCGCCGGCTATGCCGCGCCGGAAGAATTGTCCGAAGGCGTGCGCTATCTGCTCGTCAATGGCGTGCTGGCCATCGAGAATGGCGCGACCACCGGCGCGCTGGCCGGTCAGCCGGTCCTGCGCGACACCAGCCATATCGATCTGTGCGAGGAATAAACCTTGTCTTTCTGGTTCAATATCGTCCTTTGGAAACGCATTCTTCTGGCCCTCGCGCTCGGCGCCGTGGCCGGCTATTTCGCCGGTGATGCCGTCGAGCATCTGCGCTGGGTGGGCGATCTCTTCATCCGGCTGATCCGGATGCTGATCATTCCGCTCGTCTTCGTCACCCTGGTCTCTGGCGTGACCGCGATGAGCGACCCCAAACGGCTCGGCTCGATCGGCGGCAAGGCGATCGCGCTCTATCTGGCAACGACCTTGTTCGCGATCCTGCTGGGCCTGGCACTGGCTGCCGGCCTGCGGCCGGGTGACGGGATCGACCTGTCAGGCGCGACGCCGCAGCAATTGTCCGAACCGATCGGGCTGACCGAGCGCCTGCTGGCGATCGTGCCGGAAAACCCCTTCGCCGCCTTCGCCCAGGGTGACCTCCTGGCCGTCATCTTCTTCGCGCTGATGACCGGAACGGGCATCCTGATCGGTGGTGAAAAGACGAAAGCGCTCAAATCCGCCTTCGACGCCGGCGCCGAGACCATGCTGAACGTCACCGGCATCGTCATGGAATTCGCGCCTTTCGGCGTCTTCGCCTTGGTCGCCTGGGTGATGGGTACGAGCGGGCTCAGCGCCTTTGCCAACCTCTTCGTTCTGGCCGTGACCGTGGTGGCCGGTTGCCTCCTGCACATCGTGATTACGCACGCCCTGTTCGTGAAATTCCTCGCCCGCCTGCCCGTCATTCCCTTCCTGGGCGGTGTGCGCGAGGCCCAGCTGGTCGCCTTCTCCACCTCGTCGAGTTCGGCGACCCTGCCCTCGACCCTGTCGGCGGCCGAGCACAATCTGGGCATCAGGCCTGCCGTCGCCTCCTCCATCCTGCCGCTGGGCGCGACCGTGAACATGGACGGCACGGCGCTCTACGTCGCCATCGTGGCGGTCTTCGCGGCCCAGGCTTTCGGTATTCCGCTGGAGCTGCAGGACTATCTCTTGATCGCGCTGACCACCACGCTGGTGTCGATCGGCACGGCGTCGGTGCCGTCCGCCTCGCTTTTCCTGATCGCCGCCGTGCTGCAGACGATCGGCATGACCCCGGAGCAGATCGCCCTTGTGGTCGGCTTCATCCTGCCCTTCGACCGGATTCTCGACATGACCCGCACCGTCACCAACGTCACCGGCGACCTTTGCGTCGCCACCGTCGTCGGCCGCTGGGAAGGCGAGATCGACGAAGAGGTCTACCGGGCCAAGCCGGTCGAATAACCGCGCACCAAAACCCACAATCCAGGGGACAACCGCCATGATGCCGTTTCTTCGCACGCTCTGCACCGCCACCCTGTGTGCCGCGACCCTCCTTCCGGCCGCGACCGGGCCACTGGCGGCCCAGTCCTCGCTGCTCGACTATGACAGCATCGTCCATCCGGTCGTCGACGAGGACGGGATGGTGGTCAGCCAGAACGAGATCGCCAGCCGCGTCGGTGCGGAAATTCTCGCTGCGGGCGGTAACGCGGTCGACGCGGCCATCGCCACCGGTTTCGCGCTGGCCGTCACCTTGCCGCGCGCCGGCAATCTGGGCGGCAGCGGCTACATGCTGGTCTATATCGCCGAGGAAGACCGGGTCCTGGCCCTCGACTACCGTTCGGCCGCACCGGCTGATGCGACGGTGGAGATGTTTCTCAATCGCCGGGGACGGATCAATGACGAGGCCAATTATGGCCATCGCGCCGCCGCCGTCCCGGGAACCGTCGCCGGCTTCGCTGCGGTGCACGAACGGTACGGGGTGTTACCCTGGGCGGACCTTATTGCACCCGCTATGTCACTCGCACAGGACGGTATTGTCGTCTCAAGGGATCTCTCCGAGGCCCTGCAATGGGGCGAGCGGCGCCTGTCCAGTTCCGATGCCGCCCGCGCCGCCTTCTTCCATGCCGATGGCCGTCCCTATCAGTTCGGGGAACGGCTGGTGCAGCCCGATCTCGCCTGGACGCTGCAACGGTTGATGACAGCAGGCCCGCGCGATTTCTACGAAGGTGAGATCGCCCGGCGCATCGTCGCAGACATGGAGCGCAATGGCGGGCTGATCTCGATGGACGACCTCGCGGCGTATGAAGCGCAATGGCGTGAACCGATCCGCACCACCTATCGCGGCCATGAGGTCGTGACCATGCCGCCGTCGAGCTCGGGCGGGATCGCCCTGCTGCAAATGCTCAACATGCTGGAGCACTTCAATCTTTCGGCGATGGGCGCGAACAGTGCCGCAACGCTGCACACGCTGTCAGAAGTGATGCAGCTGGCCTATGCCGACCGCACGCAGTATCTGGGCGATCCGGACTATGTGCAGGTGCCGGTCGAGACGCTGATCTCCAAGGCCTATGCCGAGGAACGCGTCAGCCACGTCTCGCGTACGTCAGCATCGCCGGCCAGTGCCGTCTCGCCGGGCGATCCACTCGCCTTCGAAAGCCCGGATACCACGCACTTCTCGGTCGCCGATTCCGCCGGCAATGTCGTCTCCAACACCTATACGCTCGGCTCGTCCTTCGGATCGGGCGCCCTGGTCGAAGGGGCCGGCTTCCTGCTGGACAACCAGATGAAGAACTTCGCCCTGCGCTCCCATCTCAATGATGTGCGCGGCATGCAGTCGAATGTCGCGAACCGGCTGGAGCCGGGCAAGCGCATGACGTCCAGCATGACACCTACCATCGTGTTCCGCGATGGCGAGCCCTATCTCGTCGTCGGCACGCCGGGTGGCTCTACCATTATCAATACCGTGCTTCAGGTGATCCTGAACGTGATCGACCACGATATGAATATTGCCGAGGCCGTGCAGGCGCCGCGCATTCACCAGAACTGGTATCCGGACGAGCTGGAAGTGGAGCCCGGCCTGTCGATCGACACGCTGCGCCTGCTGGGCAGCTTGGGCCACGAGATCGAGTTCTCCGACACGATCGGCAGCGCCCAGTGTATCCGTATCGCGGACGGTGTGTTCGAGGGGGCGGCGGATCCGCGGCGCCCCGACGCCCGGGCGGCCGGGGTAAGAAATGTCGGCACCCTGCCAGGCTATCGCTGGTAGGGCGCCGACAGGCGGGAGGGTCGGGGATCAGCCCTTGTGGGCGATGGCTTCGATCTCGATCAGCGCATCGCCGGCCAGCAGGCCGGACACTACCGTCGAGCGGGTCGGGAAGGGTTCAGCGAAGCGCGCGCGATAAACAGCGTTGAACTCACCTGCCAGTGCGGCATCGGTCAGCCAGACCGTGGTCTTCACGACATTGTCCAGCGTCATGTCATGCCGCGCGAGAACCGCCGCCAGATTGTCGATCGCCCGGCTCGCTTGTTCTGTTATACCGCCGGCGACCATTCTTCCGTCATCGCCGCGCGGCAACTGGCCCGATATGAACAACAGGCCCGCTGCTTCACGTGTAGGGCTAAGGGGTGGCGGCAAGGGTTTTGACGTCATGTGCGGCATGTCCTTCTGATACCGGGTCGAAATCGGGTGCAATCTGGCGGGCCAGCCGCTCGCCGGATCCCATGGCCAGGGTCCAGCCCAGCATGCCGTGCCCGACATTATAGGCGAGCGCCGGGCCCGCCTGTCCGATGCAGGGCAATGAGTTCGGCGTCATCGGGCGCAGGCCGGCCCAGAAGCTTGATGCATCGTCAAAGGCGGCCGCCTGAGGCAGCGCGGCCCTTGCGTGCTGTAACAGCGTGTTGAGCCGGTCCGGATCCGGATCGGCCGAGCGCCAGCCGAGATCGGCCAGTCCCGCGACGCGGATGCGGCCATCGAGCCGGGTAAAGACAAGCCGCCGTGTCGTGTCTGTGAGGCTGACCGTCGGCGCCGCGTCACCGGGTGGGGCGGTCAACGAGTAGCCTTTCATCGGCATGACCGGGATCGACACACCGAAGGGGCGAAGCAGGCGGCGGGCGTCGGCACCGGCGCACACGACGGCCAGGTCGGCTGTCACAGCCTGACCGTCAGTGTAGAGAAGCGCCTGGTCCGATGTGGTGCTGACCTCGCTGACGGTCGCGTCGAAGATCACCCGCACGCCGTAACGCGCCTGCAGCAGCTCAAGCATGTTGCTGGAAAACCGGAACGAGTCGCCGACGGCTTCGTCCGGTGTGTAGATGATGCCGACCGGGCGGTCCGGCGCCGCATCGAGCGCTGGTTCGATCGCGCGGGCTTCGTCATAGCTCAGGGCCTGCTGGGCGGCTGGCCCGACATTCTTCATCCCCATCACGCGCCGCGCCGCGGTAAAGGCGGTTTCGGAGTGATAGAGGTGCATCTTGCCGCGCACCGCATAGCCGAAATCAAGATCGTGCGTGGCCAGAAGGCTGGCCATCTGCAGCCGGGACTCCAGACCGAGTTCCAGGGCGGCCAACGTATTGCGCTTGAACCGGACGGCGGTGCAGTTGCGCAGAAAGGCCAACAGCCAGCACAGATAGTCCGGGTCGAGGCTCAACCGCATCCGGAAGGCATCGCTGCGGCCGAGCAGCAGGCCGGGCATGTCGCGGAACAGGCGGGGATTGGCTAGGGCATCCGTGTAGAGATAGCTCAGCTGGGCCCCGTTGGCGTAGGACGCGCCGCGGCCGGCAGACTCGCGGCCGTCGATCACGGTGACATCCAGCCCGCGCCTGGCGAGGGCATAGGCTGTCGCAACACCGACCACGCCAGCCCCGATGATAGCCACGGATTTCAGCGTGCGCGTCATGCCGCGTTTGGTCCCGCTTGTCTTGTGCGGGCAGGGGCCGGTCCGGTGGGCCGGCTGTCAGGGCATGGGCACGCAGGCATGGTACGTTCCGGCACGGAGTTAACGCATGTCCCGACCATAGAAAGCGCGCCGGGTCTTCGGCCACTTCATATTCGGGCGGGGGCCATAACGCCGGTGCATACCCCCCGGAGGACTGTCTGCTCAGGCCTGCCCGGATGTGGTCCGGCGTTCCGCGCGATACTGCGATGGCGTGCAGTCCATTTGCTCCTTGAACGCCTTGTTGAAGGTGACGCGATTGGTGAAGCCGGACTCGATCGCGATCCGCTCGAGCGACCAGTGCCGCTCTGGGTCCTCGATCAGGGTCAGCGCGTACTGGATGCGATAGCTGTTTATCAGCCGGTAGAAATTGCTCTTCATGTGCTGGTTGATCACTTGCGACACGGTGTGCGACTTGTGCCCGATCGCCTTGGCGAGCTTGGTGAGGGACAGGCCCTCGTCGAGGTAGAGGGCGTCGTCCTCGAGCTGCTGTTCGATCAGGGCCGCGACTTCTGCAGCCGCCGTGTCCGGCAAGGCTGAATGGAGATATTTGATCGTCGCTCCGGCCCCGGCCCCGGTTCCGGACGCTGCCGGGTCCGGCGCCGGCGGGGTGGGGGTCCCCGTGAGCGCGCGCTCCTCCTCGGTGATCAGGAAGTCCGGTTTCTGCAGACCCTGCAGCGCTATCAGCACAACGATGGCCGAGAGGAAAAGCAGCCAGGCCTGGCCTACCGTGCCAAGCGTGATCAGCCCGGTGGTCTGCTGCACCAGGAACAGGCCGACCCACAGCGCTTCCAGGAGGATGAAAGCGATCATCAGTTGGCGCAGCCGCTGCAGCACATTGCGGCTGTTGTCGGCTCGCAGCTGGTCTAGTGCAGGTGCGAACGCATCCAGGCGCCGCCAGGCCAGAGCGAGATAGCTCGCCAGATGCACCTTCATCGCCACCAGCTTGATCGTCAGCAGCATTGAAATGCCATAGGGCGCCTGGTCCTGCTGCAGCGCAGCCCACATCGTAACCTTCACGTCGCCGCCGCGGAGCACGTCCGGTGCACTGAGCAGCCAGACCGCAAATGCGGGCAAGAGATGCAGGACCCAGTTGCCGGCCGTGAAGGCCCGTTGCCCGGTCATCCGGCGCACATAGGCGTAGAGAACGGGCCCGAGCACCAGAACCATGTTGGGTAGCAGATCGAGCAGGTGGGGTATGTAGCGATAGAGCTGGGAATGGACCGCACCACCTTCGAACAGCTTGTAGGCCAGCAGCGCCATTGCGATAGCCAGCAGCCGTGCCGGTGAACCGGACGGCGCCCGCCGCCAGAGAACGACCGTCAGCAGCAAGGCGTGGCTGAATGCCATGAAGTAGAGCGTGCTGAGTACGGCGTGCGGCATGGCATGTCTCCGGCGCGGCATGTCTCCGCCGCGTCCTCCGGACCGTCCGAAGGCATCGGCCTGCCTACGCGCTTTTCCAGGCCGGAGGTAAAATCCGGTGCAGTTTATCGCGCTCTCGGCGGTCGGGCGATGAAAGTCTCCATCAAGTTTATCGCGACCGCATGCGCCGCGCGGCAGGTTCGCTGTACTGTTCCGGGCGCGGTTGAGGGTATCGGGTATGTTTCGCAAGTTCTGGCGTTTGATCACGGCACCGTTTCGCCTGATCCCCTGGTATCTGTGGCTCGCAGCGGTCGCGGTCGCTGCTTGGTTCGGCCGGTCGATCCTGCTGATCATTGCCACGATCATCGCATTTCACCCGATCCCGCTTCCTCCGCTTTTCCAGGGTGAGCCTGAAACCCGTGCCGAAGCGCGCTTGCAGGACCTGCGTCATTTCCATCATGTCCGGCGCAATGAGCGCTCGATGACCGATGAGATGCGGGCGCGGTTCGACGCCCGGGTCGCACATCTGGAAGCCAATGCGGGGTCGCTGACCGATGCCGAATTCATGCTGGGCCTCGCCCGGGCACAGGCCGAAATCGACAACGGGCATTCCAACACGCCGGCCACGCGCCTGGTGGCGCGCTTCCCCCGCTTGCCCGTCCGCATGGCGGATATGGCTGGCGAAATCCGCATTCTTAGGGTCCGGACCGGCCAGCAGCCGCTGCTCGGCGCCCGTGTCGACCGGATCAACGGGGGCGAGGTTGAAGACGTCCTTGCCCGCTTCCGCGAAGCTTATGGCGGCAACGATGCCTTCTATCTCACCCAGGCTCCGGCGCTGCTCGATGCGCCGGATTTTCTGGCAGCGGTCGACGCCGGTGAAGCCGACGCGCCTGTCCGGCTCGACCTGACGCTGGCCAGGGGTGACGCAGTGCAAGTAATGCTGGATGCCGAGTCTGCTGCACCGGATGCCGAGCGGGCCTTCCCCGGCGATCTTCCGCAGCCCTGGATCCATGTCGCTGACGGCTGGATGGCGGCGGAGCCGGAGGGCTTTCCGCTTTATCTTCAGCAGCCCGGGCGCGGCTACTGGATGGAGCGCATTGAAAATACCGGGGTCGTCTACATCGCCCTGCGCACCAATCTCGACGATGGCGGGGAGGAGAGCCTTGCTGCCTTCTCCAGCCGGGTTGTGCAGACGCTGAGCGAGCATCCGGCGCGTGCGGTTGTCGTTGATCAGCGTTTCAGCGGCGGCGGCGACCTGACCATCACCCATGAAATGATGGCGGCTTTGCCCGAACTCGTCGGTCCGGATGGCCGGGTTTACCTGCTGACAAGCGGCAATACGTTTTCCGCGGCGATCGTCAATCTGGCCTCGGCCAAGGAGACGGCGCCGGACCGCGTCCTTCTGGTCGGCGAGCCGATCGGCGACCGGCTGCAATTCTGGGCGGAAGGCTGGGCTTATGAATTGCCCAACAGTGGCTTCCGGGCGCGGTATTCGACCGGCTATTACGATCTCCAGAACGGCTGTACGGGGTTTTTCCGCTGCGCCTGGGGCAGCTTGCACATCTTCCCGATCCTCATCGACGATCTCGATGTCGACATTTCCGCCCCGCTTGACTGGATGGCGTTCATTGCGGGGCGCGATCCGGCGATGGAAGCGGTCATGGCCGAGGAGGCGGGGCGCAGCGGGCGCTGAGCCCTTCTCCTAGTCGCACTCATCGCGCCGCTAGTGCCGGTGTGCGGGGCGGCCGGCTGAGATCATCCAGGCGGCGCCGTGCGACAGGGCCAGGCCGCTGGCGCCGACGACAGTGATGACGCGTTCGGTCATTTCGGAGACCTCGGCCAGCGCGCCGAAGAAGAGCAGCGCCAGCCCCGTGATCGCAAGGCCACGCAGAGCGATGCCGCGCATGCCGCCCGGCCAGCTGCGCATGGCATTGAGGCTGACGAGAAGCGCCAGGCTTGCCAGGGCGAGGTGGATACGCTCATCTTCCATCCAGACCAGCGCCGGTCCCAGAGAGACGAGGAGGGGCAGGGCGAGACAGTGCACGAGGCACAGTCCTGAGAGGGCAATCCCGACGGCATCCTGGCTGCGGCGCATGCATTTCCCTCCCGGGTGACAAAAAAGACATGAGCGGCCCCCTTGAGCACGCGATATGTTACATAATAACGTAAAAGCGAGCGATCAACGGCGCTCGTCGCGAATTCGCAGGGAGATGTGCAGTGGGACCGAGTACTCTGTTGCTTGCCGGCGTCATAATGGCCTCATTCGGGCTACATACGGCCGACGCAGGTGCCACACAGACGGCACATGAAGATCACGATGCGCACCATGATCACGAGGATCATGGCGGGCACGATGAACACGCAGCGCATGTCCACGGTGTCGGGCATCTGGGCGTGGCCATCGAGGCCGGCGGACGGGTCGAGGCCGAGTTCGAGACGCCGGGCTATAATCTCTTCGGTTTCGAACGCGAGCCGCGCGATGCGGTCGAGGCGCGCCTTGTCAGCGAGGCCCGGTCCAGCCTGCTGGCCGAAGGCGTCGTCCTGCGGCTCGATCGCGATGCGGGCTGCGCCTATCTGGGCGGTGAGATCGCAGATACCGGTTATCACGATATCCGGGTGACCTACCGCTTCGAGTGCGCGCAACCCCAGCGTCTGCGCCGGATCGGTACGGGTGTCTTCGAGGTGTTCGAACGGTTCGAGACGATCGAGGCCGTCCTGGTGTCGCCGGACCGGCAGGCCGGTTTCGATCTGACGTCGTCAGCCCCGGACTATCGCCTGGCTCCATGACGGTACCGGCTGTTCGCATTCGCGACCTGGTTTTCGCCTGGCCGGACGGGTCGCCGGTGCTGGAGATCGGCCGGTTCGAGATGGCGGCTGGAGAAGCGGTTTTTCTCGCCGGGGCTTCGGGTAGCGGCAAGAGCACGCTGCTTGGACTGATCGCCGGGATCACGCCTTGCCGCGAGGGTGAGATTTCCGTTCTGGGAACCCGCATGGACCCGGACCGTCCTGCGCGGCGCGACGCCCTGCGTGCGGCGCAGCTGGGTATCGTCTTCCAGCTGTTCAATCTCGTGCCCTATCTCAGCCCGCTGGAGAATGTCCTCTTGCCCCTGCGTTTCTCGGCGGAGCGCGCTGCCCGATTGAAACAGGACGGGACGGATGCGCACACCGAGGCGCGCCGCCTGCTCGACGCGCTGGGGCTGGATGCCGATAGCCTGACCCGTCGCGTGACGGCGTTGAGTGTCGGCCAGCAGCAACGTGTGGCGGCCGCCCGGGCGCTGATCGGCCGGCCGGGCCTGGTGATCGCGGACGAGCCGACTTCGGCGCTCGACCAGGATGCCCGCGATGCCTTTCTCTCTCTTTTGACCGCGGAGTGCCGCGAGTCCGGCGCCGCGCTGCTGTTCGTCAGCCATGACCGCACCCTGGCGGACCGTTTCGACCGGCAGATCGAACTTGCTGATATCAACCGCGCGAGGCCGGCGGCATGAGTGCGTCGCTTCTCACCCTGGCCTGGAAGAGCCTGGCCAATCGCGGTGTCTCGGTGGCGCTGACGATCCTGTCCATCGTGCTCGCCGTGATGCTGTTTCTGGGCGTGGAGAAGATCCGCACCGGTGTGCGGGCGAGCTTTGACTCCACCATTTCGGACACCGATCTGATCGTCGGCGCGCGCGGCGGGGCGATCAATCTCCTGCTCTATTCAGTCTTCCGCCTGGGAGACCCGACCGCGAATATCGGCTGGGACACCTATCAGCTGATCGCCTCGGCGCCGGATGTCGAATGGGCTGTGCCCATCTCGCTGGGCGACAGTCACCGCGGTTACCGGGTCGTCGGTACGACACAGGCCTATTTCGACCACTACCGTTACGGCCGCCGCCAGCCGCTGGCACTATCCGACGGGCGCGTCTTCGACGGCACGCACGAGGTCGTTCTGGGCGCGGAAGTGGCCCGTCAGCTCGACTATGGCCTGGGCGGATTTATCCGGCTGTCGCACGGGATCGGCGATGTCAGCTTTGCCGAGCATTCAGGCCATGATTTCGAGATTGTCGGCGTTCTCGCGCCGACCGGCACGCCGGTGGACCGGTCTGTCCATGTCTCGCTGGAAAGCATCGAGGCGATCCATGTCGGCTGGGAGAGCGGGGCGCCGCCGTCCGGACAGGCTGCAGGCGAGACGCCTGATGCCGGAACGCTCGAGCCCGACAGCATCACGGCCATCCTGGTCGGGGTGAGCTCGCCAATCCGGGTGCTGGGCCTGCAAAGGCAGATCAACACCTATCAGGGCGAGGCGCTGAGCGCGATCATGCCGGGCGTGGCGCTGTCACAGCTCTGGCAGGTGATCGGTGCGGGCGAGACGGCTTTCAAGGCAATCTCGTTGCTGGTCGTCGTGGTCGGCATGACCGGCATCCTTACCGCCCTGTCGGCCGGGCTGAACGAGCGCCGCCGCGAGATGGCGGTGTTGCGGGCGACCGGCGCGCGGCCCCGCGACATTTTCGCCTTGCTGATCCTGGAAGCCGCATCCCTGGCGGCGGCCGGAGCGGTGATCGGCATCTTCCTCGCCCAGATCGGCTTTGCTATCATCGCCCGATCGGTTGCTATACGTTACGGGCTCGACTTGGCTGGCGGGCCGGGCCTGACCGAAATCCTTGTCCTTGGGGCCGTCACCCTGTCCGGCGCGCTGCTGGGCGCCTGGCCGGCCTGGCGGGCACAGCGCAATGCGCTGGCCGACGGCCTGTCCATCCGACTTTGAGGTCCACCATGTCTTCGATCCGCTTCTACCTGCTTCCCGTTCTTCTGCTCGCCGCCTGCGGTGCCAGTCCCAGCGGTGCAGAGTCTTCCCCAGGCGCCGATGCGGCGGCGGGTGGTTCCCAGACCGCGGACGCCGCGCAGCCGGAACCGTCGCAGCAGGAACCGTCGCAGCCGGAAGCGCAGGCCGACGAGGCCGATGATGCTGCCGGGTCGGAAGTGCAAGAAGCCGCGAGCACGGACGATGAAGCGCCGCTGCGGGCAACGCCGCCGCCGCCCGGTCCCGATTTCCCGCCGCCGGACGAGAATGGTGTCATCACGATCAACTGGGATGATCTCCTGCCGGAAGGCGAGCTGGAGCGGATCGAGCAGCTCTACAACTCGGCCTATGCGACCATGGAGATCAACCATTTCGGCGGACAGATGCAGCAGATCGGCACGTTCAATGTCGAGCCGGCTCTGATCGGCCAGACGGTGCGTATGCCCGGCTTCATCCTGCCGCTGGATTATCAGCCCGGCGGCGAGATCGACGAATTCCTGCTGGTGCCCTATTTCGGCGCCTGCATTCACACCCCGCCGCCGCCGCCCAACCAGATCGTCTATGTCACGCTGGACGAACCGCTGCGGGTCGAGCGCTTGTGGGATCCGGTGTGGGTGACGGGCGAGCTGTCTTCGGACCGGCACATGAACGGGCTGGGCGACGCCGCCTACACAATGCGCCTGATCAGCCATGAGCCCTATCGGAACTAATCCAAGCCGGTTCAGTCCGCGCTGGAGAAGACGCCGCGGCGGGTGAATTCGGCTTCCAGCCAGGCTTCGTCCTCGAAGGGCGGCACCATTTCGCGCGCGGGTTTCAGACCGGCGGCGTGAGCGAGGGCGGCGACGCGTCCCTGGCCGTTGAAAAGCGTGTCGGGCAGCATGTCGGCAATCGGATCGGCATAGGCGGTTTCCGCCGGCACGATCTGCCAGCCCGCCTCGCGCAGGGCCGCCGCGAGATCGTCGATGAAGAGCGCGGCGAGATCGTTTTCGTGCAGCAGCAGGACGTGGGCCGGAGACCGGTCCAGCGTCTCGCGGGCCAGCGCATCGTAGAAATCGACACCTTCGAGCAGGATGTCGACATAGGCGTGACGCAGCGCGTCCATGTCGACCTCGCGCTCGGCCGCGACGGCGCGCTGGACCAGCGCATCCATGTACCAGTCATAATTGTCGACGGTGACATAACCGTTGCGCAGGCCGCGTTCGGCGAGACCCTGCCGCAGGTTGTCGCGGCCCTCGACCGTGCGGCCTTCATCGAGGAAGGGGAAGCGGAAATAGGGCGTATGGCCCGGCAGGCTTTCCAGCAGGCGGGTGGTGCGGTCGATATCGGCCAGATAGGCGGCCGGTTCGCTCTGCCACAGCCAGGTATGGGAATACGAGTGGTTCGCCAGGCTGTGCCCGGCGGCGGCATAGGCGTGCAACCAGTCCAGCCCGTCCGCATGGGCTTCGGCATTGCGGCCGGCCACGAAGATCATCGCCCCGTCGACATCGGCCCGGTCCAGCGCCTCGATCAGCGCGCGGGTCCGTTCGGCGCCGGAGAAGAAGGCCCCGCCGCCACGCGGTGCGTCGTCGAACGTGATCGCGATCATTCCACGCTGTGCGGCGGGCGTGGTCTGGGCCTCCCCCGGTGCGGAAGCGGCCGGGGCGGCAAGGAGGGTCAGGGGCAGAAGGTAACGCAGAAACATGATGTCCGGTCCGCTTGGCTGGATGGAGGGTTCGGGATCAGCGCAGGCCGACTTCGCCGCGCACGGTTTCGGCGAGGCTGGCGGGATCATAGGCCAGACCGTCGCGGAACACGTATTCGAGTGAGCGGATCGCGGCCGGGTCGGCGGCGAGGTCGCCATTGAGGATCAGGATGTCCGCCCGGTAGCCGGCCTGTACCAGACCGCGGTCTTCGCCCAGGCCGAGTTCGACGGCGCCGTTATGGGTCATGATCTGCACGGTTTCGGGCACGGAGAAGCCGGCTTCCACAAGGACTTCCAGATTCCGCTGGTCGCCATAGCCGGCGACGATATGGCGGCCATTGTCCGGACCGGCAACGAGCCGGCCGCCGGCTTCGGCGAAGCGGCGCTCGAATGCGAGGATGCGGCTGAAAAGCGCCGGCGTGAAACGGGTCGTGTCGCGGCGTTCGGCAAGGGCGGTCTGGCGGGCATCATAAGCGGCGCGCTCGAGCGGCGACAGCATCTCCAGCGCGCGCGGCTCGCCCTGGGGGCGATGGGCGAAATGGGACTCGATAATGGCCAGGGTCGAGGTCAGGGTCACGTCATGGGCAACGAGCGTCTCGATCACGGCCGAGACCGCCGGTCCGTCAATATCGGCTTCGGTCAGGGATGACAGGGTGGAGACGCATTCGCCCTCGGGCTTGTCCTCGACCAGGTCCGACATGGAAATCAGGCCGTGCTCGATCCGGTCGATCCCCATCTCTGCCGCCGCGCGGAAGGTCAGGGAACACAGATGCCCGGTGACGGTGAGGCCGTGCGTGTGGGCCTGGTCGATGATCGCGGCGGCGATCGGCGGCGTGACGTGGCGGTAGAGTTTGAACCCGGAAACCCCTGCGGTGGCCCAGTAATCGACGAAGTCGCGGGCGGCCAGGAGCGTGGCCGGGCGCGGCATCACCCAATTGCCCTCGGGGCCCGTTACATAGGGCGCGGCGATCCGCATGTCCGGGCCCGGGCCGAGCCCGCGCGCAACCGCTTCCGCCATATTCAGTTCGGCCATCGGGGCGGCGCTGCCGGCGGAGAACAGGGTCGTCACACCGCCGGCAAGATAAAGATACGGCGCGGCAAAATGGCTGACGGGAACGCCCGGATGGTGAAGGTGATTGTGCAGGCCGACAATGCCCGGCATCGCCGTGCGGCCGCCCAGCGCCATCTCTTCGAACCCGTCGGGGACCGTCACGTCGCGGCTGTCACCCACGGCCCGGATGCGGCCATCTTCGATCAGAATGGTTTGGTTCTGCCGTGCCGGAGCACCTGAGCCGTCGATCAGCTGCAGGCCGGTCAGGGCCAGACGCGGACTGTCGATCCGCACATGGCGCGTCACCGACTCTGACAGGCTTTCGGGAGGTTGGGCGGTGCCGGCTGCACTCACCGCGAGGCTGGCCAGGCCGGCGGTCAGTGCCGCCGTGACGGCGCGACAGAACATCAGCGAGCTCCGGTTGTTACGATTCTAGCGATAATGCTACATTCGTCGCGCTCCTGGCAACCCGCCCCGGCATCCCGTGGCTCGTTTCGCCGAAAAGGACACGCCGGGATTCGGCCTGGTTGTGCTGTGCATCGCCGTGTCGGCCCTGTGCGGGCCTGGTGCAAGCAAGAGGGATGATGAAGCCGCGCCGGGCGTCCTGCGTTGCGCCCGGCCGGAAAGCCGCAGGGGCGGGTCATGCTGCTGGCATGACCCGCCCCTCGTGTGACCATCGCCGCGATCGTCCCGGTGTCAGTTAAGGTCGAACCGGTCGAGGTTCATCACCTTGGTCCAGGCCGCCACGAAGTCCTTCACGAACGTCTCCTGCGCATCGTCCTGGGCATAGACCTCGGCATAGGCCCGCAGGACCGAATTGGAGCCGAAGACCAGGTCAAGCCGGGTCGCGGTCCACTTCGTCTGGCCGGACTTGCGATCGCGGATCTCGTAGATCCCGTCGCCCGCCGGTTTCCAGGCATTCGCCATATCGGTGAGGTTGACGAAGAAGTCGGTCGTCAGAGCGCCTTCGCGGTCGGTGAAGACGCCATGTTTCGTGCCGCCATGATTGGTGCCCAGCACACGCATGCCGCCGACCAGCACCGTCATCTCCGGCGCCGTCAGAGTCATCAGCTGGGTCCGGTCGAGCATCAGCTCTTCCGGGCTGACCGCATAGTCCTTCTTCAGCCAGTTGCGGTAGCCGTCATGAATGGGTTCGAGAACGTCGAAACTGTCGGCGTCGGTCATCTCATCAGTGGCGTCGCCGCGGCCCGGTGCGAAGGGCACGGTGATGTCGACACCCGCGGCGGCAGCCGCACGCTCGACACCGACATTGCCGCCCAGCACGATGACATCAGCCAGGCTGGCCCCGTATTCCTTCGCTATGGGTTCGAGAACGCCCAGCACCCTGGCGAGACGCTGCGGCTCATTGCCCTCCCAGTCCTTCTGGGGTGCCAGACGGATACGGGCGCCGTTTGCGCCGCCGCGCATGTCCGAACCGCGATAGGTGCGTGCGCTGTCCCAGGCCGTGGCGACGAGTTCAGCCGTCGGCAGGCCGCTCGCGGCGATCTTCGACTTGATGGCCCCGATATCGTAATTCGCCGGGCCGGCCGGAACCGGGTCCTGCCAGATCAGGTCCTCGTCCGGCACGTCCGGGCCGACATAGCGGACCTTGGGACCCATGTCGCGGTGCGTCAGCTTGAACCAGGCCCGGGCGAAGGTGTCGCGGAAATAGGCCGGGTCGGCCATGAATTTCTCACAGATCGCCCGGTAGGCCGGATCCATTTTCATCGCCATGTCGGCATCGGTCATCATGGGGTTGTGACGGATTGACGGGTCGGTCGCATCGACCGGCTTGTCCTCTTCCTTGATGTCGACCGGCTCCCATTGCCAGGCCCCGGCTGGACTCTTCTTCAGCTCCCACTCATAGCCGAACAGCAGGTCGAAAAAGCCCATGTCGAATGTGGTCGGATGGGTGGTCCAGGCGCCTTCCAGCCCCGAGGTGACCGCATTGGCCGCCTTGCCGCCCATATTGGGATTGCTCCAGCCGAAGCCCTGTTCCTCGACACCGCAGGACTCGGGGTCCGGACCCAAGGCGCCGGCATCGCCATTGCCATGGGTCTTGCCGACGGTGTGGCCACCTGCGGTCAGGGCGGCGGTTTCCTCGTCGTCCATTGCCATGCGGGCGAAAGTTTCGCGCACCTGCGCTGCGGTCTTCAGCGGGTCTGGCTGACCGTTGACGCCTTCCGGGTTGACGTAGATCAGGCCCATCTGCACGGCGGCCAGCGGATTTTCCATCGTCGACGGATCGTCGACATTGTCATAGCGGCCATCGCTCGGGGCGAGCCACTCCTTCTCGGCGCCCCAATAAGTGTCCTTCTCCGGATGCCAGATGTCTTCCCGCCCGAAGGCAAAGCCGAACGTCTTCAGCCCCATGGATTCATAGGCGATATTGCCGGCCAGGATGATCAGGTCGGCCCAGGAGACGGCATTGCCGTACTTCTTCTTGATCGGCCAGAGCAGGCGGCGGGCCTTGTCGAGACTGACATTGTCCGGCCAGGAGTTCAGCGGCGCGAAGCGCTGATTGCCGGTGCCCCCGCCGCCGCGGCCGTCGGCCAGCCGGTAGGAGCCGGCTGCGTGCCAGGCCATGCGGATCATCAGGCCGCCATAGTGACCCCAGTCGGCCGGCCACCAGTCCTGGCTGTCGGTCATGAGGTCGGTGACATCTTTCTTCAGGGCCTCGATGTCGAGGGTTTTCAGGGCTTCGCGATAGTTGAAGTCCTTGCCCAGCGGGTTGGTCTTGGTGTCGTGCTGGTGAAGGATGTCGAGGTTCAGCGCGTTCGGCCACCAATCCATCACCGATGCGCGGCCAGACGTCATTCCTCCATGCATCACCGGGCATTTGCCGGGCGACTGCGTATCATTGCCGTCCATGATGTCTCCAATCATGTCTTGAATGCGTGGATGCCGATTTACTCTTGGATACTGCGGCGAGGATGACGGATGGCGACATATGAATCAAATCGATTTTATCAGGCAAATCCATAGATTGTTTCACTGTCATGACCGCTCGCGGATTTGTGACGGTCATTTGCGCCCGCTGCGGCGGCCGTGTCTGGTCCGCGACTTGTGCCCGCGGCAAAACGGGGCCACTTCGACAGTGATGAAGCAAGGGAGCGTGTGAATGGGTGCAGTTCCGGATCGGGTCGGCTTTGCCGTCATGACAGTGTCCGACACGCGTGATGCAGCAACGGACAAGACAGGTCCCTGGTTGCGTGAGGCCATCTCGGCCGATGGTCACCGCGTCGTGGACCATGCCATCGTGCCGGACGATGTGACGGCGATCCGCACGCAGCTGGGTGCCTGGATCGCCAACCCCGGCATTCACGCGGTGATTGCGACAGGCGGAACCGGCTTGACCGGGCGCGACGTCACGCCGGAAGCCTTTCGCGGTGTCTATGACAAGGAGATGGACGGGTTTGCTGCGGTCTTTCACCAGGTCAGCTATGCCTCGGTCGGCGTGTCGACCATCCAGTCGCGGGCGACGGCCGGCATCGCCGGCGGCACCTATCTGTTTGCCGTGCCAGGCTCGAGCGGCGGCTGCCGGGACGCCTGGGAGAAAGTGCTGAGAATCGAATTCGACCGGACGCACCGGCCCTGCAATCTGGTCGAGCTCATCCCCCGGCTGACGGAGCGTTGAGATGTCGGACCCCGCCATGCTGACCGTCGATGCAGCCCTGGACGCAATGCTGGCCGCTCTGTCGCCGCTGCCGCAGGTCGAGCGGCCGCTTGCGGACTGCGCAGGCACGGTTCTGGCCGAGCCGCTGGTCGCGCAGTGGACACAGCCGCCTTTCGCCGCGTCGGCTATGGACGGCTACGCCGTCCGCTCGGCCGATCTCGTTGCAGGAACAGAAGCGCTGCGCCTGGTTGGCGAGGCGGCGGCCGGGCATGGCTTTGGCCGGCCGGTCGGCCCTGGCGAGGCCGTGCGGATTTCCACCGGAGCGCCGGTGCCGGACGGTGCCGATCAGGTGGTGATGCAGGAAAAGGCCTCGCGTACAGGCGATACCGTCCGGCTCGACGATACGGCGCGCCCGATGGCAAATATCCGGCCGGCCGGTACGGACTTTTGCCGCGGAGATCGTCTGCTTGAGGCCGGGCGGCGCCTGTCGCCGGACGCTGTCGCGCTGGCGGCCGCGGCGCGTGTCGCGACGCTTCATATACACCCGCGGCCCCGCATCGCGATCCTGGCGACGGGGGACGAACTGGTTGAGCCCGGTGAGCCCGCCGGGCCTGCGCAAATTGTCAATTCAATCGCGCCCGGGCTCGTGGAACTGGTCCGTATCTGGGGCGGGGAACCGGTCTATCTTGGCATTGCCCGCGACCGGCCCGATGCCGTCCGGGATGCGCTTCGACGCGGGCGGGACTGCGACCTGACGGTGACGGTCGGCGGGGCATCGGTCGGCGGGCATGATCATCTGCGCGCGGTCTTCCAGGCCGATGGCGGCCGGTTCGCATTCGAGCGGATTGCGGCGAGGCCAGGAAAGCCGACCTGGTTCGGCACGGTAGAGGGGCATCCGTTGCTCGGCTTGCCGGGCAATCCGGTTTCGGCCCTGGTGATGGCGCGCCTTTTTCTTCGTCCCGCCCTGGCGCGGCTGGGCGGGGGTGCCGCGAGCGCCGTCTTCGCCCAGGCTGTGCTCGCCGTGGCGCTGGACGCGAATGACTGGCGGGAAAGCTATCTGCGGGCGGGGCGCGACCGGGACGGCCGGGTTGCGCCGCTGGCGAACCAGGACTCCTCCGCCCTGTCAGCGCTGGCGCAGGCCGACTGCCTGATCCGGAGACGATCCGGAGCACCGGCAGAACAGCCCGGCGCGATGGTCGAGATTCTTGCGCTGCGTGATGATGGCTGATCAGAAGGCCGGGCCGAGCGCTAAACGCGTTCGACCACCATCGCGCTGCCGACACCCGATCCGCCATGCACCACAACAAGTCCAAGGCTGCCGCCCCGGCGCTCCATGCCGTCAACAAGTGTGCCCAGCAGGATGGCGCCTGATGCCCCCATCGGGTGTCCCATTGCCAGGTGCCCCCCGTCCGGGTTCACACGGTCCGGATCGGGCGCGTATTCACGCTCGAAGCGGACCGGCGTGGCCGCGAAAGCTTCCATGAATTCGATACGGTCGAAATCGCTGATCGCCAGCCCGGTCTGTGCGAGGACGCTGTCCATCGCGGCGAAACCGGCGGTGAGTTGCAGTACGGGATCGGCGGTGGCTTCGGCAAAGCCGCGAATCCGCGCGCGCGGGGTGAGGCCGGAGGCGTCACCGGCTGCCCGTGAGCCGATCAGGACCAGTCCGGCGCCGTCGCAGGTCGGCGGGCAGTTGGCCACGGAATGGACGTGCCGGATCGCGTCCAGTTCCGGCCGGGCGTCGAGCATGATGGCGTCGAACCCTTTGGCGCCCAGTCCGGCGAAGGCAGGTTCCATCGCGGCGAGGCCTTCCGCCGTTGTGTCGGGGCGTATGCCCTCGTCATGGGCGAGGGCGACCGACCCGTCCGCACGGACGATCGGCACAACGCCCCCCAGATCGCCGCGCGCCCAGGCGGCTGCGGCGCGCTGGTGCGAGCGCAGCGTCACGGCGTCGAGGTCCGCCTTGTCATAGCCGTTCATCGTGGCCATCAGATCGGCGGAGAGGACGACCGGCACATAGCGCAGGCGGGCGGCGGTTTCCGGATCGTCATAGTAGAAAGCGTGGTCGCCCATGAAGGGCACGCGCGACATCATCTCGACACCGCCGGCAATGCGCAGCCGGTCGTCGCCAAGCGCGAGGGCGTCGCTGGCAGACAGGCCGACGGCGGTGAGGCCGGAAACGCAGAAATTGTTGAGCGAAAGCGCCCGCATCTCTGGCGGCAGATTGGCGTGCAGCCGGCTGACCAGCGCGATATGTCCGCCCTGGGCGCCGATCTGGCCGACACAGCCCAGCGTCAGCCCGGCCGCACGGTCGATCGTGTCTTCGCCGGTCCGGGTCCTGAGCGCATCGATCAGCTGTCCGACCAGTTCCTGCGGTGTGAATTCGGCAAGGCCGCCGGTGGCCTTCGACTTGCCGCGCGGTGTCCGCACCGCGTCGTAAACATAGACTTCCATGCCCGATCAGACCCCGATCACCAGACTGACACTGGCGGTCGTCGATCCGCCGACATTATAGGTCGCCGCTGTGCGGGCGCCCTCGACCTGGCAGTCTCCCGCCCGGTCCGATGTCTGGCGGGCTGCATCCAGGGCCATGCGCACGCCGGTCGCGCCGACGGGATGGCCAAGACCGATCAGGCCGCCCGACGGATTGAAGGGAAGCTTGCCGCCGGGCGCGATGACGCCATCCTCGACCGGCTTCCACGCCTCGCCCGGAGCGGACAGGCCGAAATGCTCGATCGCCATGTATTCGGTGACTGAGAAACAGTCATGGGTTTCAACAAGGTCGAGATCGTCCGGTCCCGACAGGCCGGCCCGGGCGTAGGCATCGGTGATCGCCTTGCGCACCCAGGGGAAGATATAGCCGTCGGTGCCGGCGCTCTCCGCCAGTTTTGACTCAAGCAGAAGCGGCGCCGTGGTGTGGCCCCAGCCTTTCAGTCGCGGAATGTCTTCCAGATCGAGGTCGCGGGCATCGGCATACTCACGCGCCACCTCTTCTGAGGCGAGGAAGATCACGGCCGCACCGTCGGTGACCTGACCGCAATCGCTCTTGCGCATCCAGCCCTCGATCACCGGATTGGCTTCATCGTCCTGGGCAAAGCTGCGCTCGGTGAACTCCCAGTTCCGCGTCTGGGCGTTCGGATTGCGGCGGCCATTGGCGAAGTTGATCTTCGAGATTTCCGCCAGATGGTCGGGATTCAGCCCGTAGCGGCGGTCATATTCGGCGGCGAGGTTGGAAAACATGGCCGGCCAGAGATAACGGGCGCCGACGGCTTCGCGTCCCGACCAGGCCGCGGCGCCAAGATTTTCCGCTGCGGTCTGGCCCGGCACATTGCGCATCATCTCGACGCCGATGACACCGGCCAGGCCATAGCGGCCGGCCTCGATATCCGCCATGGCCGCCAGGATCGCCATGGAGCCGGAAGCGCAGGCGGCTTCATGCCGGCTGGTGGGCAGGCCGGCGAAGGCGGGATTGGCGTGGACGGCCATGCCGCCCAGCAGACCCTGGCCGCAGAAGAGTTCCGCCGCGAAATTGCCGACATGGAGCACTTCGACATCGCCGGCGTCGATCCGTGCATCCTCGAGCGCGGCATCCGTGGTCTCGGCGATCATGTCGAACAGGCCCTTGTTCTCGCGCGTCCAGTTGCGCGCGAAATCGCTCTGGGCGCCGCCGAGAATGAAGACGGGCGGGGCGCTGGTCCGGGCGGTCGATCGGTAGGTCATGGCGTCCCCTTTCGGTGTTTGGCGGCTCTGGGCACTCTGGCCGTCAGGCCATGATGGTCTGGCCGGGCAATCTGACAATGAATTAACTTGCGTAGTCAAACTCACTTTATCGATGCTATGATCATGGAGCAAGTGGAGAGCTGCGAGCCCGGTGCTTGCGGTCTGTGCAAGTCGGGTCCCAGGCGTGATCAGGGCGAGCGTGTGCGGCCTGTCAGGGCGTCTGCGCAGGCGCGCCCCGGGTTCAAATTTGCAAGTTGGTGCCGGGTGCCGGGCCTCCAGCGTGCACGGTCAGGCAGCTGATCTTCTGGTTTCAGTGCGCAAGTGCACAAATGCCGGATAGTGGCGGCAAGTCCCTTATATACCGTGATTTATCGCCTCGATAGAAGAATCCATACTAACTTGCATTGACGAACCTAGCCCGCTGCGTGTAGCGTCCCTTCCGGTGTGACCCTCAAACCAATAGCGCTGGCAAGGCAGCTTCGGGTGCACCGAAGGGGAGGAATACCGTGAATAAGTTCAAACAAATGACGGCACTGGCTCTGATACTCGGCATGACCGGGACAGCCGGTGCTTATGCCCAGAATGCCGAGCCGGAAGAGACCGGCTCGGGCCCGCAGCTGGACGTGATCGAAATCACCGCACAACGCCGCGCGGCGAGCGTCCAGGATTCCGCCATCGCTGTTTCGGCGATCAGCGGAGAAAACCTCGAAAAGGACCGGATCCTCAGCTTCGAGGATCTGGCAGGCAGCGTGACATCGCTGTCCTTCACCGCTCTGTCGCCGCTGGACCAGGAATTCAACGTCCGCGGCATCACCAATACCCGCCTCGACTCACCGTCGGCAGACCAGTCGATCGGCATCTTCCTGGACGATGTCTATGTCGGCCGGTCGGGGTTGTTCAACGCCGACATGTACGACATTGAACGGGTCGAGGTCGTGCGCGGCCCCCAGGGCGTGCTTCTGGGCCGTAATGTGGTCGGCGGTGCCATCAGCATCGTGACGGCCAGCCCGGAGTTCGAACCCGGCGGTGCACTGTCGGTGTCCCTGGGCAATTACAATGAAACGCTCGTGCGGGGCCATGTGACCGGTCCGATCAACGAGGTGCTCGCGGGCCGGATTTCCTTCTCGTCCCGCGATCGGGGCGGGTTCAATCACGACCTGCTGCACGACCGCGAGCTGGACGATCTGCGCTCCTTGCAGGCCCGGGCTCAGCTGCTGTTCCAGCCGATCGACGGAAATGTGTCGGCTCGCCTGGTCATCGACTATATGGACGACGAGTCGAACGGCTTCCATTCCGTGGCAATCGACGGCCCCGATCCGGCAACGCAAGGCCCGTGGAGCGCCATGCGCGAGCTGATCGGTACCGCCCGCGGCCGGCCGCTCGACATCCGCGAGAGCTTCCCGGAACACCCGATCTATGCGGGTGACACGGTGGAGTCCCCGCAGGCGCTGCGGCGTGAAGCCTGGGGTATCTCGCTCGATATCGACCGGGATATCGGCGATTTCGCCACCCTGACCAGCATCACCGGCTATCGCCAGGGTCACGCCTACAATCTCTATGACCAGACCGGCATGGGGCCGAACAGCGGCTATGGCATCGTTTCGCCACTCCTGTTCCGCTTTCCGGTCAATGAGCGCGAAGAGATCAGCCAGTTCACCCAGGAATTCCGGCTTGTCTCCGATCTTGGTGACAGCAATTTCGACTGGATCATCGGTGCCTACTACCAGCATGACGAAGTCGAGAAGTTCGACCGGTTCTGGGCGGAAGTTCCCTTCCCGGCGCTGGCAACCCTGTCCGGTGAATCGCATTGGGACAATTTCGCGGAAACCACCTCTGCCGCGGTCTTCGGTCAGCTGGGCTACCAGTTCACCGAGAATTTCCGGGTCGTGGCGGGTATCCGCTACACGCGGGATGAAAAGTCCGGCACCGTGTTCGCCCGGGCTGTGGAAGGTGGCGACGCCTTCAACCCGACCGACCAGGTGGCCCTGACGCCGCTCGCCGGCACCTATGTGGAAGGCGATACCTTCTCGGCGAATTACGGCATGGAATGGGAAGAAGTGACGCCGCAGGTGACGGCGGAATACGAGCCCAACGACAATGCCCTGTTCTATCTGACCTGGTCGCGCGGCTATAAGGGCGGCGGGTTCGAAGACGACCCGGCCAACCCGGCGGCCGCCCAGGCCGGCTATGATCCGGAGACGGTCGAGAATATCGAGTTCGGCGCCAAGCTGGACTTCTTCGACCGGCGGGCCCGGTTCAACGTTGCTGCCTTCATGATGGACTATCAGGACCTGCAGGTGACGCAGACCGATGATGGCTGCCTGTGCAACATCACCGACAATGCGGCCGACGCCGAGATCATGGGTATCGAGGCCGAGTTCCAGTTTGCCGCCACCGACCGCCTGATGATGTGGGCGGGCGCCACGGTGCTGGAAACCGAATATGTCGACTTCGTCGACAGCAACGGTCTCGACACGTCCGGCAACACGCTTCAACGCACGCCGGAGACCCAGTTCAATGTCGGTGCCGAGCTGACGCTCGATGTCGGCGCCTGGCGGGACGCGCTCTCCATCCGTGGCAATTACAGCTATCAGGGCGAGATGTTCTGGGCACCGGACAACGCCCAGACGGAAGACGCATATGGCCTGCTCGATGGCCGTGTCACTCTGACGCCGCCGGATCGGGACTGGACCGTCTCGGTATGGGGCAAGAATCTGACCGACGAGATCTATCGCACCAATATCATCGCCTTCTTCGGCGATGAGGTGTCCCGCCTGGGCGCGCCGCGCACTTACGGGATCGAGCTCTCGACGACCTTCTAGACATGCAAAAGCCCCGGCGCCATGGCGCCGGGGCTGCACTCCCGCCTGAGCCGGCCGTCAATGACGGGCCGGCTCATTTTTTGTCCGGCTCAGGTTTTCGGAGCCATCCGGTCGGCCATCGACTTGGCGAGACCGTAGGGGTCGCGGGCCAGATGCGCGCGCACGGCGATGGAATGCGGATCGGTGTCGTGCTCGGCGACGCCGTTCGCGATGGCCCAGAGGCCGGCCTTGCCGATATCGCGCGGCTGGGACTTCTTCACCTTCACATGCGCGGCCATGCGTGTGTCGACCGAACCGACGATCAGGGCCGTCACGCCGACGCCCAGCGGCGCCAGTTCCGCGCGCAGACAGTCGGACGCTGCGCGGGCCGCAAACTTGGACGGGCTGTAGCCGCCCATGTCCGGAACGGCGACGATACCGCCGGCAGAGAGCACGTTGATGATGCCGCCGCCCCCGTTCGCGGCGATGACCGGCGCGAAGGCCCGGCTCATCGACAGAACGCCGAAATAATTCACTTCCATCTCACGCCGGGCCGCGTCGGGGTCGTCGGTGCCGTAGAGGCGCTGCATTTCAAACGCACCGGCATTGTTGACCACGAGCGTGACATCACGCGCCTTGTCGGCAGCGGCGGCTACGTGTTCGGGACGGGTCACGTCGAGCTCGACGGGTACAACCCGCGCCGGGTCGGCTTTTGCAACGTCTTCGGCATCGGTGAGCTTGCGGGCGCCGACATAGACGCGTGCCGCGCCATGGTCGAGCAGTTCCTCGACAAAGCCGAGGCCGATGCCCCGGTTGCCGCCGGTAACGATCGCTGTGCAGCCTTCGATCTTCATGTCAGCTCCAGTCCTGGCTGTAGAGAATGTCGTCGGGTTTCTTGGCGCCGCGCACGAGGGCTTCCGGGTCCGGCGCGATGGCACCGCGGCCCCAGCTCTCATGCAGCGGCATTTCGTGGTTCCACTCCCAGGCGAGGCGGCGATGGGCGATTGCCCAGCGGCCGTCGCGGCGCTCGAACCGGTCGATCACGCGCGCCATGGTGAGGCTGTCGAACGGGTCCTCGACGCCGGTATCGCGGCGGGAGAAGGTCATGATGTAGCACTCGGTCAGGGCGCGATCGCCGTCGAGTTCGATCATGATGTTGGTGACGGCGTGGGTCATGCGCGGTGCTTTGGGCAGGACTTTCCGCATGGCTGCCACATAGTCCGAGGCCGGGCCCTTGAACGTGCCGCCATGATCCTCGATGGCGTCGTCGTGATAGGCCGCCGCAATCAGATCGGCATCGCCCCGGTCAGCGCCGCGGCAATAGCTCACCAGAACCTCGTGGATCGCCTGCTTGTCGAGGAGGGCGCGGAGCTCGGCCATCATCGCAGCGTCGGCATTTGCGGGAGTGTCGGTCATGTCGGGTTCCTCGTCTTGCTGGCCGGTTCGAGCACGGCCGGCCGCGCGGTCAGTGTGGATGTAAAGTCGGGCAGGGGTGTTCCTGCGGCGCTGCGGTCAGCCGAGCCACGGTCGAAATAGTCGCGCCAGCCGGTGATCAGGTCGCCGTCGAATTCGAGAATGCCCATATAGGGAACGACCGCGTGGTGACCGTCTGCGGTGTCGAACTCGTCGACGCCTTCCAGAAACAGGGCGTCGTCTGTTTCAGCGATCTTAAAGATGCGCCAGCGCGGATTGCGAACCTTCGCCTTGTAGGCTTCCAGGAATTCTCGCGCCCCGGCCTTGCCGTGCTTGGGAGGCTGGGAGATTGCGGAGTAGTGCCACACCAGGTCGTCGCTGAGATGGGCCAGAACGGCGTCAATATCCTGATGATGACACCAGACATCGATGATGGACTGAAGAATGTCGGTCTTGCGGCTCATGCGTGGGCCTTCTTGTCAGCGCCCGGTGCCTGCCAGGCCAGGGTGAGGGGTGTCTGTGAAACGCCGGGTTCTGCGGCAACCGCGTGGCGAAGCGTGTTGAGGACGGCGCCGGCGACGCCGAGCATTTCCGGCGTCGTGCGTTCGGTCCAGCCTGCCGGCGGTTCCAGGCCGAAGCTCAGCGCAACACTGGGCGTGCCCTCGACCCGGATCGACCACAGACCCGGCTCGGCTTCGGCAGGGTCGGGCGGTTCCATGGTCCAGGAAACACCGAGTTCGACGCGCACGGCGCCATCGGCTTCCGCTTGCCAGAGCCAGTCAATGCGGGCAGCGCGTCCCGGTTCGATCCGCCCCGCGGCGATCTCGAGGGCTTGGCGTGCCGGCCGCAGGCTGTGGGCCTTGATGACGCGGTCTGCGGTCCAGCCCAGCCGTTCCGCGACGCAGGCCGTCACTTCCTCGAACAGGGCATTCATCATGCCGGCCGGTGCCCAGTCCGGTGAATTGGGATCCACAGTGTCGACCTCTGCGCCGAAGCCGATCACGTCGAAGACGTATTCCGGGCTCTTGACGGCGCGGCAGTCGACAATCTCGTGAATGGAGACGCGTTTGACATCGCTGCAGACGCCGGTTGCCAGGACAGCCAGTTTTTCCGCGGCAAAACCGGGATTGAGACCGGCGCCCATGAAGGTGGCGTTCCCCTCACGGCCGGCAGCCTCGAACGCGTCCCTGCGGACCTTGGGCCAGTAGTCGGGATTGGTGCCGCCATTGATGCTCACGACATTCTTGCCGGAGCGCAGCAGGCGCTGGATGTCTTCGTCGTGGCGTTCGAAGGGCGGATCGAGGCGAGCCGCGTGGATCACGACATCGGCGTCCAGCTTCAGGATGTCCTCGATGTCGCGGGTGGCCACCACGCCCACCGGATCGCGCCGGGCAATGTCGCCGGCATCGCGGCCGGCCTTGCGTTCGCCGTAGACATAAAGTCCGGCGAGTTCGGTTTGGGGGCTGTCGATCACCGCCTGCAGGCAGGTTCGTCCCATGGCGCCCGTCGCCCACTGGATCACGCGAAGGGTCATGTGCCGGTCTCCGAATTGTGGCGCGCCATGGTCTTGTAGAGATCGGCGAAGGCAGGCTCCGCACCGGGGAAACCGCGCGCGGTTTCCAGGCCGGACTGGGTCTCGGCAAAGGCGTCGAACGCCTCGAGCGCCTGTGGCATCGGCCCGCCTTCGGTCTCGACGATCCGCACCTTGCGCAGCCAACCGGCGCCGCCCAGCCAGATCTCGCCCGTGCGGGTGAGGGCGGGTGATGTGAGCCACGCCGCTGCGGGGGCAATGTTCTCCGGCAGGAGCCGCTGGTCGATCTCGTCCGGGCGGCTGACATCGGCCGTCATCCGGGTGGCCGCATAGGGGCACAACACGTTCACAAGGATGCCCGGCTTGCGCCACTCGTCGGCAAGCGTCAGGGCAAAGGCGTTCATGGCGCCTTTCGATGCCGCATAGGCTGCCCGGCCACGCACGCCATAGAGTCCCGCCGAGGACGAGACCATCAGCACGCGTGCTGCAGACGAGGCTTCCAGGGCGGGCTGGCATGCCGCAAGGATATCGGCCGTGGCGAACAGGTTGGTGTCCATCACAGCGCGGATCGTCGCCGGCCCCTCGGGCGAAAATTTGGCGGCCGGCCCGGTGATGCCCGCATTGCAGACGATGATGTCCAGCTGTCCGAACGCATCGAGCGCGGCCTTGGCAAGGCGTTCGCCAGCTTGGGGATCGGTGATGTCGGAGTGTTCGGCAACGGCCTTGCCGCCGGCATCGCGGATCTCCGCCGCGACGGCTGCGGCTTCGTCGGCGCGACCCGGCTTGAGCCGGTTGTTGACGACGATGCTGGCACCCTGGCGGGCGAGCTCGCGGGCGAATGCCGCCCCCAGCCCCTTGCCGGCGCCGGTGACGATTGCGACCCGGCCTTCCAGCGGCCGTTGAGAAGGATTTGAAGCTTGCATAAACAAACTATAAAACGATGGTTTTATAGTGCAAGCCAGTTTCGGCACGGTGTCCGCTTTTGGTCAGGTGCCGCCGGCGGCGTCCGGGGTGCGGTCCGGGCCTTCGGCGATCTCGAAGGTCACCTCTTCCGGGGCAACGGGCTGGCGGCAATGCGAGCAGACGACGATCGGGGTCAGCTCATGGCCGCAGGGCTTGTGCGTCAACAACAGGGGCGGGCCCTCCGGAGAGACGTAATAGGTGTCTCCCCACTGCAGCAGCATGAGCAGGATCGGGTAGTAGTCGATCGCCTTTTCCGTCAGCCGGTATTCATAGCGATTGGGCCGCGTGGAATAGGGGTGCATCTCCAGCATCCCGATCTGGCAGAGCCAGTTGAGGCGCTCGGAAAGAATGTTGGTGGCGATCGCGGTGTCTTCGCAGATCTCGTCAAACTTGCGCAGGCCGGTAAAGATCGAGCGCAGGACCAGGCTCGCCCAGCGGTCGCCGGTGATCTGGGCGACATGATCCAGCAGGATGGAGTCGGCCTCGCGGTTTGTCGCCGTGTCGCGGTGGCGGCGCCGGCGCGAATAAGTCGGTGTCATCCAGCCCAGGCCCGGGCCTTCGCTCCACGCCATTTCGCGCGCATGGATCTCGCCGCCGCAATCGCCACAGGCGGGCACGGGCTCGAACTCGTGACCGCAGCCTGTGTGGCGCAGGGTGATCGAGATCTTGCCCTCGCTGGGGCCCCAGCGGCGCTCCCAGCGCAGCATCATCAGTGCGGTCCAGTAAAGACCGCGGCCTTTCTCGGTCAGCCGGTATTCGAACCGTTGGGGCGAGGTGCTGTAGGGGGTCTTTTCCAGTACGCCGGCTGCCATGAGACGTTTCAGACGGTCGGACAGGAGCGGCTTGAGCAGGCCGGTCCGGTTGCGCAGCTCCTCGAACCGGCGTGCGCCGAGCCAGTTTGCTTCCAGGATCAGCAGGATCGAGGTGTCGCCGACGACTTCGAGGGCGCGCCAGATCGAGCAGGTACGAATGAATTTGCGGTCAGACATGTCGTGAGGCGCGATGGGTTCCTGTTGATCTGGTGCGGAGCCCGAATCCGCGCTCCGCTTGCGCAGTGATACCTGTTAAGCGCCATGGCCCGTCATCGCAAGGCTGCCGGCCGGTCTGCGACAATCAGACCGGACGGACAGGCCTCACACGTCGACCTGCCGCCGGGCATAGCTGGCCGACAGGAAGAAGAGACCGGTGGCAATCGCAAAGCCGATTGGCGACACGATCGCGATGGCGTAGCGCACCCCCTCGTCGAACGGGAAGAAGGTGTCGCCCACCAGCGCGGTGGCGGTCGGTCCGGCGCCCAGCCCGATCAGGTTCACCACGAAGAGGTAGATGGCTGACAGGGTCGCCCGCATCCGGTTGGGTGTGAGTTGCTGAAGCGCGCTCGCGGCGGCGCCGATGGGCACGGCTGCTGCCGAGAAGAAGACCACGAAGGCGACGGCCGACAGCGCGGGCGATCCGGCGAGCGGGAAGATCACGGCAAACACCGTCCCCGCAAGGCCCGCAAAGCCGCAGAAGGCAAGGCGCCCCGCTGCCGTCCCGCCGCCGAAACGGTCTGTCG
Source organism: Maricaulis sp. ABE4_448 (assembly GCF_056160825.1). Taxonomy (NCBI): domain Bacteria; kingdom Pseudomonadati; phylum Pseudomonadota; class Alphaproteobacteria; order Maricaulales; family Maricaulaceae; genus Maricaulis; species Maricaulis sp. ABE4_448. Next base: position 135,119 of record NZ_JBSWXX010000004.1, read on the forward strand.
CCCAGCCGCCGCCCACCAGGCCGATCAGTCCGCCGATGATCAGCGCGCCGCCGGCAAGATGGCCGGCTGACGCCAGATCCATGCCGTGCACGCGGATCAGGAAGACCGGGAACCAGGAAACCGCGGCAAACACCGCGAAATTCACCATGCCGACCGCGAAGCACAGGCCCAGAACGGCACCCGCGCGCTTGCGGATAAAGCTCATCACCTCGCGCATTGGCACCGCTTCGCGCACAGTCCCGGCGGCGACGCCGTGACGGGGCGGTTCGGGCAGGATCATGAACAGGCCCGCGATCAGCAGGCCGGGCATGCCGACGATGATGAAGGTCGCCTGCCAGGCGCTGAGTTCGCCGAACAGGGGCAGGGAAATCGATCCCGCATTGGCGACCATCTCGATCACGACGGCGCCGATCAGGAAGGCCAGGCCCGCGCCGACGGCCGATCCCAGGCCGTAGACGCCCATGGCAAGGCCGAGGCGCTTTTGCGGAAAGGAATCCGAGATGATCGAATAGGCGGCCGGCGACAGGGTCGCTTCGCCGACGCCCACGCCCATGCGTGCCAGGAAGAGCTGCCAGTAGTGTACGGCCAGTCCGCAGGACGCGGTCATGATGCTCCACAGGGCAACGCCGGCGGCGACGATGGGCAGGCGCGTCGAGCGGTCGATCAGCCGGCCCAGCGGCAGGCCCATCACTGTGTAGAAGATCGCAAACGCGAAGCCCTGCAGCAGGCTGACCTGCGTGTCGGTCAGGCCCAGATCGGCCTTCAGGGGCTCGACCAGGAGGCCGATGATCATGCGGTCGATGAAAGAGAAGATGTAGGCGATGAAGAGAACGGCCACCATCGCCCAGGCCACGGCCGGCGCGGGGTAACCGTCCTCGCTGGCGGCGGCCCCGCCCGGGCCGCCGGCCGGTGCGTCACTCACCGGGCTTCTGCGTCGAAGTCGGTGTGAATGCCCATAGCTTCGAGAAGCTCGGCGCGGTCATAGTATTCCCGCCACTCCTGGATGGAGCCGTCATCATTGATCTCGATGACGCCGACCACCGGTACGGCGCCCGCATGACCGTTGTAGACGAACTCGTCGACCCGCTCGATGAAGACGACGTCGCCGACCTGGCCGATATTCCGGACATTCAGCGTGATCTCCTCGATGCCGGCGCCGATATGGCCGATGCGGGCTGCGAGGGCTTCATGGCCCACGATCGGGTCGACCATCATCGAATGCAGCGAACCGTCCTCGGCAAACATCGAGACGACGCGGTCCCAGTCCTGCGTGTTCCAGGCATCGACCATGTCCAGAACGACCTGGACTTTCGGATTGTCAGAGGTCTGCTGCGTGCCGGTGTCGGCAAGCGCGGCCCCGGCAGGCATGGCTACGCTCAGCGCGAGAGCGACGACAAGATTACGCATGAATTCCTCCCATAGGTTTTATTGTGCAAGTCATAAGAGCGGGAGAAACCCGGTGCGTCAAGCAGAACCGGATTCACCGGCCAGCAGGGGCTCGACCCAGGCCGGCACGGGCTCGCCTGCGCGCGCCGCAGCAATCGCGGCGCTGTCGACATAGTCCCGCCAGCGCCAGATGCGGCCGTCGCGGAATTCGAAAACGCCGGCATAGGGAGTGCGGATGCGCACGCCCTCGGCATTCACATAATCATCGACGCCCTCGACCATCAGCAGGTCGCCGGTTTCGCTGTGCCGGGTGATCGACCAGGCGATCTCCGTCTGGCCGGCACCGAATTTCTCGAGAAAGCGGCGGATGGCGTCGCGGCCCTCCAGCGGGCGGGAGCCAACATGATAGTGGTAGACAACATCCTCGCAGACAGCGTCCAGCACGGTTTCGATGTCGCCGCGCTTCCAGGCTTCGATGATGCGATGAACGGTGTCGATATGCGCCATTGCGCCGCCCTTCGGTGAGTTGCGAGCGCAGCCTAGTCATTTCAGGTAACGTAATGCAAGTCATATCGCGGGGCGGGATTCCGGGTTGGTCCGTTCATCGATTGACAGTCCCGCGAAGAGCGCTCTAACGTGACATGAATTGCATAATAATACCTGGATGTCGTCATGCCCGCAGACTACCGCGCCGTGGAATTCCCGCCGGTTGACCTTGAAATAGACCGCCGCCCCGACGGGGTAATGGTGATGACGCCGCGCGAGCCGCTCGATGTCAGGGATGCTTCCGTCCCGGCGGGGCTGGCGCGCCAGGCGCGACTGCAGCCGGACAAGGTGCATCTGGCGGCCCGCCCGGCACGGGGCGAGCCCTGGGTGACGGCGAGCTTTGCCGAGGTAAAGGCGCGGGCAGACGCGTTGACGCGTTTCCTGATCGACAAGGGCGTGGACCCCGCCCGGCCGCTGGTGATCGTTTCGGGCAATTCGATCGACCACGCCGTCGTGCGCTATGGCGCGATGGGGGCGGGTGTGCCGGTGTGTCCGGTCAGTGCGAATTACGCCCTGCTGGGCGCAGCCGGCGGGTTCGAACGCCTGCGCCACGTGATGGACATGGTCAATCCGGGCTTCGTTTTCGCGGAAACGGCGGCTTATGCCCCCGCAGTCGACGCGACGGCGCCGGCCGATGCGGTGGTGTTGAGCCGGGCCCCTGACGCTTTCAGGGCACCGGCAACCGATCTGGCCGACGTGCTGTCCGCACCGGCCGGAGACGACATCGAAGACCGGATCGCTGCGCTCGACCCCGATGCGCCGGCGGCCTATATGCTGACGTCCGGCTCGACCGGAAAGCCCAAGGCCGTGATCCACACCCAGCGCATGATCACCTCCAATCTCTATCAGGGATGGCAAGTGCTCGGCCGCGCTGCCGGCTGGGATGACGTGCTGCTGGAATGGCTGCCCTGGAGCCATGTCTCCGGCGCGTTTTCCTCGATGGCCGCGGCGATCTTCGGCGGCACCTTCTACATCGACAATGGCAAGCCCTTGCCCGGCCTTTTCGACGAGACGATCGAGAATCTGCGCGAAATCCCGCTGACCTACTTCACCAATGTGCCCGCAGGCTATGCGATGCTCACCGAGGCGCTCGAGAAGGATGAGGCGCTGCGCAAGACCTTCTTCGAGAAGCTGCGCCTGATGCTCTATGGCGGGGCGGGCTTGCCGCAGCCTGTCTATGACCGTCTGCAGGCGATCGCCGAGGCGGAGACCGGAAATCGCGTCTTCATGACGACCGGCTACGGCGCCACCGAGACCACATCGGGCTGTATGTCGATCTATTTCCACTCGGAAAAGGTCGGGATCGGTCTGCCGATGCCGGGCCTTGAGGTGAAGCTTGTCCCGCTGGACGAGACCCGTTTCGAGCTTCGGATGAAGGGGCCGATGGTGACGCTGGGCTATCTCGGCCGGCCTGATCTGGAGAGCCAGATCCGCGACGAGGACGGCTTTTACAAGATCGGCGACACAGCCCGCTTTCACGATCCGGCCGATCCCAGCCAGGGGCTCGCCTTTGCCGGCCGTCTGGCCGAAGAGTTCAAACTCGACACCGGCACATTTGTCAGCGGCGGCGAGCTGCGGGCCGAACTGGTTCGCGTCGGCGCGCCGCTGATCACCGATCTCGTGCTGTGCGGGGAGAACCGGTCCTACCTGTCCGCTCTCATCTGGCCGAACGCCGGGGCGCTGGCAGCCGAAGCCGGACTGCCGGACATGCCGCCCGCTGACCTGGTACGCGATCCGCGCGCCCTGGCCGCTATCGAGGCACGCCTTGCTGCACACAATGCGGCGTGCTCCGGGTCCAGCGAACGCATTCGCCGGTTTGCCTTGCTGTCAGACCCGCCGAACGCCGAACGCCATGAAGTATCTGACAAGGGAACGATCAATCAGGAAGCGGCCCGGCGTCATCGCGCCGCCGATGTGGAGCGTCTCTATGCCGACGCGCCCGATGCGGGCGTGGTGGAAATCGCGCGCTGACGACCTGCCTGACCAACGGAGCAAGACATGCCTGAATTTGTATTTGTGATCGGCGTCAACTTCGCCGTTTTGATCGGAACCATGCTGGCCCTGTGGCTGATCAGTGTCGCCATCGGCGATGTCAGCTTCATCGATTCCTTCTGGGCGGCGGGCTTTGTGCTTGTGGCCTTCGTAACCCATTTCCTGACGCCCGACGGTGACGCCCAGCGCAAGCTTCTGCTGCTGGCGATCACGACAGTGTGGGGGCTGCGACTGGCGGGTTATCTTCTCTGGCGCTGGCGCAAGGAAGGGCCGGACAAGCGCTATGTCGCGCTGCTCGGCAAGGCCAAGGGCAATCCGCACATGACCAGCCTGACCAAGGTCTTCCTTCTGCAGGGCGTCCTTCTGTGGCTCGTCTCCCTGCCGGTCCAGCTGGGCCAGGTGCCGGCGCAGCCGACTGGTGTGGGTTGGCTGGCCTGGGCCGGTGCCGCGCTGGCCATCATCGGCATCTTCTTCGAGAGCGTCGGCGACTGGCAGATGGCGCGGTTCAAGGGCAATCCGGATAACGCCGGAAAAGTGATGGATCAGGGCCTGTGGCGCTATACGCGGCATCCCAACTATTTCGGCGATGCCTGCGTGTGGTGGGGGCTGTTTATTATTGCCGCCGAGACGACTCTGGGTCTGTTCTCGATCGCCGGCCCGATCATGCTCACCTTCCTTCTGGTGCAGTGGAGCGGGGCTGCCCTGCTTGAGCGCCGTCTCAAGCGGTCGCGGCCTGAGTACGAGGCTTATATCCGCCGCACCAGTTCCTTCATTCCGATGCCGCCACGCCGCGATGCCGGCGACGCCGCCTGATCACAGGAGTTTCCGATGTCTGTTGTGAACCGCGGCACCTTTCCGCATCTCGACCCGGATCCCAACCACCCCTACACGTCCGGCGCCTGGACTCCGGTATTCGACGAGTATGATGCCGACGATCTCGAAGTGATCGGCGAGATCCCGAAGGATATCGACGGGATCTATGTCCGGAACAGCGAGAACCCGGCCTTCGGATCGATCGGTCTTTATCACCCGTTCGACGGTGACGGCATGATTCACACCATGTCCTTCCGCGACGGCAAGGCGAGCTACAAGAACCGCTTTGTGCGCACCAAGGGGCTGATGGCTGAAGTCGAGGCGGGCAAGCCACTCTGGGCAGGGATTGCCGAGGATCCGCGCCTGTCGACCCGGCCGGGCTGGGGCGCGCATGGTGGCATCAAGGACGCCTCCTCGACCGATGTCGTCGTGCACGCCGGCAAGATCCTGTCGACCTTTTACCAATGCGGGGACGGTTATCGGCTCGATCCCTACACGATGGAAGAATTCGGGACGGAAGGCTGGGTGCCGCTCGACGGAATCTCGGCCCACCCCAAGCTGGATGAAAGCACCGGCGAGCTGCTCTTCTTCAACTACTCCACTCACGCGCCCTACATGCATTACGGCGTGGTCGGGCCGGACAACAAGCTGAAGCACTACATCCCGATCCCGGTGCCGGGGCCGCGCCTGCCGCACGACATGGCCTTCACGAAAAACTATTCGATCATCGCGGATCTGCCGTTGTTCTGGGATGCTGACATTCTGGCCAAGGGGCGCCATGCCGCCCGCTTCCACCGTGACATCCCGACCCGTTTTGCGATCGTGCCGCGCTATGGCCAGCCGGAAGACATCCGCTGGTTCGAGGCCGCGCCAACCTATGTGCTGCACTGGATGAATGCCTGGGAAGAGGGCGACGAGATCGTGCTCGACGGCTATTTCCAGGAAGACCCGGCACCCAAACCGCTCGATGCGCCCGGCGGCGATCCGCGCCTCGGTCAGCTGATGGCCTATCTGGACGAGAACTCGTTCAAGCCGAAACTGCACCGCTGGCGCTTCAACCTGAAGACAGGCGCCGTCAGCGAAAGCCATCTCGACGACCGGCTGCTCGAATTCGGCAGTTTCAACCAGACGTATGGCGGCGTTAAATCGCGCTATCTCTATTCCACATTCACCAAACCGGGCTGGTTCCTGTTCGAGGGCTTCGTGAAGCACGACTTCGAGACCGGCAAGAGTGAGACGCTCAATTTTGGTGAAGGCCGGTTCGGCAGCGAGGCGCCGTTTGCGCCGCGCGTCGGCGCAAGGTCCGAGGATGACGGCTACATCGTTTCCTTTATCACCGACATGGTCGAAAACCGCTCGGAATGCGTTCTCGTCGACGCGCAAAATATCACAGACGGCCCGGTGTGCCGGATCATCCTGCCCCACCGGATTTCCAGCGGCACGCATGCGACCTGGGCCGACGGTCCGACGGTGCGTGCAGCCCAGTCAGCAGCCTGAACGGAGGTCGGAGATGAGCTATCCGCCAAACACGCTTGAGACCCTGATCGCCAAACAGGACATCCACGATGTCCTCGCGCGCTATGCCCGGGGTGTGGACCGGGCCGACGCCGACCTGCTCCTGTCCTGCTATCATGCTGACGCGATCGAGGAGCATGGCAGCACCTATCAGGGGCCGGCCCATGAATATGTGCTCGGCGCGGTTGAGCGTCTTGCCAAGCTGAGCCACCCGATGGCGCACTATGTCAGCAACGTCCACGTCGAATTCTCTGACGATGGCGAAACCGCCTGGGTGGAAAGCTATGTGCTGACCTTCGCCCGTTTCGACGACAAGTCGGGCCAGGCGCATGACACGCTGACCGGTGGCCGGCTGGCCGACCGCTTCGAGCGCCGCGACGGGATCTGGCGCATCGCCCACCGCAAGATGGCCTTCGACTGGAACCGCGACGCCCCCGCCAACGAGACCTGGTGTCTGGGCCTGTTCAATCCCGACGACCCCAAAATGGTGATGGGCAAACGCGGCAAGGACGACTTGTCCTACAGCCGGTTCTAGGAAATGAGCGCGGAGCTTGAGGGCTCCGCGCTGTCCCCATCCCTACCCCCCGAACACGACCGGCGAGAGCCAGAGTGCGGCCATGGCCAGGACGGCGATGGCGACAATATTCAAAAGGAAGCCGGCGCGGGCCATGTGCGGGATCGAGACGAGGCCCGAGCTGAACACGATGGCGTTGGGCGGTGTCGCGACGGGCAGCATGAAGGCGCAGCTGGCTGCCAGCGTGACCGGGATGACGAAGACCAGCGGATCCTGACCGGTTTCCACGGCGATCGCAGCGATGACTGGCAGGAAGGTCGCGGTTGTTGCGAGATTGCTGGTCAGCTCGGTCAGGAAGATCACGAGTGCTGTGGCGACGATCACCAGCAGGGCGAGGTTCAGCGCGCCGAGCGGTGCCAGCTGTTCGCCCAGCCAGAGTGCAAGGCCCGAACCGGCGACGGCCGAGGCCAGCGCCAGGCCGCCGCCGAACAGGATCAGCACGCCCCAGGGCAGCTTGCCCATATCCTCCCAGACCATGAGTGCCTGCCCGTCCTTGCCGGAGGGAATGAGGAAGGCGCCGACCGCAGCGATCATGGCAATACCGGTGTCCGAGATCGAACCGATGACCGGCACGCCCGACAGGAAACCGCGTCCGACCCAGCCGATCACCAGAAAGGCGAACAGCATGGCTGTGCGCGTTTCGGCCGTGCTCATCGGGCCGAGAGCTGTGCGCATCTGGCCGATATGCTTCATGGCGTCGGCCGAGGCCGTGAAGCGGACGGGGAAGATGATGCGGGTGAGCGTCAGCCAGGCAATCGGGAGCAGCACGGCGCTCACCGGAACGCCTACCAGCATCCAGCGTGCGAAGTCGACCTCGACGCCATAGCTGTCTGACATGAACCCGACCATGAATGCGTTCGGCGGTGTGCCGACCAGGGTGGCAACCCCGCCCAGCGTGGCGCCATAGGCGAGGCCGAGCAGGAGCGCGATGGAGAAATTGCTCCGCTGGCGAACGTCCAGATCCGGCATGGTCTCGCCGATCACCGTGACCACGGAAACCGCGATGGGCAGCAGCATCAGCGTCGTCGAAGTGTTGGAGATCCACATGCTGACGATCGCCGCCGCCAGCATGAAACCGCCGACCAGTGCGCGCGCATTCGTGCCCACCATACGGAAGACGCCGAGCGCGATGCGCCGGTGCAGGCCGCACCGCTCGATTGCGAGGGCCACGACGAAGCCGCCAAAGAAGAGATAGATGATCGGATGGGCGTAGGGGGACGAGATCTCACTGATCGTCGACACGCCGAGGATGGGAAAGAGGACCAGTGGCAGGAAGGCGGTGACGGCAACCGGAATCGCTTCCGTTGCCCACCAGATTGCCATCCAGGCACCGATCGCGGCGACGAATACACCGTCAACAGAAAGGCCTTCCGGGCGCAGGAAAAATCCGATCAGGATTGCGGCGAGCGGGCCGGCGGCCAGTCCGATGCGCTGATAGAGGGCGGGCGCGTCGTCGTGCGTCGCGTCTGTCATGTCAGTCTCCGTTCATGGCCAGCTGGCAGGCAGTCGTATTGTAGACCTGTTCGGGTACCAGATGACGGACCGCGGCGGGCGCCATCCGGGTGTTGTCATGGCTTACGCCAGGCACCGTCGCGACCGCCCATCCGTGTTCCAGCTCGGCACCGGCGGCCAATCGCTCCACCAGGGCGGCAGTATTCAGGCCGCGCTCGAACCGGTGTGCGCCCTGGACCCGGGCTTCGGGGGTCTGGCGCAGATTGGATGCATTCGGATCATTGTCGGCCTCGCCCAGAAGCAGGGTGATCGGCAGGGCGGCTATATCGCCCGGATCGAGCGGCGCGCGCGGCGCGCCGGCAAACCCGTAGGGCCATTCGGCTGACATGTCCGGCCACGTGTACCAGCCGGCATTGGCGACCACCGCGGCTTCGACGTGCGTATCCGGTGTCAGCATCAGGAAACGGTGGACGAATTGTGCACCGGCCGAATGTCCGAATATCGAATACCGGTTGCGTGTCGAACCCAGTCCGGCGCGCATGGTGGTGAACAAGGGCTCGATGGCGTCGAAGGCGGACACCGCTCCGGTGCCCGGCAGCGGTTCGCCCAGATTATACCCGGAAGATCCCGGAAAGCCGCCCTGGCCGAAGCCGGGGGCGATGATGGCCAGCCCGCAGGCGTCGGCCAGTTCGATCCAGGCGTCGCGATAATCGTCGGGATTTCGGTTCACGCCATGCATTACAAAGATGATGGGAGCGTCGGCGGGGAGGTTTTCGGGCCGGTAGGTTTCGACGGTGAGGTCGGGCCCGCCCCATCCGGAATAGGTCAGCGATGCACGGCCAGCGGGAACTGCAAAGCCCGTGTCGGCGCCATGAGCAGAAGCGGTCCCGGCCATGGCGGACAGGGCGGCAAGCGTGACCATGTGGGAAAGTCGCATATCAGACGGTCCGGATTCGGGCCGGGAGGGCAGGCTGGATGTACGGCGTGCTAGAGCGCCCGCTTGCTGAGCATGCGGGCGAACTGGTCACACTTCGAGCGTGCCCTTGAATTCATGCTACCCTCCCCGCATTTTGTATTTCCATGACAGTGACGGCGAACTTTCGACGGTGTCAATAAAAAACGTACACGCCGTTCAAATTGTCTTCTCCTGGGCTTGTCAATAATGCCGGGCTGGGGTTTTATGGAGAGGAGCAGGGCGGGTGCGCGACTCTTCGGAATGTCGCAAATGCCCGCGGGGTCGGTCTTTTCCGATCCCGTACTCAAAGGAAAGAGGCACGATCTATGAGCGTACTCCGTCCCGACTTCCCTGATCATTCTTCGCCTTTTTCGCGCGAACAGGAGCGGCAGCGCAAGGAGGCGGCCATCCTGTCGGCGGCTGCGCGGCGCTTTGACGCCGAAGGTGTCCATGCGACGCGGCTCGAGGACATCGCGGGGGATCTGGGGCTGACGAAAACCGGGATCAGCTATTATTTCGCGTCGAAGGAAGACCTGGCCGGTGAAGTCTACCACGCCGCGGCACGGGCCCTGGCCGAGGCGGTCGAGATTGCACGTACGGCGGGCGGCCCGTCCGCACAACTGCGCAAACTGTTCGCGGTTTTTGCCGATCACATGCGGGCCGTATCGGAAGGCCGGCGGCATAATCTGGCGGCGATGAATGATCTCGACGCGCTGGGGGACGAACTCCACGCGAGCATAGCCGAAGAGCTGTCGCGCTGCGTCTCGGACGTGAATGACATGATTGCCAGCTGGGTCCGGGAAAGCGGGGCGCCGCTCGGACGGTCCGAACCGGCGACCTTCCTCGTTTTCGAACTTCTTGACTGGATGGGGTCCTGGCCGCGGCGCAAGCGCGACTGGAATATCGACACGGCGGCAGACACGCTCCTCGAGATACTCGCCGGCGGTCTCAAAGCGAGCGGCGGCTGGCAGCCGGCGCCTCTTCAACCGGGAACCCCGGACGTCGGCGTCCCGCAGGTCTTTGACCGCGAAGCGCGCAATCGCATGAAACGGGAAGCCTTTCTCAAGGCCGGCACGCGTTTCTTCAACAAGAAGGGCTTCGGCGGGGTCGCCCTGTCGGAAGTGGCCGCTTCGCTCGGGGTGACCCGGGGCGCATTCTATTATCACATCCCCGACAAGGAGCAGTTGCTGGAGCAATGCCTCGAGCGATCCTTCACCACGGTCGAGCAGGCGCTGGACCGGGCCGAGGGTGGCGGCCGTTCCGGGCTCGGTGTGATCGAGCATGCCATTCGCGACCTGATCTACCAGCAGGCCAGTGGTGTCACGCCGTTGCTGCGGCCCTCGCTGGCAGCGGCCCTGCCGGAAGCGCGCCAGCGCCGGCATGCGGCCAGGCTGCGCAATATCGCACGGCGCTTCGGCGACGCGCTCGAGCACGCTGTTGAAGCCGGTGAGGCGCGTCCGGTAGACATCCAGGCGGCTGAGCGCATCTTGACTCACGCCGTCTTCCTGAATGGCGGCTACACGATTGCGGCCGCGAACAGTTTCACCGACTGGCGGATATCCGAAGATCCGCTCACCGCTTCCATCGACTATGTTTACATCCTGATGCGTGGCCTGGGGACCGGGCAGTGAGCCAACTGCGGCTCGCCGTTCGCGCTGCAGTCATCCTGCTCACCGGCCTGGCTCCCGGCGCCGCAGGCGCACAGTCTGGGACTGTCGAGGCCGTTTTCTCGGATGCGCGGCTGAACGCCTACGTGCTGGAGATTGAGGCCGCCCTGGCGCGCGCGCAGGCGGCCGAAGGCGTGATCCCGCAATCAGCGGCCGATGCGATCACGGCTGCAGCGCGGCCGGACGCGGTTCCGGCGGAGGCGCTGGCGCAAGAATATGCTGTTGTTCGCCACCGTATGGTGGCCTTCCTCAATGTGTTCGCGCGGTCCCTCGACGCCGATGCGGCCAATTATCTCCACTATGGCGCGACCACGGTCGATATCTATGACACGGCGGCGATCCTGCAGGTGCGGCAGTCGATCCTGCTTCTGATCGAGGATTTGCGGGCGATCGAGCTGCAGCTGATCGATCTCGCCGAGACGCACCGTGACACGCCGATGATCGGCCGCACGCTGGGCCAGCATGCCCTGCCGATCACCTTCGGCAAGAAGGTTGCCGGCTGGATCGGCGAGAACCGTCGCCATATCGAGCGCCTGACCGATCTGCTGGGCCGGGTCGAACGGTCAGCCATCATGAAGGGCGCGGTTGGCAGCTATGCCGGTCTGGGTGACCGGGCCCAGGCGGTCGAGCGCCGGTTCGGTGAAGAGCTGGGCCTGTCAGAACCCTATGCCGATGACTGGCACGCCTCGCGCGATGTGTTTGCCGAATATGCGGTCAGCCTCGGTCTGCTCGCGCGCTTTTACGGTCGGGTCGGGCAGGAGGTCTTCCTGTTGCAGATGACCGATATTGCGGAGGTCGTCGAGCAACGCAGCAGCACGGCTGTCGGGTCGAGCACGATGCCGCACAAGAATAATCCGTCCCTCTCCGAGGCATTGATCCACTATTCCCGGACCGTTCCTGCCCTGTCGGATATCGTTGCTGGCGACATGATCAATTTTTTCGAGCGCGACAATACTTCACGCCCCAATGATGCCATCGGCGAACTGTCGATCGAAGCTGAGGACATGCTGTCCGCGGCGAACCGGCTTGTCGGGCGGCTGCATGTCGATGCCGAAGCGATGCGCCGCAATCTGGATCGGTCCGGCGGCTGGATACTGTCACAGCGTTTCGTGTTCGCGCTGGCGTCGCACATCGGCCGGACCGAGGCGGAGGAACTGATCCGTGATCTGGCCGCTGAAGCGCGTGAGAACGGTGCCGGTCTTCGTGAGGCTGTGATGGGCAATGCTGTCATCCGCGACGTGCTTGGCGAGGCGGAAATCGATATCCTGCTGGATCCGGAAACCTATCTCGGCCAGGCGGGCGAGCAGGTCGACGCGGTCATCGCCGCAGCGCGGGCTGCGCGCGAGACGGACCCGTCCGCCGACTGACAGACTCAACCGCATTCGACATGAGACACGTGACGCTCCGCATCGGGTACCTTGCGCCTGCACCGGCTCTGGGGGAGCATGTCGGACTGTCCTGGGACAGGGCGCCAAAGGGGGCGGCCGGCTGCGGGGAAGCGTAAGAATGGTGGCGGCCGTCAATGATGCCGTAAATGTGGAAGAGTTGTATCGCGTGCACGGGCGGCGCGTGCGCTGGATCGTGTGGCGCATTGTCGGCAATGCCCAGGATGCTGACGATATCACGCACGCCGCATTCGAGCGGCTGCTCGAGGTCGATGGCGATACCGGACCCGTGCGGAATGAGGGCGCTTTCGTCACCACGATCGCGACCAATCTTGCGCGAAATCATCTGCGGCACTGCAATACGGTAAGGCGCCATTCTGCTGCAGTGGCGCATCATTACAGTGACGTTGTTGCCCCGTTTGCGTCGCCTGCGGACACCATAAGGGACGAAGAGCGTGACACAGCCCGGCGCGCGGCCCTGTCCGAAGCCATCGGGCAGCTGCCGCCGAAATGCCGGCACGCCTTCGTGCTTTGCAAGCTGAAGGGGATGACCTATCAGCAGGCCGCAGAGCGGATGGGTATTTCGATCCACATGGTCAAGAAACACGTTCAGCGCGGCATGGCGCGTCTGGCCGAGCATCTGCACGGGATGCCGGACGGGAACGGGGATACAGCAAGGGCGGCGAATGATGCCGGCTGATCGCGATATGAACATCTTCGACACCGCCTCTGTCTGGGCCGAGCGTCTTATGGCCGATGGTGCGCTGGACGCAGCCGCTGAAGCTGAGCTGGAAGCCTGGCTGCAGGCCGATCCGCAGCACCAGGCGGCGCTCAATGCCTGTCTCGAGCTCGAGGGCATGATCGATGCCGCGCACGGTAGCGACTGGGCCGACGATCTGATCGCCGCTACCGAGGCGGAACTGGCAGCAGAAGAGGCGCCCGGCCGTCCGGCCTGGATCGCGCCGGCCGTGATCGGCATGGCGGCGATGCTCGCCCTGGCGATCGCCTTGCCCGTGTGGACAGGCTTGCTGGGCAGTGACCGGGCGACTGACATTGACGGAGTTGTGCAGGTCGCGGCTCTGGAAACCTATTCCACGGCGCGGGGTGACCGGCAGGAAATCGCCCTGCCGGACGGGTCGGTGATGACGCTGAATACCGGCTCCCGGGTGACGACGGCTTTCGCCGCCGATGAGCGCCGGGTTGTGCTGGAAGCGGGCGAAGCCCTGTTCGAGGTTTCGCACGATCCCGCGCGGCCCTTCATCGTCGAGGCGGGCGGTCATGAGGTGCGGGCCGTGGGCACTGCGTTCAACGTCTATTCGCGCGATGACGGCCGCACGGTTGTGACAGTGGTCGAGGGCCTGGTGCAGACGCGGGTCGAAAGCGGTCCGGCATCGGCGGCCTTGCTGCGCGCCGGTGACCAGGTCGAGCTGGTGCCGGGCGAGCCGGCATCCGAACCGGCGCGGGTCGATGTGGTGGCTGCGACGGCATGGCGTCAGGGCCGGCTCGTCTTCCACGGGCGTCGTCTGAGCGAGGTGGTCAGCGAATTCCGGCGCTATAATGATCTCGACATTGCCTTCGCCGAAGGGCAGCTGGGCGAATTGCAGATTTCGGGCTCCTTCGACCCGTCCGACAGCGAGGCCTTCCTGGCGGCCCTGTCGGCAACCGAATCGCTGCGGATCGAGCGGGCCGGCGATGGTATCCGCATCCACGCCTCCGATGGAAATATACAACCCTGAGCGGTCTTCGCGTGCATCTTCCGGCGATATTGCGACATTTCGGTAACAGCGATGTCACACGGCTTCTGGCAAGTTATCCCGTGAGGGGGATCGGGCGTCCCCGTATCGAGGTGCGGGGATGCGCGTCAGCGGCAGGACATCAGTCAGGATGAGGAGCGTCCGGGCAGCCATGCTTGGTGCGCTGCTCCCGGTGATGATGCCGTATGCCCCGGCTGTGGCCCAGGAAACGCAAACCGCCGCGCCGGACGCTTTCAGCTTCGATATTCCCGCCGGACCGCTGGGGCCTGCGCTGTCGCGCTTTGCCCTCGTGACGGATCATCAATTGCTGGCGGAATCGCATCTGGTTGACGGTGTGCGGACCGGGGGTATCGAGGGCCGTTATGCGGCGGAAGACGGGCTGCATGTGCTGCTGGCCGGCACGGGTCTGGAATTCAGCACAGTCGATACCCGGACCCATGTTCTTGCACGGCGGGCCGATGCGGCCGGGCCGGATGCGGCAAGCGAGGCGGCCCCCGGCGTTATCCGTCTGTCCGGGCACCGCGTGAGCGAGGATCCGGCCGGAACGCCTGCGGTGTCGGCCTATATCGATCCGCGGGAAGTGATCCTGGTCACCGGCTCGCGCTTCGAACGGGCGGGGCGAGCGGCGGTCCTGCCCGTGCAGGTGATCGGCCGTGCGGCGCTGGAAACTTCGGGCGCCATCGAGATCGGCGAGATGATCACCAGCCAGTCGCCGGCGACGCTGGAATTCTCCAACGCCTCCACCCATCTCAGCGCCCAGAATGCCGGCCTGTCCTCGATCGGGCTGCGCGGTCTGGGCACGACGCGGACACTCGTGCTGATCGACGGGCGGCGCACGGTGGCCAATAGCGGCAATGCCAGCCGCTTCGGCTCGGACACCATCCCGGCGGAATTTGTCGAACGGGTGGAAATCTCTACCGGCGGTGCCTCTGCGGTCTATGGCTCGGACGCCATTGCGGGCGTGGTCAATTTCGTTCTGATCGATAGCCTGGAAGGCGGCCGCCTGCTCGCCCAGGCTGGCATGACCGAGGATGGCGGCGGCCAGTATAGCGTGCTCAGCGCCACGCAGGGCTGGCGGTTCGGCGATGGCCGTGGACGTCTCCTTCTCAATCTCACCCAGGACAGCATCCGCCGTATCGGTGCAGAGGATCGCGACTGGGCACGGGTTCCGGTCAGCCTGTCGAGCGATGGCGAAACGCTGGAAACGGACCTGTCGAGCTACACGCCGGGCGGGCGCTTCATCGGCTATGATTTCTGGTATGACGAAACCGGGCTGCAGACCGATTTCGACATCGCGACCGACGGCTATGACACCCGTTCCTTCGCCACGATTTCGGTCCCGCGTGAGCGCGACCTGTTCGCGCTGAAGCTCGACTACGACTTCGATGGCGGCGTGTCGGCCTATTTCACGGGCCTGTTCTCGCGCAGCGAGAGTCTGTCCATCCGGGAAGCCCAGACCGCCTATTACAATGAGCGTTTCGGGCTCGAAAATGAGCGGATCGGCATGATCCCGGTGGATCATGCACTGGTGCCCGAGCCGATCCGGCAGGCTGCGCTGGACGAGGGGCTGTCCGGCATCACCTGGCGCCGGCGCTTCAGCGAGCTGGGCGAGGAATACCGCCAGAATGACCGGACGACACAACGCTTCTGGGCCGGGCTTCAGGGCGAGGCCGGGATCTGGAGCTGGGATATCGCCCTGGGCCATGGCCGCTACGACCAGGACCAGCTGCGCAGTGGTGAGGTGAATTACGCCCGCATCCGCGACGCCCTGGACATCGAGGCCGACCCGGCAAACCCCGGCAGTTATCGCTGTGTCAGCGCCGCTGCGCGCGCAGCCGGATGCGCGCCGCTGGACATGTTCGGCGTGAACGCGATCTCGGCGGATGCGGCGGACTATATCCGCGCCACCGACCGGCTGGAGGTCGAGGTCGAGCAATGGACGCTGACCGGGTCGGCGCTGGGCGATGTCGTGCTGCCGGACGGGCGCGTGATGTCGCTTGCCTGGGGGGGCGAATACCGCGTCGACAGCCAGCGCACGCGTGGCGATGCGGCGGCTCTCAATCGCGAGACCGGCTATGTCGGCGTTCCCGGTCTGGATGCGGCCGGCCATGCGAGCGAAGTCTTTGCTGAAGCGCTAGTGCCTGTTGTCCCGGATCGGTTCGACGTGACCGCAGCCGTGCGTCTGGCCCATTACGATATCGACCGGGTCGGTCTGGTCGGCAGCTATCGTCTCGGCGGGGTCTGGTCGCCCAGTGATGCGCTGGCCTTCCGCGGGCAGATCTCCCGCGCCCAGCGCGCGCCCAGCCTGACCGAGCTCTATTCCGGTCCGCGCGGCGACTATGACACCGTCAGCGACCCTTGCCACGGCGTAACCGGCACCAGTTCCGGCCAGATTGCCGAAAACTGCCGCTCCGAGCCGGGGATTGCCCGGGCCATCGCGGAAGACGGCGTCTACGAGCAGACGATCACCAGCGTCTACGCGCCCAATTCGGGCAATCCGGACCTTCAGGAAGAGCGCTCGGATGCCGTGACGCTGGGACTGGTCTACACGCCTGTGCAGGCCGAGGGGCTCAGCCTGTCGGTCGACCTTTATGATATCCGCGTTTCCGGTGCGATCTCGTCCCTGTCCAGCCAGGCGCTATTGTCGGAATGCTATGGTGCGCCGGTTGCGATAACCGCCAACCGGTATTGCGCCAACATCCAGCGCGGTGAGACGGGCCAGCTCCTCGAGATGCAGAACCGTGTCGCCAATCTCAACGAGATCCGGTCTGCCGGAGCCGATGTGACGCTGGATTATGCCTGGCAGGTGTCTGCGGCCTCGATCTGGTCCGGTGACTGGGATTTGCGGGTTCTCTACGCCTATACTGATCGCCTGGAGCAGGTGTTTGAAGCGTCGGATGGCGATATCAGCCGTGCGGTCTGGGATGGCGAGGCCGGCGCGCCGCATCATCGCTGGACGGCCCGGCTGGGCGTAACACGCGGGCCCTGGCTGGTGCAGTGGCGGGTGCGCTATGAAGGTGCGGTGATCGACGGGCATGACCGCGCCTCAAAGGCCAATGCCGAAGACATGCTCTTCCTGGAAATCGATCCGTGGATGCAACACGATCTGCATGTGCGCTATCTCGCCGGCGCAGATGGCCGGCTGCAGTTTTTCGGCGGCATCAACAATGTCTTCCACGATTACGGCCCCTTCCTGCCAAGCGGCACGGAAAGCGGCGGGCGGCGCAATTTCAGCCCTGCCTATGACGTCGAAGGACGCCGCTTCTATGCCGGCGTGCGGGCGCGCTGGTAGGCCGGCGCCATCTTTTTCTCAAAATTTATGACAGCCCGGGTACCCGATGCGGTCCCTTGCGTGTCTCCCCTCTACCAACACTACGCGCGGTCGAGGGGACGGTGCGAAAAACAAGGGGATTTCCGATGAGTTTGGGTAATCGAACCGCATGGACCACGGGCCGGGCCATGCTGATGGGCGGTGTGTCCGCGGCCGCCATGCTGCTTGGCGGCGCCGCTGTCGCGCAGGACGCTTCGGCCGACCCGCAGGCGTCCGGCGAAGACACGATCGTGGTCACCGGCTCGCGCATCCGGCGCTCCAACGCGACCACGGCGATCCCGACCCAGATCTTTACGACGGACGATATCGACGAGTCCGGCACGGTCGATGTCGGTGAAATCCTGGTCGACATCCCGGGTGTCGATTCCAGCCTGTCGCCGGAAAGCACCGATCTGAGCATCCAGAATTCCGGTCTCTCGACCATCAATCTGCGGGGCTTGGGCTCCGAGCGGACGCTGGTCCTGATCGACGGCCGCCGCGCCGTCTCGAATTCGGGCAATGGCGAACGCGTCAGCCTGCAGACCATTCCGGCCGGCTTTGTCGACTCGATCGAAGTCACCACGGGCGGCGCCTCGGCAATCTATGGCTCCGACGCCATTGCCGGTGTGGCCAACATCATTCTCGAGCGCAATATGGAAGGCGTCGAGGTCGAGGCCCGCTATGGCTGGGCCGATGCGAGCGGCGAACAGGAAACCACGCTCGAACTCACCATGGGCCGCAATTTCGACAATGACCGCGGCAATATCATGGTGGCGCTGAGCTATGACCATGAAACACCGGTCTATGCCGACGAGACCCGCCCCGACTCGCTGCGCACCGACGACTGGTCGGGCAATGGCGAGTATAATGACTACTCCCTGACCTCCTATATTCCCGGCGGCCGTTTCGAGTCCGACGACGCCTGGAATGTCGACGGCGTCTGGTACAATGACAAATCGCTCGCGCCGGCCGATGGCCGCGATCCGGCTGTCGGGTTCGAGACCGCGCTGGATGGCTGGAATTATCGCCCCGGACGCACCCTGTCGCCGGAAGTTACGGCCTATACCGCCGCCGCCCGCGGCCGTTACGAGCTGACGCCGCGCCTGGAAGTTTTCGGCGATGTGCTCTGGTCGCGCGTGGACAGCCTCTATGAGGGCTCTTACGAGTCCGCGATCTATTCCACGGATATCGGCCCGATCGGCAATTCGTTCGATATCGGCCAGATTGCGAGCGATCATCCTTTCATTCCCGCGGCCGTCGAAGAAACACGCATTGGCTCTGTCAGCTGGTATCGCCGTTTTGTCGAAGTGGGGCAGGAGACCCGTGACAATGAACGCGAAACACTGCGCCTGGCGACCGGCCTGACCGGTGAGATCGGAAACACCTGGCAGTGGAATGCCTTTGCCACCTATGGTCGGTTCGAACAGAACCAGATCCAGGGCAACAACCTGAATTATCTCAACATCCGCTATGCGCTGGATGTCGAGTCAGACGGGGCCGGCGGCTATCAGTGTGCCGATGCAGGCGCCCGTGCCGATGGCTGTATCCCGCTGAACATTTTCGGTGAGGGTTCGATCACGCCGGAAATGGCCGACTACATCCGTATCGACGGCCACGTCCAGCAGATCCGCGAGCAGACCGTGATCGGCGGCTCGATGGACGGCGTCCTGTTCGAGGCCCCGGCCGGTTCGGTTGCCGCCGCCTTCGGTCTGGAATGGCGTGAAGAAACCCAGGACACGAATGTCGACGCGATCATCCTGGAAGAGACCACCAGCCTGTCGGTGATTCCGGAAATCGAAGCCAGCTTCGACGTGGTCGAGGCGTTTGCCGAGGTCGAGATCCCGCTGCTGGAAACTGTCACCGCACAGCTCGCGGCGCGCGTGGCCGACTACTCAACGATCGGCACGATCTCGTCCTACAATGTGGGCGGCTACTGGGAACCGACCGACACGCTGCGTTTCCGCACGCAGTATTCGCGCTCGCAACGTGCACCCACAATCACGGAGTTCTACTCGGCGCCGCGCCAGGACGCCGATGATCTGCGCGATCCGTGCGATGGCCTGATGCCGGACGGTTCGGGTATCACGGCGCCGCCGGGCACGGATTTCGATCCGTCCGTGATCTCCGCCAACTGCCTGAGCCAGCCGGGTATCCAGGCCTTCTTTGCCGATCCGGACAATGCCGGCGAGGCCTTCGAATTCGACGGTTCGGTCAATGCTCCGAATGCCGGCAATAACACGCTGACCGAGGAAACCGCCGACACCTTCACCATCGGTGCCGTCTGGTCGCCGGCCTTTGCCGAAGATCTCGTCTTCATCGTCGACTACTACAATATCAAGGTCGAGGATGCGATCGGCTCGGTGTCGACCCAGACCACGGTCGATCTGTGCTACGGCTCGCCGAACTTCCCGAACAACCGCTTCTGCAATGTCGTCACACGCGACACGTCGAACGGCCGGGTGATCGAGGTGATCAACCGCCAGGAAAACCTCAACGAGCTGCTTGCCGAAGGCATCGACGTCTCCGTGCTCTGGGACTTCGAAGTGCCGTCGGTGCCGGGCGAATTCGGTCTCGACCTGCGCTATTCGCGCTCGCTGGCCGACGAGTTCGAGTTCATCGGTGAAGCCGGTACGCCGGTGCGCGAGGACTCCAACGGTTCCATGTACGATCCGACACACGAGGCCCGGGCCCGCCTGTTCTGGAGCCGCGGCGACTTCTATGCCAGCTATACGCTGAACTACGAGTCCGGCGGTATCGACGATCTCGATGTGGATCCCAGCGATCCCTATTATTTCGAGGCCGACGACCGCTTCGTGTCGAACATCTATGCCCGCTACCGCTTCGGTGACGATTACCGCACCACGGTCTATGCCGGTGTGACCAATCTGTTCGACGATTACGGCACCTTCCTGCCCAGCAATTTCAACTCGGGCAGCCAGTCCAACCTGAAGGGTCCGCAGAACGATCCGATCGGACGCCAGTTCTACGTCGGCCTGCGTTCCCGCTTCTAAGTCTCTTCCTCCGAGACGATTGGGCCCGGCACGCTGTCCTGTCTTTATGGCAGGGCAGGGTGCCGGGCACTTTTTCAACGCTTTGACTGGACGGCGCCGGCAAGGCGCTGCGAGGATACCATGTTCCGCCAATTCGCTTTTTCCACCGTGGCCGCGATGCTGGCCGCGAGCGCGCCCCTGCATCCGGCGTTCGCTGAAGACCTCGCCCCCGCAACTCAGGATGCCCGGCCGGACATCCCGGTTGCCGCCCGGTATATGACACCGGTTGATATGGTGGCGCTTCGCAGTATCGGCGAGGTCTCGCTCGCCGATGACGGCCGGCGCGCCATTGTCACGCTGACCCATGCCGACTGGGCCGAGGATGAACGGGCCGACCGGTACTGGGTGCTTGATATCGCATCCGGCCAGCTGACCTATCTGTCCGGTTTCGACGAGGCCGATACGGTGGCCTTCTCGCCGGACGGCCGGATGCTGGCGGCGGACCAGCCGCCCGAAGGACGCAAGGAAGACGAGGTCTTTCTGGCCAATGCCGATGGCAGCGATCTGCGCCGGCTGACCCGGCATCCCACCTCCGTGCAGAGCATGTCCTGGTCGCCGGACGGGCAGTTCATCTACTACCTGGCGACCGACGATCTCAGCGACGAACAGCGCGACCGGCGTGACCGGATCGAGCTGATCGAGCCCTATTTCGAGACCACGCGGCACCGCCATCTCTGGCGGGTCGATGTGGAGAGCGGCGCGCGCGAGCGCATGACACAGGGGGACTGGTCGGTGCGCAGCTATGATGTCGCTGCCAGTGGCGCCGTGCTGATCCGGATCGCGCCGGCCGCCGATCTGGACTCCGCCTATGACAGCGAGCTGTGGATCAGCGAGACGCCCGAACCGGGCGGCCAGTTCCGCCGGATCACCGTCAACACCTGGATGGAAAGCAATGCCAGCCTGTCGCCCGACGGCCGGCGGATTGCCTACAAGGCCCGCGTCAGCGGTGCCGGGCTGGACTATGTGCAGAACAATCTCATCGTCATCGATCTGGAGACCAATGAGAGCCGGATCCTGACCGATGGTGCCGATTTCGAAGTCGACGGCATGGCCTGGCTGCCCGATGGCGAGACGCTGGTTGTGGCGGTGCAGGCGGGTGTGCGTTCCGGCCTGGTGCGCATCGATGCGGAAACCGGCGCGGTGACGGAACTCTCGCTGCACGACCGGCATCTGGCCGACTGGTCGCTGGATGCGGCGGGCAATGTTGTCGCCCTGTTCGAGACGCCGACGACGAATGGCGATCTCTGGCGGATCACGGCCGATGGGGCGGAAACCCGCCTGACGACGATCGGCGCCGCCACCGTCGCGCCCTATCACCTGCCCGAACAGCAGCTGATCCGCTGGAACAGTCATGACGGTCAGGTGATCGAGGGCTTCTACTTCCCGCCGCTCGTCCACACCGGCGACGGCCCACCGCCCCTGGTGGTGCAGGCGCATGGCGGGCCGCGCTCGGCGGATGAGTTCGGCCTGTGGAAATGGGGGCGCTATGTGCCGGTGATGACGGCGCAGGGTTATGGCGTGCTGTGGGTGAATTATCGCGGCGGCACCGGCTATGGCGACGCCTTCATGCAGGCCATGCACGGCACCTATTTCGCCCATGCCGACCGGGATGTGATGAGCGGGGTCGACTATCTGGTGGAGACGGGCCGCGCCGACCCGGAGCAGCTGATCATGTCCGGCTGGAGCGCCGGCGGTCACATGACCAACCGGCTGATCACCACGACGGACCGCTTCCGCGCGGCCTCGTCCGGAGCCAGCGCGGTTGACTGGGCGGCGCACCATCTCACCAGCGATACCCGCCAGGCCCGCCGTCTCCTGTTCGGCGCCGATGCCTGGGCCGAGGGGGCGCTGGAAACCGTGTTCCAGCCGCAATCCCTGCTGCGGGATCTCTATCGCGTGACCACGCCGACGCTGATCTTTGCCGGCGAGGATGATGAGCGGGTGCACCCGTCACAATCGATCATGCTCTACCAGGCGCTGCGCAATCTGGGTGTCGAGACGCGGCTCTATCTGGCGCCGGGCGAGGGGCATTCCTTCTCGGACCTGTCGCACCGCCTGTTCCGGATCAATGCGGAACTGGACTGGTATGCCCGGCATCTGGGTCGCGAGGAGGCCTATGAGTGGCAGCCGCTCCCGGTCGATCCGGAGGATGACGAGAACTAACGCGTGCCGATCTGGCGCGGGGTGAAGGTGGGGGCCGGCAGGTCGACGGCGCCCGCCGCCTTCGCGGCATCGAGGAAGGCCACCAGTTCCGGCACCGGCAGCGGCTTGGACAGGCCGAAGCCCTGTGCCCAGTCACAGCCCAGCAGTTTCACGATCGCCAGGCCCGCATCGTCCTCGACGCCTTCGGCGACGAGATCGAGGCCGAGATTGTGCGCGAGGTCGACGGTCGACTTCACCACCATCCGGTCGCGTTCCGATGTGGCGACATGCTGCACGAAGGCGCGGTCGAGCTTCAGTTCGCGCGCCGGAAGCGTGCGCAGATAGGCCAGCGATGACAGGCCCGAACCATAATCGTCGATCGACAGGCGCACGCCCGCCTCATTGATGCGGTTCAGGTTGGCGATCGCCAGCTCCGGATCATCCATCACGGCGGTTTCCGTGATCTCGAACGTGATCCGGCCGGCGGCGGTCTTGATCAGGTCGAGGGCGATATTGACGAAATCCGTATCGCAAACGAGTGCGCCGGAAATATTAGTCGCAACGCAGATATCGTGACCGGCTTCGGTAAACCGCCGCTGGTCGTCGATCACCCGCTGGATCGCCCATTCGGTGAGCGCGCGGATATGCCCCATCTCCTCGGCCTGATGGATAAAGGCCGACGGCGGGATGAAGCCCTGCTGCGGATCGAACCAGCGGCACAGCGCTTCGGCGGACTGGTAGCGGCCGGTGCGCAGATTGAGCTTGGGCTGGTAGTGCATGCTCATATCGCCCGCGCGGGTCGCCTGGAGCATGCGGGTCATCAGGGTCAGATTGCGCGACGGATCGCCGTATTGGCCCGCGTCGAACAGGGCTGCAGTCTCGCGATGCTGCTGCGCCTGGTGGACGGCAATCGTGGCGTGGCGGATGCACAATTCCGGATCGTCGCCGATCCCGACACCGCCGCGGACCGAGACATCGATATCCAGATCCGCAATCCGGACAGGCTCGGCCAGCCGCTCGACACAGGTCCGGGCCAGCGCCAGGGCGTCTTCTGCGGTTTGGCAGGTCGCCAGAATGCCCAGCATGCCGGGCGAGATGCTGTAGACCGTGTCGACCGGCTCGATCTCGCGCAGGCGGGCGGCCATGCGGGCCTGGATCTCGGCGAATTTGGTGAAGCCCAGGACGCTTTCCAGATGCTTGCGGCGATTGAGCTGCAGGGCGATGACATTCGGCGGCACGTCCGAGCGTACGGCCCGTTCGGCCAGGCTGCGCTCGAGTGCGGCGCGTGATGGCAGGCCGGTCTGGGAATCCTCGTACAGCGTGCGGGCCAGGATGCGTGCGCGCTCCTTGGCCGAGCGCTGCCGCACGACGGCGACGATCAGCAGCATCAGCACCAGGGCCAGTGCCGCCGTCGCGATGATCACGCGCTGGCTGGCACGCGAGCTTTGCAGGGCGAGCTCGCGCTGCAGGCCTTCGATCCGCAGCCGGTCGATCTCCATTTCCTGGATCGCGAAATCGAACTGGGCATTGATCAGCGCCGTATTGGCCGATGTGGCAAACTGCGCGCGGTCGTCATCAAGGCGTTTGAAGGCACGCAGGTGTGCCATGGCATCGCGCCAGTCGCCCTCGGATTCGTACAGCCGGGCCGCCATCTCGTGATAGGTGATGTAGGCCTGCGTGGTGGTTGTCAGGTCACGGCCGTCGAACACGCGTTCCATGTGCCGGATGGCGGTCGAGATATCGCCGCGGGCATAGGCAATCTGGGAGCGCACGCCCCAGAAGAAGCGCGTCCATTCCAGATCCGGCATGTCGCTGACGCGCTCGAAGGCCAGGTCGATACTGGCGCTGGCGTCATCAAAATAACCGGCCTCGGCCTGCATGATCGCCAGGTTTTCCAGGATGCGCGCCTCCAGCGAAGCGCTCTCCATGTCGCGGGCCAGTGTCAGCGCCGCTTCGAAGGCCAGTTCGGCCTCGTCATAACGTTCCAGCTGGGTCAGCGCATTGGCGATGTTATTGTTGGCCGACAGGCCGAGCGCCGGGTCCTGATAGCGTTCCAGCGCATGACGGAAATACTCGACCGCGCGCTCATACTGGCGCGCATCGGTATAGAGCGAGGCAATGCCCTGCAGGGTGATGGATTCGCTGCGTGGTTCGCCGATATCGCGGTAAATGTCATAGGCGTTCTGGTAGTTTTCCAGCGCCTCGCCATGGCCGCCGAGCATCTTGTTGATGCGGCCGAGCGCGGTCAGGATATCCGCGTGAAGCTTGCTGTTCGGCGGATTTTCGCCCAGCGCCTCGAGTGCACGGGTGGCAACGGGCAGGGCGTCCTCGAACCGGGCCAGGCGCAGAAGGGCTTCTGCCTGGAGCCACCAGACGGTTGCCTGGGCCGTGGCCGGATCGGTGAAATCGGTGATGGTGGGGATCAGGGCTTCGGCGGTGCGGGCACGCTCAAGCGCTTCCTGCGGCGAGGCCATCATGACCGCCTGGGCCGATTCAACGGCCTGACGATAGCTGCTTGCGGGCGGGGCTTCGTCGGTGCGGGTCAGACCGGACGCGGGTCCGCACACTGCACCGAGCAGCAGACACACGCCTGCAATCGCCAGGATTAGCCGCTGCATTGATTCACTTGCCTCCCCAACTCGGCAGGTCCACCTCGCCAGAAGTTAGGGTATGCAAGTTAATATAAACCAAAGCCCCTTCGCGATTGCGAAAGGGCCTTGATCGGTATTGCAAATCATGTCCGCCGGTGGGCGGCAATGGTGTTTAGAACCGCATGCGGAAGCTGGCGCCGGCGGCCAGATCGTTCCGGGCCCGGTCAAAGGCATTGCCGGCGACCTGCTGGCGGGCGAACAGGCTGGCTTCGCCCTGGATGGCGGGCAGCGGTGTGGAATACAGGAATTCGGTATAGAGCGGACGCTCGCCACCCAGTTCCCACACCTGGCTGTCAAAGCCCAGCGCCCCGGTTTCCCGGTCGGTCACACGGGCTGCCGTGTAACGCAGGGAACCCGTCTCCACGTGCAGCGGCTGCATCAGGCTGACGCGGATGGCGTCGGCCTCACCGGCGATGCCGGAATACTGGATGCTCATTTGCGCGGCCGTCGAGACGATATTGTCGTCGAGATCCAGAAGGCCGCTGTCGAACGCAGTCTGACGGGTCACGGCGGCCGTTGTCGAGGCACTCAGACGAAGGCGCGGCGTGAGTTCTGTGTCCACACCCATGGAGAAGGCGCTGGTATCGGCGCCGCCGGAGAAGTCCAGCGGTCCCGTGCCCTGGGCGCCCAGCAGACCGGTGCTCTCGTGCAGCTGCGTCACCGCACCGTGCAGGGTGGTTGTGTCCGACAGGCGATGTTCGATCGCCACGTTCAGCGCCATCGCCTGATAGGCGGCCAAGCCATCATGCAGCGGCCGCTCCTCGCCCGTGCCGGGGATCAGATAGGTCCGCTCTTCGTGATTCATCGTTGAGCCGACTGTCAGGCGCGTCCGCTCCGAGAGCTGGAAGCCGCTGGCGGCGAAGATGCCGCCCGATGCGAAGCCGAGCACCGGGTTCACGCCGCCGGTCTCCGGACGGTGATCGGAGAACAGGCCGAACCCGTCATTCCCCGTCAGGGCAAGCGCGCCTTCGCCAACGCCCAGCATGACATCGCGGCCCGTGCTGCGGTCGGCAAAGCGCAGGCCGGTCTGGAAGCCCAGCTCGCGCGACAGGCCGCGGCCCTGCAGATCGGTGGCGCCGGCAAAGGCCGTCACTTCCAGATTGCCGCGGCGCAGGACCGGGCGGTCCATCATGCCGGCATCGGTAAAGCTCGCGCCGGAGCTGCCGGTCGTGCGCTCGTAGATATAGGTTTCGGCATAGATGCTGGAGACATTGTCCGACAGGCTGGAGCCAGCCGTCAGCGCGTCCACAGAGATCTCGAAATCGCGGAAGGTGTCGTTGACGTTCTCGAACAGCACGACGGTGTCGCTGGAACCGTAGCGGAAACGCAGGCGGCCGCCATCAATCATCACGTCGCTGGCCGAAACCTGGCGGCCGCGGCGGTCGACGACGTAGAGATCGCCGGCATTGATGGGCGCCATGGCGCCAGCCACGTTCAGAAGGCCGTGGCCGTAGACGGCGTCGACGCCCTCATCGCCGAGGTCGGTGGCAGATTGCAGCAGGACATCGGCAAGATCGGCGCCTTCCAGCCAGCCCCAATGCCCCTTAACCAGCGCGGCGGCGCCGGAAACGAGCGGTGCAGCGAAAGACGTGCCGGACACGCGGATCACACCGCCATCGCCATCATCGACGAGGATCAGCTCGCCCGGTGCGACCAGGAAGCGGTCCATCAGGCGATGGCCGGGCTGGCAGCTGCCCTGCACCGTCAGGCAGGCATCGCCCGGACGGTTGGAGAAGCTGGAGATGTGACCGCCAGGATCGACAGAGCCGACAATCAGGAGATTGTCGACGGTGTTGACACCGGTCCAGTTCACATCGGCGCTCTGGGCGGTGCCGTCATTTCCGGCGGCCAGAACGAAAAGTGTGTCGTCGCCGAACAGGCGCACGAAGGGGCTCGTGAAGACACGCTCCCATTCCGGTGCCAGCGTCCAGCCGGACACGCCCATGGACAGGTTCACAATGTCCGTCTGCATCAGGGCGAGATAGTTCATCCCCAGTTCGACCATGCCCCAGTCCGTGGTCTGGGTGTCGTCATACGGGTCAAAGGAGATCAGGCGGGCGTCCTGGGCCACACCCATCACGCCGCGGCCGTCGAGGGGGGCGTTGATCAGGCTGCGGACTGCCGCACCGTGATGGAAGTCACGTGAGCCGAAATCGCCCTGGCCGAGCTGGAAATAGCCGTCGCCCGACCGCGTCGAGAAGTCCATCAGGCCGATGCGGACGCGATCGCCGCCGCCATACATCTGAGACAGCGCCGGGTACCAGTTGGTCGCGGCCATCCAGTGATCGACATGGTCGATGCCGGTATAGGACATCAGATTGTCGTAGAAGGTCAGGAAAAACTCGGACCGGTCTGCAGCATCCATGCTCGCCAGAGAGGCCGGATTGGCCGGGTCGATACCGAAATCATTGAGCAGCGTGTTGAGGAAAGCGTCGTTCATCGACTTTCCGGTCGCGCTCTGGATAGCCTCGCCGAAGACGTTTTCGGCTTCATCGAAGATCAGGTTGAGACCGTCGGCGATCGGCTGGTAGTCGCCAGTTTCCGGATCGATCTGGTCCCAGCCGAGATTCATCACGCCCCAGACACCGCCGGCGGTTTCCCAGAACGGATTGATGTCGCCACCGAAGGGGTTGATGTCTCCGCCAAAGGGATTGATGTCGCCGCCTACGGTCGAAAGATCGCCCCAGAACGGATTGATGTCCCCGCCAAAGGGATTGATGTCCCCACCGAACGGATTGATGTCGCCACCAAAGGGGTTGATATCGCCACCAAAGGGATTGATGTCACCCCAATAGGGCTCGACATTGCCCCAGAAGGGGCTGACGAAACCGTAGAACGGGCTCTGGGACGCCTGGAACGGATTGATGTCCCCGCCGAAGGGATTGATGTCGCCACCGAACGGATTGATGTCGCCACCGAACGGATTGATGTCGCCACCGAAGGGATTGATGTCGCCACCGAAGGGATTGATGTCGCCGCCGAAGGGATTGATGTCCCCACCGAAGGGATTGATGTCCCCACCGAAGGGATTGATGTCCCCACCGAAGGGATTGATGTCCCCACCAAAGGGATTGATGTCCCCGCCAAAGGGATTGATGTCGCCGCCGAAGGGATTGATGTCCCCACCGAAGGGATTGATGTCCCCGCCCATCGCCCGGACAGGCCCCTGAGCTGCGGTTTCCTGCGCCAGAGCGCCCTGGCTGAAGATTGCGGAAGACACGACGAGCGCGGTTGCAGCGGCACCGCTCAAAAACTGGCGTTTCATGGACATCCCGTTCGCTTGCCCCATTAAGGAAGTTTTAACAGAGCATTCCATGGTTCGGCTAGGGGCAAGGCGCAATTTATGCTCGATATTTTATACGCCGGTCCTGACAGCATATGCGAACGGAGCCCGTGCGGACCGGAGGCCGTCGTCAGAGTGGTCTGTGCGGCCGTGGAGGAGGGGGTGGCCCGGCCCGCGCGGTTTGGACCTGCGTGCAAGCGATAGCGCCGCCAAAATTTACGATTAACGGCTCTGGTAACGGCGAAAAGTCCGCAATTCTTCGGTGAACGACCTGAAAAGCACGACCAGCGGCATTGACGGACATTTCCAGCAAGGCGGTGGTCCTGCATATACTGGCGTGATGCAGAGGGATATCGAGACCGCGTTTGTTCCAGCCGCGCACCGCGATGCACCGAGCACGGCGCTGGGATTGCGCGGATTGCTCATCTTCACGGGAATCTTCTGGGGCTGTTTCAGCCTGGTGACGCTGGCCTATGGCTGGGACGCTTTTGGCGGGTCTGTCGCGACGGCGTGGCGGCCATTGCTGAGCGATGTGGTGGGCGCCGCCCTGTCGGTCGGCATGGCGCTGGCCTTGTCCGAGGTGCGCCGCTGGGGCCCGGCCGCGCGCCTTGCGCTCGCGGTGGCGCTCGCCCTGGTGGGCGTGGCGATCTATTCCGCGGTCGTTCTGGTGCTGATCGGACCGCTTCTGCCGCACCCCGAAGCGCCCGGCAGTGACACCGAACGCATGCTGCGCATCATGCTGGTCCACTACTGGGTATTTGCCGCCTATGGCGGTTTCTATCTGTTGCTCGACCAGGGGCGTGCAGCGTCCGGCGGGGTGCCGGAGGCCGATGATGAGCAGGAGTGGATACGCGCGCGCCTGTTCGCACGGGCCGAGCTCTGGGACGGGCTGAATGCCCGCTGGTTCTGGACCTTCCAGGGCGTGTTCTGGACCGCCATGATGGTGTTCTCGACGGCCAATCTGGTTAATGGCGGCGACAGCATCGGCACTGCCTGGCGCGTGGCGCTTGCCGAGGGGATCGGCATGACTGCGTCCTCCCTGGCCCATTTCCTTGTTCTCAAACCGACCCGGCTCTGGCCGCTCTACCGGCGCGCCGCACTGGCGTTGGGTGTCGCGATCATTCTGACGGTGATCTACATCTGCGCCATCTGGTTTTCCTATTATCAGGTCCTGCCCGGCGATCCGCCGCTGCGCAATGGCGAGCCGATGGATACCGGGCTGTCATTCCTGCTCTATTTCGCACCTCGCTGGATGTTCCTGAATTTTCCGGTCTTTGTCGGCTGGGTCGGATTCTATCTCGCGCTCGATGCTGCCAAGCGCCTGCGCACGCAGGAGCGCCAGCTCTACAAATCGATCATGCTGGCCCAGGAATCGCAGCTGAAGATGCTGCGCTTCCAGCTCAATCCGCATTTCCTGTTCAACACGCTCAATGCGATCTCCTCGCTTCTGCTCGACGAGCGGGCGAACGAGGCGGACACGATGCTCACGCAATTGTCCAAATTCCTGCGCTTTACCCTGGATGCCGCACCGGATGACCGTGTGCCGCTGCACCGGGAGATCGATGCCCAGCAGCTCTATCTCGAAATCGAGCAGACACGGTTCGCTGACCGTCTGGAGGTCGCGGTCGATTTCGAGCCGGATGTCGAGGAGGCGCTGGTTCCGACGATGATCCTGCAGCCCCTGCTTGAAAACGCTGTCAAATACGCCGTGTCGCAGACGACCCGCCCGGTCCGGGTGCGGATTGCGGCCCGCGCCATCTCTGCGACGGCGCTGGAGCTGCGGGTGACGGATTCCGGTGCCGGCGCTGTCGCGACCCGCGCCTATAGCGGCGGCGGTGTCGGGCTCGCCAATATCCGGGCCCGTCTGGCCGTTCTTTATGGTGCGGCCGGCCGGCTGGAGGCGGGCCCGCGGCCGGAAGGCGGATTCGAGGCTGTGATCACGATGCCGCTGCAATGGCCGCAGGGCATGGAACCGCCGGCACGAGGGGAGGAGAGCGATGCGCGTACTTCTGGTCGATGACGAACCGCTGGCCCTGCGCCGGCTGGAAATCCTGCTGTCGCGGCGGCCCTGGGTCGAGGTTGTTGCCGCGGTCCGGGACGGTCACGCGGCCGCGAAAGTCGCGCGGGACCTCAAGCCGGACGTTGTCTTTCTCGATATCCAGATGCCGCAGCTCGACGGTTTCGAGATAGCCTCCATCCTGTCGCAGACCGTGCGGCCGGAGATCATCTTCGTGACTGCCTACGAGGCCCACGCCGTGAAGGCCTTCGAGGCTGCGGCCATCGATTATCTGCTGAAACCGGTCGAGATGGAGCGGCTGGACGAGGCCCTCGGGCGGGCGCGGTCACAGCTGGCCGGCCGCGATGCAACGGCGCGGGCGGACGAGCTGGAAGCGCTGCTTCAGTCTTTGCGGGGAACGGGCGGGGACGGGCACAGCGATCTGTGGATACGCGACCGAAATGGCCGCACGCGTCTGGAAAAGAACCGGATCGACTGGATCGAGGCCGAAGGCGACTATGTACGCATCCATGCCGGGGACCGGTCCTGGCTGATGCGTGCTACGATGGCGTCGATGGAAAAGACGCTGGGGGATTGCCAGTTTGCCCGGGTACACCGGTCGGCGATCGTCAATCTGCGCCGCGTCGCCCGGACGGCGGCAACGCCGACAGGCAGCAAGATGCTGCGTCTGAACAACGGTACTGAAATACGGGTCGGCCGGGCGTTCGAAGGGCGTGTGAACACCCTTCTGGCCCGGCCGATCTCCTAGCGTGGCGGTCGCTCTAGAAGCGTTGCGGCTCGTCGTCCACGTCTTCGGTGGTTTCGTCGACGCTTTCGCCGGCTTCCTCGAACGCGTCGGTATCTTCACCCGTCACGTCCTCGATCGCGGAATCGACGTCCTCACCGGCGTTTTCGGCCGGCCCGTCGGAACAGGCAGCCAGAATGCCGGCGGCGGACAGCAGAACAAGCCAATGACTCGATTTCATACCCAACTCTCCTTCTGATTGGTCCACTAAACCAACGCGCGCAATCCAAAGGAGTTCCATCCGCCATCAGTGAGGTGCCGGGCGGGGTGTCAGAGCGTCTGGCCGTCGTCGATCGTGATGGCGGTCCCGGTCATGAAACGCGAGCCGTCGCCGGCGAGCATCATGAAGGTCGCATCGAGTGAGGAGGCGTCCATCAGGCGGCGGCGCGGAAACCCCTGGATCTGGCGCTGGCCGCCCTCCGAGGCGAACCAGTCCGAATTGATCTCGGTTTCGATATAGCCCGGGCAGATCGCATTGACGCCGATGCGGTGTTTCGACCACTCGCGTGCGAGATTCTTGGTCATCGCCACGACGGCCGCCTTGGACGCGCAATAGACTGACAGGCCGGGCAGGGTCGCAAAGGCCGCCATGGAGGCGATATTGATGATCCGTGCCTCCTCGCGTTCGGCGACGCCGCTATCGATCATGCGGCTGGCGGCCTCGCGCGCGCCATAGAAAACGCCGCGCACATTGACGTCGAACGTATTGTCGAAGCGCTCTACCGGCATGGTCAGCGCGGCTCCATCGCCGCCGACGCCGGCATTGTTCACCATGATCGAGATCGGGCCGAGTGCGTCCTGCGCCTTGTCGAGCGCCGGACCGATGGCCTCCGCGTCGACGACGTCGAGGGGCAGAGCGATGGCCTTGCCGCCCTTTTCCACGATGGCGTCGACTTCGCTGGCAAGCCGATCCTCGCGACGGGCCATCAGGGCAACCGAGGCACCGGCATCGCTGAGAAGATGCGCAAAGCGGCGGCCGAGACCGCTGGATGCGCCGGTGACGACGGCCACGCGTCCGGTCAGTGAACTCATGGGAGGCTCCTGCTTCTTTTTATCACGATGCGAGCGATACCGGGTGCAGGCCTGCAAATCCAGCATGCCGCGGATCCGTCATGACGATTCCTGCGAAATTTCGCATCCGGCGATGGATCGAAGTCGGGGCCGGTGCGTTGATGAAGTGCACGGGCCACAAGCTCCCCCCGGTTCCGGCCCGTAGCACCGGTCAACAATGGAGAGACCTAGATGAAAAAGACTGTTCTGATCGCTTCCGTCGCTGCCCTTGGTCTGGCCGCTCCGGTTTTTGCCCAGGATACCACCTTCGCTGATGCCGACACGGATATGAGCGGTGGCCTGAGCCTCGCCGAAGTCCAGGCCATCGCACCGGACGTGACCTCCGAGGGCTTCGACGCCTATGACGCCGACGCCGATGGCGAACTCAATGAAGACGAGTTCGACACCTGGAAGATGGCGAACCCGGAAGACGGCATCGACGATGCGTCGACCGATGAGGACGACACGGAAACCGAGCCGTACAACGGCTGATCCGGTTCCCGGTACGTTGCGAAACGCCCGTCTCGAAAGAGGCGGGCGTTTTCATTTGTGCGGGGCGGGTGTGACGCAGAATCCCCGGATCGCCTGTAATACAAGGAAATCCGGAGAGCTTGTGCGGAACAGAAGCAGGACCGGCGCGTTGATCTAATGCCTTGATAAAACAAAGACCACGGAGGCAAGGATGAAGCCCGGAGAAACACCGTCGCGGGTCGCGATCTATCTGACCCTGTTCAGCCTTTCGGTGATCCTGTTGCTCGTTCAGCTCAGCTGAATGCAGCAGCGGGAGGCCCGGGGCGAGCCTCCCGCAAGTAGAGTTCAAAAAGCGCTGTCGCTACTGTGCCGGTGCGGGTTCGGCCGGCTCGAAGAAGAACAGGACCTGGCCGATCGTCGCCGCAACCGTTTCCGGCATGAAGGGCTTGGTGATGAGATAGGTCGGTTCCGGCCGCTCACCCGTCAGCAGGCGCTCCGGATAGGCGGTAATGAAGATCACCGGCACTTCGGACTCAGCGAGAATGTCATTGACCGCATCAATGCCGGAAGAGCCGTCCGCCAGCTGGATATCGGCCAGGACCAGTTCCACATCATTGGTGCGATAGAGATCGACGGCTTCCTGACGGGTCCGGGCAATGCCGACAATCTCGTGGCCGCCCTCGGCGACGATTGCCTCGATATCGAGGGCTACAACCGGCTCGTCCTCGATGATCAGCACACGCGTGCGCAGACCCTCCTCGATCGCGCCTTGCGCCTCCACAGCCAGCCGGTCGACATCGTCGGTCGAAAGCGAAAGGATGATCGCTGCATCGCGTACCGAAAAGCCCTCGACGGCTGTGAGCAGAAGAGCTTGGCGAGCCTGGGTCGGGATGCGCGTGAGGCGTTCCTGGGCGGCGCTTCCGCCGGCCGGCGCAATGGTGTCCTGTTTCCAGTTGTCGTGGAACAGCTTGTAGAGCGAGACCCGCGGGGGCAGGTCGCGGTTGATCGGCGTGACGCCGGCGACCGCAGCTTCCAGAGCGGCACGCACAATGGCATCGCCCGACCTTTGATCACCTGTCAGCAGGCGCGCATAGCGCCGCAGATAGGGAATATGGGGTTTTACGTTTTCCGAGAACGGCATCTGGCCCTCGTCCCTCCGATAATCAACAGTCCAGCATCATACATAACGCATTCGCGCGTGTGCGGTTCCAGTGTTCCAGAAAAAAGATGGAACCCATTGCAGCTTGGGGCGTTTCCTCCGTCGAGACGGTGTTTTTTCGCCGGTTCGTGTTAGGCTTGTAAAAGCGTGCGGCATTGAAAACATGGAAATCATGAGAGACGATTCTTCAGATTCCCGCCCGCCCAGATCCGTCGACGCCGACACAGCGCGGTCGCGGCAGCAACTCATCGGGCGCCGGTTGCGGGACATGTATGACAGCGTTCTGGACGAAGGTGTCCCGGACGATTTCGAAGCACTCCTCAGCGCGCTGGACGATGCCGGCGACGACGCTGCCGAGCCTGCCGGCAAGACGGCAGACAAGGCGGAACAGGGGGTGTCGGATGGCTGATGGCAATCCGGTCGAGCAGGTGCCAGAGACCGAGTTCAAGGCCCTGCTCCATGACATGATTCCGCACATGCGTGCGTTTGCACGCGGCCTCACCGGCGATGCGACCGCGGCTGACGATCTGGCCCAGGATGCCATGCTGCGCGCCTGGCACAGGCGTCACCAGTTTCGCGCCAACACCAATTTCAAGGCCTGGGTGCTCACGATCGTGCGCAACCAGTTCTATTCCGACAAGCGGCGCTCCTGGCGCCAGGTCCAGCTGGACGAGGAAACAGCGCGTGAAACGCTGCCGGCGGCAGTCGACCAGGATAACGTGCTGGCGCTGGACGATGTGCGCCGGGCGCTCGATGAATTGTCGGCCGAGCATCGCGAAGCCCTTCTGCTCGTCGGTGCGGGCGGCTACGCCTATCAGGAGGCGGCTGATATCTGCGGCTGTGCGGTAGGGACCATGAAGAGCCGGGTCAATCGTGCCCGTGCCAGGTTGCTTGAAGTGCTCGAGAAAGGCCCGGCCCTGGCCGGCGGCGAGGACGGCGTTTCGGCGTCTGACGCGCTGGACACTATTCTCAATGAGCTTGAGCAGATATCCGAATGCCAGTCGGCCGGCTGACCGGGAGCGCGAAATCCGACGGGGGGCGGGAGCAGGGACGCGGTCTGCGCCTGCAGCTGCTGGCGATTCTGACGCTCAGCCTGAGCCCGCTCCTTGTCCTGTCCGTCGCGCAGGGCGTGATCGAGTTCCGCGAGGAAAGCGCCCGGCAGCGCGAAAGTCTGCATTCTGCGCTTGTCGAGGCGTCTGCAGATCTCGCCGGAGAACTCGACCGCGTGTCTGGCGTGGTCACCGCGCTGGCCAATTATCCCGATATCGGCAATCTCACAGGCCGTCGCTGCGTTGAAACACTGGCTGCCGTGCGCGCGGCACAGCCGATCTACTCCAATATCAAGTTGATCGACCAGGATGGCGTCATCGTCTGTGCTGCGGTCGAGACGATCGATTCCAACAGCGTCCAGCTGGCAGGGCTCGACTGGTTCGTGCGGCTGAGCGAGGGCGAGGACGAGGTTTTCAGCGACGTTTATCTGGACTGGTGGACGGTGCAGCGGCCGGTGATGACTGTGGCGCGAAGGCTTGCCGCTGACGGCGAGTTTGCCGGCGCAGTCGCGGTTGATATCGACACCCGGCCGGCCCGCAGTCTGCTGCAGATGCAGGCACTGCCGCCGGAGGCCAGCCTGGCCCTGAGCGATGCTGACGGCAATCTTGCCTATATTCCAGACGGCCCGCGCGAGGAGCGCATTTCGCGCCTGCCCGACGGTGTTCCGGCCCGGGTGCGCGAAACCGGCGAGCCGGTCATGCTCGAGAATGTGAACGGCCTGGCCGGCCGCGCGCTTCTGGTGGCGCCGCTCGCTGGCCGCGACATCCAGCTGGTTCTGATCGCGCCGTCGCTGCTGCTCGGCAGCTGGGCCGGCTTCGACATTGTGGGGACGGTGCTGGTCCCATCGCTGATGTGGCTGCTGGCGCTGCTTTGCGTGTCGCTGGCCGTTGATTTCTTCGTGCTGCGCTGGCTCGCCTATCTCGGCCGCATGGCCCGCCTCTACGGCAGTGGGCGCCTCGGTTTGCAGCCCGTGCGCGCCAGCCGCGCACCAGCGGAAATCCGTAATCTGGCCGAGACGATGGCGTCCATGGCCAATGATCTCGAAGCCCGGACGGCCGAGCTTGAGGCCGAAGCGGAACAGCGCGGTGCCCTGCTGCGGGAAATCCATCACCGGGTGAAGAATAATCTCCAGGTGACGATGAGCTTCCTGAATATCCAGGCCCGCCGGACCAGCGATGCCGAGGCCCGGCGCGTTCTGTCCGAGGCCGGCGGCCGGATCAACGCGCTCGCGCTCGTACACCGGACGCTCTATGAAAATGACGATCTGCGGTTCGTCGAGATGGCGCCTTTCCTCGAGCAGCTGCTCTACCATCTGCGTCAGGCGAGCACGGTTTATGGCTGTGACGTCGATACCCGCGTCGAAGCCGATAGTGTCGAGCTGGATCCCGATATCGCCATTCCCGCTGCTCTGTTCATTACCGAGGCCGTGACAAACGCCTACAAGCACGCGTTCGAACCGGGCATGACCGAGCCCGGTTTGGTAACGGTAAGCCTCGAACGGATCAGCGAGAACGAGGCGACCGTGTCGGTCAGCGACAATGGCAAGGGCTATGCGGAAGGTGCCGGAAAGGGCATGGGGTCCTCGCTGATGGAGGCTCTGGCACAGCGTCTTGGTGGAGAACTCACCCGTTCACAGGGTGCGCAGGGCGGGGCGTGCGTCACGATCCGCTTCCCCACCTGATTGATGCTGACGTTCCAATGCAAACGGCCGGCGGATCGCTCCGCCGGCCGTTGCTGTTTGTCGTGACTGTCCAGAGACCGGACGGTCTATTCCTTGCCGGGCAGTTCGCCCTTTTTCAGGATGCCGGTCATCTCGTCGAAATAGTCGGTGACGTGGCTTTCCGGGTCCTTCGTCACCATGGAGACGACAAGGATGGCGATCGTCGCCGCGATGAAGCCCGGCACAATCTCGTACATCACACCCGACAGGTTGAAGACGTAGATCCAGGCCAGCACCGTGACGGCCCCGGTCACCATGCCGGCGATCGCACCCAGCTTGGTCATGCCGCGCCAGAACAGGCTGATCAGGACGACCGGGCCGAAGGCAGCACCGAAACCGGCCCAGGCGTTGGAGACCAGGTTCAGGATGTTGGAATCCGGGTCGAAGGCCAGCGCGATCGCCACCAGCGATACCGCCAGCACGGACAGGCGTCCCACCAGAACCAGCTCTTTCTGGCTGGCGCCCCGTCGCAGGAAGATCTTGTAGAAATCCTCAGTCAGTGAGCTCGACGACACCAGCAGCTGGGACGAGATCGTACTCATGATCGCGGCCAGGATGGCTGCCAGCAGGAAGCCGGCGATATAGGGGTGGAAGATCACCTGGGAAAGCAGGATGAAGATCGTCTCCTGGTCACCCAGCACCACATCGCCGTCCGAGAAGGCGCCGGTGGTATCGATATTGTCCAGCTCGCTGAACGTTGTTGCATCGGTCGGTGCTTCGATCACGCGGGCGATCGGAACGCCGTCGGCGACGTCGATATTCTGGCTCTTCACATAGGCGAGGCCGGCAGCACCGGTCAGCACGGCGCCGAGCACCGTGATCAGCATCCAGCTCATGCCGATGCGGCGCATTACGGCAACGTCCTTGAGCGAGCGCACCGCCATGAAGCGCACGATGATATGCGGCTGGCCGAAATAGCCCAGGCCCCAGGACATGGTGGAGATGATGCCGATCGCGGCGAGGCCGAGACTCTCCTGCGGGATCATGGAGAGATAGGATTTCTCCCATCCGCCGACATCCACACTCAGCGTGCTCAGCGCATCCACCGTCGGGCCGAACCCGCCCAGCTGCATGATGGTCACCACCGGTACCAGGATCAGGGCGACGAACATGATACAGCCCTGCACGAAGTCCGTGAGGGACACCGCCAGGAAGCCGCCGAACAGGGTATAGGCGACGACGACCCCCGCTGTCAGGAACAGGCCGAGGCGGTAGTCCAGGCCGAACGAGGCCTCGAACAGCTTGCCGCCCGACACGACGCCGGCCGAGGTGTAAAGCGTGAAGAAGATGATGATCACCACGGCGGAAATCACGCGCAGCGTGCGCGAATGGTCCGCAAAGCGCTTCTCGAAGAAGTCCGGAATGGTGATCGCGTCGTCGGCGATCTCGGTGTAGACGCGCAGCCGCGGCGCCACCAGGCGATAGTTGAAATAGGCCCCGATCATCAGACCGATGGCGATCCACGCCTCCGACATGCCGGTGGCGAAGATCGCGCCGGGCAGGCCCATGAGCATCCAGCCGCTCATGTCCGAAGCGCCTGCCGACAGCGAGGCCACGGCCGGGTTCAGCTGGCGCCCGCCGAGCATGTAGCCCGACACGTCGTCCGTCGACTTGCGATAGGCGTAGAGGCCGATCGCCATCATCAGGACGAAATAGAGCGCAAGTGAGATCAGAGCTTCAATATCCATGAACTTGCCTTGGGTTGATGGTCAGAAGGGGACAGGCTGGACGCAGGGCGTCAGGCGCGGGTCTGGCCGTCCCCGTGTACGAGGTATTTGAAGGAGGTGAGCTGCTCCAGCCCGACCGGGCCGCGGGCATGCATCTTGCCCGTCGCGATACCGATTTCCGCCCCCATGCCGAACTCGCCCCCATCCGAGAATTGAGTCGAAGCATTGTGCATCACGACGGCGCTGTCGATGGCCGTCAGGAAAGCGGCCGCAGCATCGGCGTCCTCGGTGACAATGGCGTCGGTGTGGGCCGAGGAGTGATTGGACACCCAGTTCATCGCCTCTTCCAGCCCGTCGACCAGTTTCACAGACAGGCAGCTGTCGAGATATTCGGTGTCCCAGTCTTCCTCGCTGGCTGGCTGGATGCGGCTGTCGATGGCGACGGCGTCGGCATCGCCGCGGAACTCGCAGCCCGCCATGC
Source organism: Maricaulis sp. ABE4_448 (assembly GCF_056160825.1). Lineage (NCBI taxonomy): Bacteria > Pseudomonadati > Pseudomonadota > Alphaproteobacteria > Maricaulales > Maricaulaceae > Maricaulis > Maricaulis sp. ABE4_448. The sequence goes on from NZ_JBSWXX010000004.1 coordinate 173,993, forward strand.
TGTCGACCAGGCCGGGCAGGAAATCGCCGGCGACAGAGCGGTCGACGACCAGGCTTTCGGTCGCGCCGCAGATACCGGTGCGGCGCAGCTTGGCATTCTTCACGATCGCGGCCGCCTTGGTCAGGTCGGCGCGCTGGTGGACATAAGTGTGGCAATTGCCGTCCAGGTGTAGCAGCGTCGGCACCTTGGCCTGGTCGCGCACCAGCGAGACAAGGCCCTTGCCGCCGCGCGGAATCACCAGGTCGACATAATCGGTGCATTGCAGCAGGTGCTGCACGGCGGCGCGATTGGTGGTGTCGACCATCTGGATCGCGTTTTCCGGCAGACCGGCCTCGCGCAGGCCTTCCTTCATGCATTCCACGATGATGCGGGTGGAGTTGAGGCTTTCCGAGCCGCCGCGCAGGATCACGGCATTGCCGGATTTCAGGCACAGCGCGCCGGCATCGGCGCCGACATTCGGACGCGACTCATAGATCATTCCGATCACGCCCAGCGGCACGGCGACGCGTTCGATGCGCAGCCCGTTGGGGCGTTCGGTGGACATCAGCTGGCGGCCGACCGGGTCGGGCAGGGTCGCGATGGCCTCGATGGCCTGGGCGACGCCCTCGATCCGCGCCTCGTCCAGCATCAGCCGGTCGATGAAGGCGTCCGGCTTGCCGGCCTCGCGGACGCTCTCGACATCCTTGCGATTGGCCGCGATGAGGTCGTTGGCGTGAAGACGCAGGGAGGCGGCTGCAGCCGTGAGTGCGGCATTCTTGCGCTCGGTGGAGGCTGTCGCGAGCTGGCGCGCCGCCTCTTTTGCCTGGCGTCCCAATTGTTCGATATAGGCTTGCATACGATCTGACATGTCTCGTTCGCTCGGGGTCTGGAGTGTCGGGGAGTTTCGGAGGCGCGGCAACTAGCGCAATTCGCAGGCGCGTGCGTACGCGGCCTCCGTGGTTTCGACGAGCAATTGCTCGAGCAGCCCGTCACGGCGCAGCGCGTGGATGCCCGCCTCGGTCGTGCCCTTCTTGCTCATCACGGAATTGCGCAGATCTTCCAGGCTCGTCTCGCTCTGGGCCGCCATTTCCACCGCACCTGCCAGGGTCTCGATGACCAGGGTGCGGGCGGTGTCCGGGGCGAAGCCCAGGCGTTCGGCCGCCGCGACATAGGCGCGGGCAATCTCGAAGACATAGCCCGTGCCGGAACCGGCGACGGCCGTGATCCGGTCGATCTCGTCCTCGGTGTCCAGCCAGATGGCAGAGCCGGTGGCCTTCGCCAGCCGGTCGGCCAGGTCGCGATGGGCCGGGGAACAGGACGGATCGGCATAGAGCCCGTTCACGCCGCGGCCGATCTGGCCCGGCAGGTTGGGCATAATGCGGATCGCCGGCCGGTCGCCGAGGGCGGCCTTCATCGAGGCGATCGAAAAGCCCGCAGCGATGGAGACGACACAGCCATCATCCTTCATAAAGGGCATGTAGGCCGGCACGATATCGGCGATCTGCTGCGGTTTGACGGCAATGACGATGGCGTCGAATTTCCGCCCTGACAGAGCGTCCGGAGACCCTGCATGACCGGCGCCGGCGGGTATCGCGGACGGTGTCCGGTTCACGGCCGTATAGCTGGCCGGAACGGCATCCACCCAGCGGCGCAGCATGGCACCGCCCATATTCCCGCAACCGATCATCAGAATGTCCATCGCCAATCCTTCTGCGCTGTCGAGGCCCGGCGGCAGATTACGCACTGTTTGCGCGATTGCGACAGACCCACAACAAATGCGCTCGACGCGCCGGAAGCGCATCGAGCCGCTGATGGGCGGATACATAGCAAAATATATTTCGAATTCAAATAATATTTCTGGTTGCGCGGAAAGCCCGGATGACAAGCAATCGTTCAGCTTTACCCTGCAAATTATGAAGCGGGCGCGGCGATACTGCATGGCTGCGTCCGGGGTTTGGGGTTGAAAAAATTTGAACGCAAAATATTTTGCGCCCAGTCATTTTGCGGAGCAGCATCGTTCCGCGCCACGGAGGAGCCTCTTGTGAGTGTTCGAAACCGCATCGTCGTGAAAATCGGGTCCAGCCTGTTGGCCAATGATGGCCGGCTGACCCTGAAATACGCCTTCATGCATGGTCTTCTGGCCGATATCGCGCAGCTGCGCGAGGAGGGATATGATGTGGTGCTGGCCTCCTCGGGCTCGGTGGCCCTGGGGCTGAACTCGATCAAGAAGTCACCGGAAGATGCCGGCGTGCTGGACAAGCAGGCCGCTGCCGCCTGCGGCCAGCCGCTGCTGCTCAATGCCTACAAGCAGGTCGCCCACGAGCACGGCTTCGATATCGCCCAGATTCTTGTCACGCTCGAGGATCTGGAGGAGCGCCGCCGCTTCCTCAATACCAAGAACACGATCCAGCGCCTGTTCGAGCACGGCATCATGCCGATCGTGAACGAGAACGACACCATCACGACCGAGGAAATCCGCGTCGGTGACAATGACCGCCTGGCGGCCAAGGTGGCGCAGATGATCCAGGCTGACCATCTGATCCTGCTGACCAATATCGACGGGCTCTACGACCGCAATCCGGAAGACCCGGAGGCCCAGTTCATCGAGACGGTCGAGGATGTCAGCGAGTATCTCGAGGTCACCGCCGGCACCAGCTCGCTGGGCTCCGGCGGCATGCTCACCAAGATCCGCGCCGCCAACATGGCGCAGAACGCCGGCGTCAACACGCTGATCGGCGAGGGTGTCATCGAGCGCCCCGTGTCCGGCATCCTCAAGGGCGAGCGCCGTCATACGCGCTGCATCGCCAAGGGGACGCCGGCTTCGTCCTGGGCGGTCTGGCTGACCAACCGCCTGCACCGGGCCGGCGGGCTGGTGATCCGTCAGGACGCGGCGACCAAGCTGCGCGAGAGCAAGGCGGGTGTCGGCCATGAGGACATCGTCAAAATCCATGGCGACTTCCAGAAGGGCGATGTCCTGCACGTCTATGACGAGGATGGTGACGAGCTGGCCCGTGGCCTGACGAATTTCTCGTCCGACGAGACCATGGTGCTTGCGCGCCATGCCGACCAGGATGTCGAGGAATTGCTGGGCTATCACGCGCGCCCGGAAATCATCAATCGCGACAATATGGTGATGCTCGAAGACAATCACCTGCCCTGGGATGCGCCGACCAAATCGCTGAAGCTCGTCGCTTCCTAGACGGTCTGCCTCCTGCACTGCGGCGTACCGGAAGCTGGAAATTTGCCTCCGGACGGTCCAGACTTGCCGCAGTGCAACACGCAATCGTGAAAGAGGCCGCATGATGGACGGGGATGAACGCGCGCAGGACGGCACGCCGGCGGATCGCCGTCCGACACCGCAGGAAGTGGCTGCGGGGCTGGTCGTCCTGCTCGATGTTGAACAGATCGATGTCGACCTTTACCGCGGTGCCCGCAAGCCGGGCGGCAAGGGGCGCGTCTTTGGCGGCCAGGTGATTGCCCAGGCGCTCATGTCGGCAGTCGGCTCGGTCGAAGCCGAGCGGGTCGCCCATTCGGTGCACGCCTATTTCATGCGCCCGGGCGACGAGGATTTTCCCATCATCTATCGCGTCGAGCGTGACTATGACGGCGGCAGTTTCTCCAACCGCCGCGTCATCGCCATGCAGCGCGGCAAGCCGATCCTGAACATGACGGCCTCCTTCCAGCGCAAGGAAAAAGGGCTGGAGCACCAGGTCGAGATGCCGGATGTGCCGGCACCGGACGACCTGCCCTCGGAAGCGGAAATTTTCCTGCGCTACAAGGACGATATCCCGGAACCGCTCTACACGTTTCTCACCCGTTCGCGGCCGATCGAGATCCGCCCGGTCGAGATCTGGAACCCGGTCAATCCGGACAAGCGTGCCCCGGTGCGCAATCTGTGGATCCGTGCCTCCGGCTCGATCGGCGAGAGCCAGCTGATGCACCGGGCCGTGCTCGCTTTCGCCTCGGACATGGGCCTGTTGTCGACCTGCATGCAGCCGCACGGGGTCAGCTGGATGACGCGCAAGATGCAGTCCGCCAGCCTCGATCACGCCCTGTGGTTCCATGATGATGTGCGCATGGATGACTGGCTGCTGTATTCCACCGACGCCCCCTGGTCCGGCGGGGCCCGAGGCTTCAATCGTGGTCAGATCTTCACCCGCGACGGCAAGCTCGTCGCCTCGACGGCCCAGGAAGGTCTGATAAGGGTCCGGGACTGATCTTGCCGGGGTGATCCGGAAAAATTCCGAAATTATAAGTGGTTATGGTGATGCCGTCCGGCCTTTGATGTGCCGGATCTGTCGCATAACGGCCCTATAGCACCCTCATAACAGCCCCATGGGTGCGACATGGCGGTGCCACAGGATGACAAGGCTGCGCCAGAGCCCGGAAGGCGGCGCGCGAAAGCAGAAATCCGGCAATGAGAAACAGCCCCGCCAGTCTAACCCGGCCCGGCGGGGCGGGGATAAGTTTTCTCCCCCCCCCCTCGCCGGCCGGGGAGAAGGGAGTGCGAGGCGGGCGCAGGCTTGCCCGCCCGCTCACGCTTCGTGAACGGCATCGCCGATTTCCAAATAGGCAAGACGCCTCACCGGACCTCTTTTCAGGATGTCGGTCAGCGTGGTCCGCACCGGATTGCGCCTGGTCGATACCAATCCCGAAACGAGGAGTTCCCCCATGTTCAAGTCCACTCCGTTCCGCTCCCCCCTGCGCCACGGTCTCGCGGCCTGTGTGCTCGCTGTCTCTGCCTCGTCCCTGGCGGCGGCCCAGGCGACGCCCGAACATCTCTGGCTGAAGGAGAATTTCGACGGCGGTTTCAGCTGGGAGGCCACCGATCCGCAAAGCGGCGAGACGATGTCCGGCCGCGGCGAATGCGAAATGGTGTTCGGTGATCTTTATCTGCGCTGCGTCCATCTCTCGCCGGCCGGCGCGCCGATGGGCGTAGGCGTGTCCGGCTACAACACGGCGGCCGGGCTTTATGAATGGAGTTTCTATGGCGGCGGCGGAACGGCGATCTCTCACGGGCGCGGTGAACGCGATGCGGCGGCGAACCTGTCCTGGATCGAGGGCGAGCAATACCTCGCCGACGGATCGCAGATCGCCTTCCGCACCGAGACCCGAAAGCTGGAGACGCGCGGCTGGCGCTACACCCATTTCTTCGCCGACGGCGATGGCGGATGGATGCCGGTCTACGAGGCCGTCTTCGTCTATGACAGCGAAGCGGAATAGGGCTGTTCTTCCGAGCACCCCGTCTCCCCGTGAGGGGAGGCGGGGGTGCTCGTCGCGCCGCGGCCGCGCCAGCGCCTCACGGAAGTGTGAGCAATATTAGCAGCTTGCTAAGTTGTGACGCGGCGACCCCTTCATACAACGTAATAACATATCAATCAGGGGGCGGCGATGCGGGCAGAGCGGCTTGACAGTCTGGACTGGCTTCGTGGGGTGGCGATCCTGGGGATGCTCGTTGCGAACATCCCCTGGCATACGGGGACGTCGATGTCCCGGATTCACGATGTGGACGGGCTCAGTGTCGCGGCCTGGCTGATCCAGTACGCCCTGGTCGATCAGCGCTTCATGCCGATCTTCTGCATGCTGTTCGGGGCTGGCGTGCTGTTGCTCGCGGACGGGCGCGTCAACGCGCCGGGCTTCCGCCGCTTCTACCTGCGCCGCATGGCGGTCTTGTTCATGATCGGCCTGGCACATGCCTATCTGATCTGGCCGGGCGACATCCTGCTCACCTATGCCCTCAGTGCGCCGGTCCTGCTGCTCTTCCTGCGCGTTTCGGCGCCGGTATTGCTGGCCTGCGGGCTGGCGTTCAAGGCGGTTGACCTGGCCTTCCTTCAATGGCCGGAGCTTTACGCCCAGACGCTTCGAGCCTGGCTCTTCGACGGCTGGCTGGTCATCGGCGATCCGCCGATGAGCGAGGCCGCGGCCTATGCCGGCAGCTATGCGGACCTCTTCAGCTACAATGTCTGGCGTAACCAGTTCATCCAGTGGACGGCCATGCCGTATTTCCGCATGTGGAATGCCCTGGGCTTCATGCTGATCGGCATGGCGCTGTTCCGCTGGGGCATTCTGCAGGCCCGGGCCGATGCGCGGATCTATCGCCGGCTGATTACGGGCGGGCTTGTCTTCGGTCTGCCGCCCCTGGTCTACGGACTGCTGGGCCGGATCGGCGGGCACGAGACCGTGGGGCCTTTCCTCGGCTGGAGCCACAGCCTGCCCCTGTCGACCCTTGCCTATATGACCGGCACGGCGGCAACGTCGATGGCATTGCTGGGCGGGCTGATCCTGATGTTCCGGGGGCATGAAACGGCGCGCTGGACCGCGCCGGTCCGGGCGGTGGGGCGCATGGCGCTGTCAAACTACATCTTCCACTCCGTTTTCTTTCTGGTGATCTTCGCCGGTCTGGAATGGGTCGCCTATGACACCCTCGACCCCGACGATCGCCTGGTCTGGGTGGCGGGCATATGGATCGTCCAGCTTGTTGCCAGCCCTCTATGGCTCAAGGCCTTCGGGCAGGGTCCGCTCGAGCGCGCCTGGCGGGCCCTGGCGGGCCGGGGGCCAAGGCGGGGCGAGCGTGTCGCGCTGGCGTAAGCGCGCTTTCCATACTGCCCCCTCTCCCCGCCCGGGGAGAGGAATCAAAGGTGAGGGGCGGCCGCGGAGCGGCCATTCAAAGACTCTTTGTGGCGCGGGCGCGCGCCCCTCATCCGCCGCTTCGCGGCACCTTCTCCCCGGGTGGGGAGAAGGGGTGAGCTTGTGCGTCTCTCCGGCCTTCGGCCACCTTCTCACCGACAGGACAGCCCCCTTCCGTGTCATCCCGGCCGGATGGCCCGCGCAGGCGGGCCGCAGGGCCGGGACCTATACGCCCGGTCTTCGCCGGAAGCAGGCCTGCTGCCCGCGGCGAGTGGAGTAGCAGCGAGATTATGGGTCCCGGACTTTCGCCCCGCCTGCGCGGGGCGTCCATCCGGGATGACAGCCTCTCGTGGAACGGGAAGGTATTCCATACCGCCCCCTCGACACGGGCCGCGCGCCCGGCTAACCCTTCCTGCAACACAATAATCCAAAGCGGGAGGTCCCCATGCTCGATACTCTGTTTTCCCTTGAAGGGCGCACGGCGCTGATTACCGGCGGGTCGCGCGGGATCGGCGAGATGATTGCCGAGGGCTATGTGCGGGCCGGGGCGAAAGTCTATATCTCCTCGCGCAAGGCGGCGGACTGCCTGGCGACGGCGGAACGTCTGTCGGAACTGGGCACCTGCATCGCCCTGCCGGCCGATGTGTCGGGCGCCGACGGCGCGCAGGCGCTGGCGAAACAGTATCTCGAGCATGAGAGCGCGCTGGACATCCTGGTCAACAACGCCGGCGCCGCCTGGGGCGCGCCCTTCGAGGAGTTTCCCGAGAGCGGCTGGGACAAGGTGATGGATCTCAATGTGAAATCGCCCTTCTTCCTGACCCGGGCCCTGTTCGGCGCGCTGAAGGACGGCGCCACGCAGGACCGTCCCGCCAAGGTGATCAATATCGCCTCGATCGACGGGCTGTCGGTGAGCATGATGGAGACCTATTCCTACGCCGCCTCCAAGTCCGGCCTGATCCATCTGACCAAGCGCATGGCGCTGGAACTGGTGAAGTCGAACGTCGTGGTGTCGGCCATCGCGCCGGGCGCCTTTGCCTCCTCGATGAACAAGGCGGCGCGCGATCATGCCGACATGGTGTCAAACTTCGTGCCCTCCGGCCGGATCGGCACGCCGGAGGACATGGCCGGCGCGGCCATCTTCCTGGCCTCGCGGGCGGGCGATTATGTCGTCGGCTCGACCCTGATCGTCGATGGCGGCGTCGCCCATACGCGCGCGGGCTAGCTGGCGCGTTCGGCTGCCGGCCTGGCCAGCGCCTGAAAAGAAACCGGGCGCCGGAGAGGTCTCCGGCGCCCGGTGTTGTTTCGCCTGCGGCCTTGCGGCCGGCGGGCCGGGCCTTACTGGCCCAGCTGGCGCACTTCGATGTCTCCCATGTCGAGGGCGCGGATGCTTTCCTCGATCTGGGCGGCATCGCCCACGATCAGCCAGACCAGCTGTTCGGGGTGAACCACTTCCTGCGCGGCGGCCCGGACCTCTTCGAGGTCGAGCGAGCGATAGCGCTCGGTCAGGCCGGCCGGATAATCCCAGTCGCGGCCGTAATTCTGGCTCGAGACGAGGCTGCCGCGCACGGCGGCGGCGGTCTCGAACTGACCGGGCAGGGAGCGGGTGGAGTTGTTGATCGAGCGCTCCAGCTCCTCGGCCGTGGCCGGGTTGGTGGAGGTGAACTCGTTGAACTCCCGCAGCAGTTCGGCAAGGCTGTCCGCCGTGCGGTCGGTCTGGACCGGCGCATAGACGATCCACGGACGCTGTCCGCGGGCGCCCCAGAGCAAGGTCTGGGCACCGTAGGACCAGCCCTTGTCTTCACGCAGGTTCATGTTGACCCGGGCGGTGAAGGAACCGCCGATGGCGTCATTCATCGCGGAATAGACTTCCGGATTTTCCACCGTGCCTTCCGGACCGATCAGACCGGCCAGGATGAGCGATTGCGGCGAGTTCGGACGGTCCACGATGATCACGCGGGCGCCGTCCGCATTCTCCGCGCGGGCCATGTTCTTCTGCGGCAGCGGGGTGTTCGGGGCATCCCAGCGGCGGAAGGCCCGCTCCAGCATCGGCGTGATCTCGTCCAGCGTCGTGTCGCCGACGATGAACAGCGTGGCATTGTCCGGACGCATCCAGGTGCGGTGGTGTGCGACGAGATCGTCACGGGTGAAGCCCGTCACATTCTCCATCGTGCCCGAACCCGTGAACGGCACCGAATAGGCATGGCCTTCGCCAAACATTTCCGGCGGCAGCATGCGCAGGGCGATGGCGATCGGATTGGCCATCTCCTGGCGGATGCCGTTCAGCGACTGTTCGCGGATCCGCTCGATATCGTCATCGGCGAAGGTCGGATCGGTGATCACGGCCGCCATCAGGTCGAGCGATGCGCGCAGATTGGAGCGCAGGGCGGAGAGCGTCACCGTGGACTGGTCGAGACCGGCACCGGTGGACAGGTTGGCGCCCAGGCGTTCGGCCTCGGCGGCAATTTCCAGCGCGTCCATGCGGCCGGCACCTTCGTCCAGCATGTTCATGGTGAAGCTGGCCAGACCCGTCTGGCCGCCTTCGACACTGTCGGCCGCATAGCCGGCGTCGAACACCATCTGCATTTCCACGACCGGAACGGCATCGCGGCGCACGAAGACGATATCCATGCCATTGGACAGTTCAGCCGTCTCGACGGCCGGCCAGACCAGTTCCGGCGTTTCCGTGACCGACGGCAGGGCCGAGCGGTCGGCGTCGGTGGCGACGCTCTGGAATTCGCCGAAGGGCAGGACGGTGATCTCGTGATAGCCGGTGGACAGCCACTCGTTTGCCGTCGCGGTGATCGCCTCGGCGCTGGCCGTGTTCAGACGGTCCAGCAGGGTGCGCCAGAACGCCGGATCACCGGCATAGAGCTGGCCTTCGGCAAGCGTGACGGCCTTGCCGCCGAACCCGCCGATCTGTTCCAGACCGCGAATGGTGGAAGCGTTGATGCGCGTGCGCGCAGCCGCCAGCTCGTCGGCCGTCGGGCCTTCGGCGAGCAGTTCGGCGACGATCTCGTCGATACGGGCCGAAGCGGCGTCGGGGTCTTCACCCGGATTGAGCGTCACCTCGATGTGGAACTGGCTGGCGAGCTGGTGTTCCTCGACATAGGCCACGGCGCGGGTTGCGACCTGGCGGTCGAAGACGAAGTCGCGATAGAGGCGCGAAGTGCGGCCGCCGCCCAGGACGGTGGCGAACAGTTCCAGCTGGGCACGTTCCTCGGTGATACGGCCCGGCACGACCCAGGTGCGGTAAATGCGCGCCTGCGGCACGTCATCATACATCGTCTCGGTCGTGTCGCGGTCGCGTTCCGGGATCCACTGGTCCATGCGGGTGACCGGGGGGCCGACCGGCGCGTCGCCGAAATAGCGCTGCACCAGCGGGCGGGCTTCTTCGGCGTCAATGTCGCCGGCGAGCACCAAAACCGCGTTGGAGGCGCCGTAATACTGGCGGAACCAGTCCTGCACGTCTTCCAGCGAGGCGGCATCGAGGTCTTCCATCGAGCCGATCGTGGAGTGGGCGTAGGGGTGGCCTTCCGGGAAGAGCGCGCGCAGCTGGGAGTATTCCACCATGCCGTAAGGCTGGTTGTCGCCCTGGCGCTTCTCGTTCTGCACAACGCCGCGCTGCTCGTCGAGGCGGTCCTGGTCGATGGCGCCCAGCAGGTGGGTCATCCGGTCGGATTCCATCCACAGCGCCATTTCCAGGGCCGGCGTCGGCACGGTCTGGAAATAGTTGGTGCGGTCGAACCAGGTCGTGCCGTTCATGCCGGTCGCACCGACCTGTTCGAACGGACCGAAATAATCGTCGTTGTAATTTTCCGACCCGTTGAACATCAGGTGTTCGAACAGGTGGGCGAAGCCCGTGCGGCCGGCCGGTTCGTCGGCAGAACCGACGCCATACCAGATGGAGACGGCGACGATCGGCGCCTTGCGGTCCTCGTGGACAACGACCGTCAGGCCGTTCTCGAGCTCGAAGCTCTCGTAAGGAATGTCGATCTCGGGCGTCTGGGCATTCGCCAGACCGCCAAGCGAGACGGCCGCGGCGAGCGCAGCCGTAAGTAGTCGTTTCATGATGTACCCCTAACCTGTGATGCAGGAATTATGGTCGCAAAGTGCAACATCAAAGGCCAGCCGGTTAAGTAAAATTCCCGTAATGTTGGACTTGCGGGCGGCGCCGGAGATGGCCTGGCACTAGCCTGCCGGCTGTTTGCGAGCCGCATGGCGGCGGGCTTTCGAGACATTGCCGCAGGTCGCCATATCGCACCAGCGGCGGCGCCCGGCCTTGGATGTGTCGAGGAAGAGCCAGCCACAGCGCTCGCCATCGCATTGTTTCAGCCGCGCCGCATTGTCCTCGCCCAGCAGCGCAACCGCATCCATCACGATGGGCGAAAGAAAACGGGTCGCCGCATCTGCGCCGGACCAGTCCGGCTGTGTCTGGCCGCCGGCGTCCCGGCCGCGACTGGTTCGACGCGGAAACCCCGCGCCTCGCGGCGATCGGCCGGGCGGTGCGGGCCCATGACCGCTTCGGCGATGTCTGGACCCGCAACTTCCCGGACGAGATGGCCGGCTGATTAACCGGCCGGGGTCAGATCGAACGTGCCGCTCGTCTCGCCGCTGAACGATACCGAGCATTCTTCGGGGGTGATGCCCGGCTCGAACGGGCAGGCGAACTGTCCCGCTTCCATGATGCGGACATGCAGTTCGCGGTTCTCGGTAACGCTGTAGGTGCACTGGCCCGACAACGCGTCGTTCGCGCGGACGGTCTCGAAACTGCCGGACCGGCGTGCCCGTTGCTGCCGGCTGACCTCTCCGTCCGCAGTCTGGAACGTGCAGTCCAGCGAGCCGGAGCCGATGATGCGGATGCTGACATCCGACGGTTCGACACCTGTCTGGACCGCGGCTGCGAGCGTCGCCGCCAGAATGCTGTTCAGTGTTGCAATGCTCATGATGACCTCCCGGTTGTTTGTCCCGGGAGTATGATCCTGTCAGCCAAATGATTCAATAGTTCATGTATTATTGAATCAACAGGCGCGCTCCATGCCGGGCGACAGGGCTTCACACACTTCGGGATGGCCCTGGCAGCAGTCGGAAACCAGATAGCCGATCGTGGCGGCGATCGTGTCGAGGTCGACGGCATAGATGCGGGACCGGCCCGACGGTCGCATGACGATCAGCCCACCCTGCCGCAACACGTTGAGATGCGAGGACAGATTGTTCTTCGCCACCCCGACGCGCGCGGCCAGTTCGCCGGCCGGCATGCCGTCGGGGCCCGCTGTGATCAATGCGCGGAAGACGCGCAGCCGGGTCGGGTGACCGAGTGCGGAGAGGCGGGCGGCGGCTTCGTCATCGGCCGGGGTGTCATTCATTTCAATAGTCATTGAACAATCGAACCGTATCGTATAGGCGGGGCGAGCATCGTTTCGGAGACCTATCATGCACGCGCCGCGCTGCCATGGCCAATCGCGCCTTCTGCGTTTTGCCCCTTTCGGTGCCGCCCTTGTGTCGGCCACGATCGTCAGCGCCGGTGCGCAGGCCCAGGATACGCCGCCGTCGCGCCTGTCGGTATCTGGGGAAACGCGCCTGCGCTATGAAACGCTGGACGGCCAGTTCCGCGCGGGCGGTTCCGGTGGCGACCAGGCGCTGTTCATGCGCAATCTTCTGCTCGCCGAGTACGAGATACAGCCTGTCACTTTCGGTCTGGAACTGCAGGACAGCCGCGCCTGGCTGGACGACAGCGGTACGCCGCTGAGTACGAGCTACGTCAACCCGCTGGACGTGCTGCAGCTCTACGCTCGCGCGGACGTGCCCTCGCTTCTCGGCACGGACGGATCGGCGACGCTGACGGTGGGCCGCCAGACGGTGAGCATCGGCTCGAAACGGCAGATCGAGCGCATCAGCTATGCCAATGTGATCAAGAGCTATACCGGTTTTCATTACCGTGCGGACAATGCGCGCGGCGACGAACTGCACCTGGTTGCAGTGGTCCCGGTCTCCCGGCGGCCCGGCAACCGGGCCGAGATCGCCGACAACCGCATGTCCGGCGATGAAGAGGAATGGAACCGGCGCATCTGGGCCGTCCACTACCGGCGCAAGGATGTGGCGCCGGCACTCGCCGACGGTGTGACCGGCGAGGTCTTCGTCTATGGGCTGACGGAACGCGATACCGCCGATACGCCCACGCCGAACCGGCAGTATGTGACCTCCGGCGTACGGGCCTATCGTGCGCCGCAGGCCGGCCGCTGGGATGTCGATGTGGAAGGCGCCTGGCGTCTGGGCCGCCGCCGGGCCAGCCGGGCGGCCACCGACACGGAAAATCTGGATGTCAGCGCCACCATGCTGTTTGCGGCCGTCGGCTACACGTTCGACCTGCCCTGGCAGCCCCGGCTGGCGGCGGAATACTATTGGGCAAGTGGTGACGAGGATCCCGATGACGGGCGGTTCGACCAGTATGAACGCCTGTTCGGTTCACGGCGCACGGACCTGAACAATACCAGCCTGCACGGACCGCTGACCCCGGCCAATCTCAATGCGCCGGGCCTGAGGCTGGAAGTCGTGCCCGGGCCGCGCTGGGATGCGCGCATCGCCTGGTCGGCGGCATCGCTGGCCAGTGCGACCGACAGCTGGGTCATTGCCGGACTGCGCGACCCGTCCGGCCAGTCCGGCCGTTTTCTCGGACACGCGATCGACGGGCGTGCCCGCTACCGGCCCGGCCCTGAGGGGCTGGAGTTCGAAATCGGCGCTTCGGCTTTCCTGGCCGGCGAATTCCCGGACACTGTCCCCGGCGGGCCGGGCACGGATACCACGCTTCTGGGATACGGGCAGGTGACGCTGAGCTTCTAGACCTTCTTCACGAACTCGCTTTTCAGGCCCATCTGCCCGACGCCGTCGATGCGGCAGTCGATATCGTGATCGCCTTCGACCAGGCGGATATTCTTTACCTTGGTGCCGACCTTCACGACCTGGGACGTGCCCTTGATCTTGAGGTCCTTGATCACGGTGACCGTATCGCCGTCGGCGAGCTCTGTGCCATTGGCATCGCGCCAGACCGGGCCGCTTGCCGCTGCCGGTGCGGCGCCGGGCGTCCATTCATGGGCGCATTCGGGACAGACGAGCAGCGCCCCGTCCTCATAGGTGAAGGCCGAGCCGCATTCGGGACAGGGCGGGAGCTCGCTCATGACAGGTTTCCTTGATTTTGGGGCTCAAAGCCCCCGCACAGCCTGGACAATGTTCAGGATCACGGCGGCGTTGAACAGCAGGCCCAGCACCGTCATCACGGCGGCGAAAGCTGCGACACCGGCCAGCATGAGCGCGCGCAGCGGAATCATCATCACGGCCCGGGCGCGCTCCGGGCCAGCCCAGCGCGGGCGGCTGAGGCGTTCGGTGAGGTCGGTGAAACCGCCGCGCCAGAGATTGACGGTGATGACGATCCACACCACGACAGCAACCAGCGGCGCGAGGCGCAAGGCCAGCGGCATGCCCGGAACGGACAGCAGGAACTCGATTTCCTCCACGCGCGGCGCCTTCCGCTGAACTCGATACCTCCCGTCATAGCCTTTCCCTCCCCCGTGAGCTACATGCGATGATCTGCATCTGCCGCGACGGATTGCCCGCCGTGCTGCGTTGCACCGTCTGCAGGGGTGGCGGGGCCGCAAGGGCCGGTTCGTGAAGGGATACGGAATGCTCGACAACAGGCGTTGGATTGCCGGGGCGGTTGTACTTGCCGTCATTGCCGGGGGCGGCTGGTGGATGTTCGGCCGCGGCGAAGGCGGTAGCGGTGAGGTGACAATCGAGACCGAGGCCGCGGCGCCGGCCGATGTGCGCCGCATCGTGGCGGCGTCCGGTGCTGTCAGCGCGCTGGTGACGGTCGAGGTCGGCTCGCAATTGTCCGGCCAGATCGCCGAGCTGCTTGTCGACTTCAACGATGAGGTCGAGGAAGGCGAGGTGATCGCTCGGCTCGACCCGCAAACCTACGAAATCCGCGTCACCGAAGCGGAGGCCGCGCGCGCGACGGCGGCGGCGAGCCTGCAATTGCAGCGCGCCTCGCTGACCCGCGCCCAGGCGACGCTGCGCGAGGCTCAGCTGGAATTCGACCGCATGGCGACGTTGCGCGAACGCGGCACGGTGGCCCAGACTTCGCTCGACACCGCCCAGACCGCGCTCGACGCGGCCCAGGCCGATGTCGAGGTGGCCCGCGCCCAGATCGCCAATGCCCAGGCCGTGCTGGCCCAGCGCGATGCCTCGCTGGCTAGCGCCCGCATCGATCTCGAGCGCACGACGATCCGCGCGCCGATCAACGGTATTGTCGTCGACCGCGCCGTCGATGTCGGCCAGACCGTCGCAGCGAGCATGACGGCGCCCGTGCTGTTCACCATCGCCCAGGATCTGGGACAGGTGCAGATCGACGCCCAGATCGACGAGGCCGATATCGGCCAGATACGCGCCGGCCAGCCGGTGCGTTTCACCGTGGATGCCCACCCGGACACCGAAATGGAAGGCGTGGTCGACCAGATCCGCCTGGCACCGGAAACGCTGAACAATGTCGTCACCTACACGGTGGTCGTGCTGGCCGCGAACCCGGACGAGCTGCTGCTGCCGGGCATGACGGCGAATATGGACATCATCACCGGGGAACGTGCCGGTGTTCTCACAGTGTCCAATGCGGCCCTTCGCTTCCGGCCCTCGCCGGCGCTGGAAGGGCGGACGCAGCCGATGGTTGAAGGCGGCGGTCGCTCGCAAGGTGGCCGGGGAGGCCCTGGCGGTCCGGGCGGTGGTCAGGGTGGGGGCCGTTCGGGCAATGACCCCTTGGCGCGCATGAGCGAGGCTGTCGGTCTGGATGCGTCCCAGCAGGACCAGATCCGCGGCGTTTTCCGCGCGGCCATGGGACGGGCGATGAGCCAGGCCCAGGCCGGCGGCGAGTTCGATCGCGACGCCCTGCAGGCCGAGATCGATCGCGAGATCCGCCCGCTGCTCAATGAGGAGCAGCTGGAACGCTATCGCGCCTACCAGCGGCAGATGCGCGAAACCCGTTCGGCGACGGTCTGGGTCGAGGAGGCTGACGGCACGCTGGTCGAGCGGCCCATCCGCGTCGGGATTTCCGACAGCCAGAAAAGCGAAGTGGTCGGCGGCCGTCTGGAAGCCGGCGAGGCTGTGGTGACCCGCGCGCGCGAGGTGCGCGAATGAGCGCATTGATCGCCTGTCGCGACCTTGTCCGCGTCTACACGATGGGCGACCAGACGGTGCGGGCACTGGACGGCGTCAGCGTCGACATCACGGCCGGCGAATATGTCGCCGTCACCGGCGCATCCGGCTCGGGCAAATCGACCTTCATGAACATGCTGGGCGCGCTGGACCGGCCGGATTCCGGCTCGCTGCATATTGCGGGCGAGGATCTTCTTGCGCTGGACGCCGACCGGCTTGCCGCCTTTCGCAACCGCACGATCGGTTTCGTCTTCCAGCAGTTCAACCTGCTCTCGCGTACGTCTGCGCTGGAAAATGCCGCCCTGCCGCTGGTCTATGCCGGCGTGCCGGCCCCGGAACGGCGCAAGCGGGCCATGGCGCGGCTGGAACAGGTGGGGCTGGGCGATCGTTCGGACCACCAGCCCAACCAGCTGTCCGGTGGCCAGCAGCAGCGCGTGGCGATCGCCCGAGGCCTTGTCAACGACCCGAAAATCCTGCTGGCCGACGAGCCCACGGGCGCACTCGACTCGCGGACATCGGACGACATCATGGCGATCTTCGACCAGCTCAATCGCGAGGGCATCACCATTATCGTCGTAACCCACGAACAGGACGTCGCCAATCATGCGCGGCGCCAGATCGTGTTCCGGGACGGCCGGATCGTGGAGGACCGCCAATGAACCTCGCTGCCTCCCTGCGCATCGCCCTGATCGCGCTCCGTGTGAATGCCCTGCGCAGTGCGCTCGCCATGCTGGGCGTCGTCATCGGTGTCGCTTCGGTCATCGTTCTGGTCTCGATCAGCGAAGGCACCAAACAGGCCGTCGAGGAACAGATCGCCAGTTTCGGCGCCAACCTGCTGATCATCCGGCCCGGCTCCAGCATGTTCGGCGGCCGGCGCGGCGGGGCCGGCACGGCCGATCCGTTGACCGATGGTGATGTGGAAGCCCTGCGCACCCAGATCGCCGGTGTGGCCGGTGCCTCCGGCGAGGTGACCACATCCTCGGCCGTGGTGTTCGGCGGCGCCAACTGGACGACCCGTGTCGTCGGAATGAATCCGGACTATCTGTCGGCACGCGGCTGGGAAGTCGATCAGGGTCGCAGCTTCTCCCAGGCCGAAGTCGAAGCCGGGCGCCGCTATGCCCTGGTCGGAGAGACGATTATCGAAGAGCTGTTCGACGGCGCCAGCCCGCTCGGCCAGACAGTGCGGATTGGCGGCCACCCCTTCGAGGTGACCGGGACGCTTTTGGCGCGCGGCGAGAATAGCTGGGGCCAGGATCAGGACGATGTGATCTTCGCGCCGCTCAACACAGTCCGCCAGCGCTTTGGTGCCGGCGCCCGTGTAACCCAGCGCGATGCGGTCCAAACGATCTTTGTCGATGTCGCACCGGGCGAAACCAACTCACGGGTTATCGCGGATATCGAGGAATTGCTGCGGATCCGGCGTGGCCTTCAACCCGGTGCTGAAGATGATTTCATCGTCGGCGATATGGCGGAATTCATCCGCGCGCGGAACGAGACAGAAAGCCAGCTCGGCCTGTTGCTGGCGGTCGGGGCGGGGATCGTGCTGCTGGTCGGCGGTATCGGCATCATGAACATCATGCTTGTCTCCGTCACAGAGCGGACCCGCGAAATCGGGCTGCGGCTCGCCGTCGGCGCGCGGCGCCGGGATGTGCGCAACCAGTTCCTGATTGAAAGCATTGTGCTGTGCCTGATCGGCGGCGTCGTCGGGCTCGTCGTCGGTGTGGGCGGTACGCTGGTTTATGCGCAAGTCGGTGAACTGGACATCGCCGTCAATCCGCTGATTGTGGCGATTGCCATCGGTGCGTCGGCGCTGGTCGGTGTGTTCTTCGGCTTCTATCCGGCACACCGGGCCTCGCGTCTCGATCCTATCGAGGCGCTGCGGTTCGAATAGGGCGCGCTACTCGGCGGCGTTTATTTCTTTGTTCCCGCTCCGCTCGACCCGGGCCTGGCACCGGGTTTCGGCGCCGGGGTCGATGCTCACATGGAACGCGCTCAAGGCTGTGGGTTTTGAACGCGATCCCGCAAGACGCGCTATTGGGCGGCGTTGCCGGGATCGGCCGTTTCCTGTTCCGGTGCCGGCACGGACCGGTCGGCGGGCAGGGTGAAATAGAAGGTCGCGCCGCTGCCCGGTGCGCTCTTTACCCAGATTTCGCCGCCATGGCGTTCCACGGCCTGGCGCACCATGGCAAGCCCGATCCCCGTGCCCGGATAGGCTTCGTGCGAATGCAGGCGCTGGAAAGGCGCGAAGATCTTTTCGGCAAACTTGATGTCGAGACCGATGCCGTTATCGCTGACGGCGATGATCCAGCGATCGCCGTCCCGGCGCGCGCTGATATCGACTTCCGGCGTGGCAAAGCTGCGGTATTTCAGCGCGTTGCCGATCAGGTTCTGGAAAATCTGTGTCAGGATCACGGGATCCGCCCGCACGGTCGGCATGTCGCCGATCTCGATACGGGCATGGCTCTCGGCCACCGAGGTGTCCAGATTGTCGAGGGCCTGGGCCACCGGGCCGGCCAGGTCGACGGGCTGGTATTCGAATGGCTGGCTGGCGAGGCGGGAATAGGTCAGAAGGTCGTCGATCAGGCGCTGCATCCGGTGCGCAGCATCCACCAGGAATTCCAGGTTCCGCCGGCCGTCCGCGTCAAGGCGCTCGCCATAGCGTCGCCGGACCAGGCTGGAGAAGGCCGCGATCTTGCGCAGGGGTTCCTGCAGGTCGTGCGAGGCGACGGTAGCGAACTGGTCGAGCTCGCGGTTTGAGCGCTCGAGCAAGCGGTTGGCCTCGCGCAGGTCCGTGACGTCGCTGAGCACGGCATAGCTGCGCAAGGGCGTGCCATCCGTATCGCGCTCCAGGATCGAGGACAGCAGCACGTCCAGTGTCGAGCCGTCCTTGCGCACATACCGGTAGGGGATCTGGGAGTTGCCGCCGGCGCTGAACAGGTGCGGCAGATGGGTGTCAATGGCGCGTTTCCGGGATTCCGCGTCGAGGAAGTCGACCGATTTGCGCCCGATCACCTCTTCCCGGCCATAGCCCATCTGGCTGAGCCAGTGGTCGCTTACCTCGACAATGACGCCGTCGGCATCGATCGTGTACATCATTGCCGGTGTTGCGCGGTAGATACGCTCGAACCGTGCCCGGCGTTCGACGATATCCGCCTCGGCCCGGCGGGCAGCATCGACATTCCATATGACGCCGCTGATGACCCGGGGAAGCCCGTCCGCATCACGCTCGACGACACTCCCCGTAGAGCGATACCAGATCCATTCGCCATTGCGTCCGCGCACCCGGTGTTCCGCATCGACCGCGCCGCGCGATGTATCCCGGAATGCTTTGGCCGCCATTTCGCGGGCGGGCAGATCATCCGGGTGTACTCGGGAGAACCAGTCGTCCAGCCCGACAACGGCTTCGGTGCCGTCGGCAATGAGTTCGGCGACGATGGTGCCCTGCAGCGCCAGTGTCCGGGGTCCGGTTTCGATCCGCCACAGCCCCACCGAGGCGGCATCGACCGCTTCGGCCAGTTGCTGTTCGCGCTGGTTCAGCCGGTGTTCGGTCCGGATGCGTTCGGAGATGTCGGTGATGAAACCGTCCGCAACAAGGGGTTTGCCGCTCGCATCGGTGCCGGTCATGCGACCGCGAATATGAATGTGAATCCAGCCGTCGACCTCCGACCGGTAGCGGATGACAGTGTCGATCTGGGGTTTCGAGCCCTCGATAAGGGCGTTGGTGATCAGCGCCGCCCGGTCAGCGTCATCCGGATGGATACGGGTCGACCAGTCGGCGAAGGTGACGCGCGCATCCTGTGCCGGCAGGCCCATCATTTCGGCAATAATACCCGTGACATTGCCGATCCGGGTCTGCAGATTGAAATGCCAGGCGCCTTCGCGGGCGCCGGCCAGGGCCTCCCGCAGCCGCGCCTCACTCTGATCGAGTTCGTCGCGCAGCCGGCGCTCCTCGGTAATATTGGTCACGGTTCCGGCGATCCGGGCAGGCTTTCCGTCCGCAGTCCACTCGGCGATCTGGCCACTGGCGCGCAGCCACACCACGACATCGCTGCTGCCCTTGACGCGAAACTCCCAGATCCGGGCGCGCGGCGGTCCGGACAGGATTTGCTTGCGGGTCTCCAGCATGCGCAGGAAGCGTTGGCGTCCCGCTTCGAAATCGTCTGTCAGGACGACTTCGGTCCAGCGTTTGAACGGGATGGCCTCGTCGCTGCCGGAGGTCTCCAGAAGGCTGGCCAGCAAGCCGGATACCCGCAGTGAACCGGTCTCCACATCAAGGCTCCACACGCCTTCATTGGCCGAGTCGACAGCTTCTCGCAGCATGCGCTCGCTGGCGGCGAGCCTGAATTCCAGCGCCTTGCGTTCATTGATGTCGGTCAGGATGCCCGCCGCGAGCCGTCCGTTGGAGTCCTCGCTGAGCCGCCGGCCGCGCGAACGCAGCCAGGTCCAGCGATCGGTGCGGGCGTCGCGCAGCTGATACTCGACGTCCAGACGGTCGGCTTGTCCGGAAATGAGCGCGTCCAGGCGGGCGGCCACGCTGTCGCGCTGGTCAGGATGGATGCGGTCTAGCCAATGTGCCGTGTCAGTCGCCTTCGCGTCCGCTTCCAGGCCGAGCATGTCGCGGATCGGGCCGATCAGCATGACGTACTGCGTTAGTGTATCCAGCTCCCAGACCCCGCAGGACCCCGCCTCGATCGCGTTTGCCAGCTGGCGCTCGCGCTCGGCGAGCTGTTCTTCCAGCGACTGGCGTTCGGTCGCGTCGGAGATCACGCCCGACAGGCGAAGCGGAGAGCCGTCGCGCGCGAATTCCGATACCTGGCCGCGCAATTCCAGCCAGCGGGTCTCGCCATCGGCCCGCCTGGCCGGGAAGGTGACATGCAGGGGCTCGCCCGGCGCGCGTGACAGGCGGTCGATCGCGCCAGCGACCGCGTCGCGCATGTTGGCGGGGATGACATTCAGCAGGCGTTCCAGCCGTATCGTGGCATCGGACGTCTGGATCCCCAGGAACTCATTGATGAAGCCGCGCGATGAGCCGAGACCGGTCGCGAGATTGAGTGAAAAGGCGCCCTCATTGGCCGAGGCCAGGGCGGCGCGAAGCTGGATGTCGCTGGCTTCCAGCCGCGCCTGAAGCGAACGTTCCGCCGAGACGTCGCGGACGATCAGCAGCGTGTTGGGCGCGGTCTCGTCACCGTCGTCACCGGCGATACGACTGGCGATGGTCTCGCCATCGTGCACGCGCCCGCCGCGCGCCCGGTAGCGGGCGGTGAATTCGTGCGTCTCACGATCTGCATCCAGCCCGAAGCCGGTTTCGGCCAGGGTTTTGAAGTCATCGGGAGAGGCGAACAGCACATCGCCGCGCTGGCCGGTGAGACTGGCTTCGGTCTGCCCGAAAAAGCGTACCGCGGCAGGATTGGCGCTGTCGATCCGGCCGGTCTTGTCGAGCATGATGACGGCGACCGGCGCAGCGCGGTAAAGCGCGCGCAGTATTTCTGCAGCGTTCGCGGTCATTCCGCCATCCGGTCAGATCTTCGTCGCAATTGCCTGATTGTGCCATGCATAGGTCCCAGTTTGCATCAATCGCGTGTATCATGGGAAGGGTTTCCGTAGCGGACACCCTGAAGTGGCAAGTTCCGTCGCAGGATCGCTGCATCCGACAATGATGCGGGTACTGGTCAAGGCGGATTCCCGCGATATGCTCCGCCGTTTCGAGCGTGCGTTTGAGGAGTTGTTCATTGTCCGAGACAGAAGGCGTCCGCAAGGATATTGCGCCCATACTGCAGGTTTCCGACCTGACGGTGGCCTTCGATACGCCGGATGGGACTGTGAATGCGGTCAAGGGCGTTTCGCTGAAGATCGATCCGGGTGAGTGCCTGGCGGTCGTCGGCGAGTCGGGCTCGGGCAAGAGCCAGACCTTCCTCGCCGCGATGGGATTGCTGGCCTCGAACGGCAAGGCCCGCGGCTCGATCAAGTATCGTGACAAGGAAATCCTCGGCCTGCGGCCGCGCCAGCTCAACAGTGTGCGCGGCCGTCACATGACGATGATCTTCCAGGATCCGCTGACCTCGCTCACGCCGCACATGCGTATCGGTGCCCAGATGCAGGAAGTGCTGGGCATTCACATGAAGATGAACGGCGCCGACGCCGAGAAGCGCGCGCTGGAATGGCTCGACCGGGTGCGCATCCCCGAGGCCGCGCGCCGCCTGAAACAATTCCCGCACGAGCTGTCCGGCGGCATGCGCCAGCGCGTCATGATCGCCATGTCGATGCTGTGCGAGCCGGACCTTCTGATCTGCGACGAACCGACCACCGCACTCGATGTGACGGTCCAGGCCGAAGTTCTGGACATCATGGACGAGCTGAAGCGCGATACCGGTGCGGCGCTGGCCCTGATCACCCACGATATGGGCGTGGTGGCCCGCATGGCCGACCGCGTCCAGGTGATGAGGGACGGCGTCTATGTGGAGGAAGGCACGGCGGAAGAGATTTTCGACGCGCCGCAGAATGCCTATACGCGCATGCTGCTGGATGCGATGCCTCGCCTCGACCAGCCGGACCGGCCCGGTCACACGCCGCTGGCGCCGGTCGCCTCCGGGGCTGACGCGGAACCGCTGCTTTCGGTCGCCGACGTCAAGGTGCAGTTCCCGATCCGCGTCTCCGGCGGGTTGCAGCCGCAATACAAGACGCTGC
The DNA here is from genome assembly GCF_056160825.1 of Maricaulis sp. ABE4_448. Lineage (NCBI taxonomy): Bacteria > Pseudomonadati > Pseudomonadota > Alphaproteobacteria > Maricaulales > Maricaulaceae > Maricaulis > Maricaulis sp. ABE4_448. The sequence continues at coordinate 196,478 of NZ_JBSWXX010000004.1, forward strand.
GTGCCGTCGACGGTATCAGCTTCGACCTGAAGCCCGGCGAAACGCTGGGTGTGGTGGGCGAATCCGGTTGCGGCAAGTCCACCCTCGCGCGCGCTGTCCTGCGCCTCGTCCCGTCGGCGGACGGCACGGTCTCCTGGATCGGTCGCGACCTGCTCGGCCTCAAGAAGGACGACATGCGCAAGATGCGCGAAGACCTGCAGATCGTTTTCCAGGACCCGCTCGCCTCGCTCGATCCGCGCATGACCATCGGTGCCTCGATCGAGGAACCCATGCTCATCTTCCGCAAGTCGATGAAGAAGAAGGCCCGGACCGAAGCCGTGCGCGAGATGATGAAGCGCGTCGGGCTCGATCCGAACATGATCAACCGCTATCCGCATGAATTGTCCGGCGGCCAGAACCAGCGCGTCGGCATCGCCCGGGCGATGATTCTGAAGCCCAAACTGGTGATCTGCGACGAGGCGGTGTCCGCGCTCGACGTGTCGATCCAGGCCCAGATCGTCGAACTGCTGATCAAGCTGCAGCAGGAAATGGACCTGTCGATGATCTTCATCTCGCACGACCTGTCTGTCGTCCGCGAGATCTCGCACCGCGTGATGGTGCTGTATCTGGGGCGCGTGGTCGAAATGGCCGATCGGGACCAGATCTACGAGGATGCGCGCCACCCCTATACCCAGGCGCTGATTTCCGCGGTGCCGGTACCCGACCCCAAGGTGGAAAAGAACAAGGTCCGCATCAAGCTGGATGGCGAACTGCCTTCACCGATGGATACCCGGGCCCAGTTGCGCTTCATGAAGTCGAAGCTGGTCGATGATCCGGATGCGGAACAGTACCGCCCCGAGCTGATCGAGGTCGTGCCGGGCCATTGGGTCGCCGAACACGATCCGGTCGAGGCCTGACCACACCGCCCGACTGCAATCTGACGGGGCTTTCACTCGACTTGCGGCCGCGGATCGCTAGGCTCGGCACGCTGCAAACAGGGGGAGCCTCATGTCGCAAGATCCGGTGTCCGGAGTATTCAAGCGCGTATCGCTGATCGCGATGGCCGCATTTCTTGTGGCCTGCCAGCCGTCTGCCGAGACGCCGCAGGAGCAGGACTATACCTGGGTCCATGAAGTCTCCGATCTGCCGGCCGATCCGGATGTGCGCTACGGCCAGCTCGACAACGGGCTGCGTTATGCCATCCGCCAGAACGACACGCCGCCGAATGTCGCGTCCGTCCGCCTGGTCTTCAATGCCGGCTCGCTGGCTGAAGCTGACGACCAGCGCGGTCTCGCCCACTTCATCGAACACATGGCGTTCAACGGTTCGACCGAGGTTCCCGAAGGCGAGATGGTGCCGCTGCTCGAGCGCCACGGCCTGCAATTCGGTCCCGATACCAATGCCTTCACCGGCTATGAGACGGTCGGCTATCAGCTCGACATCCCCGAAGTGGACGAGGAAACGGTGGATACGGCGCTGTTCCTGATGCGCCAGACCGCCAGCGAGCTTCTGATGGACAGCGAGGCGATCGATCGCGAACGCGGCGTCATCCTGTCCGAGGAGCGTTTCCGCAACACGCCGATCCGCCGCTGGAACACGGCACTGTGGCGCTTCCGCCTGCCGGATTCTCTGGTGCCCGACCGCGACGCCATCGGCACGGTCGATGTGATCGAGACCGCCCAGCGCGAGCGCTTTGTTGATTACTACGAAAATTACTACGTGCCGCAGCGTGGCATGCTGGTCGTCGTCGGCGATGTCGATCCGGACACGATCGAGGCCAAGATCCGCGACACGTTTGCCGACTGGCAGTCCATCGAGGATCCGCGCGGCGATCCGGACGTCGGCTCCGTCACCGAAGGGCGTCCGCTTTCTGTGGGCTATTTCCACGATCCGGAAATCTACACCATCTTCACGGTTGATGCCGTGCGTCCCCACGAGGACGAGCTGGATACCACCCAGGCCCGTTTCGAGAATAATCTGGCCAATCTGGGCGATGCCATCCTGTCGCGCCGCTTTGCGACGCTGACCAGTTCCGGCACCTCGCCGCTGATCCAGGCCTCGGCCAATCACGGTTCCGATTTCAGCATTGCCGACCGGGCGACTGTGCTGGCCATCATGCGGCCGGACCAGTGGCAGGACGGTATCGCGGTGGTCGAGCAGGAGCTGCGGCGTGCCGTCGAGCATGGCTTCACCGAGGCCGAACTCGCCGAGCAGGTTGCCAATATGAGTACCGCCCTGCGCGATTCAGCCGACCAGTCCGGCACGCGCACCAGCGCCAATCTCGCCGACCAGACCTGGTCGATGTGGCGCCAGGACCAGGTGCTGACCACGCCGGCTTCCATGCTGGAGCGGTTCGAGGCGTCGCTGGACGATGTCACCGTCGAGGCCGTCAACGCGGCCTTCCGCGAACAGTGGGAGGGTGTTGAGCCGCTGCTGTTCCTGGCGTCGCCGACGGAGCTGGAAAATCCGGAAGACGAAATCCGCCAGACCTGGACAGAAAGCCGCGAGCAGCCCGTCGAGGCGCCGGAAGACAGTGGCGCGAGCGAGTTTGCCTATGGCGATTTCGGCCCGGCCGGCGAGGTCGTCTCGCGCGAGGAGATCGAGGGTCTCGGCCTTGTGCGCTTTCAGTTCGAAAATGGCGTTGCCGTGACCTTCAAGCAGACCGATTTCGAGGACCGCTCGATCCGGGTGCGTTTGGACTTCGGCCGTGGCGAGCTGGAGCCGCGCGCGCTGGACGGTGTCGACATTATTTCCGGTTCCGTCTTCACCTCGGCCGGGCTGGGCGAGCACAGCGAGGACGCGCTTGGCCGCGTCCTGGCCGGCCGCAATATCGGCTATGGCTTCGGCGTCGGCGATGACAGCTTCACCTTCCAGGCCACGACGACGCCGTCGGACCTGCGGGTGCAGTTCGATCTTCTCACCGCCTTCCTGACCGATCCGGGCTGGCGCCAGGAAGGTCTGGACCAGTTCCGTGCCGTCATCCCGGAAATCCGCCGCAATCTCTATTCCTCGCCGTCCGGTGTGCTGCAGGCGGATGTGACGCGGATGATCCGGGGCGGCGATCCGCGCTATGGCCTGCCCGATGCCGAACAGGTTGCCGCCATCGATATGGCCGCCGTCCAGGCCTTCCTGGAGCCGGCTCTGGACGAGGCCCCCATCGAGGTCACCGTGGTCGGCGATGTGTCCGAGGCGGATCTCGTCGCGGCGCTGGCCCCGACGCTCGGTGCTCTGCCGCAACGGGCGGCGAGCTGGCCGGATTATGAGGAAGCCCGCACCATCCGCTTCCCGGATCCCGTCCAGGACCCTGTCGTGCTGTATCACAACGGCCCCGACTACCAGGCGATGGCGAATGTCTACTGGCCGACCTTCGATGACAGCGACCCGCGCCGCACGCGGGCCCTGTCGCTGCTGCGGGCTGTGTTCGATCTCAAGCTGACCGAGCGTCTGCGCGAGCAGGAGGGCTTCACCTATTCGGCCTTCAACAATACCAGCACGTCCGACGTCTATCCCGGCTACGGCTATCTCTATGTGGGTGCCGATGTCCGTATCGAGAATGTCGATGCGACCTATGCCGCGATCGAGGAGCTGGCGGCCGATCTCGCCGCGGGCGCGATCACCGAAGACGAAGTGCTGCGGGCCCGCCGGCCGCTGCTCGAGCAGATCGAGAATGCGTTCGAGAATAATGGCGCCTGGATGAGCTGGCTGGCGCAGTCCTGGTCGCACCCCGACCGGCTGGAGCGGATCCGGGCCCTGACCGCCGACTATGAGAGCATCTCGCGTGAGGATATCGTCGCCCTGGCAGAAACCTATCTGCAACCGCAGGACAGCTGGCGCGTTACTATCCTGCCGCGTGACGGTGAGTGAGTGCTCGGAGGGTTTGAGATATGAAGAAATTCAGCTGGTTGACGAGTGTCTGTGTTCTGGGACTGGTTGCGGCCTGTTCGACGCCGCCGCCGGCGACGGATGAGGAAGCCATCGCCCGGGCCCGCAGCTGCAATACGCCGGACGATACCGCCATCCTGACAGTGGACGCGCCGGAAAGCCGTCCGAGTGCACAGGAAAACATCGACGCCGCGACGGCCTATCTCGACAGTGTCCGCGAGGAACGCTGCGTGTTCGAGCTCGACAATGGTCTTGTCTTCCGGATCCGCCAGTCGGCCGATGAGGACGCGCTCTCGCCGGAACGCGGCGATCTGGTGACGGTGCATTATCGCGGTCTGTTCCCGCATGGCGAGGAGTTCGACTCCTCGTATTCGCGCGGTCAGCCGGCGACGTTTCCGTCCGACCGCCTGATCCGCGGCTGGGTCGAGGCGCTGCCGCTGATGCGGGTCGGCGAGACCTGGGAACTCTATATCCCGCCGGATCTGGGCTATGGCGTGCGCGGCACGCCGGGCGGTCCGATCGGCCCCAATCAGGCGCTGGTCTTCCAGCTCGAGCTGGTGGGCCTGCCTGAAGCGGAAAACGGTGAAGCCGGGGCCGATGAAGCCGGCTAGCGCGACAGGCGCAGATTCGTCAGGTCACCCGCAATCATCTCGAAGGCATCCCGCAAGGCCTGGTTCGACGGCGAGTTGAAATACAGGCTGGGATGCGAGGCGCAGGCTTCCATCATGGACCGCGTCGAGCTGGAATTTACCTGGAAGGTGATCGTGTAGACGCGGATCCCCTGCGCCTTGGCATAGGCGCAGGCGGCCGCCGTTCGATCGTCGAGCGCGTTGGACAGCGTGTTACCGCTCGTCGAGACCACGCCAAGCCGGCCATCGCGGGCATAGCCATAGGCCTCGTAGTCGGACATCAGATCCGTCCAGCGGCCGGTCATCACATTGTCGCCGTCGGTGAGGATGACCATGGCCTTGATGACCTCGTCATCGTCATAGCCGGTGCCTTCGGTAAAAGGTGCGCCCGGCGAAATGACCCGGACGCCCCAGCCGATGCCGTTGGGGATGTTGGTGGTGCCATTGGCGCCCATGTCATCAATCGCGTCCTCGAGCGTCCGCTGGCTTGAGGTCAGGGGCGTGATCGGGGTGGTCGTGCACGACCGGTTGGTGCGCGATGAGGACTCGTTGGCATTATTGTACTTGTCGAGATGGGCCATGCGCTCTTCGGTGCTGCCGCCGACCTCGTCATTCATGTAATCATTCGCATAATCCCAATCATTATCCGGTTCGTCGGGTGAGAAGTAGGGCACGAACAGGGTTTCCGGCTGCCCGTTCGAGGGGAGCGTGTCTTCGATATCGTGCGGAATGCCACGCGCTTCGACACAGCCCTGCCAGTCGGAATTGCGGATCTGGTCGAACAAGTCCCAGTGATTCACATTGGTCGTGGTTGTGGTGCAGCGCCGGCGCCGGCCCCGGCCGGAGCACTCCTCTTCCTCGACCACGCCGCCCGGGCCTGCCCAATTGCCATGCAGGGGTGAGCGGGCGTCCGGATCGAGCCACCAGGCGCGCTCGTATTGCGTGCCGACATTGACGGTCGCTGCGAAGGGGACCAGGCCGATCTTGACGTCGCCCGGCTCGTCGGCGGCCTCGAACAGGATTTCGGTCAGCAGCTCGGCGCTGTCGCGAAGATTGCGGATCTTCGAACCGCCCATGGAGCCGGTATTGTCGAGCACCATGACCAGTTCGAGCCGCTGGCGGGCCCGCTGGACCTCGCTCTCCCAGCCCACTGTGAGATACTCAATGCCGGCCAGGCCAAGCATGATCGTGTCCACGGTGGCCTCGCCGGTCACGGTCACCGTGTCGGTGTCGTCATCGATCAGCACCGTGATGCTGGTCACCGTGCCGACACGGTTGTTGGGATAGTTGGCGGCGATGAAGTCGTTCGCGATCCGCAGCGCATCGGCATTCGACAGGCTGGTATTCACACCCACGGCGAGGGCAGCGGCATCGAGCGCCTGCGACAGGCGGGTTCGTGCGGTCATCGCCTGGTTCAGGTCGACGGCACCGCCCGCAAGAAGCGTGATCGGCATCAGCGACAGCGCGAAGATCATGGCCACATTGCCGCGCCGGTCGGCGAGGAACGCGCCCACATTTTTCAAAAGCCTGGCAAGCGGCATGACGGAATCCCGTTCGAACTCGCTAAAATGCTAGCGGTTCTGAATTAAGGGCACGTTATCCCGCAGGGTTTCCGGAGGGTTAAGCGCCTACCGGGAGAGGCGCAGATTGGTCAGGTCACCGGCAATCATCTCGAAGGCGCTGCGCAGCGCCGATTCCGACGGCGAGTCGAAATAGAGATAGGGCGTGCTCGCACAATCGCGCATCATGTTCCGGGTCGAGGTCGAGTTGACCTGGAAGGTGATCGTGTAGACGCGGATGCCCAGCGACTTGGCGTAGTCGCAGGCTGCCCGGGTGCGCGCATCCAGTGCGTTCGACAGCGAGCCGGAGCTTGACGTGACAACCCCGACCCGGCCGTCGCGCGCATAGCCATAGCCGGAATAGTCGGAATAATTCCGGTTCGACCGGCCATTGATGACATTCTCGCCATCGGTCAGCACGACCATGGCCTTGATCGTATCCTCTTCGCCGAAGGGCGAGCCGCCGGTGAAGGGTTCGCCGGGCGAGAGCACGCGCACACCCCAGCCGATCCCGTTGGGGATATTGGTCGTGCCATTGGCGATCATGTCGCCGATCGCATCATCGATCGTGCGGCGATTGCTGGTGAGCGGCGTGATCGGGCGCGCGGTGCAGCCCCAGCCCGGACCGGCGCCGGAGATCCAGGCATTGGTGTATTTCGACGTATTGCGCATCCGCGCCCGCTCGTCATACCCGCCCATATCGTCGTCGAGATAATCGTTGGAATAGGAGCCGCGGTCGGATTCGTCCGGTGCGAAATAGGGCACGAACAGGGTTTCCGGATCGCCGGCCGAGGGCGGGGTGTCCTCGACATCGTGCGGGATGGGCCGTGCCTCCACACAGCCCGTCCAGTCGCGATTGCGGATCGTGTCGTAAATGTCCCAGCGATTGGCGGCCGGGCTGAAATTCTCCGAGTGAACCGGCGACAGCCCGTCCGGATCCATCCACCAGGCGCGCTCGAACCGGGTACCGACATTCACCGTCGAGGAGAAGGGTACCAGGCCGATCCGCAGCATGCCGGCATCGGCGCCGTCGAACAGGATATCGGTCAGCAGCAGGCCGGCCGAGCGCAGGCTGGAGATTTTCGAGCCGCCCATGGAGCCGGTATTGTCGAGCACCATGACCAGTTCCAGCTCGCTGCGTGCCCGCTGGACCTCGGTCTCCCAGCCGACCGTGAGATGGGGGATGCCGATCAGGCCCAGCACGATGGTGTCGATCTTCGACTCCGCGCTGACCCGCACCCGGTCATTCACCGTGTCCAGCGTCACCACGAGATTCTGCACGCTTCCGATCTCGCGGTTCCGGTAGTTGGCCTGCAGGAAGTCGCGGGCCAGCGTGGCAGCGTCGGTCTCGCTGATCGAGGTCTGCACGCCGACGGCCAGCGCGGCCGCGTCCAGCGCCTGGGAGAGGCGGGTGCGGGCATTGAGGGCCTGGTTGAGATCGACGGCACCGCCCGACAGCACGGTCAAAGGCGTCAGCACCAGCGCGAAGATCATCGCGACATTGCCGCGCGTCGCCCGCGCGAACATCATCATCCGGTTTGCCAGCTTCGCGATCATCGCCCACATGTCCCAGTCGAACCGGGCGACTGTGCCCAAGATCGCGCCCGGGGCGGACTCGCATTTGTCTTTGCCGTAAAAACCCGGCTAACACGTTGGCGACAATATAAATCGGATTGCTCTCATGGCCGCTGCCTCCTCCCGTCTCGACACTGCCATCGCCGAACTGCGCGATCTGGTCGCCTTCGACACCACCTCGCGCAATTCCAACCTGCCGCTGATCGACCATGTCGAGGCCAAGCTGGCCGCGCTGGGGGCGGTGTGCGAGCGCATTCCCAATGCCGACGGCACGAAGGCCAATCTGCATGCACGCTTCGGCCCGGCGGTGGATGGCGGCGTGATCCTGTCCGGCCATACCGATGTCGTGCCGGTGGACGGCCAGCCCTGGTCGACCGATCCCTGGTCGCTGACCGAAAAGGAGGGGCTGCTCTATGGGCGCGGCACCTGTGACATGAAGGGGTTTTCGGCCTGCATCCTCGCCCTGGCGCCGGCCTTTGCGGCGGCGGAGCTGAAAAAGCCGGTGCATATCGCGCTTTCCTATGACGAGGAGGTGGGGTGCCTCGGCGCGCCGGCCCTGATCGACCGGATCATGGAGGGCCCGGTAAAGCCGGCCATCGTGGTGGTCGGCGAGCCGACGGACATGAAGGTGGTCACCGCGCACAAGGGCCTGTTCTCCCTGACCGTGAAACTGCGCGGCCGCGAGGCGCATTCCTCGCTGGTCAGGGATGGTGCCTGCGCCGTCACCCACGCCGTGCCGCTGATGCAGTATCTGGTCGACGAAGCCGCGAAGATGGAGGCCGCCGCGCCGGCCGACAGCCCGTTCAACCCGCCCCATGGCACGCTGACCATCGGCCAGATGCACGGCGGAACCGCGCTGAACATCCTGGCGCTGGAAGCCGAATTCGCCTCGCTGATGCGCCCGGCGCCCTGGGATGATGTGCGGGCGATCGAGCGGGGTCTGCGGGAGAAGGCGGCTGCTGTCGAAGCGAAAATGCGCGAGGGTGCGCCCGAAGCGCGGGTCGAAATCACCGTGCGCTCCGATGTGCCGGCCTTTGCCCCGGAAGAAGATGGCGCGGCAGAACGCCTGGCCCGCCAGCTCACCGGCGACAATTCCACCCGCGTCGTCTCCTACGGCACCGAGGCCGGCCAGTTCCAGGCTGCGGGCCTCTCCGTCGTCGTCTGCGGCCCCGGCTCGATTGAGCAGGCCCACCAGCCGGATGAATTTGTATCCATCGACCAACTCGATGAGTGCTGCGTGTTCATAGAAAAGCTTGTGCGGGTGCTGGAGGGGTAGGTGGCAAGGCGGGCAGACCGAAAAGCAAGCCGGTTCCAAATTGGAATCTACTATTTCGTACTGGCGGTCGTATTGCTGGTATCAGTTTCGGCGTTGATGATACGGGGTTTTGAGACCTTTGTTATTGTCGCGTTTTGCGGCGGAGCTATCTCGATCGCGGCAGGTTATGTGCTCGGCGTTTCAAGGTTTAATCAATAGATATGCACCGTCATCCTGACGAAAGTCAGGACCCAGACCGGCCGTTCGACTGGGTTCCGGCTTTCGCCGGAATGACGGTAGAGGTTGGGGCGGGTTCAGGGTGTGATGGTCGCCACGCGGCGCACTTGAGGGCGAAGTCGGTCATGTCTTCCATGAGGTCATCGACCAAGTCTATCAATATTGTATCTTCCTTGAGCGGCTGGTGTCAGTGGTTCGCGTCTAGAAGCGGTCGGGGACGGGGGTTTCCATGAGTTATGCCTTCCGGTTTGATCCGGAAATCATGTCGTTCCGCATCCGTTTTGAGGGGCGGGTCGACATGGAGGAAATCCTCCGGTCGGACCGGGAAATCATCTCCCAACCCGAATGGCCCGGTTCGCGCCGTATCCTGACCGATCTGGCCCGCAGCGCTGATCTGAGCGCGCTGACGGTGGAGCAGTATCTGCGTGTCGCCATGCCCTATATGGATGCGACCCGGGAAGAGCGTGGCCCGGGCGTGCGCGAGGCCTGGGTTATCCCCGAGCGCTGGAATTCGCCCATTATCCAGGTCTGGGAACACCTGCCCCTGAAGGATGCGCATCACGCCTTCGCGGTCTTCGAAACCGAGTCCGATGCACTGAAATGGCTGCTGCCGCGCTGACGGGCACAAAAAAGGGCGCCGCTTCGGGCGCCCTTCTTCGTTCCGGTGGCCGGACGGCCTATTCCGCAGCGGTCTCCGCAGCGGACTTGACGCCTTCGGCGGCTTCCTCGCGGCCCTTGCCCCAGTAGGAGATGCAGGGGATTTTCGTCCTGTCGCAGCGCTCGGCATATTTGCGGGCGATATCGGTGACTTCTTCCATCAGGCCGTCGGCCAGCGTGGTGGGCTTCAGGCCCATCTGCAGGAAGGTATCGTTCTCGACATGCAGCTCGTTCTCGTCGGCCTCGTTGCGCGGGTTCGGCACCAGCTGCATCTCTGCGCCGGCGAGATCGGCGATCATCTTCGCCAGATCGCGCACGCGGTGCGTCTCGGTCATCTGGTTCATGATGCGCACTTTTTCACCGTGCTGCGGCGGGTTTTCGACCGCCAGCTGAACACAGCGCACGGTGTCCTGGATGTGGATGAAGGCGCGGGTCTGGCCGCCCGTGCCGTGCACGGTCATCGGATAGCCCACGGCGGCCTGCATCAGGAAGCGGTTCAGCACCGTGCCGTAATCGCCGTCATAGTCGAACCGGTTGATCAGGCGCTCGTCGCGCTTGGTCTCTTCGGTCTGGGTGCCCCAGACGATGCCCTGGTGGAGATCGGTGATCTTCACCTTGTCGTTCTTGTTGTAGAAATGGAAGAAGAGCTGATCCTGGGTCTTGGTCATGTGATAGATCGAGCCCGGATTGGCCGGATACAGGATTTCCTGGTCCTGCAGGCCGTGCTCCGTTTCCACCTTCACCTTGAGATAGCCCTCGGGGATCTTCATCCCGGCCGTGCCATAGCCATAGACGCCCATCGTGCCGAGGTGGACGAGATGGATGTCGCGGCCACTGTCGACGATCGCGGCCAGCACGTCATTGGTGGCGTTGAGATTATTGTCGACGGTATAGCGCTTGTGGCGGGCCGACTTCATCGAGTACGGCGCGGCGCGCTGTTCGGCAAAATGGATGATCGTGTCGGGCGCTTCCGCCTCGATCAGGTCCACCAGCTCCTGGTAGTCCTTGCCGACATTCATGTTCACGAACCGGATTTCGCGGCCGGAGACGTCCTTCCAGGCTGCGAGGCGTTCCGACATCGGACGGATCGGCGTCAGGCTGTCGACCTCAAGCTCGACGTCGATCATGCGCCGGGACAGATTGTCCACGATGACGACATCGTGACCGAGATTGGAGAGGTGAAGCGCCGTCGGCCATCCGCAGAAGCCGTCTCCGCCCAGAACGATTACTTTCATGTGTTACGCGCCTGCCCTTGACGTGTTGATCAACTGTTGAAAAGGGTTCTCGCAGGGGGGCGGCGGCATTTCAAGTCCTCGCCTGCGGGAGCTGCTGCGCACTGCGGACGGGCCATGGGAGCGCCCGGCAGGGGCTCAGCCCTGCAAACGATAGCGCTATCACGAAAAATTATTTCGGGTTTCCGGGGGTTTGCGGAAGGCGCTTTTGCGGGCCGGACGGTGTCCGGCAATTGTGATTGCTCCGCCGGCGGAAGGAAAAATTTCCCGTCCGGACCCATTTGCCGCACTGCATCGGTGGACGCAGGCGCGAAAGGCCGCTAAATCCGCGCCAAATTCTGGCCGGGAATCTGCCTTCCGGCGTGCTGCATGGAGAATTGTGAGCATGGCTCTTCGCGTTGCGATTACCGGCTTTGGCCGTATCGGCCGCCTGGCACTGCGTGCCGTCCTGGAAGAGAAGCGCTGGGGCGAGATCGAGGTTGTGGCGATCAATGACAGCTCGACGCCGGAAACCAATGCGCACCTCCTGAAGTATGACAGCGTGCACGGCCGCTATCCCGGCGAGATCAAGGTCGGCGACGACTGGATCGATGCCGGCTTTGGCAAGATCCAGAAAGTCTCGAACCGCGATCCGGGGCAATTGCCCTGGAAGGATCTGGGCATCGATATCGTCCTGGAATGCACCGGCAAGTTCAATTCGAAAGAAGCCTCGATGGCGCACATCGAGAGCTCCGGCGCCAAGAAGGTGCTGTGCTCGGCCCCGGCCAAGAATGCCGACAAGACGATCGTCTACGGCGTGAACCACGACCAGCTGTCGGCCGACGATCTCGTCGTCTCCAACGCGTCCTGCACCACGAACGGCCTGGCGCCGGTCGCCAAGGTGCTCAACGATGCCGTCGGCATCGAGCGCGGTCACATGACGACGATCCACGCCTATACCGGCGACCAGCCGACGCTGGACCGCAATCACAAGGACCTGCACCGCGCCCGTGCGGCCGCCATGTCCATGATCCCGACCACGACCGGTGCCGCCAAGGCTGTCGGTCTGGTGCTGCCGGAACTCGCCGGCAAGCTCGACGGCGCTTCGGTGCGCGTGCCGACCCCGAATGTGTCGCTGATCGACCTGGTCTTCACGCCCGGCCGTGCCACGACCGCGGAAGAACTGGCCGAGGCCGTCAAGGCGGCGGCCGACGGTCCGATGAAGGGTGTGCTGGGTTATGACAGCATCCCGCTCGTCTCCATCGACTACAATCACGACAGCCGCTCCTCCATCGTCGCGATCGACAAGATCAATGTGGTCGACGAACGCCTCGCGCGCGTCATGACCTGGTACGACAATGAGTGGGGTTTCGCCTGCCGCATGATCGACACTGCTGTCGCCATGGGCAAATACCTCTAGATCGCGCTCGGGGCTTTTGATCATGACGCAGATCCGCCGGATCCAGGACGCGGAGGTCGCCGGCAAGCGCGTCCTCGTGCGTGTCGACTTCAACGTGCCGATGAAGGACGGGCAGGTGACCGACGCCACGCGTCTGGTCTCGGCCATCCCGACCATCGAGCATCTCACCGGTGCCGGCGCGAAAGTGATCCTGCTGGCGCATTTCGGCCGGCCGAAGGGGCAGCGCGTGGCGGAGATGTCGCTGGAACCGGTGGCCCAGCCGCTGGCCGATCTTCTGGGCGCGGCGGTGGATTTCTGCACCGAGACCACCGGCGACGAGGCCCTGTCGGCCGTGGCCGACATGCAGCCGGGCGATGTTCTCCTGCTGGAAAACACGCGCTTCCATGCCGGCGAGGAAGCCAATGATCCGGCGTTTGCCAAGGATCTTGCCGATCTCGGCGATATCTACGTCAACGACGCCTTTTCCGCCGCCCACCGTGCGCATGCCTCGACGGAAGGTGTCGCACACCTGCTGCCGGCCTATGCGGGCCTCGCTATGCAGCGCGAGATCGACCATCTGGTCGCCGCGCTGGAAGCGCCGGAACGTCCGGTTATCGCCCTGGTGGGCGGGGCCAAGGTCTCGACCAAGCTGGATCTCCTGAAGAACCTGGTGAAGAAGGTCGACATCCTTTTTGTCGGCGGCGGCATGGCCAACACGCTGCTGCATGCCCAGGGTGTCGGTGTCGGCGTCAGCCTGTGCGAGAAGGATCTGGTCGATACGGCCCGCGCCATTCTTGCCACGGCCGAGGAATCCGGCTGCCGCATCATGCTGCCCTCCGACGTCGTCGTGGCGACGGAGTTCAAGCCGAACCCGGAAACCCGCCTGGCGCCGGTCAATGACGTCGCCGACGACGAGATGATCCTCGATTGCGGCCCGGCCACTGTCGTGGCGCTCGCCATGGCGATGGAAGAGGCAAAGACGCTGATCTGGAACGGTCCGCTGGGTGCGTTCGAGACGCCGCCCTTCGAGACCGCGACCGTGGCGGCGGCACAGCAGGCGGCAACGGCGGTCAAGGAACGCGGCCTCGTCGCCGTCGCCGGTGGCGGCGACACGGTGGCGGCGCTGAACCAGGCCGGTGTGTCGAATGATTTCTCCTTCATCTCCACGGCAGGCGGCGCCTTCCTGGAGTGGATGGAAGGCAAGGTCCTTCCGGGCGTGAGCGTGCTCAAGGACGAGGCCGGCGTCGCGGCCTGAGCCGGGCGGCGGTGGGCAAGCCGGGTCCGGCGTACTAAAAGGGCCCGAGGGTAAAACGGGCGGACCGCGGCGGTCCGCCAATCGGTATTTAAAGCTGGGGTAGACGCGATGGATCTCGATCAACTCAACGAAACCGCCTGTGCCATGGTGGCGCCGGGCAAGGGCATTCTCGCGGCGGACGAGTCGACGGGCACGATCGGCAAGCGTTTTGCCTCGATCGGTCTGGACAACACGCCGGACAATCGCCGGGACTGGCGCGAAATGCTGTTCCGCACCGAAATGGCGATGAATGAGCACGTCTCCGGCGTCATCCTGTACGACGAGACCATCCGCCAGAGCGCCAAGGACGGTACCACGCTGGTCCAGCTGATCCGCAATGCCGGCGCGATCCCGGGCATCAAGGTCGATACCGGTGCCAAGGCGCTGGCCGGCGCTGAGGGCGAGACCGTGACCGAGGGCCTGGACGGCCTGCGCGACCGCCTGGGCGACTATTACGAGCTCGGCGCCCGCTTCGCGAAATGGCGCGCCGTGATCAATATCGGCCAGAATGGCGAAGACAGCGTGCCCAGCCAGTACTGCATCAATGTGAACATGCACGCCCTGGCCCGCTATGCGGCGCTGTGCCAGGAAGCCAATATCGTTCCGATCGTCGAGCCTGAAGTTATCATGGATGGCAACCACTCGATCGAGCGCTGCTATGAAGTCACCGAATTCGCGCTGAAAACCCTTTACCGCGAACTGTTCGACCAGGGCGTTGTGCTGGAAGGCACGATCCTCAAGCCGAACATGGTGATCTCCGGCACCACGGCGGATGACCGTGCGGGCATCGAGGAAGTCGCCGACATGACCGTGCAGTGCCTGGCCAATTGCGTGCCGGCCGCTGTTCCGGGCATCGCCTTCCTGTCGGGCGGGCAGAGCGACGAGGAGGCCACGGCCCACCTCAATGCCATGAATGCCAGCTATGACCTGCCCTGGCCGCTGACCTTCTCCTATGGCCGCGCCCTGCAGGCCGCGCCGCTGAAGGCCTGGGCCGGCAAGGCGGAAAATCTCGATGCCGGTCAGGCCGCCTTCAACCACCGCGCCCGCATGAACGGCCTCGCCTCGCTCGGCGAATGGGACGCGGCACTGGAGAAGGAAACGGCATGAACCGCCGGACCTTCGACATCTGCGCAATAAAAAACGGGGCCCCGCGGGGCCCCGTTCTCGTTTCGGATATCGCCGGAGGGCCTAGCGGCCCAGCTCGGAGATGGTCAGCGTGGCGGAAGCCATGCCGCTGCCGGAACCATAGGTGCCGATCCAGATGTCGTACTGACCAGACGGCGGGTTCGACCAGGACACCATCGGGTTCAGGCCGTTGCTGTCGTCATTGCAGTACCAGGAGCCGTCCGGTGCGTTGACCACGATCGTCGTGTCCGAGCTCGAGCGGGCACCGATGTAGAGCGGCAGGCTGCCGGCATTGTAGTGCAGGCGGTAGTCCGGTGCGTTGGCGATCATGCCGCGGCAGGCGCCACCGAGCGAAGAACCGGCGTCGATCGAGCCGCCGGCGGTGATGGAAACCGTGTACGGATCCGGCGCGAAACCGGCCGTCAACGTGGTCTGGCCGAAGGTCGGGCTTTGCGACCAGTCCTGGGCGGCAGCAACACCGGCGACCGCGGCAGCGGCGATCGTGGCGGCGAAAACGGTTTTGATGGACATGAATTCCCCCTGCGAAAAAAAAGATCGGGAGGCTCACGGCCATCCCGTACGCGTGCTTCTCACATAATGCAGATGAAGGGAAGCTGAACGTAGTTCGGGCGGCGTTTTCCCCCGCGCGCAATGGCGGGCGCTGAAAACGGTTGTCGGCTGCAGGGCGAGCTGCCAGAAGAGCCGGCATGACGACCGCGCTCTACCTGATCACCCCGCCCCGTATCGACGAAACATTCGTTGCCCGCCTGGCCGAAGCCCTGGGTGGCGGTGAGGTGGCGGCGCTGCAGATCCGCCTGAAGGATCATTCCCGTGACGAGGTCCGCGCCCTGGCGCCGGCCCTGATCGAGACCGCCCATGCCCGCGATGTCGCCGTGATCCTCAATGACGATCCGGAACTGGCCGACGCGCTGGGCTGTGACGGTGTTCATATCGGCCAGCAGGACGGGACGGTGAAAGCCGCGCGCGCGATCATGGGCAAGGACCGCACGGTCGGCGTGACCTGTCATGACAGCCGCCACCTGGCGATGGTCGCCGGTGAGGCCGGGGCGGACTATGTCGCCTTCGGCGCTTTCTACCCGACCGCCACCAAGGACGCGCCGACGCAGGCCGAGCCGGGCATCCTGACCTGGTGGACCGAATTGTTCGAATTGCCCTGTGTCGCGATCGGCGGGATCACGGTCGGCAATGCCGCGCCGCTGGTCGATGCTGGGGCCGATTTCCTCGCCGTGTCCGGCGGTGTCTGGAACCATCCCGACGGACCCGCTGCCGCGGTGAAGGCGTTCAACGAAGTGTGCCGCTGAGCGGGCCGCTGTGAGGGCCGCATGTGACCGCTATGTCACTTGACCGGCACCCCTGCGTCGCGCTGAAAGAGACGCCATGATCCGATCCGTCCTGACCGCCGCCTGCCTTGCCGTCCTCTCCGCCGCTCACGCGCAGGAGGAGCCGGCAGCGGCATTTCCCGACGAGCTGATCCTGCTGCCCGAAGATGTGCAGCGCGAGGCGCAGGCCGGCGATTTCGATGCCGAGACCGCCGAGGTCCCCACCGGCATGACCCCTGCCCAGGAAGCTTGGTACCGGGCGCAGATGGCCTTTGTCAGCGAGGACTGGTACCTGGCTCGCCGCTATGCGGAAACGGCCGCCGTTTCCGGCATCACCGACGCCGCAGCGCTGGCAGGCCTGATGGCTCGCGACGGACGCGGCGGTGAGGCCGACATGGCTGCGGCTGCAGGCTGGTTCCGCCGGGCGGCCGAACAGGATCACCCCGTTGCGCTCTTCCAGCTCGGCCTGCTGGCCCGGCTGGGCGATGACAGTCTCGATCTGGGCGATCAGCGACGCTGGTTCGAACGCGCGGCACGGGCCGGGCATATCGATGCCATGGTCGCCTACGCGCTGGCCCTGAAGGCCTCTTCGGTGCCGCAGGACGGCCAGTCAGCCCGGCGCTGGGCGGAACGGGCGGCGCAGCAGGGATCGGCCGAGGGCATGTATCAGCTGGCCCAGATGCTCGATGCCGGCGATGGCGGCGCGCGTGACGCCGAGGGCGCGCGTATCTGGTATGAGCGGGCAGCCGACGCCAATCTGGCCGAAGGCGCTTTCCAGGCCGGCATGATGTGGGCCGATGGCGAGGGTGGCGAGCAGGACGATGCCGAGGCGAGGCGCTGGCTGCGCATTGCCGCAGAAAGCAATTATCCGCCGGCCCAGGGCCAGTATGGCCTCATGCTCTACCAGGGCCGTGGTGGCGAGGCCGATGCCGCGCTGGCGGCTCACTGGTTCGGCCAGGGCGCGCGCGGCGGCGATGCGGAAAGCCAGTTCCTCTACGCCTTTGTGCTGGCCCAGGGCGATGGTGTCGAGCAGGATCTCGAGGCGGCCTATCGCTGGGTCGTCGCGGCCGGCGCCGATGCGCTGGGCGCACCGGTCCACAATCGCGACCGCGACCGTTTGCAGGCGGCACTCGAACGCGCGCTGCCGCTGGAAGTCCAGGCGCGTGTCCGCGAGGTCGGCGCGGGCGACTGAGCCGATTGCGGCGCCGCGCTTGCCGTTCCCTGTCCTCGCTGATAGGAGAGCGCCACCTTGCGGCTATCCGGCCGCTGTTCCGCTTATTGCCCCAAGGTGACGGCATGAAGATCAACGGCAATGAAATCCGGCCCGGCAACGTCCTGATGCACCAGGACACGCTTTGGGTTGCGGTGAAGACCGACCACGTGAAACCGGGCAAGGGCGGCGCTTTCGCCCAGGTCGAGCTGAAGAATCTGCTCGACGGCCGCAAGCTGAACGAACGCTTCCGCGCCGCCGACAAGGTCGAGCGCGTGCGTCTGGAACAGAAGGATCACACCTTCCTGTTTGATACCGGCGACATGCTCACCTTCATGGATTCCGAGAGCTATGAGCAGATCGAGCTGCAGAAGGATTTCGTCGGAGAGGACCGCGCGGCCTACCTGCAGGAAGGCATGACCGTCGTTGTGGAATTCCACGAAGATCGCCCGATCGGCATTTCCCTGCCCCAGCACGTCACGCTGGAAGTGGCCGAAACCGAGCCGGTCGTGAAGGGCCAGACGGCGGCCAACTCCTACAAGCCTGCCATCCTGTCCAACGGCGTGCGCTCTTCCGTGCCGCCCTTCGTCGGCATGGGTGAGAAGATCATTGTGGCCACCGAGGACGGTTCCTACGTCCGTCGCGCGGACTGATTCGGCATGGGTGCCCTCTCTCCCCTCCTGACCGTGATGACCGAAGTGGCCGCCCGCGCCGGGCGCTCGCTGAATCGCGATTTTCGTGATGTCGAGCACCTGCAGGTGTCCCGCAAGGGGCCGGCCGACTTCGTCTCCATTGCGGACAGGAAGGCCGAGGACATCATCTATGACCGTCTGACCCAGGCGCGTCCGGGTTACGGTTTCCTGATGGAAGAGCGCGGCGTGGTCGAGGGCACTGACCGCTCCCACCGCTGGATCGTCGATCCGCTGGACGGGACGCTGAACTTCCTGCACGGCATGCCGCACTTCGCCGTCTCCATCGCGCTGGAGCGCGACGGCGAGCTGGTCGCCGGCGTCGTCTACAATCCCGCCACCGACGAGATGTTCCACGCCGAGAAGGGCCGTGGCGCCTGGCTGGCGGACCGCCGTCTGCGCGTCGCCAGCCGCAAGCATTTCGACGAGGCCGTGATCGCCACCGGCATGCCCTTCATGGGCAAGACCGGCCATGCCCGCTTCCTCAAGGAATTGCACCAGATCATGCCCCACACGGCGGGGATCCGCCGCATGGGCTCCGCGGCGCTCGACCTCGCCTGGGTCGCGGCCGGCCGCTATGACGGTTTCTGGGAACGCAATCTGAAGTCCTGGGATATCGCAGCCGGTATCGTGCTGGTGAAAGAGGCCGGCGGTTTCGTGGCCGAAGCCGATGGCGGCGAGGACATCCTGCGCACCGGCAATATCGCCGCCGGCAACGAGGACATGCTCGCCGAACTCACCGCGCGCCTGAAGGCGGCGTCGGCCTAGGGCAGAATTGTCTCCTGCGGAAACGGTTCTGCTCCAGACTCCTGAGTGGTCGCGTGATCGAACCGGTGATCCGGTGTCCACTTCACCTGATCACGCTTCAGGCCGCCAGCGTCTCGATCCGTGCATGCGCCGCTTCGAGCTTCTCGGCTTCGGCAAACATCAGCTGTCCGGCATCGATGATCGCGACATCTGTGATGCCGATGAAATTCAGCACATGCTTCATGTAGTCCGTGGCGAAGTCGGCCTCGCTGCCGGCTGCAACGCCGCCGGAGACATAGACCAGGATGGCGCGCTTGCCGGTCAGCAGGCCTTCCGGGCCGGCTTCGGTATAGCGGAAGGTTTCCCGGGCCCGGGCGACCAGATCGATCCAGGCCTTCAGCGAGGCCGGAATGGTGAAGTTGTAGATCGGCACGGTGATGACGATCGTGTCGGCAGCGCGCAATTCCGAGACCAGCCGGTCGGAGAAGGCCAGGGCGGCCTTCTGGTCGTCGCTGCGCTGGGCGGGCTCGGTGAAGTTCGCGCCGATCCAGGTCTCGTCGACCAGGCGCATCGAACCGTCTGCAAGGTCGCGCACCGTGACGCGCGTACCCGGGCGCTGCGCGGTGAGGCGGTCGATCACACGATCAGCGAGGCCGCGGCTGTGCGAGCCCTCCCGGCGCATGCTGGCGTCGACGCGGAGGATGTGGCGGGGCGAGGTATCGGTCATCGGAAGACTCCATCGGCTTTCCAGGTCCGGCGGCGGGTCTGCCGCGCGACGATCGACAATTATGTTCTCTCTCATCCGGATTTAATTCGCCTTTTGGAATTCCATTAATTCCGATCTGGAATAAGGTGCTGCAGGACGCCCGCGCCCCCGGCGGCAGGCAGGCTTTGACCTCGCCTCCAAAATGTCCCAATCCGGGGTAAGGAAGGGCTGGAGCTGACACGAGGGGAAGGTATGCCTGTTCTCGACCGGAACGATCGCACGCATTCCGCACCGGCGGTGCGCTTTACCGGACCCTGGCGGTACATCGTCTGGATGGCGCTGTTCACGGCGGCGGTTGCAGCGATTTCGCTGTTCCTGATCGAGCCGCTGCAAGCGGCATTCATGGCTAACCCGGCGATTAACGGACTGATCCTTGCCGTGCTCGTCATCGGTGTTCTCTACACCTATGCCCAGGCGCTGGGGATCGGGCCGGCCGCTCGCTGGCTGGTGCGTTTCCGCTCCTCAGAAGACCCGTCCAGCTTGCCACGGCCGCCCGCACTCATCGCGCCGATGGCCTCGATGATCGGCCAGGCCGATGGTCGCGTCTCGCTGTCGGCCGGCTCGGTGCGCACCGTGCTCGACTCCGTCGGGGCTCGCATGTCGGAAGCGGGCGCCTTCACACGCTATTTCGGCCGCCTGCTGATCTTTCTCGGCCTGTTGGGCACATTCTGGGGCCTCTTGCAGGTTGTCTCCGATGTCGGCGAGGCCGTGCGGGCGGTGACAGAAAGTGCGACGGGTGCGGAAGCTGATGTGCTGCGCCTGATGTCGGCCATCGAAGACCCGATCCAGGGCATGGGCACGGCTTTCGCCTCCTCCCTGTTCGGTCTGGCCGGCTCGCTGGTCATCGGTTTTCTCGATCTTCAGGCCAGCCGCGCCCAGAACCGTTTCTATAACGAGATCGAGGAATGGCTGTCCTCGATCTCGCGCCTGGCGGCCGCCGGTCCGGCATCGGCGGGCGATGGCGAGGTTTCCTCGGCCTATGTCGGCGCCCTTCTGGAGCAGACGGCCGAAACCCTCGACCGGCTCGCGCATACGCTGGAGCGCCACACCCGCCAGCTCGATACCACACTGCAGCGCTTTGCCGAGGACAGCCGTGCGTCGAACGAGGAGGGGGTGCGGGCCCTGCGCGACGAGCTGCGGGTGTTCATCCGTGCCCTGCAATCGCGGGAGCGGGGAGGGGAATAAGCCATGGCTTCGCCCCGGTTTGCGCGTTTCCAGGAAGCCGACAACGGCGATCACTGGCCCGGCTTCGTCGATGCGTTGGCGACATTGCTGCTGGTCATCGTCTTCCTGTTGTCGATCTTTGTGGCCGGCCAGTTCGCGCTGTCGCGCGCGCTGACCAGCCGGGACGACCAGCTGGCCGATCTCAATGCCCGTCTGTCCCAACTCGCCGATGAGCTCAATCTGGCCCGCGACGAGAATGCGGCGCTGGAAGTGCGCATCACCGGCCTGCGCGAAGAGCGCGACGCGCTGGAAGACGCGCTGACCCTGGCGACGGGCCGGGTGGAAAGCCTGCAGTCCGATCTCGCGGCGGAAGAGGAGATGTCGGAGGAGAGCCGCCGTGCGCTCGCCTTGCTGAACCAGCAGATGCAGGTGCTGCGCGACCAGATCGCTTCGCTCAACGCCGCGCTGGAGGCCTCCGAACAACGCGCCGAGGAGGCCGAGGCGCAGGTGATCAATCTGGGTGAGCGTCTCAACGCCGCCCTTGCCGAACGCGCGGCCGAACTAGCCGTCTACCGCTCCGATTTCTTCGGCCGCCTGCGCGAAATCCTCGGCAACCGCACCGGCGTGCGCATCGTCGGCGACCGGTTCGTGTTCGAGACCGATGTCCTCTTCCCCTCCGGCTCGGCAGCACTGTCGAGCGAGGGACGCGAGAGCCTGCGGCCCATCGCGGATGCCATCATCCAGCTGACCGACGAGATCCCGGGCGATATCGAATGGGTGATCCGCATTGACGGGCATACCGATCCGGTGCCGATTCGCACGACCTATCCGTCGAACTGGCATCTCTCGGCCGCGCGCGCGATCTCGGTCGTGCAATGGTTCGAGGATCTCGGCGTGCCGTCCGAGCGGCTGGTCGCCGCCGGCTTCGGCGAAAACCATCCGATCGCGCAGGGCCGCTCGGCCGAGGCCAATGCCCGCAACCGCCGCATCGAGCTGAAACTGACTTCGCGTTAGGTGATGCGGGATCAATAGCCCTGAAACAGGAAGTCCATCGCAGCGGTGATGGTGTCGCGGTGTTCCCGGATGTTTCCGACAGGTTCGCCGAGCCAGTGGAGGGGTTGGGCACCGATATCGGTGGTCACGAGGACATGGCGCTCGCCATCGATTGCGAGGATTGGTTTCAATCGTGGCAGGGAAGGTTCCTCATCGGGTCCGGCCGCGCGCAACGGGATAACCACACGGCTCGCGAAATTCTCGAGAATGTCGGCCTGGACGTCGACCAATAGCGGAACGTGCCATGTGTTGACCCGGTAGAGATCGAACCGCGCCACCTATTCATCCTTCGGCTGGGCCCACCACGGGGTCGGAAGCAATGTGCCTTCCCGCTCGATGCGGCGATTGTGCGCCTCGATCGCCTCGCGGTTTTCCTCGCGCCAGCGGCGGCCCTTCTCCTCGCGAACCGCCGCCTCGATGCCGGCCTCCGCCGCGCGGGAGGTGTTCAGGCCCAGCGCGCGCGCTTCCGCCATGATGTCTTCGCGAACCGTCAGATTGACGCGTTTGCGGGGTGCGGGTTGCTCATACTTCATCGCGCACTGCTCTCGTTGATCCGAAGAGCATACGCACGAGGAGTGTGTATATCAATGCGGATGCGGCCCGGTCGCTACTCGTTCCCGACATCGGGCTGGCCGCCCTCGATCAGATACCAGGGGACTTCGCCATAATCGTAAGGCGGGTAAGGATAGAGCCAGCGCAGGGCATCGAGCGCGGCGCCGTGATAGATCGTTGAATGTGTCTCGGTTTCGCGGCGGTCGACATAGCGGTACTCCGGCGCGCCTTCGACCGCATCGAGGGCCGCAAGCAGCGTATCCAGCCCGGCCTGCATCGTGCCGCCCTCATCGCCCATCGTGAGATAGACACGCGTGTCCGAATGATCGGCGGCGGCAAGGTGTTCGACGGCCCGTTCGGCCACGGCCTGATCGTCCCACCACAGGCTGGGCGACACCGAGATATAGTCGTCGAACAGGTCAGGCTGTTCGAGCAGGGTGTCGACGATGAACAGACCAGCCAGGCTTTCACCGATCACGGCCCGGCGCTCGCCGACGCGATAGGTCGCCTCGATGAAGGGGATGACGTCCCGCGCAATATAGGCCCGGAAGGCATCCGCCCCGCCCGAGGTGTCGAACTGGCTCTGGTAGCGCGCGTCTGCGGGTGCGGGCGTCAGCTCGTGGATACGTTCAGTGGTCTCGATGCCGACCACGATCAGCGGCTCATACTGCCAGGAGATCACGCCGAGCTGGGCGAGGCCGGCGATGTGCGGGAAGTCCTGCTCCACCCCGCCATCAATCAGGTAGAGCACGGTGTAGGGCGTTTCCGCGGTGTCGTGATGCGGTGGCAGCCAGACATTCACCGTTCGTGTTTCGCCGAGGACGGAAGAGGTTATCGCGTGGGATGTGCCGGAATGGATGGGCGTTGCGCTGTTGCTGTCGCTGCCGGCGGTGGTGCCCTGGGCTGTGGCGGGGGCGGCCACGACGACCAGCAGGGCGAGGCCGCAGGTCAGATTTTTCAAGCGCTTCTCCTCTCGTACCGATAGGGCGGGAGGATCACGTCAATCGGTTAGCCAGGCAAGCCCGGAGACCTTGTTCCCGCAACACATGGCGGTGGTTGCTCTGGCGCTGGGCTTCCTGTATAGACCCGCGCTCCTGAGTTTATATGAGCTGCGTGCCCGGCAACGTAATCGGGTGGCGCGGCGGATCAAAAGAAAGCCGGACCGATGAAAAAGGATATCCATCCCGAGTACCACGTCATCACTGTGAAGATGACGGACGGTAGCGAGTTCCAGACGAAGTCGACCTGGGGCAAGGAAGGCGACGTGCTCACCCTGGACATCGATCCGACGTCTCACCCGGCCTGGACCGGCGGCAATCAGCAGCTGTTGGACCGCGGCGGCCGTGTTTCGCGCTTCAAGGACAAGTTCAAGGGCTTCGTGTAAGCTGTCCTTTCAAGACGCCAAGAGAAAAGGCGCGCTCCGCAGGGAGCGCGCCTTTTTCTTTGCCCGTTCTCAGGGATGCAGATGCATCAGCGCTCGCCAAAGGCCCCGCGCAGCATGGCGATCTGGTCGGCGACCGGATTGGTGTCGATCTCCATTGGCCCGTCGACATAAAGATTGTCGTCGATCCGCTTGAGCCGGTCATAAAGCGAGCGCGAGCGGCGCACGAGATCCATCAGGACCGCCGGTGCTATTTCACCCTCTGGCCAAAGCCCGTCGGCGGGACGGTCGCGGGACAGCCGGTACTTGCCGTCCGTGGCGTCGTGGGCCGACATTTCGCCCTCGGACACGGCGCGCTGGGCCAGCAGCCAGGAGGCGGCCTGCATCAGGCGCGTGGTCAGCTTCATGCTCTCGGTGGCGTAGGACAGGGCGCCGGCGCGGTCGAGCGACTTGGAGTCGTCGCGCCCCGGCCCGTCCAGATAGGACGCCGTTTCCTCGACCAGGTCCATGCCTTCCCGGAAGAGTTTCTGGAACATCTCCGAATTGGCGAAGTCCTGGGCGCGGGCTGCCGGCGCGCCGCCGGCGGGAAAGAGGTTCGGCGTATTGTCAGTCATCACGTGTCCAGTTTCGGTCCGCAAACATCTGGCCCGATTCGTAGCAAGGCTCGGGCCAGACTGCCCGAAACTCTTGATCAAAACTTAAACACGGCGTCCGCAGCGCTGCGACCGGCCTGCTTCTTGTCGGTCATGGTGTCGATTCGACGCAATTCGGCCTCGAGCAGGGCGCGGCGCTCGGCGAGATCTTCCAGAGAGAGGGCGCTGAGATCCTCGCCGGGGATGATGGCATTCTTCGCCCGGGCGCTTGCGGGCATATCGTCATCGTGAAACATGGGAGCCTCCACACTGCGATGACACAACATAGCGCGAAGCCGGAAAAAGTCCCATGACCCAGCCCACGCCGTCCGCTGAAACCACCCGTATCGTGATCGCCCGCGAACCCGGCGGCCCGGACGTGCTGGACGTGGTGACGCGCCCTGTGACGCCGCCAGGACCCGGTCAGGTGCTGATCCGCAACCGCGCCTGCGGCGTCAACCGGCCGGACCAGATCGAGCGCCTCGGCTTCTATCCCGCACCGGGCGGCGCGCCTGAGGGGCTGGGTCTGGAAGTCGCCGGTCATGTCGCAGCGCTTGGCGCGGGCGTCGACGGGTTTGCGGTTGGCGATCCCGTCTGTGCGCTGGTCGCGGGGGGCGGTTATTCCGACTATGTCATCGCGCCGGCTGGCTCCGTCCTGCCGGCACCGCCGGGGATCGATCTCGCCGATGCTGCAGGATTGCCGGAGACCGTTCTGACCGTGTGGACGAATGTGTTCGAGATCGGGGCATTGTCACCGGACGAGACACTGCTGGTTCATGGCGGGACGAGCGGGATCGGCACGACGGCGATCCAGATGGCCAAGGCCCATGGTGCACGCGTGATCGCGACGGCCGGGACGGCACACAAGGTGGCGCTGTGCGAGCGCCTGGGCGCCGATATCGCCATCAACTATCGCGCCGCCGGCTTCGAGGCGGTCGTGAAGGATGCCGGGGGGGCGGACGTTGTTCTCGACATGGTGGGCGGGGATTATGTCCAGAAGAACATCAATTGCGCCAATGTCGGTGTCCGCATTGTCTCGATCGCATTCCTGAAAGGCAGCCGGGTCGAGGTCGATCTGATGCGGGTCATGCTCAAGCGGATCGTGCTGACGGGCTCGACCCTGCGGGCCCGGCCCGACGCCGAGAAGGCGCGGCTGGCGCGTGCGGTGCGAGAGACAGTGTGGCCGTGGATCGCGGCCGGCCGCCTGGCACCGGTGATCGACAGCCGCTTTGCGTTGGACGATGTGAGGTCTGCCCATGCGCGTCTGGATGGCGGCGAACATGCGGGGAAGATCCTGCTGACTTGCTGACAATTGGCCGGGGCAACCGCTTTGCAGCGGCGCCCGATTGCGGTATAAAACCACCAAATCGCTTCGTGTACGGGCTATCCCGAACTGGAGCGTCGGAAGCCCAAGCCCGGCCGCCGCGTCGGGCTTTTTTGTTTCTCCCAGGGAGATTGAATCCATGACCGAGATCCTGATGCCGAAAGCCACGGCGGTCTGGCTCGTCGACAACACCTCGCTCACCTTCGAGCAGATTGCCGGTTTCTGCGGCCTGCACCCGCTGGAAGTCAAAGGCATTGCCGATGGCGACGTGGCCGTGGGTGTGCGCGGCGCCGACCCGATCTCCAACGGGCAGCTGACCCGGGAAGAAATCGAGAAGGCGGAAAACAACAGCGACTACCGCATGACGGTGGTGAAGCCGAAATACGCCGACCTGCACACGCCGGCCAAGCGCCGCGGTCCGCGCTATACGCCGCTGTCGCGCCGCCAGAACCGTCCGGACGCGATTGCCTGGCTGGTGCGCAACCACCCGGAACTGTCCGACGCCCAGATTTCCAAGCTGATCGGTACGACCAAGACCACGATCCAGGCTGTACGCGAGCGCACGCACTGGAACTCGGCCAATATCAAGCCGACGGATCCGGTCTCGCTGGGCCTGTGCACCCAGATCGATCTCGACGATCAGGTCAAGAAGGCCTCGGCCCGCCGCCGCAAGCTGGAAGAAGAAAATCCGGAAATGCTCAGCGATACGCTCAAGGCCCAGGAAGAGCTGGAAAAGCCGAGCGACGAGTTCAATCCGGACGATGTCGATCTGGAAACCCTGTTCGGCGGTTCCAAGCAGGACTGATCATCATCAGGATGACAGGAAAAGGGCCGGTCCCGTCGGGGCCGGCCTTGCTGTATCAGCTCACCGTGTAGTTCATCGCCAGCCGCCCGCCATCGACATAGAGCGTGGTGCCGGTGACATAGCTGGCATCGCGCGAAGCGAGGAAGGATGCCACAGAGGCAACTTCGTCGGGATCGCCGATCCGCTGCAGCGGCGTGCGCGACATGATCTTGGCCATGGCTTCGGGATTGTCGTTCACGGATTTGAGCACATCGGTATTGATACTACCCGGGCCGATCGCGTTGACGCGGATACCGTGTTTCGCGAGCGCCAGCGCCATGGATTTGGTCAGCTGATCGATCGCGCCCTTGGTGACGCAATAGGCCAGCTGGTCGGGAATGGCCACGACGCCGTTGACCGAGGACATGTTGATGATCGCATAGCGGCGGCGGGCATCCTCGACGCGTTCGCCGCCTTCCTCGATCTGATCGACCATCTGACGCGCCGCTTCGCGCGCGACCAGGAAGGCGCCCTTGAGATTGACGCCCAGAACCCGGTCGAAATCGCCATCCGACAGATCGAGAATGTCACCCTTGGCGACGATGCCGGCATTGTTCACCAGCACGTCCAGCCGGTCGAAGGTCGCCCGCGTTTCTGACAGGAGGTTATTGACCGACAGCCGGTCCGACACATCGCAGGAGACGAAGAGGGCCTTGCCCTTCTCGGCGCCCAGCTCGTCGGCCAGGGCTTCGCCGGCCTGCTGGTCGATATCGGCAATGACGACCTGGCAGCCATCCTCGCTCAGACGGCGCGCACAGGCCTTGCCGATGCCGTTGGCTCCACCGGTTACGATGGCGACGCGGTCACCCATGATGTGATCCTCTTGTTCCAAACGGGCGTGTTGCGCCCAAGCGGGATCGCTGACCTTGCACGAGCTGCGGCGCGTTGCAATGGCGCCTGCCCGGATACCGGGGTGGCGGGACGGTCAGGGATTGTGCGTGCGCTGATAGTCTTGGGTGATTTCCGGATCGTCCGGCGCCAGCTGCCAGGCCCGGCGGTAGAGCGGCAGGGCTTCGTCCATCCGGCCGAGTGCCTCCAGCGCCGAGGCGTGGGAGTGCACGATCGCGCCGGATTCGGGTTCCAGCGCTACAGCCTGTTCACACAGGGGCAGTGCCGTGCGGGCGCGGCCGTCCTGGATCAGGGTCCAGCACAGCATGTTCAGCGTGGTGCCGCTGTCCGGCTCCAGTTCGACGGCCCGGCGTGCATCGTCGACGGCGGCGCCGGTCATGCCGGCGTCCAGCAGGGCGCTCGACCGGTTGATCCATGCGCCGGTCCATGACGGTTCCAGCCGGACGACGTGATCATAGGCGACCACGGCATCGGCGGCCCGATCCATGTCCTGGTAGATGATGCCCAGCGTCAGCCGGGTCATCACATCGTTTGGCATCTCAGCGGCTGCGCGCCGCAGATCGGACAGCGCCTCGTCGAGCTGGCCAAGTTCGGTCCGGGCGATGCCGCGATTGCGCCACAGCGTCGGTTCGATCACTTCAGCGCGCTGGGTTTCTGCAATCGCGAACGCGAAATTATAGGCGTTCAGTGCATCCTCGTAGCGCTGTTCAGCAAGAAACGCGGCGCCCAGGCCGGCATAGACACTGACCTCACGATCCGGCTCCAGGTCCTCGCTGGCCAGGCAGGTCTCCAGATCCTCGATCGCTTGCGCGCTTTCGCCCGCATCCAGCGCGAGCCGGCCAGCCTGACAGGGCGACACGTCCTTTTGAGCCAGGGCGGCCGGGGCCGCGATCAGGGCGAGGGACAGGAGGGCTGCAAAGGCACGCATGATAGTCTCCGTTTCGGGACACGCAGTGTAACCTGCAAAAAGGGCGGCTCGAAAGCCGCCCCCTGCTTCGCGTGTCAGTCGGGTTTGCATCAGTTCGTCCGGATTATCCGGCCAGAGACTGATGCGTGGTCGTTCGGAGGGATTGGATCTGTTCCTTGAGCAAAAGTTTCTCCTTCTTCAGCCGGGCGACTTCCAGCGAGTCCGCCGACGAATGCTTGTTCAATTCGTCGATTTGAGAATCCAGACGCGTGTGACGGGCGTCGAGCTCACGAATGCGGGCTTCGATGGACATGGAGATGTCTCCTCTTTGTGAAGTGGAACACTCGATTGAAACACGTCCACGCATTATGTCTATTCACGAAACGTTTCGAGGTTAGGGGATGGTGAAGCCGGACCGGATGATTGTGGGTGTCTCTGGCGCCTCCGGAATTATCTATGGAATCAGGGCGTTGGATGCGCTCCGCGCGATGGGGATCGAGAGCCATATGGTGGCCTCGAAAGCCGCCGAAATGACTCTCGGATATGAAACGGATCTGTCGATCCGCGACTTCCGGGCGCGGGCGGATCACGTCTACAAGATGCCCGATGTCGGCGCGCCGATCGCGTCCGGCTCCTTCCAGACACGCGGCATGCTGATCGCGCCATGCTCGGTGCGCACCATGTCCGAGATCGCCACCGGTGTGACATCCAGCCTGCTCACACGGGCTGCCGATGTCGTGCTCAAGGAGCGGCGGCGTCTGGTGCTGATGGTGCGCGAGACACCTTTCCATCTGGGCCATATCCGCACGATGGAGACTCTCACCGAGATGGGAGCGGTGATCTGTCCGCCCTTGCCGGCCTTCTATGCCAAGCCGGAAACCATTGACGATCTGGTCGACCAGTCGGTCGGCCGGGCCCTCGACCTGTTCGGGCTGGACTGGGACTCAACCCGCCGCTGGGGCGAGGATCTGGAGGGCGGGCGGCGCTGAATGCGTCTTCGCGCCCGCAGCGCCCTTTGCGGATTTATCTGCCGGTCGAAAGCCGCTAATATCCCTGTTTCGTCGCGCCACACCGGCCCGACGCCCGCGAGGCGGCGCCGGCGAGCCGGCGGCTTCTGTTCGACAACCGGAAAGAGACGGCTCAGGAATGGACGGAGATTCCCAGGAGCAACAGGCCCTTCTCGAACAGCTCACCGCGTTGCGCGAGCAGCATGATGCGCTGAACACAGAGGTCGATATGCTGTCCGACAACGGTGTCGTCGACCAGCTCAAGGTCGCTCGTCTCAAGAAGGAAAAACTCAGGCTGAAGGACGAGATCACCCGGCTTGAGGACCAGATCACACCCGATATCATCGCCTGAGCCGGGCCGGGCTTCTTGCCTCAGGCCTGACGGCGGCGGGCTTCGGCTTTCTGGGCCTGCTTGCGCGCATACATGGCAGCGTCGGCCTGGGCCATCGCCTCTTCGGCCTTGTGACCGGCCTGCAGCGGATGGCTGCCCCAGGCCGCACCCACACTCAGCTCGTGGCCCTTGTGCACAAAGGGCGTCGTTTCGATGATATCGACGAGTTCCTGGGCTTTCGCCTGGGCGCCTTCGTGGCCGGTCAGGGTCAGCACGAGGCCGAATTCATCTCCGCCCAGACGGCCGACCGCATCAGTCTCGCGCACATGGGTGGCCAGCAGGCCCGCAACGTGATGCAGCGCAGCGTCGCCGGCAGCGTGACCGTGGGTGTCATTGATTTCCTTGAAGCCGTTCAGGTCCATATAGACCAGCGAGGACGGCGCTTCGTGACGTTCCGCCAGCGCCAGGGCCTTGGAGACCTCGCGCAGGAAGGCGCGGCGGTTCAGCACCGGCAGCAAGACGTCGTGATCGGCCAGCGATTCCAGTTCGCGCACGCGGCCGCGCAGACGCTCGGTTTCCTTGCGCAGCTGATCAACCTCGCCCATCAGCGACAGCAGGGCGCGCTGGACGTTCGGTGTCAGTTCGCTCTCGGGCACGCCCATGATAGAGGCGGAATCCCGCGGCGCCGCAGCAGAGCCTGTCGCGTCGCTTTTCCGGGCCGGGTCCGTCCGCCCGCTGCGGGAGACATTGCCGGTCGTGTTCAAGGGGCCGATGCGCATGCGCCGATCCACTCCGATTCCAATCACCCCAAAACGTGAACAAGTGTGGTTAAGAAACCCTCAAGCGCCGAAAGAATAGCCCTGTACCGAAAGGCGCCTTGACCTTCCTCGCGCTGAGGTTAAGGTCCCGCGCTTCCTTTTCTTCGTTCAGGAAGCATCATGAGCGATCTTTCGCCGTCCTCACCCGATATGGCTGCCACTGCCAGTCTTGCCGATGTTGCCATCGTCATGGGCTCGCGTTCCGACTGGCCGACCATGAAGAAGGCGGCCGGCCTTTTGCGCGATCTCGGCGTGAACTACGAGGCGCAGGTCGTCTCGGCGCATCGCACGCCGGAGCGGCTGGTCGAGTTCGCCAAGACAGCGCGCGATCGCGGTATCAAGGTGATCATCGCCGGTGCCGGCGGTGCCGCTCACCTGCCGGGCATGATCGCCTCCATGACGACCCTTCCGGTGCTGGGCGTGCCGGTGAAGTCCAAGGCGCTGAACGGCCAGGACAGCCTTCTGTCCATCGTCCAGATGCCGGCCGGCGTGCCGGTCGGCACGCTGGCGATCGGCGAGGCCGGCGCCACCAATGCCGGGCTTCTCGCCGCGTCCATTCTGTCCCTGTCCGATGACGGGGTCGCCGGCCGGCTGGCGCACTGGCGCCAGGCCCAGACCGACAGTGTACCGGTGACGGTCGAGGACTGATCTTCCATGACGACAGCCCCGCTCTCGCCCGGTTCGGTGATCGGCATTCTTGGCGGCGGACAGCTCGGCCGCATGCTGGCCACGGCCGGCGCTGCGCTGGGCTTTGATGTCCACGTCTATGAGCCGGAACCGGACTGTCCGGCTTCACGCGTTGCGGCCCGCTCCTTCTGCGCGCCCTGGGATGATGAAGGCGCCGTCCAGGCCTTCGCCGAGCGCTGCGACGCGGTCACCTACGAATTCGAGAACGTGCCCGTCGCGACGGTCGAGATCGCGTCGCGCGTCGCGCATCTGCGCCCGGGAGCCCGTTCGCTTGAGCTGACCCAGGACCGGCTGGTCGAGAAAACCTTCATCAACCAGGCCGGCGTGGCCACCGTGCCCTTCGCCGCCGTTGACGGTCTTGAGAGCCTTGAAGCGGCCATTGCGCAGATCGGCCTGCCGGCTGTGCTGAAGACCCGGCGGTTCGGCTATGACGGGAAGGGCCAGGCCTGGATCCGCGAGCCCGGCGATGCCGCGAAAGCCTGGCAGGCGATCGGCGAGAAGCCGGCTATCCTGGAAGGCGCCGCCGCCTTCACGCGCGAGCTTTCCGTGGTGGCGGCGCGCTCGGTCGACGGCATGGTGAAGGCCTGGCCGCTGGGCGAAAACGTCCATGGCGACGGCATTCTCAAACAGACCCACGCCCCCGCGACCGGTATCGACGCGGCGACCCAGGCCCGTGCGCTGGAGATTGCCCGCGCCATCGGCGGCGGGCTGCAGCATGTCGGTGTCTTTGCGGTCGAGCTGTTCGACCTGGGCCCAGACGGGCTGGTGGTCAACGAGATCGCGCCGCGTGTCCACAATACCGGCCATTGGACCATGGACGCCTGCGGTTGCGGCCAGTTCGAACAGCATATGCGCGCCGTGGCCGGCTGGCCGCTGGGCGATCCGTCGCCGCATTCGGCCTGTGTGATGACGAATCTGATCGGCGAGGATGCGAACGACTGGGCGGCGCTGGCGGCCGATCCCCAGGCCTGCCTGCATCTTTATGGCAAGCGTGCCGTGCGTGCCGGCCGCAAGATGGGCCATGTGAACCGCCTCTCCCCGCTTTAGGGGTTCGCCCTGTGGACGCAACACCCCATATTGGGGACATGGACATGCGCGTTTCGCCCACTCCGCCGGATCGTTTCATCGACGATACCGGCCCGTTCGACCTGATCGGCGATGTGCACGGCTGTGCCGGAGAGCTGGAGCAATTGCTGCATCGGCTCGGCTACAATGTGAGCTATGAGGGTGCGTCCGGCGCGCGCGATTATCGCATCCACCATCCCGAGGGCCGCAAGCCCGTCCTGCTGGGCGATCTGGTTGATCGCGGGCCGCGCACGCCGGACGTGATCCGTCTGGCCATGCATCTGGTCGAGGAGGGGCGGGGCCATTGCGTGGTCGGGAATCATGACGACAAGTTCCGCCGCTGGCTCGCCGGGCGCGATGTGAAGGTCAGCCACGGGCTGGAGGCAACGATCGCGCAGTTCGAGCGCGAGAGCGAGGCGTTCCGCCGCCGGGCCGCCGATTTCATCGACGGTTTGCCGCACCATCTCCTGCTTGATGGCGGCGATCTGGTGGTCGCCCATGCAGGCGTTCACGCCGACATGCATGGCGAGGACACGACCCGCGTGCGGGCCTTCGCCATGTTCGGCGAAGTGACCGGCGAACGCGACGAACACGGTTTGCCCGTCCGCCGCGACTGGGCCCGGAACTATTCGGGTGACGCGACCGTGGTGCACGGTCACGTCGCCGAGCCGGACGTGCGCGAGCGCAATAATGTTGTCTGTGTGGATACGGGCTGTGTCTTCGGCGGCCATCTGACGGCCCTGCGCTGGCCGGAGAGAGAGCTCGTCCAGGTGGCCGCCGAACAGGCCTGGTTCAGCTCGCCGCGCTGGGAGGGTTAGCTAATTCGCTAGACCCGCGGTCCCGGGCCGTAGCGCAGCTTGCCGAGCAGGCCGGCGAGGTCGGGCAGGTCGGCAGTCATCTTCGTCAGCTGCGCCTTGGTCTTCTCGAAATCCATCACATTCTGGATGCGGCGGTCGAGAAAGGCGCGGGCGTCGGGCTTTGCGGCATCGCTCTCATTCAGCCAGGCGACCAGGGTCGTGCCGAAGACGCCGGAGAGAATCGTCCGCTTGGAGTAGAAATTGACGTCGGTCGAGGTGTCGCCGATGGCGCGCCAGATCGTGTCTGCCGTGGCCCACAGCAATTGCGGGCCGTCTGCAGCGGCATCCGGCAGCATCAGGCGGGCGCGGGCGCGGCGGGCGGCTTCTTCATGCCCCGAGAGCGCTTCCAGGCGCGCCGTGACGCCGAAGCGCACGCGCTCGCGGATCTTCATTTCGGCGAGGTTTGCCGCCTTCACCGCGTCCAGCACGGCGTCGTCCAGGCGCCGTGACCAGTGCACCAGCATGTCCAGCTCGCCGCGCGGGCAGGCCAGGCGGGCCTGGCCCTCATCGATCCCGGCATCGGCGCAGGCGGCGCGGAAACTGTCGGCCGTCCAGCCGTCGAAGGCCGCATGCGCCAGCATGGGCTGCAGCAGGGCTTCGCGTGTGGTAGACTTGCGGAATCGGGTGTCAGAAGCGGCATCGGTCATGTGTCATTCCTAGACCAGACGCGCCTGCGCGTCACTACGCCCGTGTGCGCTGACAGAGTGGACACAGGGTCGCAGCTCTGGTAGTAGCCCCGCCTCTGGCGAACTAGCGGCGTGAGGATGGTCCTTGCGTCCAGATAATGGAGAGAGAGCCATCGTACAGATCGTTGTGCGCGACAATAATGTGGAGCAAGCGCTCCGCGCGCTGAAAAAGAAGATGCAGCGGGAAGGTACTTTCCGCGAGATGAAGCGCCGCAATCATTATGAAAAGCCGTCGGAGAAGAAGGCTCGCCAAAAGGCTGAAGCCATTCGCCGTGCGCGCAAGCTGGCCCGCAAGCGGGCTCAGCGCGAGGGTCTCATCGCGAAGCGTGGCGGTCGCCGCTAGGGTCGCCAGACCTTGATACAGGTTTCGCGAAAACGCCGCGTCCCGGATCCGGGGCGCGGCGTTTTCCTTTTGGGTATTGCGGTCCGCGGAGCGGGGTTCCAGCTGCCCCACAATCCGTCATCCTGACGAAAGTCAGGACCCAGATCCCAGAACAGTATCGTGCCAAACTTGGCTCAACCCGATCCTATGACCTGGGTTCCGGCCTTCGCCGGAATGACGGGTGTTGGTGACGTTTACGGAAAGGGGTGTGCGGTAGGCGCCGCGCCGCCCTATCCCGCCGCCTTCTTCTTCCCGCCGAACTGGAACCAGCTCTTCACCGTGTCCTGGTTGGCCTGGTTGAGGGCGCCCATGCGGAACAGGACGCCGGCGCCCCAGATCACGATCATGGCGGTGACCACCATGCCCAGGGTCGAGCCGATGATCTCGATCATGCCGATATCCTGGGGCAGGCGGACCAGCATGATGAAGGGCGTCCACAGCGGGATCCAGCTGGCGACCGCCACGATGGGTGAGTCCGGCGTTTCGATGGCCATCATCACCAGGAAGAGCGGCATCATCATCACCAGCATCATCGGGCTCATCAGGGTCTGGGCGTCCTGGATCGTCTCGCACAGCGAACCGATCGCCAGGAAGACGGCGCCGTACATCAGATAGCCGACGATGAAATAGCCGATCGCCGGGCCCAGCAGTGCCGGATCGAACAGGGCCGCCAGGATTTCCGCCGCCGGGATGTCGGCTGCAGCCATTAATTGCTGGATCGCCAGGCCGCCGATCGAGGCGAGTCCGCCCCAGAAAAACAGCAAGGTGGCGGAGACCGCGGCAACGCCGAGCAGCTTGCCGGTGAGGATTTCATGGTGCCGCGCCGAGGCGAGCATCATTTCCAGCACCTTGTTGCCCTTCTCCTCGATCATCGCGGTAAGCAGCATGTTGACCACCGAGAAGATCACGATCCACAGGCCGAAGGCGGTGGCCACGCCCATCACGATGGGCAGGCGCTCGCTTTCAGTGACTTCGGCGGCTTCTTCGGTGCGTTCCGGGTTGAGCTCGCGCACCACCGGCTGGAGGTCTTCGGCGGCCTCGATCAGGGTCGGGTCGACGCCATTCTCCACCAGGTGCCGCAGATGCATGTAGTCGCGCAGGGCGCCCCGGATGTCGCGGCGCAGGTCGCGATCGGTGAGATTGGTGCTCCAGTAGGCCATCTCGATGCGGCCCGGCACGGGCTCGCTGAGGAAGATGGCGGCAAAGAGCGGCTGCGGACCGTCAGCTGTTTCCAGCTCTGCATCGCCGGTGAGATAGGGGCGTAACGCGTCGAGATCAGTCGTGCCGGCATCGACGCGAATATAGCTGTCATCCTCCAGCTGGACTGATTGATCCAGTGCGGCCTGGATTTGCGGATTGTCACCCAGCATTTCGCTGGCTGCCTCGCGCACGCGTTCCGCTTCGTCGGCGCGGGACTGGCCGATCTGCTCGAACACGGCCTCTTCCAGGCGGCCGCCGGTTTCGTCGACCAGCACGTAGTAGCGGGTCGGCTGGGAGTTCTCGATCAGGATCGGCATGCCGAAGCCCAGCGCCATGAAAAGCGGCACGGAAAGCAGCGACAGCCAGAAGCCCCACGTCGCGACATAGGAGAGGAATTCGCGGCGGGCGATCAGATAGATATTGCGCATCAGACGGTCTCCGCTTCCGGGGCGGCGGCTTCGCGGCCGACGAGATGGACAAAGGCATCGTGCAGATGCGCGCGCACCGGTTCGAACCGGGTCAGCTTCACATCGGCATCGACACAGGCTTTGAGAATGTCCTGGGCATCGACGCCCGCAGCGAGATCGACAATCCAGACCTCGTGCTCGCCCTGGGTTTCGCGGCGAACCTCGCCCTTGCCGGCCAGGACCTGGGAAAGATCATGATCGGAGACGATCTCCAGTGTCACGCGCCGCGGCACCTGGCCGAGCGCTTCGGCGACCGTGCCGTCAAAGGCTTTCCGGCCCTTGGCAATCAGCACGATCTTGTCGCACAGGCGTTCGGCGTGCTCCATCACATGGGTCGAGAACAGCACGGTGCGCCCGGCCTCGGCCTGCCGGCGTACCACCTGCTCCAGCGCATACTGGTTCACCGGGTCGAGGCCGGAGAAGGGCTCGTCCAGAATGATGAATTCCGGCTCATGCACCAGGGTCGAGATGATCTGGACCTTCTGGGCCATGCCCTTGGACAGGGTCTTCACCTTGCTCTCGGCAACTTCGGCGAGGCCGAATTCCTCAAGCATCTGCAGGCCGCGGCGGCGTGCCTCAGCGGGGGCAACGCCCTTCAGCCGGGCAAAGAAGACGATCACATCGATCACCTTCATCTTGCGATAGATGCCGCGCTCTTCCGGCAGGAAGCCGACGCGGTCCAGCGCCGCGGGACGCGGCGGACCGCCGAACAGCGAAACCGTGCCCCGATCGGGTGTGAGAATGCCCAGCGACATCCGCAGGCTGGTGGTCTTGCCAGCGCCGTTCGGGCCCAGGAAGCCGGTGATCTGGCCGCGTTCCACGGAAAAACTGACATCGC
Source organism: Maricaulis sp. ABE4_448 (assembly GCF_056160825.1). Lineage (NCBI taxonomy): Bacteria > Pseudomonadati > Pseudomonadota > Alphaproteobacteria > Maricaulales > Maricaulaceae > Maricaulis > Maricaulis sp. ABE4_448. The sequence goes on from NZ_JBSWXX010000004.1 coordinate 233,076, forward strand.
GGACGGCGGGCTTGCCGTTGAACGTCTTGGAGACGCTGTCCAAGGCGAGAATGGTCTCTGACATGATGCCCCTCAGTATCGTGTCCTCCAAAACTAGAGTGGGACCGCGCTGTGATCCACCGGTATTGAACAGCGAAGCGTCCCTCCCGGCCCGCCCCCTGCCGGGCGGGCGGCTGCGGCCCGGTCTTGGGCCGCACCGCTCGCAGGGCGATAGTGCGTCCGGCCAGACCGTCGGGGAGACCATGTTCATCGAGCCGGAAACAGCCAGATCGCGGCTTGTCGCGCTGCGTGAGGAATTGCGGGATCTGTCCGCGGCCGCGCGCGAGGACAGGCAGCCCGTGGCGCTCGATCAGCAATCGGTCGGCCGGCTGTCGCGCCAGGATTCCCTGCAGGTGCAGGCGATGGCCAAGGCGGCCGAGGCGCGGCGGGCGCAGGAAATTCGTCGCATCGACGCGGCGCTCGAACGGCTGGAGACTGGCGAATACGGCTGGTGCGTGGAATGTGGTGAAACGATCGAGGCGCGGCGGCTGGAGATTGATCCGGCAACGCCGCGCTGCGCCGGTTGTGCTTAGAGCATTTTCAGCAAAAGTGGGGACCGGTTTTGCGGTTCGAAAATGCGACCACTCAAAAACCAGAGCTATGCCGCACGGCCCGGAACGAGGAAGACATGTCTGCACTTTCGCCAACCCTGGATATCGAAACGCCGCGCCAGGCGATGGCCGGCACCACGCGCTGCCAGGTGGAAAGCCTGCTGGACGATGACACGCTGGCGGCGGCGCGTGCGGCCATCGATACGGTGCCGCGCTGGACGCTGGTGACCAAGCTCAATGGCCGCCATATCGATCTCGATTCCGCGGCGATGGGACAGCAATCTCCGGCCCAGAAGGCCGAGTTCCAGCGCCATGTCGATGCCGAAGCTAGGCGCGGCTTCGGCTATCTCTATGATACCTACTCGATCTACGACAAATGGCACCGCGGCGAGCTGCGCCGGGAAGTGCCGGCGCTGTGCGACCTGTTCGAGCTGATCAATTCGGATGCTTTTCTGGACCCGATGCGCACCATCCTCGGCGCGCCCGGCATCGCCTTCGCCGATGCCCAGCTGACCCGCTATACGCGCGGCCACTTCCTGACCACGCATGATGATGGTGTGGCCGGCAAGAACCGCGTTGCGGCCTATGTGCTGACCCTGTCCGATGGCTGGAAAAAGGGCTGGGGCGGCTTGCTGGAGTTCTACGGCCCGGACGGGAGCATCGAGACTGCCTTCGTACCGCGCGGCAACACGCTGTCGATGTTCAAGGTGCCGCAACCGCACGCCGTGACACGCGTCGGCGACCAGGTGCGAGGCGCACGGGTCTCGATCACCGGCTGGTTGCGCACGGGTACCGATCCGGGCCCGGGCGGCAGCTAGGACGCTGTGCCCCTCTTGGCATAGCCGGCGCGGCGGATCAGCGTCCGCAGGGCGTCGTCGCCGGGCGAGGCGAGTTTGAGGATTTCGGCAAAGGGTTCGCCGCCCAGGCCCAGCACCCGGGCAAAGGCCGGTTCGGTCTTCAGCCCCTCGGCCTTTGTGGCGCGGATATCGTTGCGAAACCGGTCTTCGGCCAGGTTCAGAAGGCGGTCCTCGGCCAGCCAGTGGATATAGCTCTCATGGGTCTCCACCGGGCGGCAGCGGCCGAAAATCTCCACCGGCATGCCCTCCAGTGTCAGCCGGGCGATAACCGAGGCTTCGCCGGCGTGTTCATTGTCGGCGACGGCAGCACCGGGAAAAGCCTCGATCAGGGCGTCGCGGAAGGCAGCGAGATCGGGGCCGGCCGTGCAGGCGATATCGGCATCGGCATCCGGCCCGTGCACATCCAGCGGGATCGAGCCGACCCAACGCGGATCGAAGGGCGCAAGGCGGCCGAACACGTCCGCGCGGTCGAGAATGGCGCGCGCTTCGCGCACCGGTATGATATCGCAAGGCATGACACGCCTTTCTACCGAGAGTGTCCGAGTGTCAACGCCATGGCTGCCAGGTGGGCAGTGCGGGCTGCTGGAGGGTTTCAAATGCGTGTCTTTCTGATTGCAACGGTCTGGCTGGGTCTGCTCCCGGCCTCGTCGCTGGCGAACGAGCCGGACGAGGTGCTGGCCGCTCTGGGCTGGCTGGAAGGGTGCTGGGGCGGGCCCGGTTTTGCGGGCGAGATGTCGGAATGCTGGATGCGCACGGCATCGGGCGAACTGGTCGGCGCCTTCCAGTACAGTGCCGGCGGCGCGCTGCAATTCTCCGAAATGCTGATGATCGGTCACAATCCCGACGGCGAGTTCGGCTACCACGTGAAGCATTTCAACCGCGACTTCACCGGCTGGGAAGAAAGCGGCGAACAGGTCACATTCGAGTTCCAGGCCCTGGACGGCGACCGTGCCGTTTTCTCTGGCCTGGTGCTGGAGCCTGACGGGGAGGATGCGATGCGGGCCTATCTCGATATGCGCAGCGCCGAGGGTGTGGTGAGCACCGTCGAATTCCACTTCCAGCGCGTGCGCTGACGGGCTTTGATTGCGAACGCATACTGCCCAGTCTGGCCGCCTGTGCCGGTGGCACCCGTTCCGTCGAGCGGATGATCGGCGATCGCGGTTTCCGGATCGAGCGTCCGGAGGCGGATTGCATGCCGAAGACGCAGCGCCTGTCCGGCTATGTCTACAGGGGGCTGGCGGGCGTGGTGTGAGGCGCGTCAGGGACGCCCGGGAAAACTGTCGACATATTCGATCCGGATATCCGGGAAGCTGTCGACGAACTGGATCGTGAAGTCCGGAAAGCTGTCGACGAATTCCCATTCGCCGCAATTGTCCGGAAAGCTCTCGACCGGTTTCACCTTCAGGTCGGGAAAGCTGTCCACGATCTGCACGCGGATGTCGGGGAAGCTGTCGACCACCGCGACCTCGCCATAGAGCGGGATGCCGTTCCAGGTGCAGTCGTCCGATACGGGACCGGAGGCGAGAAGGGCGAGTTCGGCCAGCATGCCGTTCAGCCTTGAGGCGCGAGGCTGAACGGCCGCTGAACCGTCATGGTCAATCGAGCACTTTCACGATGTTTTCGACCATTTTCTTCGCATCGCCCAGCAGCATCATCGTGTTGTCGCGGAAGAAGAGCGGGTTCTCCACGCCGGCATAGCCGGAACCCAGCGAGCGCTTGACGAAGAAGACCGTGCGGGCCTTCCAGACCTGCAGGACGGGCATGCCGTAGATCGGCGAGCCGGGATCGTCCTCGGCGGCCGGATTGGTGACGTCATTGGCGCCGATCACGAAGGCGACGTCGGCATTGGAGAAGGAGGAGTTGATATCCTCCAGCTCGAACACCTCGTCATAGGGCACCTGGGCCTCGGCCAGGAGGACGTTCATGTGGCCCGGCATGCGGCCGGCGACCGGGTGGATGGCGTAGGAGACCTCGACGCCTTCCTCCTTCAGCATGTCGGCCATTTCCTTCAGCGCGTGCTGCGCCTGGGCGACCGCCATGCCATAGCCCGGCACGATGATGACCTTGCCGGCATTCTTCATCACGAAGGCGGCGTCGTCGGCCGAGCCCATCTTGGCATTGCCCTGCGGACCGGCATCGCCGGCTGCAGCGCTGTCGGCGCCGAACCCGCCCAGGATCACCGAAATGAAGGAGCGGTTCATGCCCTTGCACATGATGTAGGACAGGATCGCACCGGACGAGCCGACCAGCGCACCGGTGACCAGCAGCGCGGTGTTCTCCAGCGTGAAGCCCAGCGCGGCGGCGGCCCAGCCGGAATAGGAGTTCAGCATCGACACCACGACCGGCATGTCGGCGCCGCCGATCGGGATGATCAGCGTGATGCCCAGCACGAGGGCTGCGATGGTGATCAGCCAGAAGGCGAGTTTCGCATCGCCGCCCGAGGCCATCAGGAAGGCGATCATCAGGGCGATGAAGACGCCGATGGCGATGTTCAGTATGTGCCGGGCGGGCAGGATGATCGGCGCGCCGGACATGTTTCCGTTCAGCTTGGCAAAGGCGATCACCGAACCGGAGAAGGTGATGGCGCCGATCGCCGTGCCCAGGGACAGTTCGAACAGGGAGAGCTGTTTGAGATTGCCCAGCGCGTCGGCGATGTGGAAGGCGTTCGGCGCGTAGAGCGCGGCCGCGGCGACCAGTACGGCCGCCATGCCGACGAGCGAGTGGAAGGCAGCGACCAGTTGCGGCATCGCCGTCATCGGCACGCGCCGCGCGATCACCGCGCCGACCCCGCCGCCGATGGCGATACCGGCCACGATCAGCACCAGCGACAGCGCGTCCAGGTCGACGGCGAGCAGGGTGGTGACGATTGCCAGCGCCATGCCGGCCATGCCGAACAGATTGCCGCGGCGGGCGGTTTCCGGGCTCGACAGGCCGCGCAGGGCCAGGATGAAGAGAATGCCGGAGACGAGATAGAGGAGGGCAGCCAGATTGACGGACATGTCTAGCGCTCCTTCTTCTTGTACATGGCCAGCATGCGCCGGGTGACCAGGAAGCCCCCGAAGATGTTCACGCTCGCCAGGATGATGGCGACAAAGCCCAGCCCGCGCGAGAAGCCCGCACCGCCGCCGGACGCGGCCTGGCCTGCGACCTCGCTGCCGGCCGTCGCTGTTGCCGCCAGAAGCGCGCCGACAATGATGACCGAGGAAATGGCATTGGTGACGGCCATCAGCGGCGTGTGCAGGGCCGGGGTCACCGACCAGACGACGTAATAGCCCACGAAGACCGCCAGGACGAAGATCGCCAGGCGGAAGATGACGGGATCAACGGCTTCCATTGAAACCTCCAATTTGGCTCCGGCCGAAGAGCAGAACAGCGCCCGTCAGAAGGGCTGCAATGCCTGCGGCATACGTAACAAGTCGGGCGTCGGCGCTGAGGCCGGCCTGGCGGCCGTATTCGTCAAAGGGTTCGGCCGCCAGCAAAGTTCCGGAGAACGCGCCCAGGAACAACAGCATCACTCCGGACACGATGACAATGGCCGCCAGCCACGCCATCACATTGCGGAGGGATGCGAAAATCACGCGCCTTCCTTCACCAGGCTCGGGTGCACCACTTCACCGGCCTTGGTCAGCGCCATGCCCTGGATAACCTCGTCATCCCAGTGCGGCGCCTTCTTGCCGTTATCGTCGACGAGCAGCGGCAGCAGGTTGGCGAGGTTTTTCGCGTAGAGCGCAGAACTGTCAGCGGCGAGCCGGGCCGGCAGATTGGCAAAGCCGGCGATCTTCACGCCCTTGTGCTCGACCACCTCGTCGGCCTTGGTCAGCTCGCAATTGCCGCCCGTGGGCGCAGCCAGGTCGATAATCACCGAACCGGGCTTCATGCTTTCCACCATCGCCTTGGAGACGAGTTTCGGGGCCGGGCGTCCGGGGATCAGCGCGGTGGTGACGACCACGTCCTGCTTGGCGATGTGGCTGGCGATGAGCTCGGCCTGTTTCGCCTGGTATTCCTTGGACATTTCCTTGGCATAACCGCCGGCCGTCTCGGCCTGCTTGAATTCCTCGTCCTCGACCGCGATGAATTTCGCACCCAGCGAGGCGACCTGTTCCTTCACCGCCGGACGCACATCCGTGGCGGTGACGACGGCACCGAGGCGGCGGGCCGTGGCGATGGCCTGCAGGCCGGCAACACCGACCCCCATGATGAAGGCCTTGGCCGGGGCGACCGTGCCGGCCGCCGTCATCATCATCGGGAAGGCACGTCCGTAGAGCTGCGCCGCCTCGATCACCGAGCGATAGCCGGCGAGATTGGCCTGGGAGGACAGGGCGTCCATTGCCTGGGCGCGGGTGATGCGTGGCACGAATTCCATCGCCAGCGCGTCGATCCCGGCCTTGGCCAGGGCCTCGGCCCTGGCGGTATTGCCGTGTGGTTCCAGATGGCAGACGAGCAGCACGCCCTTCAGCTTGGCGAGCGTGGCCTCGTCCGGTGTACGCACGCCGAACAGCGCCTCGGCGCCCTTCAGCGTTGCCGCTGCCGTGCCGATCTTGGCGCCGGCCTCGGCGAAGGCGTCGTCCGGAATGGCAGCAGCCACGCCGGCGCCCTTCTCGATGGCGACCTCATGGCCGGCACCGACGAATTTCTTGACAGTTTCGGGGGTCGCGGCCACGCGGGTCTCACCCGCATGTCGCTCCTTCAGAATGGCAATTCGCATGGTCTCCCGCCGCTTTTTGGCTTGTTTGCGGCGAGCATGGTCGAATTCTTCCCGAAGGGGAAGGCCTGCAGAAAAATTTCTTTGTGCGGTGCAGTATAGCGCTGCCGCCGGGGCAGATTTAACCGCTGATCGCCAGGCTGAAGAGCTGAGCAACGCCGCCGCAGACCAGTCCGAACACGAACAGTCCGGCGACCGTGACATACCAGCTCATCTTCATCTGCAGGACGAGGCCGGCGATGACGCCGACAATGGCGACGCCGATCAGCGAGGCGAGCCAGTCCATGCCGACGGCAAAGGCGAGCGTGAGGTAGAGCACCGTCACGCCGGTGAGCAGAGAGCCCCAGGTGCTGACGGCCATGAAACCGTCGAACGTGGATTTGTGCTGGGAAATGTCCATCTCGCCGCGAACGTGATCAGCCGCCATTGCTGCAACCCCTGTCAAAAGATGCCATGTGACCGAGCGGATAGCACGCGTTGCGCCCCCCGCCAAGATGCGGGGCTGCCGCCGGCGGCAGGCGCCATGCCCGGCATGACACCTGTCATGTCCGATCGATGAGACCTGTTTCTGCCGCGAGGGCGGTCCGGGGGCGAGAGTGGTTCCAGACACGAACACCGGAGCCTCACATGACCCAGGATTTCAAAACCCAGCTGCAGCGCGTCAAGGACCAGTATTATCTCGATGCCGGCGGCGGCATTTCCCTGCCCGTGGCCGGCGCGATCTACTGGATCGCCCTGGCCGTGCTCAGCCGCTATCTGCCGCCGGAAGACTGGGCCCTGACTGCAGCGGCCCTGTCCGGCATGATCTTCCCGCTGGGCCTTCTGCTGCAAAAACCGCTCGCCTCGCCCTTCATGAAGTCGAAATCGCCGATCGCCGGGGTCGGCCTCCTTTCGGTGATGTCGATCAACATGCTCTGGCCGGTCCACTTCATCGTTCTGGGCCTCTCGCCGGACGCGGCCCCGCTCAGCCTGGCCATCGGCATGACGCTGCACTGGCCGGTCATCGGCTGGACCTATGGCAGCCGCGTCTGCCTGATCCACGCCATCGTGCGCGTCGCTGCCGTGACCGTGCTCTGGTACGCCTTCCCGGAAGGCCGGTTCGACGTGCTGCCGCTGACTGTCGCCGCCCTCTACCTGCTGGCTGCGGGCGGGATGCGCTGGGAACTGGGCCGTTTGCGCCGTAAGAAGGGCCTTCAGGCCATGACGATGACGGAGCAGCCCGCGTGAAGGCACGCCTGCAGAACGAGAAGACACAAGGCCGGTGGTGGCGGCATCTCTCGCCCCACCGGCCCTGGATCTATCTGGTCTATCTGGTGCTGCCGTTTGCCCCGTGGTTCTACGGCGTGCCGGTGGGCGAGACCCTCGCTGTCACCATCATGGCGACGGCGCTTTTCCTCTGCCTCTTCGTGTTCGCCATGATCCGCCGCGACTGGACCAGCCTGCCGGCGGCCTTGGCAGTCCAGCTGCTGGGCTTCTGGCTGCTGACGGTCAATCCGGGCGCTGCGGTCTATCTGATCTTTGCCGTCGCCATGATGGCGCGCATCCGCGACCGGCAATGGCAGCGTATCGGTCTCGTTGCCTGGCTCGCCGCCCTGGTGGCCGGCTGTCTGGCAACGGGCGTGCCCTGGCTTTACGGGCTGGCCTATCTCGTCTTCGGCGCGATCATCGCGGCGGCGACGGCCTGGTCGGCCCGCAGCGAGGAGCGCGAGGCCGTGCGCGAGGAGATGGAGGCCGATGCCGCCGCCCGCGCCGTCGAGGCCGAGCGCCAGCGTATCGCCCGCGACCTGCACGACCTCTTGGGCCACACGCTGTCGGTCGTCACGCTGAAGGCCGACCTTGCCAACCGCCTCTTCGATGCCGATCCCGAACGGTCCCGGGCGGAACTGGCGGCGATCCAGCAGATCGGCCGCGACGCCCTGGCCGAGGTGCGCGAGGCGGTCACGGGGCTGCGGGTGCGGCCGCTGCCCGAGGTCGCCGGCGAGATCGCCGGCCGCCTGCGCGATGCCGGTCTGGAGGTGAGCCTCGATCTGCTGGCAGATGCAAACCTGTCCGACATGGCCGCGGGGGCGTTCGGCATGGTGGTGCGCGAGGGCGCGACCAATGTGCTGCGCCATGCCGGTGCGCGCCGTGTCGTCATCTCCCTGCATGCGGATGAGGACGGCCTGGTCCTCACCTTGGCCGATGATGGCCGCGGCGGCGCGCGTTTTGCCGGCGGCGGTCTGGACGGGTTGCGCCAGCGGCTGGCCGAAGCCGGCATGACGCTTCACACCGCACGCGGGCTGGACGGGCGCGGCAGTGCCTTGCGCGCGGTCTGGCCGGCCAGTGCTGAGGGGGAGGTTTCATGATCGATATCGTCATCGCCGAAGACCAGACCATGCTGCGCGATGCGCTGGCGACACTCCTCTCGCTGGAAAGCGATATCGCCGTTGCCGGAACGGCAGCGACCGGCCGCGAGGCGCTGGATCTGGTGCGCCGTCACGAACCGGCCGTCCTCGTCACCGATATCGAAATGCCCGGTCTCACCGGTCTGGAACTGGCGGCCCAGCTGCGCCGTGACAGTGCAAAGACGCGCGTGCTGATCGTCACCACATTCGACCGGCCCGGCTATCTGCGCCGGGCGCTGGAGGCGGGCGTGAGCGGTTACCTGCTCAAGGACACACCCTCCACTGAACTCGCCGAAGCCGTCCGCCGCGTTACCGCGGGCGAGCGGGTCATCGCGCCGGGCCTGGCCGAACAGGCCTGGAGCGAAGCCGATCCGCTGACCGATACCGAGCGGCGTCTTTTGCGCCTGGCCGAAGCCGGCATGGACAGTCCCGCCATCGCCGAGGCCGAGGGGCTGGCACGGGGCACGGTGCGCAATTATCTGCACAGCGCGATTTCCAAACTGGGTGCTGCCAACCGGATCGAGGCGGCCCGGCTTGCCCGCGAGCGTGGCTGGTTGTGAGCTGGCATCCCGCTTGCTAGCTTTCCTCTCAAGGGAGGTCGCTGCCATGAAGATACCGTTTGCCGTCTGGTCAGCCGTGATTGCCCTGGCCGTCTATGGCGCGCTGGTGGCGCTGGCCTATCGCGATTTCGGCTATCTCGATCCGCTGCCGCAGCGAGCGCTGCAGATCGGCGGCGTCTGGCTGGCACTTGTCGTTCTGGCGGCCATCTTCAGCGCCCTGAAAAACACCTTCACCTCCCGCCCCGCCGACATCCCGACAGACGTCGCCCAGGAGCTGGACTCGCATCCGGAATAGGGTGGGCTTCCCCTGCGTGAGCGGGGGAAGTGGCCGAACCCGGCCTCGGGCCGGGTGAGGTCGAAGGGGGTGAGTGAATGCGCGCTGCCGCGCTCTGCGGTGCTCCGCACCGCCCCCTCAGTCCGCTGACGCGGACAGCTGCCCCGCAAGCGGGGCGAGCCCTGGTTTCGGCGTCTCTCATCCGGGCTTCGCCCACCGTCTCCCCGCCGGGGAGAAGGGAGCCCTACACCCCCCAGCCCGGGCCGGTCAGGACTTCCAGTGCGGCGGCCACGGCGATGGGCTGGTCGAGGATGAGGTGGTGCTGGGCGTCGGGGATGGAGACCATGGTCGTTTCCTCACCGAAGGTCTCGCGCATGAAGGCCCAGATCTCGTCGGTGACCAGACGGCTGTCCTGGCCGCGGAACAGGGCGACGCGGGTGTTCAGGCGGTCGGCCAGCTGGGCAGGCGGCGGGCGGTCATAGTGCAGCTTGTCCCAGAGTTTCGGATCGAACTTCCAGGTCCAGCCGGGCGACCCGTCGGGCCGGGTCGCCTGTTTCAGGCTCTGACGCGCGATATGGTCCAGCAGGAAAGCATTGGCACAGGGCTGTTCCGGCAACAGGCGGAAGCGCTCCATGGCGGCCTGGAAACTGGGATAGACCGTGCCGCCACGGCTGGGCGGTGAGGAGCGGCGCTGTTCGTCCGCGGGCCGGATCGGGCTGTCCAGCACGGCCACGCCGCGCAGTTTCTCGCCATGATCCGTGGCCGTTGCCAGCGACACGAAGCCGCCGAAGGAATGACCGGTCAGGAAGGGCTTGCCCGCATCGAAGGCGCCACCGGTCTCGCCGGCGGCAATGACCTCGCGCGCGTAAGTGTCCATCGAGTAGCGCTCGCGGTGATCGCTGTCGCCCATGCCGGTGAGATCGAGCGCCACGACGCGGCGCGTATCGGCCAGGAACGGCGCGATACTGTCCCACCAGTCCTTGTGGGCCACGCCGCCGTGCACGAGGATCAATCCGGGCATGCCGCGCTGGCCCCAGGCTTTCCAGCACACCGTCGCCCCCTCGACCGTCACCGCACCCGCTTCGGTCGGCTTGGCCAGGGCATTGGCAAACCAGTCGGGGGCCGGCGGTTTTTCTCCAGCGAACTGGATCAGTGGTGCGGGCGGGCGCGGGGAGGCCGCGGTGTTCTTCTTGTTCATGACCTAGCGCTAGACCTCCGCTCCGGGAAGGTCAATCTCACGTGGAGACCTGCTGGAGAATGGCGGGAACGGCAAACACCGCCCAGGCATTGTTGGCGACATGGCCCAGAAAGGGTGCGGTCACCCGGCCGGTCGCCATGCGGGCAATGCCCAGCGCGATGCCCAGAAGGAAGGTCGATGTCATCACCATCAGGCCCTGCGGCGTGTGCAGCAGGCCGAAGGCGAGGGCGGAGATCATGATGGCAAACACCGCCGGCACGCCGCGGGAGATCATCATGGGCAGCATCCACCCGCGGAACAGGATTTCCTCGGCCAGCGGCGCCGCGACCAGGGTCAGGAGGATGATCGACCAGAGCGCCGCATTCGAGTGGGTGAAATTGTCGACATTGGAGACCTCGTCGCGAGAGGCGCCACCCGACAGGGTCAGGCTGGAATCCAGCATGGCGAACTCGTGGAAGGCCAGGGTCAGATGGCCGGCGACGAAGATCATGAAGATCATGATGAGCACTGTCGCCAGAAGATCCGAGGCGCGCAGCGGCCAGAATGCGAACGTGCCGCGATGGACGCCGGCGCGCTGCAGCCAGCGCCACATCACGGCGGCAAAGGCGAAATAGGCCAGCGACATGGCGGCAAAGGCGACGGTATCCAGCTGGATCATCCCTTTCGGGCCCCCGGCCAGGGCCCACAGGAAACCGCCGGCAAACTGGAAGGCAAAGGCGAGGGCAACCAGCACCAACGGCCAGACCACCATGCCGGGCAGCGAGTGGATCAGCGCGAGACGGTGGTCTTCTGCACGCAGCTGCGCGAATGCGTCGCCGGGCCCGAAAGGCCAGTGCACGGCATCCGCTGCAGGACGGCCTGCAGGCGTGTTGCTGTCCGGCGGCATTCTGTCTCCCTCGCATCCCCGCAATCGGACGGGGTCCCCGCCTTATGCTTAACCGCTCGTTGCCGCCTCTTAAACGTGAAATTTAGAAGACTGTCCCATAACGGTTCGCATCAACGCCCTGTCCAGAACGGACAGCGAGGCCAAAGGCCCGGCGAAAACAAGGCGACCGAAAAGGCGTGGGTGAGATGGTGAAAACAGTTCTGATCGTGGACGACGATCCGACACAGCGCCGCCTTTTGCAGGCGGTGATCGAGAAGCAGGGCTACAAGGCCGAAACCGCCGAAAGCGGCGAGGCTGCTCTGGATCGTGTGGCGTCCCCGGGGGTCGACGTCATGCTGCTGGACCTGATCATGCCCGGCATGGACGGGATGGAGACCCTGGAAGCCCTGCAACGCAAGCAGATCAACCTGCCGGTCATCGTGCTGACGGCGTCCGGCGGCATCGAGACGGTGGTTGCGGCCATGCGGGCCGGGGCTTCCGACTTCTTCGTCAAGCCGGCCAGCCCGGAACGCATCGCGGTGTCGATCCGCAATGCCCTGAAGGTGCAGAACCTGTCGGGCGAAGTGCAGCGTCTGTCGCGCAAGGCGACGAACAAGCTGGGCTTTGCCGACATGATTGCCGGCGCGCCGGCCATGAAACAGGTCGTGCGTCTGGGTGAGCGCGCGGCGCAATCGGACATTCCGATCCTGATCACCGGGGAAAGCGGCGTCGGCAAGGAACTGGTCGCCGGGTCCATCATGGCCGCCTCCAAGCGCGCCGATGCTCCCTTTGTGGCGGTGAACTGCGGCGCCATTCCGGAAAACCTGGTGGAATCCACCCTGTTCGGTCACGAAAAGGGGGCCTTCACCGGTGCGGTCGGCAAGCATATGGGCAAGTTCCAGGAAGCTGATGGCGGCACGCTCTTCCTCGACGAGATTGGCGAACTGCCGCTGGACATGCAGGTCAAGCTGCTGCGCGCCCTGCAGGAAGGCGAGGTCGACCCGGTCGGCTCCAAGCGTCCGGTCAAGGTGAATGTGCGGATCGTCTCCGCCACCAATCGCGACCTGGCTGAGCAGGTGGCCGCGGGCAATTTCCGCGAGGACCTGTTCTACCGTCTCAACGTCTTCCCGATCGAGGTGCCTTCGCTGAAGGCCCGCAAGGATGACATTCCCGCGCTGGTGCGCCATTTCATCGGCCGCTTCAACGCCCAGGAAAACAAGTCGATCATCGATGCCGCGCCGGAAACGCACGCGCTGCTGGCCGCCTATGACTGGCCGGGTAATGTGCGTCAGCTGGAAAATGCGGTGTTCCGCGCCGTCGTCCTGTCGGATGGCGACATGCTCAAGCCCGAGGACTTCCCGCAGATCTCCGGCCTGACGCCCGATTTCGAGGCCGCAGCACCGGCGCCGGGTGCCGAGACGCTCGCCGGGGATATCGCAGAGATGGCGATGAATGCGCCGGATCTGGGCCCGGTCGAAATCATGGATGAAGGCGGGCATTTGCGCTCCCTCGAGGAGATTGAGCGCGATCTGATCGAGTTCGCCATCGAGACCTATGCCGGCCGGATGAGCGAAGTCGCCCGCCGTCTCGGTGTTGGCCGCTCGACGCTTTACCGCAAAGTCCGCGAATACGATCTCGATGTCGACGGGGTCCGCGCCGCGGGCTGATCCGGACATCCGGAACGCGCCTGCCAACGGGACAACGGGCAGACCGGGTGGGGCACACAAGAACAGGACCGGGCCGGGCAGGGCTGCCCGGCCCGGTCTGTCGTCTGCGGGACGGAATCAGGCGCTGGCGAGCGCGTCGCCGGCGTGGCGGTCGCACCAGCTGAAATAGACGGGGATGAGGGCGGCCTCGCGGCTGAAGCGGACTTTCAGCTGCCGGGCCAGCCGGGTCAGCGAGGCGTCGAGCCGGGTGATTTCCCGGCTGCCGGTTTCCAGTCCCAGCTCGATATGGGCCCGCAAGACCTCGATCCGGGCTGTCAGCCCGTTCAGCTGGCCGTCGAGAAGGGAGACATAGTCCCGGGTCAGCGGATCGGATGAGAGCGGGGTGTAGAGATGCTCGGTGCGGCTTTCGACGGTGCTGTCCAGCGACGTCATGGCCCGGCGGAAGGCGTTACGACCGGCTTCGGTGCCGAGGCCGGAAGTTTCCGCCTCGTCGAGCGCATCGAAAAGGGCCGTTTCCAGCTGGCCGATAAGGGCGATGTTGTTGGGCATGGGCGATACCGTTTTCTTGATCGCCACACGATACCCGCGCGCCCGCGTCGGCGCGCCCGGAAACCGGTATCAGATTTAACGGGAGGCTAAGACGCCGCGATGTCGGCGCGCTATGTTTCCGGGTCCCCGGACGGGTCGACAATCCGGAACCGGGCGCGGCGGGTCTCCGGCGTTTCCACCGGATCCGGCGAAATGTCACCGCGCGTTGCACCTATGTCACCGTTGTCGGGCTCCAGATCATCATGAATGTCACGGCTACGGGGCGCAAAGGACGTCGCCTTGCGCCGAAAACCGCTGCCCCGCGACATCGGCTTGCGCGCCTTGCCCTTCGCCTTCTTCTCGATCTCGCGGAGTTTCAGTGTCTGGCGGGCCGAGAGCGCGTCCTCGGTATTACCCTTGTCCGGATCGTTGAAGGCCGAGCCATAGGTTTCCAGCCGTTCCTCGAGCGATCCGAGGAATTCGCCTTCCCATTCAGACAGCTCGCGATCCGGCGTTCCCGCCTCTTCCGCGGCCTTGCGGGCACGGTCGAGGCGGCGCAGGGCGCGCTTGGTCTTCTTCTCGTCGATCTTGCGAGACATCGGGCCTCCTTTGCGGGGAGGCGGCCAGTTTAGCCTTCCACGGCACCGAGATACAATTCCAGAAGCGCGTCGGCTTCCTGGCGCTCCCGGCGGTCGATCTTGCGCAGCGAGATCACCTTGCGGAGAATCTTGGTGTCGAAACCCATCGATTTGGCTTCGGCATAGACCTCTTTCATGTCCGCCATGACATTGGCCTTGTCTTCCTCGAGGCGCTCGATCCGGGCGACGAAGGCCTTGATCTGCTCGCGTGCGGCGCCGCCGATGGCGTCGGACTGGTCGATGGGGCCGGAGTCTTCAAGCACGTTGTCGGAGAAAGCCATGTCGCAAACCTCTTCTGGGGACGGGCGGGGAGACTAAATCCGCGAGCGGGCAGCCTCAAGCCGCTCCGCCAGCCGAGTGCACGCTTTCGCGCAGTTGTCGGCGTACATCATGGACGGCCTGCAGCACGGCCTGCGGGTGGTGGTGGTGCAGATTGTGGCCGGCACCGGCAATCCAGCGCATCTCGCCGCGCGGCATGCGCGCCGCGACCTGGCCGCCATGCCGGTGCGACCAGACCACGGTGTCGGCCTTGCCGGCCAGTATCACGGCCGGCGTCTCGACTGTGCTGTAGGCGGTCTCCTGGTCTTCCAGGTGCGAATTGACCATCGCCATGTCCCGCGCATTGGCCTTCCAGACCGGCGGGCGAAGCAGGAGCAGAAGCGCCGATCGGTCGAGATAGGCATCCGGAACCGGTTCCGGGTGAAAGGCCGAGATGGCCCCCGACGCTGCCTGGCCGCGGCCGGCAAGCGGGACGGCAATGCGGGACAGAAACGGGCCGATCACCGGCCAGAAACTGGCCGAGTTGAACCAGGCGGCAGTGCCGATCCAGGCTGACAGAGCCGGGGCCAGCAGGACCAGCCCGTCCACGCGGGCCGGATGGTCGATCGCCATGCGCATCGCAATGGCCCCGCCCCAGGAATGCCCGATCACTGTGGCGGCGCGAATGTCGAGATGGTCCAGAAAGGCCGCGATCAGTGCGGCCTCGCGACGGGGCGACCAGGTCCCGCCGGGACGCTGCGACCAGCCCAGACCGGGCCGGTCGAGCCAGATCACATGCTCGCCGTCAAGGGCCTCGGCCAGGGCCATGTGCGGCTCTTCCAGATTGGAAGCCGCCCCGTGCAGGACCAGGATGACAGGGCGTGCCGGATCGCCGCTGCGGCGATAATGGAGCCGGGTTCCCGAAATGTCGGCGAAACGGCCGCCGGGCGGGTGTGCCTGTTCGATGCGGCGTATCGTGTGACGGGCCAGAAGTGCGGCCAGACCGGCGAGCACACAGGCACCGGCCAGTATGGTCAGCCAAAAGGGCATGGCCCTCAGAGGGACCGGCCGGCGAGTGCGTCGGCGAGACGATCGCGGGCCTGCCGGGCGTTCTCATGGGCCGGATAGATCGCCAGCGCCGCTTCATAGGCTTCCAGCGCGGCCTGGGTTTCCTCGGCCCGCTCCAGCACCCGGCCGAGCGTCAGATAGGCGTCATACCGGCGCGGTTCCAGCGTCAGCGCCGTGTTCAGCGTTTCCAGGGCATAGGCCCAGTCCTCGACGCGGGCCGCCATGCGGCCGGCGGCCAGCCAGCCTTCGGCGAAGTCCGGATCCAGCCGTGTGACGTGGTCGTACATGCGGATAGCGATATCAACATCGCCCGCCGCTTCCGCTGCGCCGCCGCGATCCATCAGCAGGGAGATGGTGTCGCTGCCGGAATGTGCCCACAGCGCGCGGATTTCATCGACGAGCGGTGCCGCCTCACGCGGCGTCTGCGCCTGCGCCAGCGCGTCCAGCCGCTGCTCCAGCCGGGCTTCCGGCGTGCGGAATTCCGTGCGCGGTGCGACTTCGACATCGGCCGGCGGCGTCTCCTGCAAGGCCAAGCCTGCGAGCAGGACGAATGCTGAAAGGCTCATCATGGTGCAGAGGATAGCCTTTGCCCCGGCTGCGTCCAGCACCCGCAAACAGATTGTGGATAGGATTTAAGGCGACACGCGGCTGCCATGCCTCATGGGGTGCGGCAGTGTCGCGACATTGAACCAGAAGGCCCCGATCGACTGGACGATCGCGTCATAGCCATCCACTTCGAAAGGCTTGGTCATATAGGCGTTGGCGTGGAGCGCGTAGCAGATGTCCACATCGCTGGGCGAGGACGAGGTCGTCAGGATCAGGACCGGGACTTGGGCAAGGTCGGCATCGCCCTTGACGATTCGCAGCACGTCCCGGCCGTCCAGCTTGGGCAGGTTGAGGTCCAGAAGGATGAGATCGGGCACGGGCTGTCCGGCAAACTCCCCTTCGCCGCGCAGGCGCTGCAGGGCAGTCTCGCCATTGCGTACCACTTCCATCTCGTAGGGGAAGCTGGCCTGCTCGAACGCATCGAGGACCAGGAATTCGTCACCGGCATTGTCCTCGACGAGCAAGATATGCGGTCTTTTCGAGGCGGACTTGTCAGCGTTGATCATGTGTCGGTTCGATGGCTTTCGGCAGGGTGAAAAGGAACAGGCTTCCAGCGGAGGGGCTCTCTTCAACCCATAGCACACCTCCATGACTCTCAATAATCTTTCGGCAAATTGCCAATCCCATTCCGGTGCCGGAATATTCGTCCTTGGCGTGCAGGCGCTTGAAAGGGTGGAAAATCTGTTCGCGGTACTGTGGCGCAATACCGATGCCGTTGTCGGCGACACTGATCCGCCAGGCATCGTCTTCTTCGTGCGCATCGACGCTGACGTGAACGGCATTGCCGGAGCTGTGATACTTGATGGCATTGCCGATGAGGTTCTGCATCAGCTGGGTCAGCTGGGCCCGGCTGCCGCGAATTGAGGGCAGGTCGGACACTTCGATCCGGGCCTGTGTCTTGTCGAT
Source organism: Maricaulis sp. ABE4_448 (assembly GCF_056160825.1). Taxonomy (NCBI): domain Bacteria; kingdom Pseudomonadati; phylum Pseudomonadota; class Alphaproteobacteria; order Maricaulales; family Maricaulaceae; genus Maricaulis; species Maricaulis sp. ABE4_448. The sequence goes on from NZ_JBSWXX010000004.1 coordinate 250,177, forward strand.
TGCGGTCTGCAGGTTCCGGATCGCGTCCTCAGCGATGTCGCCCAATGGAACATCGACTTCGCGCGGTTCGGAATCATAGTTCAGCCGGCCATAGGCCAGCAGGTCGGCGATCAGGGCTTGCATGCGTTCTGCCGCCTTGATGGAGTGCTGGATGTAGCTGCGCCCGGAATCGTCCAGAGCGCTGTCATAGCGCCGCGCCAGCAGGGCGTTGAAATTGGAGATCAGCCGCAGCGGCTCCTGCAGGTCGTGGCTGGCCGCGAAGGCGAAGCGTTCAAGCTCCTCATTGGCGCGGGACAGCTCGGTGATGAAACGTTCGCGTTCGGCCTGGGCCTCCTGGCGGCGGGTGATGTCGCGAAACACGGTCACCACCCCGACCAGCCCGCCGGTCTCGTCGAAAATGGGTTCGCTGGAATATTCCGCCGGAAAGCTCGTCCCGTCCTTGCGCCGGAAGGGTTCGACCCCGTTGCGCACCGGGGCTTCGCGGGTTTCGGTGACCATCGGGCAATCGGCCCGGGTATGCGGCCTGCCGTCGGCATCGACCGGGTGGATCACATCGTGCAGCACCGTGCCGGTCAGCGCCTGCGGCGTATAGCCCAGCAATTGCGCCGCGGCCGGATTGACGATGGTCGATATCCCGTCCGCATCGGTGCTGATGATGCCGTCCGCGGCGTTTTCCAGGATCAGCGCCAGATTGCGCGACAGGGCCACCGTCTCGGCCGTCTTCTCCTCGACCAGGCGCTGTACCAGGTCGGTGCGGGCCGTCGTCAGCAGGGTGAGGGCGTTGAGCAGGGTGATGAAGGCGATGCCGATCACCAGCAGCGACCAGGAGACCCAGTCCTGATGCGCGGCCTGGAAGGCCGAGGTCGGCGTATAGGTCAGCGCGAGCGTCAGGCCCTCCATTTCGATCAGATGGGTGACGCTTGACCGCAAGGATGCGGGCGCCTGGCCGAACACCGTGTGCGGCACGCCGGAGGAACGATCCTCGACATGCAGGCGGTAATCCGTGCCGTGGCGCAGCGTCATCGAGGTGATGAGGGTGGTGAGGTCGATACTGCCCAGTGCCAGACCGCTCAGCCGCCGCCGGCGTTCCTCGGGCGTCTCGGGGGCCGGGCCGCCGCTATAGGCCGGGGCGGCTATCACCAGCGAATGGACGCCGCTCAACAAGCCCGCATGCCCGTCATCGCGGCGTTCCAGCAAGCGGGCAACCGGCACCCGTCCGGCCAGTACGGCCTCGATCATGCCGGGCATGCCGATACCGGAAAGACTGGTGGCGATGCCGCCGGCCTCCGGCGCGGCCGGGTCGAGCGGGTAAAGGGCGAGCGGGGAGGCCGTGCGCTCGCCGAAGGCCGAACGTTCCAGCCCGCTGGCCTCGGCCAGGACCGAGACGCGAGGGCCCCAACGGATATCCTCGACACGGACCTGGCGGGAAAAGGCGATCGAGACAAAGGTTTCGAACTCTTCCGGTGTGACGGATTCGGAGGCGGCGAACAGCCCGCCCAGCTCGGTCAGGCGGCGGTGCAGCCGGTCGAGCGTATCCTTCATCGCCTGCTGCTCGGCGGCGGCGATCGCGGCGAAGGTTTCGCGCCGGTCCCGAATGCCCTCGGCACGGCTGAAGCCGAAAATCGTCAGTATCGTCACCAGCAAAAGCGCCATGGGCAGGACCACGGCAATCTTGCGCCGCCGTGTCACCTGGTGGCGGTCGGCGAGCAACAGGAAGATCGGCGCGAATGCGACAATACCGACGAGGCTCGACAGCCAGGCCCGCAGGTAAAGCGGGGCGTGGAAATAAGCGGTTTCCAGACCGGTCAGGGCGGTGGCTGCAGGAAAGGCGGCCGCCATCGGCAGGGCGGCAAGCGGCGCTGCGACCAGGATGAGAAAGAAGATCTCCCGGCCGGTCTCCAGCGGCCAGTTGCCATCCCGGTTGACCCGGGTCAGCACATACCGTCCGACTTCTGCCTGAGCGAGAGAGCCGGCGGTGCCGCACAGGGCGAAGAACAGCGCATCGCGCGGCGAGGCGCCGAACTGGCGGAGGGCGAGGTCTGCAGAGACGATGAGGGTGGCAATCCCGATCGGGATCAGCATCGTCCGGCCCCACAGCGCCGTGGCGGCCACGGCCAGGCCGGCGGCCGGCCAGACGGGGACGAAAAAGCCCGGGGGGACGGAGAGCAGAAGCGCGATCTCGCCCAGCAGGGTGTAGGCAAGGCCGACAGCGACAAGTTTCACGGTGGCATTCATGCGCGCCAAGGTCTCCCCTTATCGGCCGGAAAGAAAGCCTGCGATTCGTTGCGACGGAAAACCGCAAAAAAAAGCCCCGTGGCCGGGCCACGGGGCTTTTCACGCGGGTTCCGGATGATGTCAGGCTGCCCGGTTGATGTCGGTCAGCGCCATCACCTTGCGCAGCTGGTCTTCGGTATCGCCAAGCTGATGATCGATCATGATCAGGCGTTTGGCATAGTGCGAGCCGGCATATTCCCAGGTCATGCCGATCCCGCCATGCATCTGGACGGCCTCCTCGGCCACCAGCTTTCCGGCGCGGCCGATCAGGTTCTTCGCCTTGGCGACCGCGAGGGCGCGCTCACCGGTTTCGAACTTGCCGCCGGCATGGATGACGATGGAGCGGGCCTGCTCGATCTCGATGGAGAAATCGACCAGCCGGTGCTGCAGTGCCTGGAACATGGCGATCGGACGGCCGAATTGCTGGCGCTGCATGAGATAGTCGCGCGTCATCTCCTTGAGCACATCCATCGCGCCCACGGCCTCTGCGCACAGGGCCAGACGACCGGCGTCGAGCGCCGCCTCGATGGCCTCGGCCGCGTCGTCGGCCAGGCAGTCGGCCGGGGTGCGGTCGAGCACGATCTCGGCGGCACCGCCGCCATCGATCATCGGATAGGCCAGGATTTCGGCGTCTTTCGCCTCGATCTCGTACAGACCCAGCTGCCCGTTTTCGGACTTGGCCGCGACGAGGATGCGGTCGGCCGCCTGACCGCCATAGACCACCGTCTTGCGGCCGGTCAGCTTGCCGTTTTCCGCGCGGGCGGCAATCTCGCCGAGATCGCCGAAACTGTCGCTCTCATCGAAGGCGAAGGCGGCACGTTCGCTGCCGGCGATGATCGCTTCGATGCGATCGGACTTGCCGAAGGCAGCATAGAGGCGAAGCGCCATCAGATTGCCCAGCAGGGGTTCCGGACACAGCGCCCGGCCGATCTCCTCGAACACGGTGGTGATGTCGAAACCGGCACCGCCGAAACCGCCATCATCCTCGGCGACGAGGGCGCCCATTATCCCCAGCTCGGCCAGGCCGGCCCAGCCCTTGGGGTCGTGGTAATCGCCTTCATAGGCGATCTTGTTGCGGTGTTCGGGCGGATAGGTATCGGCAAGGAAACGGCGAAGGCTGTCCGCGATCATCCGGCGATCGTCTGTCGGTGTGAAATCCATGGATCAGGCTCCGAAGGTTTCTTTGGTGATGATATTGCGCTGGATCTCGTTGGACCCGCCGAAGATCGAGAGCTTGCGATTGTTGAAATAGTTCGCGGCATTGGCCGTCGCCTCGGGCGGCGCAATGCCGTAATTGCCGATCACCTCCTCGGACGGGAAGGGCGCGGCGGCCGGACCGAGCGCGCGGCGGGCCAGATCATTGATCGCCTGACGGATCACCGTGCCCTTGATCTTCAGCATGGACGAGACCGAGCCCTGGGCGTCCGATGTGCCGAACAGCATGCGCAGATTGGTCATCCGCATCGCTTCCAGGTCGATCTCGACCTCGGCCACCTTCGCCGCGAAGAGCGGGTCGGCCGCGAGCGGCTTGCCATAGCGCTTCACCTTGCGGCCCAGCGCCTTGAGCTGGTTGAGCGCCTCGGTGGAGGCCCCGACGCCGGCGATATTGGTGCGTTCATGGCCCAGGAGGTATTTGGCGATGGTCCAGCCCTGGTTTTCCTCACCGACGAGATTGGCCACCGGCACACGCACATCGGTGAAGAAGACCTCATTCACCTCATAACCGCCCTCGATCAGCTTGATCGGGCGCATCTCGATGCCCGGCGTGTCGAGATCGACCAGCACGAATGAAATGCCTTGCTGCGGCTTGCCCTCGGTGGAGGTGCGCACCAAGCAGAAAATCTTGTCGGCATACTGGCCGAGCGTGGTCCAGGTCTTCTGGCCGTTGATGATGTAGTCGTCGCCATCGCGCACGGCGCGGGTCTTCAGGCTGGCCAGGTCGGAACCGGCGCCGGGTTCCGAATAGCCCTGGCACCACCAGTCCTCGCCGGACAGGATGCGCGGCAGGATCGTTTTCTTCTGCTCCTCGGTACCAAACTTGATCAGCACCGGGCCCAGCATGCCCAGGCCGAAGGGAACGATGCGCGGCGCGTTCGCGAAGGCGCATTCTTCTTCGAAGATGTGGCGCTGAACGGCATTCCAGCCAGGGCCGCCATGCTCTTCCGGCCAGGTTGCTGCCAGCCAGCTGCGGGTCTGCAGCAGAGCGTGCCAGCTCTCGATGTCCTGCTTGTCCAGCTCGCGTCCATTGCGAACCTTGGTTGCCATATCTTCAGACAGATTGTCCTTGAGGAAAGTGCGTACTTCCTCGCGGAAGGCCTCCTCCTCCGGGGTGAAATTCAGGTCCATGCTTGTCTCCTCGCGCCCTTGTCGACCGCTTTCCCGAACGAATGCGGTACCCGGTCTTACGCCGAATTTCCCGCTTTCGATGACTGGGTACGCATTAAAGGCGAAAGGATGCGTGGTGAATAGTGCGCAGATGCATCATCTGGTGCGGCGGTGCGGCGCGGGTCTGGCCGGTCAGAGCAGTCCGCGGCTTGTCAGGGCGGCTTTCAGCGGGCCTTCACCCCGGAACACTTCGGCATCGAAACCGAACTCGCGCGCCGCGGTGACATTGTCGTCTCGATCGTCGAAGAAGACGATCTCCTCCGGCGCGAAGGGCAGGCGCATGGCCGCGATCTCGTAAATTCGGCGGTCCGGCTTGATCACACCTTCATGGGCCGAGACGATGACGTCCCTCATGTGCGCCATCTGCGGGTAGAGCGTGTTGACCGGTTCCACCCATTCTGCCGGGAGGTTGGTGAGCGCGTACTGCGGCACTCCCCGTTCGGCGAGCGTGTCCATGACGATATCGGTTCCCGGAACACTGCCGTCGAGCATGCCGTCAATGCCGGTTTCCCAAGCGCGGATCGCGTCTTCATAGTGGGGATATTTCGCGATCAGGTGCTCGCGATTCTCGGCCATGGGCACGCCGCGATCGTGCGCCGCATGCCAGTCCATCGTGCACACCTCGCCCAGGAAGTGATCGACTTCCTCGGAGGTGCGGAACAGTTTTTCGTAGAAGCGGCGCGGGGACCAGTCGAGAAGGACATTGCCCAGATCCCACAGGACGGCTTTGGTCGTCATGCTGGTGCCTCCAAAACGCAAAACCCGCGCACCGGGGTGCACGGGTTATGCGACAAGTCGATTTGGGCGCGCTGGAACCTGCAAGCAGGCCCGGCAGCAGCCGGCTAGCCGGCGCGAGCCTTGAAGCGCGGATCGGTCTTGTTGATGACGTAGATACGGCCACGGCGCTTCACGACCTGGCAATCGCGGTGGCGGTTCTTCAGCGATTTGATCGAGCTGCGGACTTTCATCGTTCGGCCTTCACGTTGGTAAGCGTGTTAAAAAGGAGCGCGGGAGATACGGGAGCCGGAGCGTCCTGTCAACATCGTCTGTGCGCTCGATCTGCGCCTGATGCGCGGCTCAGCGGAAGACCGGCGCGACCGGGGCGCCGCCATCGCGTTCCGGCTGGCTGTTCATCATCGACACGATCAGCACGGGATCGTCCTTCGGTGGCGGCTGGCAAATGCCGAATGCGGCTTCCGGCATCGCCGTCGATATGTTCAGTCCGAAGCTGGCGGCCTCCTGCGGCAGGATCGGATAGTCGTGATTGCGCCCGCCGCCGATCAGGTCGTTGGTCAGGGCGCAGGTGCCGTCCTGTTTGTGGGCGTCATTGACGTAGTCGCACGAGAAACGTCGCGCCTCCTCGACAGCCTGTTTGGCCATCTTCGAGAGGATCAGCATCTCGTCGCTCACGCGGTCGGCGGACTTGTGTTCGGTCAGTGCGGCAAGGATCGGCGCGGGCATCCAGGCGTACTGCGGATCGATCGGGCCGAGCACGGCACTGGTGCCCATGACGATCTCGTCACAAGCGAGGGCGATCATCGTGCCCGCTGATTTTGCGCGATAGGGCACGAAAGCGGTCTTGCGGCCGGGATGGTGCTTCAGCGCATGCAGTATCTGCTGGGTCGCCGAGGCGATCCCGCCCGGCGTGTGCAGGATGATGTCGATCGGGGCATTGTCCGGTGCGTGGCGAATAAGGTTGATCGCCTCGATAGCCGTATCGGTATCGATATACTCGTCTACCTCGTGATGCACGATCGATAGGACGAGACTGCCGCGCGAGCGCGCGAAATCCTGCACGCGCTTGTCGATCATGGCCCGGTAGGCCTCATAGGGTGAGAGGCTGTCATTGGATCCATTGCCAGGGCCGGTGCGCTGGCTGGCCGATACGGGGGCGGGACGAAGCGGTGCCTGTGTGTCGCGGGCGGTGGCTGTTGCCGTCGCGTTGCGGGGGGCAGCAGTTGTGCCCGCGGGCGCCGACCGGCTCGCCATTTCGGCACGTTCGCGCGCATCACGCGCGTCTTCGCGTTGGATAATGCGATGGTTTTGCCAGGCTGCCAAGCTTGCCAGTAGCACACAGATCATTGCAATGCCGGACCAGCCGGTCACGCCCAGACCGGTAACCATATCGAACATGTACTTCCCCGATTGCCCCGAGCGCCGCCTGGACGGCGCGTCCGTCTCCATTCGCATTAACCACTTTATATCAACGCGCGCGCCGGGGCGAATCGAATGAACCAGGTCTTCGGTTTGCCACGGTGCCGCACTTGCGGGCAGGCGTGCTACCAGGTCTGGCAGACAGCGCGGACAATCGCGCCTCCGCCGGATTTGAGATGTATCCCCGTCCGTGCCTGCATTAGCCGAAGGGTTCTGTTCTGCTGGAGCGCGCCATGACACCCGAACTCATCCTCAGCCGAAGGGTTCTGTTCTGCTGGAGCCCGCCATGACACCCGAACTCATCCTCACCTTCACGGGCATGCATATCGCCATGTCGCTGAGCCCGGGGCCGGCCGTGCTTCTGGTCTCCACCCAGGGCATGGCGCGCGGGTTCTGGGCCGGCGTGGCGACGGCGGTGGGCGTGCTCGCGGGCAATACGATCTATTTCGCGCTGTCGGTTTTCGGGCTCGGCGCGGTCCTCGTCAGCTCGGCGCTCCTGTTTACGGTGATCAAGTGGGCAGGCGCGGCCTATCTTGTCTGGCTGGGGATCTCTACCCTGCGCAATGCTCGCACGGTGGCGGCCCGGCCGCAGCCGGTAACGGTTTCGGAGCTGGCCGGACCGGCCTTCACCCAGGGGATGGTCAAGCAGTTGGGCAATCCCAAATCGGTGCTGTTCTTCGGCGCGCTGCTGCCGCAATTCATCATTCCGGGGCAGACCGGCGGGGCCGACTATCTTCTGATGCTGGCCATCATGCACGGTACCGAACTGCCGATTCTTGCCGGTTATGCTGCGCTGGGGGCGACAGGCGGGGCCTTTGTGCGCGGACCGGTGGGTCTTGTCTGGCGCGAGCGCGTGTGCGGCGTGTGCCAGATTGCTGTCGGTGGCCTGCTGGCGGGCTTGCGGCGCACAGCGTGAGCGAAGCTTACCACATCGTCAGTTGTTCGCGCCGCAAACCCTTCATAGTGTGCGCGCCATGACAGGGTTCGGGGTATGCTTCGGGGTCGCGGCAGCGGCCCTTTTCGTGGCTGGCGCCAGCGCGCAGTACGACGATTTCACCTATGACTACGACGTGGATGTCGAGCTCGTGCTCGCCGTCGACATCTCCTATTCCGTTGACGAGGAAGAGGCGCGCCGCCAGCGCGAGGGCTATGTGGCTGCCCTGGCCTCGGAAGATGTGATCCGCTCGATCCAGGGCGGGCCGCTGGGCCGGATCGCCGTGACCTATGTGGAATGGGCCGATAGCGGCTTCCAGCGCGCCGCGGCCGACTGGACCGTGATCGCCAGCGAGGAAGATGCGCTGGAGTTTGCCGCCCGCGTCGCTGCCGCCCCGCTCGAACGCGGCCACTACACGGCGATCGGTGCTGCGATCGCTGACAGCGTGCAGCGTATAGAGAGCAATCTGCACTCGGCACCCCGCCGCATTATCGATATCTCGGGCGACGGGCCGCAGAACCAGGGACTGCCGCTGGAACAGGCGCGGGCCCGTGCGGATGCGGCCGGCGTGGTGGTCAACGGACTGCCGGTAATCTCCGCCGGCAACGGGCGCTGGGTGCGGCCCGTCGAGATGAATCTCGACGGGTATTTCGAGGAAAACGTCATCACTGGTCCGGGCGCCTTCGTCCTGCCGGCCCGCACCGAGGCGGAGTTCCGCGAAGCAATCCTGCGCAAGCTGGTGATCGAGATCGCCGGCGCACTGCCATCGCCGGCAGAACTTGGCCGCGATCCCGCCCGTCCTGCGGCTGCGTCGAAAACGGGGCTGGCGCCATGAGACTTGCCGTCCGGGCCGGCCTTTCGACCCTGGCCGTCCTTTGCCTGACCGGCGGCAATCTTGCCGCCACGCCCGACTGGTATACCCGCGAGATCCAGTACGCTGAGGATGGCCGCGAGATGGTCGACCTAGAACTCGTACTGGCGGTCGATGTGTCGTCCTCGATCGACGAGGTCGAGGCACGGCGTCAGCGGGAAGGTCACGTCGCGGCACTCGCCGACCCGGAAGTGATCTCCGCGATCCAGTCCGGCGGCTATGGCCGCATCGCGGTGATGTATCTGGAATGGGCCGATGCCGACTTCCAGCGCGTCGTCGCGCCCTGGACGGTCATCGAGACGGAAGACGATGCCCGGGCTTTCGCCGCGACACTGGCCACAGCGCCCTTCATTTCCGGCCGGCGTACCGCAATTGGCGGTGCGATCGACAATTCGGTCAGCCTGATCGCGGACAATCGCTATGACGGCGTACGCCGGGTGATCGACCTGTCGGGCGACGGCCCCCAGAATGCCGGTCCGAGCCTGTCGGCCGCGCGCAGCCGGGCCGAGGCCGAGATGATCACCATTAACGGCCTGCCCATCGACAATGCCCGCCAGCATCCTTTCCGGCCATCCGTGTCGATCAATGTGGCCGCGTATTTTGAAAACGAGGTGATCGCCGGGCCCGGCGCCTTCATTTCGCCAACAAACGAACATCATGATTTCGTGGACGCATTGAAACGGAAGCTTATCATCGAGATCGCCAATCTCGATCCGCTGCGCTTCACGAGGAATGGATGATCCGTACGCTACTGGCCAGCCTGGCCCTTGTTACGTCCCTGTCTGCCGCCACACACGCCCAGCCCGACGGCGAAAGTTTTGCTGACTGGCTGGCCGGATTTCGTGGCCGGCTGGAAGTGTCCGGCGCCACGCCGGACACCGTCGCATCCATGCTGGACGGGCTGGAGCCGGACATGCGCATCATCGAGCGCGACCGCAGCCAGCCGGAATTCGTGCGGCCGCTCTGGTCCTATCTCGATATCGCGGCGTCCGACCTGCGTATCCGCAACGGCCGGGCGGCCTATGCCGAAAACCGTGAGACGGTTGATGCCATTGCTGCGCATTTCGAGGTGCGCCCGGAAATCCTGATCGCGATCTGGGGGCTGGAAAGCTCCTATGGCGAGATCCCCGGCAATAACGACATTGTCCGTTCGCTTGCGACGCTGGCTTGGGAAGGCCGTCGCCGCAACTGGGCTGAAGGCGAGCTGATTGCCGTCGGCACCATGATCGATAATGGATATGCCACGCGCGACCAGCTCACCGGTTCCTGGGCCGGCGCGATGGGCCAGATGCAGTTCATCCCCTCCACCTATCTGGAACGCGCCCATGACTGGGATGGCGATGGCCGCCGCAATATCTGGACGAATAAGGCCGATGCGCTGGCGTCTGCCGCAAACCTGCTCGGCCGGGCCGGTTGGCGGGCAGGCCAGCCTGCAGTCGTTGAAGTCGATGTGCCGGAAAGCTTTGATTTCGCCGCCTGGGACCCGGGCCAGTCGCGCCTGGTGTCGCAATGGGCGGTGCTTGGCATCGCGCCGGCTCGCGGTGAATGGGCGGCCGACCTGCTGATGCAGGCCGCACGGCTGGATCTGCCGGCCGGTGGTTCGGGGCCGGGCTTCCTGACCTTCCCGAATTTCCGCGTGATCCTGCGCTACAACAACTCCACCAGTTACGCGATCGGTGTCGCGCATCTCGCAGACCGGATTGCCGGGGGCGAGTCTTTCGAAGGGCCGTGGCCGGAAAACAATCCGCCGATCACCCGCAGCCAGACGCGGGAGCTGCAGGCGGCGCTCAACGCGCTCGGTTTCGACAGCGGCACGCCGGACGGGCTTGCCGGACCGAATACGCGCGCCGCGCTGCGCGCTTTCCAGCGCTCCAACGGCCATCTCGCCGACGGCTATGTCGGCCAGGCGATGTATGATGCGGTGATCGCTGCTGCAGCGGCCCGATAGTCCTCGTGTTCTGAAGTGATGTCACCGGGGCCTTGGCTTGCTCAGGGCTCCGGCTTGACCTCGACGATATTCGCGACACGCTTGATGCCCGGGTGCAGCCAAGCCAGCGCCAGCGTGATAGCGGCCAGCACGAAGGCGACATAGTAGGGCACGAGATGGCCCAGCTGGTTATACATGAACAGGCCGCCGACCGGGCCGAGGATGAAGCCCAGTCCGGCGGTCGCCGTGGTCAGGCCAGCAACCCGTCCCTGCTCTTCCGGCTCTACTGCAATCGACGCACCGCCGACAAAACCCGAGCGGGCCAGTCCGAACGCAAATGAAATCAGGATGTAGGCGGTGACAATACCGGCATAGTTCGGCGCCACGATCATCAGGGCAAACCCCGCCATGGTGATCCCTGCACCCAGCGACATCAGGATGCGCGGACTGGCGTGCAGGGCCGGGATCACCACCAGCTGGGCGACGATGAGCGCGCCGGCGCCCGCGGCCAGCGCGATGGACGACATCTGCAGGCCGGCGGCCTCGTCCAGTTGCAGCGAGTCCATCACGAAGAAGGCAAGCGTGGACAGGCTGAGCGACTGTACGATCCAGGCAACACAGCCATAAGCCACGAAGGGGAAAATCCGCGGATCGGCCCCGAAGGCGAACTGTGCAAAGGGATTGATGGGCCGGTTCTGCTGTTTGGGCGGGGACTGTTCGGGCAACCGGTACCACACTGCGAAGGCGCCCGAGGCGACTATTGCCGAAATGATCACCATGAAGACCGGCACGCCGACGAGTTCGACAAGGGTTGCTGCGAGGGTGGGGCCGATCACCGCGCCCAGGCCGAAAGCGGCTGTGAGCCCGGCCAAGGCCTCGGTCCGTTCGCCCGGGCTGGTCCGGTCGGCGACATAGGCCTGTGCAGACGGATTGGTTGCCGAACCCAGACCGCCGAACAGCGTTCGAGCCAGCGCCATGGCGAAGATTGCCCCCAAGGGCGGGATCCAGCCGCTCTCCCCGGCCCAGGCTGCGGCCGCAAAGATCAGAGTCGAACAGGCAAAGGCACACAGACCGAACACGATGAAAGGCTTGCGTCCCCGGCGGTCAGAAAGCGCGCCCCACACCGGTGTCATGGTCATGAAGAGAACGGCGGATACCGTGTAGATCGCGCCGACCCAGTATTCCGGCACCGCCAGTCCGCGCGCCAGCGGCGGCAGGATCGCGAACAGCATGTTATTGCCGATACCGGTTGCCATCAGGCACAGGAAAAGCAGGCGGAAGGCTTGGCGCCGTTCGGCGGGACTGGTGGGCGTGGACGCAGTCTGGGGCGGGGTCATGATGCTGATCTAGACTGCCGATTTCCGACCGTCCAATGAGTTTTTAAAGAGCGGGTATGCCTGAATGACCGGTCACCGAACCGGCTGCGCCGCCCCCCATCCGTAAACACCCGCATAACGCGCGTTCAACCGGACATTAAGCTTGTCCCGTCATAGTGCCGGTCAAACGGGGTCGAGAAACGGCCTACCAGAGCGGTGGACGGTACAAAATGTTCCAGATTATCGGCATCATTGTCGTGTTCGTCATGGTGTTCGGCGGCTTCGCGCTGGCCGGCGGCCATTTCGACGTCATCCTCAAAGCCATGCCCTTCGAGCTGATGATGATCGGCGGCGCTGCAGTCGGCGCCTTCCTGATCGGCAACAAGCCGAAAACGGTGATGAAGACCCTCGGCGACTTCGCCAAGATCTTCACCGGCCCCAAATGGAAGGGGCAGGACTATACCGATCTGCTTTCATTGTTGTTCTTGCTAACAAAAACAATGAAGACGAAAGGGGTTATCGCGCTCGAAAGTCATATCGAGAACCCCAAGGACAGCGCGATCTTCACGCGTTATCCCCGGATCATGAAGGACCATTTCGCCGTCGACTTCATCTGCGACACGCTGCGCATGATGACGATGAACCTGGAAGACCCGCACCAGGTCGAGGACGCGATGGAAAAGCAGCTGGAAAAGCACCATCACGAAGCCGCCGATCCTGCCCACGCCATGCAGACCATGGCGGACGGCCTGCCGGCCTTGGGTATCGTGGCTGCCGTGCTGGGCGTGATCAAGACGATGGGCGCGATCGAAAGTCCGCCGGCCATTCTGGGGGGCTATATCGGTGGCGCCCTCGTCGGCACCTTCCTCGGCGTGTTCGTCGCCTACGGTTTCGTCGGTCCTTTCGCGGCTTACATGCAGGCCGTTTATGACGAAGAACACAGCTTCTACAAGATCATCCAGGATGTGCTCGTGGCGCACCTGCACGGGAATGCTGCCCAGATCTCGGTCGAGATCGGCCGCGGCGGCGTCCCTTCCAAGATGCAGCCCAGCTTTGCCGAGCTGGAAGCCGCCCTGGACCAGATACCCTCCGAAGTCGGCTGATCGACAAGGCCGTACGAGGACAACTGGCGCGGAACCCACCGGTTCCGCGCCATTTCATTTTGGGGGGATGGCGTTTGCACCGATCGGCGGTAGAAGGGCGTCATGAAGATCAAGGACGCCGACATTCTCATCGTGCCCGGTGCGGGCAATCCCTCTCCCTTCCACTGGCTGACGCGCTGGCAGGGCAATATGTCCACGGCACGTCGTGTGGATCAGGATGACTGGAACCAGCCGCAGCGCGAGACCTGGGTCAAGCGGCTGGTCGATGCGGTTGGCGAGGCGGAGAAGCCTGTCATTCTCGTCGCGCATGCGCTGGGCGTACTCACGGTGGCCCATGCGGCCCCGGCGCTCACCGGCAAGATTGCGGGAGCCTTTCTGGTGGGCGCATCGGACTGGGAGCGTCCCGAGCTGAAGACGACCTATGGCGATCATGGCTTTGATCCTGTGCCGCGCCAGCCGCTCGGCTTTGCCGGTCTGCTGCTGGCAAGCGCCAACGATCCCACCTGCAATATCACCAAGGCAGAAGCCTGGGCGCGCGATTGGGGCATTCATTTCGGCAATGCCGGCGAGGCCGGGCATTTCGAGCCGGAAAGCGGGCATGGCCCCTGGCCGGAAGGCCTGATGGCCTTCGCCCGCTTCACCCAGACGCTCTAGGTCGAGATGACCGGGGAGAGCCTGGTTTGCGAGCCGGCCCGGCTCGACTGGAGCGAGCCGTCTGGTCCGCGTGCGGCCGACTATGGCGATGTCTATTTTTCTGCTGAGGACGGGCTTGAGGAGACGCGGGCGGTTTTCCTGGCCGGCTGCGGGCTGCCCGAGGCCTGGCAGGGGCGGCAGCACTTTGTTGTCGGCGAGCTGGGCTTTGGTACCGGGCTGAATGCGCTGGCGCTCTGGCAGCTCTGGCGCGAGACCCGGCCGGTTGGCGCCTGGCTGGATTTCGTCTCCGTGGAGAAACATCCGCTAAGCCGCGATGAGGCCGGCCGGGCCTTCGCGGCCTGGCCGGGTCTTGAAGAGCTCACATCGCGTCTGCTGGAACAATGGCCATCGCGGCAAAAGGGCGTCCATCGCCTGGTGTTTCCCGAGGACGGGTTCGCGATCACCGTCATTCACGACACGGTCGAGGCTGCACTGGCCGATATGGATTTCCGGGCCGATGCCTGGTTTCTCGACGGCTTTGCGCCGGCAAAGAATGACGCCATGTGGTCACAGGATGTCCTCGACCAAGTCGGGCGGCTGTCAGCGCCCGGCGCGCGGATCGGTACGTTCACGGTGGCCGGTCATGTCCGGCGGGGCCTGCAGGCCGCTGGTTTCGAGGTCGCCAAACGCCCCGGCTTCGGGCGCAAGCGCGAGCGGCTGGAAGCCGTTTTTCCCGGCACATCCGCCGCAACAATGCCATTGCCGCGGAAGGTCGCGATCATCGGTGCGGGAATTGCCGGGGCCAGTCTGGCCCGTGCCTTTTCAGGCCGGGGCAGTGAAATCGTCGTGTTTGATGCAGCCGGGCCGGCGGGCGGCGCTTCGGGTGCACCGGCCGGTCTTCTGACGCCGCGCCTGGAGCGCGCCGACCGGCCCCATGTCCGCGCAACCCTGGCGGCGTTTGATTATGCGCGCAGATGTTATGAAGACTTCGACGGATTCTATCCCGGCGGGGTCGTCCGGCTGGCGAAGGATGAGCGCGAAGCGCAGCGTTTCGCCGGGATCGCCGCCCTGATGGACGAGCGGGTCGAGTGGGATGGCTCCGTGCTGCACATGCATGCTGCGGCCCGCATCGAACCGGCGCGGATCGTGGCCCAGATGCTGGGCGATGTGCCGGTCCACGAGGCGCGGATTTCAACGATCTCCGAGACGGACAGCGACGTTCTGCTGGCGGATGCAGACGGCGAAACACTGTGCCGTGCGGATTGCGTTGTGTTTGCCTGTGGGGCCGGTACAGCGGCCTGGTATCCGGATATTTCAGCGAGCGCCGGACAGGTCGCGGTCTTTGCAGGCGAAGCGCCGGCGCAGCCTGTGACCTGGGGCGGCTATGCCTGTGCGGCGCCGGGCGGTGTGCTGGTCGGTGCCACCCATGTCGCCGGAGAGGATGCTGGGCCGGACGAGCCTGTGATTGCCGATTTCCGCGCGGCGTTCGAGCGGCACTTTCCTTCATTGAAGGCCGGCGAGGTCGTGCAGACCTGGCGTGGTGTGCGGGCCTCGACGCCGGACCGGCTCCCGGTCGCCGGAGCGATGGGGCCGCGAACTTTCATTCTCTCCGGTCTCGGCTCGCGCGGTTTCGCTCATGCGCCCCTGCTGGCCGAGCATGTCGCAGCACTCGCTCATGGGCATGTGCTCGCACTGCCACGATCCGCGGCCGAAGCATTCGGTCCGGCCCGTTTCGAGATGCGCCGCCAGAGACGCGGCGGCTAAAGCGCCAGACTAGACGACCTCCGGCAGCAGATCGTCAGGCGTCTCGTCCGACTTCTCGAAGCGCAGTTCAGCAAGTGGGCAGGGTGTCGCGAAACAGGTCGCATCGATCCGGAAATCCGGTCTC
The DNA here is from genome assembly GCF_056160825.1 of Maricaulis sp. ABE4_448. Taxonomy (NCBI): domain Bacteria; kingdom Pseudomonadati; phylum Pseudomonadota; class Alphaproteobacteria; order Maricaulales; family Maricaulaceae; genus Maricaulis; species Maricaulis sp. ABE4_448. The sequence continues at coordinate 265,662 of NZ_JBSWXX010000004.1, forward strand.
CTGCCGGCGTCCAGAACGACGGAATACGCGCCCATCGATAAGGTGACATTCAGGCCGGTCACCGGCGGCAGCGCAAGCGAGACGGCGGACAGTGCCGCCATGGCTGCCAGAACTCCCGCTTTCACAAGCATGCCGGGTCCTCCTCGACCTTTGCTCTTCTGGATGCCGCAGGAGGTCCGATTGGATGCACGTCATCGGGGAAAACGGCGCGCGGTTTGCATCGGTGGGGGTGAAACGGTTGCGCGTGGTGCGTAACGGGACAAGGGATGTCAGATCATGCAGGCAGCGGCCAGCGGCAGTTTCGTCGAACGGCGTAGCGGTTCGCGTCATATCTGGTTTCTGAACTCGGCCTTCGACAAGATCGGTCTGGATACGGCCCTGCACCGGATCACCGAACGCGATCCGGTCCGTCCTTTCGCCTTTGTCGTCACGCCCAATGTCGATCATCTGGTGCGGCTCGAGCACGACACCGTGCTTGCCACACTCTACGCCCAGGCTTGGCTGACGGTCTGTGACAGCCGTGTCCTGGAACTGATCGGCCGCATGTCGGGTGAGCGTATCGATATCGCACCGGGTTCGGATCTGACGGCGCGCCTGTTCGACACCGCAATCGATCCGGCGGCACCGCTGACGATCATTGGCGGTAGCCGGGCCGTTATTGACGCCGTCTCGGCGCGCTACGGTCTGAAGGATGTGCGCTGGCACGAACCGCCGATGGGATTGCGGAACAATCCGGAGGCCGTCGCCGAGTGCGCAAAATTCGTTGCTGAAAATCCATCGCGCTTCGTACTGTTCTGCGTGGGGTCTCCGCAGCAGGAAATGATCGCGGAAGCCTGTCTTGATCGAGGCGACTGCACGGGCGTCGGACTGTGCGTGGGCGCATCGCTGGACTTCCTGGGCGGCAAGGCCCGGCGGGCACCGGTCTGGGTTCAGCGGGCACGGCTGGAGTGGTTGCACCGTCTGGTGCAGGAGCCGGGCCGCATGTGGCGCCGCTATCTGGTTGAAGGTCCCAAAGTGTTTCTGCTCTGGCGGCGCTGGCGGAAAAGCCAGCGTGAGCTGCGCGCGCTCGAACGCACGCTTTCGCAGCCGGACCGTGTCAAAGAGCGCGCACTTCACCAGCGTATCCGCAACCTGGAAGCCCAGTTGGCGTCACGTGAGTGATACGCGCTGTTGCATGCGGGGCACCGGCATTGCCTTTTGCCGCGGCCGGCCCTAGCGTCCGCGTCGCGATGGTTCCCTCACGGGATTAATCGGGAAGCCGGTGCGGTCACCACTTTTCCAGGTGATGGCCAAGTCCGGCGCTGTGCCCGCAGCCGTAAGCGGCGAGCGGCGATGCAAGTAACCACTGGAGCCTGAGGCTCCGGGAAGGGGCATCGTCCGCATGGACCCGCAAGCCGGAAGACCTGCCATCGCCGTCGTCTGTCCGCTCGTGCGGGAAAACACGAGGCTGGCGCGGATTTTCCGTTTTCGACGACTCCTTGCAACCTGCCGGTCGCGTGTGCGGCCGGTTACCATGCTGTGGAGACGTGGTACATGCGCATACACAAATCGCTGCCGCTGGCGCTGGCGGCCAGTTCAATCCTGATTTCACCCGCCGTCCTGGCCCAGGACGCGCAGGACGATGATGTCATCCTGATCACCGCTGCTCGCGTGCCGATACCGGCCGACGATGCGACGGCGAGTATCACCCGCCTGGACGCTGCGGATATCCAGGCCCGTGGATCGGTTTTCGCGGCCGATATCCTGCGGGCTGTTCCGGGCCTGGCGGTTTCGCATTCCGGGGCGCCCGGTGCGCTGACCCAGATCCGTGCCCGCGGCGCCGAGGCCAATCACGTTCTCGTACTGATCGATGGTGTGGAGGCCAACAATCCTTTCACCGGTGAAGCGGACTTTGCGCACTTTGCCTTCAGCGATCTCGGTTCGATCGAGGTGTCGCGCGGCGAACAGTCGGCCCTGTGGGGGGCGGATGCCATTGGCGGTGTTGTCCGTCTGACCACGGCGCGACCCACGGCGGGTATGACGACGTCGCTGGGGCTTGAGGGCGGTGAATTCGGGACCTTCCACGGCGATGGCCGGATCGCCTCGACCTTCGAAAGAGGCTGGCTGACCCTGTCCGGCAGTGCCTATCGCAGCGACGGGATCGACGTGTCGGGAACCGGCGGCGAGGAAGATGGCTATGAGAACGAAACCGTCAATCTCGCGGGCGGATATGTGCTTAACGATATTGTCCGTTTTGAGGGTTCGGCGCGCTGGCTGTCCTATGAAAGCGCGTTCGACAGCGATACCGATTTCGACGGCCTGCTGAACGATGTCGACCGGAACACGGACGGACAGATCGTCTTTGCCCGGGCTGCGCTGCTGGCTGAACATTCGACCGGCGGTTTCGAGGTCGAGCACGAACTGGCTGTGCAGCTTACCGATGACGAGGTCCAGAATTTTGCGGACGGTGCGGTGACGGGCCGTTCGCTGGGGCAGCGGCTTCAGTCTCACTATGAAGTCACCGGCCGCTGGTCGACGGGCGAGACGCGGCACCGTCTGACAGGTCTTGTCGAGCACGACCGCGATCGCCTGAAATCCTTCACGGCGCCGGGGGCGGGATCGAACCAGTCACCGTCGATCGAAGCGAGTGCTTTCGCGGCCGATTACGGTCTGGACCATGGCGCGCTCACACTGACCGCGTCTGTCCGGCGTGACATCCATGACCGGTTTGACGATGCCACGACCTGGCGGGTCGGCGCCGGCTGGGCGTTTGATTCTGTCGATGGCCGGGCCCGGGCGAGCTTTGGCGAAGGGGTCAAAAATCCGGGCATCTACGAGCTGTTCGGCTATTTCCCGGGCAGCTTTGTCGGCAATCCGAACCTGGATCCCGAGCGCTCGTCGGGCTGGGAGATCGGTTGGGACCAGACCCTGCTGGAGGGGCGTGCGACCCTTTCCGCCGTCTATTTCGAGTCCGAGCTCGAGGGCGAGATTTACACCGATTTCTCGAGCTTCCCGTCGACCGCACTGAACGCCGCATCCTTGTCCAACCGGTCGGGTGTCGAGCTCTCGGGCAGCTGGGACATTTCCGGCAGCTGGTCGGCATTCGGCTCGCTCTCCCTGCTGGAGAGTGAGGAGAATGGCGTTGCGGAGATTCGCCGGCCGGAGCAGCTGGCATCGCTGACGCTCGACTGGCATCCGGCAAACCTCGACTGGTCCGGTGCGCTGACGGTCGACCATACCGGCGATCAGCTGGATACGGATTTCGGGTCCTTCCAGACAGTGACGCTGGACGCTTACACCCTGGTGGGTGGCCAGGTGCGCTGGAAGGCAAGCGATGCACTGGAGCTCTATGTGCGCGGCGAAAACCTGCTCGATGAGGAGTATCAGGATGTGTTCGGCTATCATACGCCGGGCCGCGGCCTGTATTTTGGCCTGCGTCTGCGCAACGGCTAGTCCGGCATTTGCCGGCGGCGGCGTGCGCGTCCTGCAGACCTCGAACGGGGTCGCGTCGACGTCGCTGTGTGCCGATGCCTACGTCCTTGAACTGGCGGGAGAGGGTCGCATTGCGGCCCTCTCCTGGCAGGTCGATCACCCGGTTTCGGCCGCCCCGGACTGGGCGCGCAGCCTCCCGACGGCGTGGAACGACGCGGAAAGGCTCTACGCCCTGGCGCCGGGCCTGACGGTATTCGGGGCGGGCGAGGGCGCGCGTACGCGCCGCATGCTGGAACGGACCGGGTTTGAAACCTTCGAGCTGAGCTGGGCGAGCGATTTCGACGGCGTGCGTGCCAATCTGGTCGCGCTGGGCCGTCATCTGCAGCGCGACGCGGAAGCCGAAGCGGCGATCACGTCGCTCGACCGCCGCCTGGCGGCGCTGTCTGCGCGCAGCGCGGAACGGGGCGTATCGCCGCGTGTGCTCTATCTGAGCGCATCCGGCGGAACGGCCGGTGTGGGGACGTATATTGACGCAGCGATCAAGGCGGCCGGTGGCCTCAATGTCATGGCGGAGTACGGTGTGACCGGCTGGCCGCCCGGCGATCCCGAGACCGTGCTCGCCGTGGAGGCCGATATCGTGCTCACGAGCTTTTTCAACGACGGATATACCGGACTGTCGAGCCGTGCGGCGCGGCATTCCGCCTACCGCCGGGTACTCACACAGGGTGAAACCGGGACCATTCCTGCCAGCGACTGGCCCTGTGCCGGTCCGCGCCTGATCGATGCTGCCGAAAGGATCGCCGACATCATCGACGACTGGTCGGCGCGGGTGCCGTCATGAGCGGGCGGGGCTTTCTCGTGACAGGGTTGGCGGCCGGCCTGGTGGTGGCCACCGGCCTGTCGCTGTTTTGCGGCGGTACGGGGCTGCCGGCAATTGGCGGGTTGTTTTCCGCGACGCCATCGCTCGACACCCTGATCCTGCGCGAGCTCAGGCTGCCGCGCGTCCTGCTGGGCGTCCTGGTCGGCGCCGGGCTGGGCGCCGCCGGGGCTGTCATGCAGGGCTTCTTCCGCAATCCGCTGGCCGATCCCGGCGTTGTCGGCGTGTCGGCGAGTGCCGGCCTCGGGGCTGTGACGGCGCTGTATTTCGGTCTGGCCTCCCTGTTTGCGCTGGCGCTGCCGCTGGCCGGCGTGTTCGGCGCAACCGCCGGCGTGACCCTGCTCTTCCTGATCGCGGGGCGCGGCGCGTCCGCAACCACGCTGATCCTGTCGGGGGTGGCCGTGAATGCGATGGCGGGCGCCCTGACGGCATTGCTGATGAATCTGGCGCCCAATCCGTGGGCGCTGGCGGAGATCGCCTATTGGCTGATGGGGTCGCTGAAAGATGCCAGCTGGACGGAGATCGCCTTCGCGGCGCCGCTGATCCTTGCCGGTCTGGCGATCCTGTCGACGACAGGGCGCAGTCTGGATGCGCTCAGCCTGGGTGAGGAGACGGCGGTCAGCCTGGGTGTGAATTTGCGGCGGCAACGCCTGACCGTGGTCGCCGGGACCGCGCTGGCTGTCGGCGGCGGTGTGGCGGTGGCTGGTGCGATCGGTTTTGTCGGGCTCGTGGTGCCGCATCTCCTGCGTCCGCTGGTGGCGCACCGCCCCGGCGCCCTGATTCTGCCCTCCATGCTGGGAGGCGCCCTCCTGGTGACCCTGGCCGACCTGTTCGTGCGGCTCGCGTCCGGGCCCGGAATGCCGCTTTATCTGGGTGTGGTCACCGCGCTGATCGGCGCACCCTTCTTTCTCTGGCTGGTGCGCACATCGCAACGGGTGGCACCATGAACCGGCTCGATTTCCATCATGTCGATTTCGGCTATGGCGACCGGTTGTTGCTGCGCCGGACCAGCCTGTCCTTCGAGGGCGGCGGTATTGCTGCGCTCGTCGGTCCGAACGGGGCAGGCAAGTCGACCTTTCTGAAGCTGGCCGCCGGCCTGTTGCAACCGGCGAGCGGGCGCGTGGAGCTGGGCGGGCGGTCGCTTGGCGACATGCCGCTGCGCGAACGGGCCCGGATGATCGGTTATCTGGCGCCGGACGGACGGTCCGCCTGGCCGATGACCGTGCGCAATCTTGTCGCGCTGGGGCGTGCACCCTGGCGCCAGCCCCTGCGCGCCCTCGGGGCAGAGGACCGTGCCGCAATCGATCAGGCCATGGAACAGACCGGCATTGCCGATCTGGCTGAACGGCGGTTCGACACGCTGTCGTCCGGCGAGCGGGCGCGCGCACTGATCGCCCGGACACTTGCCGGCCATGCGCCCTTGCTGGTGCTCGACGAGCCGACGGCCGCTCTCGATATCCGGCATCAGCTGGGGGTGATGGAGATTCTGCAGGGCGCGTCGAAGGCGGGAACGCAGGTGATTGTCGCCGTGCACGCCCTCGACCTCGCGGCCCGGTTCGCCGACCGCGTCCTGGTGATGAAGCAGGGCGGCATCCTGGCAGACGGCCCGGCGGAGACCGCCCTGTCCGAAGCGGTTGTGAGTGAGGCCTTTGAGGTCCGTGCGCCGGGCGGCATCCTTCCGACCCGCCTGGCACCGCTTCCAGTCTACCGCTAGGAAAATCTAGTCGAAGACGATTTCCGGTGCCGGCTTGGACGCCGTTTCCGCTGCAGACATGACGGCGCGGCCGACGCGGGCAAAGGCCTTGCCGACCGGGCCGTCGTCGAGCGCCATCGGTTCGCCGGCGTCGGAGCGCGTACGCAGATCGGGGTGAAGCGGGATGTCGCCCAGATAATCGATGCCCAAGGCCTCGCTTTCCGCCTTCACGCCGCCATGGCCGAAGATATGACTGCCTTCGCCGCAATGCGGGCAGATGAAGACGGACATGTTCTCGACCATGCCGAGAATGGGCACATGGGTCTGGTCGAAGAGATTCATCGCCTTGCGGGCATCGTCCAGGGCGAGATCCTGGGGTGTCGAGACGATCACGGCCCCGTCGACCGGAATGTCCTGGGCGATGGCAAGCTGGGCATCGCCGGTGCCCGGCGGCATGTCGAGGATCAGCACATCGGGCTGGCCCCAGTCGGTGTCGGCAAGGAATTGCCGGATGGCTCCCTGCACCATCGGTCCGCGCCAGACGATGGCGGCCCCGGGTTTCACCACAAAGCCCATCGACACGATCTTCACGCCGTGGGCCATGACGGGCTGGACGCCGGCATCGGTCTTTTGAAGCCCCGGCACATCCGTGAGGCCGAAGAGGCGCGGTGCGGAGGGGCCGTAGATGTCAGCGTCCAGCAGGCCGACCTTCAGCCCTTCACGCGCCAGGGCCACGGCGAGATTGGCGGCGATGGTCGACTTGCCCACGCCGCCCTTGCCAGAAGCGACGGCGATGATGCGCTTTGCCGGCTTTGGCGCCGGGGCCGCCCGGTCCTGCTGACGCTTCTGCGGCTTCTGGCGGCCTTTGGCGCCAGAATTCTCGCGATGCGCGGTCATTACGGTGCGCACGCGCCCGATCCCGTCCAGCGCGGCGACGGCCTCTTCGATCTCGGGGCGCAGACGGTCCAGATCCGGCTCACCGGCAACGGGCGGCGACAGGATAATCGTTGCCGTGTCGCCCATGATTGACGCGGCCTCGACGCGGCCCGCATCCAGGAGGTTCCGGCCCGACTGGCGTTCGGTCACCGATTGAAGGGCTGTGCGAAGGCGGTCGTCCATGATGCTGTCCTGCTGCGCAATGATCGAGGCCCTGACTTAGGCGCTTCGCGGCAGAACGGGAAGACATGGCAGCTGCGACCGATTCAGCCGCGCGGTGTGTTCAGGAAAATTGTGGGGTGGATGGTGGGCGATACTGGGATTGAACCAGTGACCCCTTCGATGTCAACGAAGTGCTCTCCCGCTGAGCTAATCGCCCATCCGTCACAAGAGAGCCGGGGTTCTAGCGTCAGCGCGCCACAAGCGCAAGACGGATGTGTGCAGGAAGTTTCAGATCTTGCAGCTCGCTTCTTGCGGGTCGGGCTGGCTGGTACAGCCTGATTTGGGCTGTATGACTTTTCTGCAACAATGCCGGCACGAAAAGCGGCGATGTTGTGTCTGGCGCTTTAAAGCGTTTGCGAGTTTCGACATAGTGCGACGCAGGTAGGGGTGACCCTCCATGCGTGTTTTTACAAGCCCAAAAGGGCAGGCGCGCAACTCGACTTACAAGGGGTACAATCGTGAGCAATACTTGGGATCGGGAGCGCTTGCTGCGCTCCACAGTTCTTGCTGGCTTCGCGGCTTCGGGTCTGGCCTTTGCGCCGGCCGTCGCCCAGGACGCCGTGCAGACGTCGCAAGCAGACTGCCGTCCGGGTGAAGTCCTGGTCAATGGCGCCTGCGAAGTTGACACCACCGAAGACCGCATTGTCATCACCGGTTCGCGCATTGCACGTTCCGCGGCAAACGCGCCGACGCCGCTGATCCAGCTGGACGGCGACGATATCATCCTTTCGGGTGAGCCGAACATCGTCGATTATCTCGCCGACGTTCCGGCCCTCCAGGGTTCTGTGGTGCCGGAAGACACCACCGGTTCGAACCTGAACGATGGCGGCCTGTCGCTGCTCAACCTGCGCGATCTCGGCTCTGTCCGTACGCTGGTGCTGGTTGACGGTCGCCGCCATGTCGGTTCCAGCCCGGGCACGCTGTCGGTCGACGTGGACACCATTCCGTCCATGCTGGTCGAAAGCGTTGAAGTCATCACCGGCGGCCAGTCGGCCGTTTACGGCGCCGACGCGGTGTCCGGTGTGGTGAACTTCATCCTGCGTGACGACTTCGACGGTATCGAGGTTGACGCGACGGTTGCACAGATCAACCAGGATGGTCAGCTCAACTCGCGCATCTCGGCCGCCTGGGGTGAAAATTTCCTCGATGGCCGCCTGAACGTCTATGCGTTCGGCGAATATCAGGACACCGAAGAAGTCCTCGACTTCGACATCGACTGGAAGCGTGAATCCTGGGCGCTGATGGGCAATGATGCCGATCCGTCGTCCGCTCCCAACGATGGCGTCCGTGACGTGGTTCTGGCCCGCGACTTCCGCGATGCGTACTTTGCTCGCGGCGGCGTGCTGGTCCTCGCCGGCGAAGCGCCGGGCAGCGCGACGAATGACCCGGATGTCAGCTTCTCCAGCTGTTCGACGCCGTTTGGCTTCATGCCGGCGGGCTGCCGTCCGATCGCCCAGGAAACGGGCAATGTCTACGCGTTTAACGCCGATGGCACGCCGCGTCCGTTCGATTTCGGTTATGCGCAAGACCAGACCGGTGCTTCCCGCCGGACCAATGCTGGCGGCGATGGTCTGAATTCCGGTACGGAGTTTGGCCAGGGTTCGCGTATCCCGCGTTCGGAAGCCTACCGTTTCCAGACCGGTTTCAACTTCGAGCTCAACCCGTCTGTCACGCTGTTCGGTGAAGCCAAGTATGTCGAAGAAGAAACCTTCGACACCGGCCAGCCGACCTTCTGGCAGATCACGCTGTGGGATACGGCATCGCTGTTCGGCGCCTCGCAAGGCTCTTACTACACCGGTAACAGCTTCTATCTGGACTACACGGATAACGCCTATGCGCTTCAGAGCGGCCTGGCCGATCTGATCAACAACCACCAGCGCACCATCTACAGCGCACCGACCGACACGACGCCGAGCCAGGCGATCGGTACGGTCAATGACCGCCGCGCCTATTTCGGCATGTTCGGTCCGTCCCGTTCGCAGCTCAACAACCGTGACCTGACCCGTTTCGTGCTGGGTGCGGAAGGTGTGGCTCCGGATATCGGGTTCCTGCGCAACATTTCGTGGGAAGCTGGCTACACCTACGGCGAAATGAACAACACCAACCTCGAGTCTGGCGTTGACATTGATCGTTTCAACTATGCTGCTGACGCCGTCTTCGACGGTAGCGGCAACGTGGTCTGCCGTATCACGCGCGACACGCCCGGAGCGACCGACGAAGCGATCACGGGCTGTACCCCGATCAATATCTTCGGTTCCGACTACCGTGCCGACGCCAACCATCCGGATGCAACCGGTGGCGGTGGCCGTCCGGGTCTGACGCCGGAGCAGGAAGCCTATCTGATGGCTGCGATCGAGGTGACCGACAGCAACCGCCAGCACAACTTCCTGGCGTTCGGTTCTGCCGAGACCTTTGACTTCTGGGGTGCCGGTCCGATCGGCGTGGCGCTCGGTTACGAGTTCCGCCGTGAGGAAACCGAAGGCACGGGCCGTGACCGCGACACTGCGGGCCGCAACCTGTTCCTGAACACCGGTCCGGACTTCCCGCAGGCCAGCTACGAAGCGAACGAGATCTTCACCGAAGTTCGCGTCCCGCTTCTGGATGACCAGCTGTGGATGCAAAGCGCGGAAATCAGCGCAGCGTACCGCTTCTCTGACTACACCACGGTTGGTGAAGTCGAGAGCCTCAGCCTGCAGGGCTCGGTGCGTCCGGTTGATGACATCTTCATCCGTGCCACCTACGGCGAAGCCACGCGTATCCCGAACCTTGGCGAAAACTTCCGTCCGCCGAGCCAGACCTTCGGCAACAGTCTGCAGGATCCGTGCGATGCAGACCGCATCCGTGCACGTGACGATGCGGCCGACCGTGCTGCGATCCGGGCAAACTGCCTGGCGACCATGCCGGCCGGTTATGACCCGGGTACGGATACGCCGAACACGGGTACGCTCATCCAGTACCCCAGCGGTATTCCGGGCTTCAACTCGGGTAACCCGAACCTGGAGCCGGAAGAGTCGACCTCCTACACCTTCGGTGTTGCCTACACGCCGAGCTGGCTGCCGGGCTTCACCGTCACGGCTGACTATTTCGACATCGAGATCAACAATGTGATTTCCTCGGTGACGATCCAGCAGGCGATGAACCAGTGTGTGGGCGCGTCTGGCGCGAACATCGGTTCGGTCAACCCGGGTGCCTGTTCGACCTTCGAGCGTTCTGCAACGCCGCAGATCTCGCAACAGCCGGCCTATGGTATCTACACCTTCATCCAGGGCTCGCTGAACTATGCCGGTCTTGAAACCCGCGGTATCGACTTCACGTCGTCCTACGGTTTCGAAACCGACCGGTTTGGTGACTTCGACTGGTCGCTGCGCGGTACCTACCTCATCGAGCAGAACGACTTCGTCAACATCGCCAATCCGGGTGAAGAGACGGCTTATGACAGTGGCCTGGGTCAACCGCACGTGCGCCTCCTGTCGACCGTCTCCTGGACGCCGGTGGAACAGCTGATCTTCTCGTGGGATTGGGACTGGCAGTCGTCTCAGGAAATCATCGACGAAGACGACTGGCGTCAGAACCCCGATGGCCGTGAATTCCGCTACACGACCACCGGCGACTTCAGCCAGCACGACTTCACCGTGCGTTACCTGCCGCGTGAAAACCTCACGCTGCGTGCTGGTGTCGTGAACGCCTTCGACGCCGAGCCGGCTCGCTGGCTGGGTTCGTCGACCTCGGCTGACAACTTCGACTTCTGGGGCCGCCGCTTCTTCGTCGGCGTCAACGTCCAGTACTAAGTCGAGTTCACGCTCAAACAGGAAGGGCCCGCCGATCGGCGGGCCCTTTTTGTATCCGCCGGCGTCTGCGCATAAAAAAAAGCGCGCGATGGCCTCGCGCGCTTTTCAATGCTTGCCGGAGACGGCTGCCCTAGGCAGCCATCACCCGCGCGACCTCGTCGACCAGCTCACGCAGATGGAAAGGCTTGGACAGCACTTTCGCATTCGTCGGAGCGCCGGAGCCGGGGTTCAGGGCGACCGCAGCGAAACCGGTGATGAACATGATCTTGAGTGCCGGATCGATCTCCGCGGCACGCCGTGCCAGCTCGATCCCGTCGACACCGGGCATCACGATGTCGGTCAGAAGCAGGTCGAACTGCGCCGCCTGTTCGCCGATCGCATCCAGCCCTTCTTCGCCATCGGAACACACGAGAACCTCGTGCCCGGCCCGCTTCAGGGCCTTGGCGAGGAAGTCCCGCATCGAATCGTCGTCTTCTGCCAGAAGAATTTTTGCCATCTCAGGTCCCACCCTTGCGAAAACTCGAATTGACGGCAACCTACACGCGCTTGGTAAAAACCCGCTGAACGCGCTGTAGCGCTTGACCGGCGGAGTGCAGCTGCCCACTCTTTGACCCATGGACGCTGCAAACCCATCATCGCTCGCCTTGGATGTTTCGGCAAATCCAAATGCTTCGGCCGATGCGGTCCGGGTCGCGTGGCCGTCCGGCCCGGCCCGGCCGGTCGTGTTCGCCTCGCCGCACTCGGGGCGGCACTACACCTCGGAAATGCAGTCGTTGACCTGCCTGACACTCGACCAGCTGCGCCGGTCCGAGGATGCCTATGTCGACACGCTGATTGCCTCCGCGCCGGAGTTCGGCGCCCATCTTGTCACAGCACAGTTCCCGCGCGTTTTCGTGGATCCGAACCGGGGTCCATGGGAACTCGATCCCGGCATGTTTTCGGATCGCCTGCCGGATCAGACGGCCCCCGTCTCCCGGCGGGCCGCGTCCGGGCTCGGCGTGGTGCCGCGAATCGGTGTCGAGGGCCGTGCCCTCTACCGCCGCCGCCTGCGCTATGCCGAAGCGCGCAGCCGGATCGAGCGCTTCTACGAGCCCTATCACGCGACCCTCGAGGGGCTGCTGTCGGATCTGCAGGACGCACACGGCTTCGTGCTGGCAATCGACATGCACTCCATGCCGGACGCCAGTGCGCGCGGTGTCGATTTTGTCCTGGGCGACCGGTTCGGTTCGTCCTGCGATCCGCGGATCACGGACCGGGTCGAGGCCGTGCTGCGCGATCGGGGCTACGTCACAGTTCGGAACATTCCCTATGCCGGTGGCTACACCACGGAACACTATGGACGGCCCGCCGACGGGGTGCATGTGATCCAGATCGAGATCAATCGCAGCCTTTACCTCGACGAGGCACGGGTCGCGATGGCGCCGGGCTTCGCCGGCTTCGAAGCCGAAATGCGCAAGATTGTCAGGGAATTGTCTCACACCGACTGGTCCCGCCGCGTGCCGGCCTGACAATACCCATCCTGCGCGAAATAAAGGACGTGCCTTCGCCCGGCACGCGCTTTGCTCCCCTGTGAGGTGTGCGTCCCAATGCGGCGCATTTCGGGACGCGAAGAACAGGCGGCGAGTAGTATGACGAACGATATCGACCTTCATGTGGGCAAGCGCCTGCGCCGCCGGCGGCGGCTCCTGGGGCTGACACAGCAGCAGCTGGCGGAATCCGTCGGTATCCGCTTTCAGCAGATCCAGAAGTATGAGTGCGGCGCCAATCGCGTAAGCGCCAGCCGGCTGTTTGAGCTGGCCGAGTCGCTGGATGTGCCGGTGCAGTATTTCTATGAGGGCCTGTCCCAGCGCGACCAGGTCGACAGCGACACGCGCCTGTCGGCGGATATCCTCTCTCAGAAAGAGACGATGGATCTGATCCGCGCCTATTACCGGTTGGGCGAGCGTCCGCGCAAACGCCTGCTGGAACTGGCCAAGTCGCTCGAGCCGGACGAGCCGGCAAACGACGCCGCCTGATACGAGGTCCGGGGGGACAACGACAAGGCGTCTGGCGTGGCGGCGAGGGCCATGCTAGGCGCCTTTTCATGTCTGGCTACGACCCGTCATACGACCTTGAAACCGCACACCGGATGGCCGATGCCGCCCGGGCGGCGATCCGGCCCTATTTCCGCTCCGGGCTGGCCGTGGAAAACAAGCTGACGGCGGGCTTCGATCCGGTGACAGCTGCGGACCGCGCGTCGGAACAGGCCATGCGCGACGTTCTGGCGGAGCGGGCGCCCGATGACGGTATCCTCGGAGAGGAATTCGGCGAAACGGTGCGCGGCGGCACACGGCGCTGGATTCTCGATCCGATCGACGGGACACGGGCCTTTATCGCCGGGCTTCCGACCTGGACCGTGCTGATCGCGCTCGAACAGGGTGGACGGCCTGAAATCGGTGTCATCGACCAGCCCCATATCGGTGAACGGTTCGCAGGCTGGCCCGGCGGTGCAGCGCTGTGGCATGGCGGTGCGAAGCGGGAATTGCGTACCAGCGGGCGGACCAGTCTCGATGAGGCGATCCTTGCGACGACCGATGCCTATCTGTTCAGCGGCGACGAGGCGGCGGCGTTCGAGCAGGTTCGCCGGACAGCCCGGCTGTGCCGTTTCGGGTATGACGCCTATGCCTATGCCATGCTCGCCGCCGGCGGCGTCGATCTGGTGATCGAGAGCGGGCTTCAGATCTATGACGTCCAGGCATTCATGCCGGTCATTCTGGGTGCGGGGGGCGTTGTGACTGACTGGCGCGGTGGCGATCCCAGCGGTGGCGGTCAGGTGGTGGCGGCGGCTTCAGAGGCTCTGCTTGAAAGCGTTTTGCCCCTTCTCGCCGCCGCGGCACCCTAAAGCGTGATCGGGTGAAGTGGACACTGGTTCACCGGGTCGATCACGCGACCCCTCAGGATCCTGGAACAGGGGCGGTTCTCCGGGAAGCGGCCTGCGTTAGCTGTCCAGCAGGATGCGGACCGGTTCGCGGCCGAACTCGATATGTTCGACCGAGCGGCTGCGCCGGTCTGCCGGTCTGAAAAACGCGCGGTTTTCCTGAACCGTCAGCGGCGAACGCTCACCGTCCTGATCGACAGCCCAGGCCTCGGGGGCGGCGCCATCGAACACAAAGACAACGGCTTCCATCCGCGGGGCAAACAGTGCGGCAACGCCGGCGGCCGAGCGGATCGCCCGGTTGGCCTGCTCGACACTCATGGCGAGCGCGTCGCGAGAAAACGCAGTGCCGCCGGGGCCGGAATATTCGAACTGCATCGACAGGGAAAAACCGCCGCCGGCCGGCTGGTTGATCAACACATCCGGTTCGGCATCCAGCGCGGGCAGGCCGGGGAGCTGCGTAATGCGTCCCGTGGCATCCAGCGCAAACTGATGCGTCTCGCCATCATGATCGTACCACATGCGGATATCCTCGGGCGGGATGCCCTCGGCCGAGCTCACCACATAGGCCAGGCGGAAATGGCTACGCCGGTCTTCGGGGAGTTGGAGATAGCTGTCCAGACGCGGGAAGAAGCGCGGCAGGGGGCCGGCAACGCGTTCAGTCTCGCTGATGACTTCGCTGGCCGTATCGTCCGCGACCGCCGGCGCCACGCTCAGGAGCGCGGCGCCAGCCATGGCAAGAATGCTGCGTATCATTCCTCATCGCCTTCCGAGCCGGCAACCGGCTTGCGGAACAAGAGGGTCATGCGATCGCTTTCGCCGATCGCGTCAAAATGGTCGCGATCGAAATCCTCGTAGCCTTCATCGCCTTCCTGCGGGGAGCGGCGCACAGGCGGCAGGGTCCAGACACCCAGCGGGTGATCGGCCGTGTCGGCCGGGTTGGCGTTGATCTCCGAGGTGTCGACCAGTTCGAACCCGGCTTCCTCGGCCATGGCGATGACATAGGCCTGCTGGACATAGCCATTGGCCGACATCGGATCCTGTTCGCGCGAGGAGGGCAGGCGGTGTTCAACGACACCCAGTACGCCGCCCGGGCGAAGAGCATCATAGAATTCCGCGAAAGCGCGTTCGGCAAAGCCGTTATTCATCCAGTTATGGACATTACGGAAAGTCAGCACGGCGTCTGCGCTGCCGTCTTCCATCTCCAGACCGCCATCGGCACTGAAGCCCGCCAGTTGCGGTTCGCCATACAGGGCGTTGTTCTCGATGCGCGTTTCGAACGCCGCGCGCGAACGCTGCTGGTAGTTGCTGGCCGCGTCCGCCGGGAAGTGTGCGGCCACATAGGTGCCGCCATTGGCCGCGATCCAGGGGCCCAGCACATCGCTGTACCAGCCGCCGCCCGGCCAGATCTCGACGATGGTGGAGCCGGGATCGATCTGGAAGAATTCCAGCGTTTCGCGCGGGTGACGCCATTCGTCGCGTTCGGCCGCTTCGCCCCGCCAGTCACCGGCCAGGACGGTCTCAATGTCGGAATAATCCGGGGCCGGTGCGGTTTCCGCTTCCGGCGTGGGAGCCGTTTCGGCGGCGGTCTCCGGTGCGGCCGCTTGGGTATCCGTGTCCGTATCGGTCTGCGGGTTTCCGCAGGATGCCAGCAAAATCGAGCCGCCAAGAAGGGCGGCGAGGGCCTTGGTGCGCATATGGAATTCTCCCTGTCTCCGTTGACCTGTCCTAGCCAAGCCCGCGCGATGGCGCAATTGCTTCGCTCGGGGCTTGCGAAATCGTGATCGCCTCCCCAACTAGTTTGCGCAGGTTGCCGAAACGGGACCTGCGGACCGGCCACGGCCAGTGTGCGTGGCGGTCCCCGTTAACCGTCCGGCCTGTCCGGACCTGTTTATCGCTCTGAAGGAGGATGGACTGATATGCGTACTGTTGATTTTACCCCGCTCTACCGTTCGATCGTCGGCTTTGACCGCCTGGCCGACATGATGGACTCGGCCACCAAGATCGAGTCCCAGGGCTATCCCCCCTACAACATCCAGCACGTCGCCGATGACGAGTATCTGATAGAGCTCGCTGTCGCCGGTTTCGGTGAGGAAGACCTCACCGTGGAAGTCCAGGAAAACGTGCTGACCGTGTCCGGCCGGATTGCCGAGAAGATCGACGCGGACGAGCGCCGCTTCGTGCATCGTGGTATCGCCGAGCGCGCCTTCGAGCGCCGCTTCCACCTGGCTGACCATGTCGAAGTGACCGAGGCCGGTCTCAAGAACGGCCTGCTGACCATCCGCCTGGTTCGCGAAATCCCCGAGGCCGCAAAGCCGAAGCGGATCGAGATCAAGGCCGGATCCGGCAAGACCAAGGCGAAGCTGATCGAGGGTGGCAAGACGAAGGCTGCCTGATCGCGTCTGTACTCACGATTATCCCCCCAATGACTGGGCGGCGGACAGGTGTCCGCCGCCCTTTTTGTTGTCGGGATAGAGTGGCGCGGGACGGTCAGGCCGCGTTGAGATCGACGGCGCCCTCGATCGAGGCCACCTGCTCCAGGAAGCGTTCGTCGAAGGACGTCCCGGTGAAACAGGAACCGCCGAACAGGGCGCGGCGCACATCGGATCCGTCCAGATGCGCGTAGGAGAAGTCGGCACCGGTAGCTTTTACCTGCCGCAGATCAGCGCCGCGGAAATCGGTATAGCGTGCCCGGGTGCCCGCCAGGGAAGCCGGAAGGAGACGGTTGCCTTCCAGCAGCAGCGGTCCCAGCTGGCAATCACGCAGGTCGGCATTGGACAGATTGGCGCCGGTCAGGTCGGCGCCGCGCAGGTCGGCCCCGCGCAGCGAGACCATGCGCAGGTCGGCCTTTTCAAGCCGTGCGCCCTGCAGCTGCGCGCCTTCCAGATCGAGCCCGTACAGTGTCGCGCCCCGGGCGTGGAAGGCGGTCAGTGTCTTGCCGGCCAGCGAGGTCAGACCGCGCAGATCGGTGCCGTCGAACAGGGAGGGCTTGCCCTCGCGCCCGTTCGTCTCGCACCACTTCATGTGTTCGGCGATCTGGTTGGCGACCGGGTTGTCGAGCGTGTTCGCATCGATACCGACCGGCGCCTCGGTCAGCGCGCCATCCGTACGCATCCGGTCCTTCTTGGCCATGACGGTCTTGGTGCCGATCAGGACGGCATTGGTGAAATCGGTATCTGTCAGGTCTGCGCCGGACAGGTCGGCGCCTTCCAGGTTTGCGCCCTGGAAAGACGAACCGCGCAGATTGGCGCGGATCATCCGCGTGCCCAGCAGCATCGCGTCGGTGAAGTCTGATTTCTGTGCCGTGATGCCGGCCATTTTCGAGCGGGACAGGTTTGCGCCCGTGAAGTTGGCCGTGTCGGAATCATTGCCCTGGGTCTTGTGGGTGAGAACCGCGAGACCCTTTTCCTTGTCGATCTGGGCGATCGCCCCTTCGCGCAGATCGGCCTCGGTAAGGTCGGCGCCCGTCAGGTTTGCGCCGCGCATGATGGCGCCGCGCAGATCGGCTCGGCGCAGGCAGGCGCCTTCCAGGCTGGCGCGCCGCAGGTCCGCAGCAAAGAAGATCGCGCTGTTCAGCGTCGTGCCGGAAAGATTTGCGCCCCGCAACACAGCGCCGGAGAAATCGGCATCGGACAGGTCGCGGTTCGACAGGTCGAGATTCTCGACGATGCTGTAGGCAAAGCTCGCTCGGGCGCCGCCGGCTTGGCCGGACCACAGACGCTCATGCCGTTCGCAAATCATGTCGACCTGCGCCTGGTTCAGCGTCTTGAACTCGATTTTCCGCCCTTGCATTCGCAGGTCCTGTCGGTGGAGACACCAGAGAACCACGCTAGCGCGCGAGTGTTAATACACGGTGTCCCGGCTGTGTTCGGCCTGGCGTGCAAGACCCCGGGCGACCAGGTCACGGGCGAATTCTTTATCCGGTGCAATCCGGACCCGGGAAAAACCCCGCTTTCCCAGTTGCTTGAGCGCTGCATCCAGTCCGAAGACCGGGGCCGGATCCAGCACGGTTTCATAACCGGCGGCCCGGCTGTCGGCGAACAGCAGGGGGGTGCCGGTCTCCAGGCGGTGGAAAAAGGCCTCGTAGAGCGCTTGCGCGTCCGCTTCGCCCAGGCCGGTGGCGACCTCGATGCCGGCGGCTTCCAGCATGGCAATGCCGCGTCCGGCGACTTCGTGGTAGCGGTCGATGCAGGCAATGACGACGCGGACGACACCGGCCTCGATCAGGCCGAGGGCGCAAGGGGGCGTGCGCCCGTAATGTGCGCAGGGCTCAAGCGTGACATAGGCGGTACATCCCGACGCCATGGCGCCCGCATGGGTCAGAGCGACGCGTTCTGCATGGGGTCGTCCGCCATCGGCCGTGGCACCGGTCGCGACGATCTGCCCGTCCTTCACCAGGACACAGCCAACCGCCGGGTTCGGCGCGGTGCGTCCCAGCTGACCGCGGGCCAGCGCCAGGGCCAGGCCCATGAAGCGGCGGTCGGCGACGCTGGCCATGATCAGGGAAGGGGCGGCAGGGGCTGGGCGCGGCTCTCGTCGAGATAGCGCGCGCGGAGAATGGTGGTGCCGTCCTTGTCGAGATCGATCAGCAGCGGATTGCCGGTCGGGATCTCGACCTCCATGATCTCCGCATCGCCCACCTGGAACAGGAGTTTCACCAGGGCGCGCAGGCTGTTGCCGTGCGCGGCGACGGCCAGGGTCTCGCCCTTCTTCAGGTGCGGCAGGATTTCCGAGGTCCAGTAGGGCTCGACGCGGTCGAGCGTCAGCTTGAGGCTCTCCGCGGCCGGCAGGCGTTCGCGCGGCACGTCGGCATAACGCTCGTCATTGGCCGGGTGGAATTCATGATCCTCGGCAACCGGCGGCGGCGGTGTGTCGAAGGAGCGGCGCCAGATCTTCACCTGGTCGGCACCGTGTTTCGCGCGCGTCTCGTCCTTGTCGAGACCGGCGAGAGCGCCGTAGTGCCGCTCGTTGAGACGCCAGGATTTCTCGACGGGAATCCACAGCCGGTCGAGGCCTTCCAGGGTGAGGTTCAGCGTCTTGATCGCCCGTTTCAGCACCGAGACATAGGCACGTTGCGGCTTGAAGCCCGCCTTCGCCAGAAGCTCGCCGGAGCGGCGGGCCTGGGCGACGCCTTCATCGGTGAGATCGACATCGACCCAACCGGTGAAGCGGTTCTGCAGATTCCATTCGCTTTGGCCGTGCCGGATGAGGGCGAGTTGCGGCATGTCAGTCTCCTCTTGCAGCGTCTGCGGGCGGCGCCGGCGCAGCGATAGCCCGCCTGCCGCGCCCGGGCAAGGCGCGGCGCCCGCGGCCGGCGTCATGGACAAAGTCGGGCATGGGCAAGTCTTGCGTCTTGTGGTATGATACCTCCAGTAGTTCCGGGTTTGCGTTTCAGGGAGCGTCCCTGCCGGGCCGTTCCTGTCTTGCAGTTCTGCAGGGCCGTTCTGCAGGGCCGTGTGAGGGCCCGTTGATCCGGCAGACAGTCGCGGCGTCACGAATGCCTGGTCCCTCTCCGTCCCCCTTATGGACCACGCGACAACGCCGCTCTGGCCGCGCACGTCTCTTCCCCGGACGTGCGCGGTTCTGGTATGGGAGCGCACCTGTCCTGTCTGCCCAGCGTTCGCCCGAGGAAATCCCATGCCCGAGTTCGACCCCGCCGCATCGGCCCGCCGCGTCATAGAAACCGAGCGGGACGGGCTGGACCTGCTGGCCGGGTCGATCGGCGAGGCCTTTGTCGCCACGGTGAAGCGGATCGCGGAGATGAAGGGGCGGGTCATCTGCGCCGGGGTTGGCAAGTCCGGCCACGTCGCGCGCAAGATCGCCGCGACGATGGCCTCGACCGGCACGCCCGCCTACTACGTCCACCCCACCGAGGCGAGCCATGGCGATCTCGGCATGATCGGCGACCAGGATGTCGTGCTGGCGCTGTCGAAGTCCGGCGAAACGAAAGAGCTGGGCGATCTCATCGCCTATTGCCGCCGTTTCGGTGTGCCGCTTGTGGCGATGACGGCGAAGGCCGACAGCACGCTGGGCCGGGCGGGTGACTATCTCCTGGCCGTCCCCGACGCACCGGAAGCGTGTGGCGAGACCCGCGCGCCGACCACCTCGACGACGCTGATGATGGCGCTGGGCGATGCCCTGGCCGTTGCCTTGCTCGAAACGCGCGGCTTCACGGCTGCCGACTTCCGCACCTTCCACCCCGGCGGTGCGCTGGGTGCGGCCCTCGCATCGGTCGCCGATGTCATGCATGCCGGCGATGCGGTGCCGCTGGCCTCGCAGGATGCGCCCATGAGCGAAGTGCTGATCGAGATGACGGCGAAGAGTTTTGGCTGTGTCGGCTTGCTGGATGATGATGGCCGCCTGGCCGGCATCATCACCGATGGCGATCTGCGCCGCCATATGGGCAATGATCTGGTCGACCGCCCGGCGCACGAAGTCATGACGCGCAATCCCAAGACCGGACGCAGCGAGGCGCTGGCCGCCGACGCGCTGCGGGAGATGACGGCCGGTTCGCTGAAAATCACCCAGCTCTTCATTGTCGACGACGCCCACAAGCCGGTCGGCATCCTGCACCTGCACGACCTGCTGCGTGTCGGCCTGAGCTGAGTTTGGCGGCCTGACCGAACGGGGTGGCCGAACATTTCTCACACGGCTACTCTCGCAATCTTGGTTGCTCGGCGGCTGACTGCGGTCGGGTGTTTGCGGCTAACACCGCCAGAGCGGGCCGCGCCGGAGACATTATGCAGACACCGCTTGTGCATGAAGTGAAGCAGCGCCTTGTCCCGCATGTCATCGCGCTGGCCGGCTTCTCGCTGGTTTCAAATCTGCTCCTCCTTGTTGCCCCGCTTTACATGCTGCAGGTGTACGACCGCGTGCTGGGTTCCGGGTCGCGCGACACGCTGGTGTGGCTGACGGTGCTCGCGGTTTTCCTGCTGGGCATTTATGGCGTAGCCGAGGCCGGCCGGCGGCGGGTCTGCGCGCTCGCTGGTGACGATATCGAGCGGATGCTCGCGCCGAAGGTGTTCCGCCAGTTCGAGCGCAGCACCGGCTCATCTCCGACGCTCAGCCGGGATCTGGGTGCGCTGGCCAGGATTCAGGGCGCGCTGCAAAGCGGAAGTGTTCTGCCCTTCATTGATCTGCCTTTCACGCCGATCTTTCTCGCCGCCCTGTTTCTCATCCACCCGTTCCTCGGCCTGCTCGGGCTGGCTGGTGGTGTTCTGGTGTTTGCGGTCGCGGTCGCCGCAGAGATGACGACGCGGCAGGCCGGGCAGGTATCCCACGCGGCGCTGCGTGAGGCCTCCGATTTTGCCGGGGGGCTCGAGCGCCAGCGTTCTGCCATGGCGGCGATGGGGCTGGTATCGGCTTCATTCCGGGTCTGGCGCAGCCGTCACGGGCAGGCGCGCGCTTTTGCAATGCAGGCGGCCCGGACGGACGGCGTGTTTTCGTCGCTGTCCAAATCCGCGCGGCAGATCCTGCAGATACTCGTTCTGGGAGGCGGCGCGGCGCTCGCATTGATGCAGGAGATATCGCCCGGGGCGATTGTCGCTTCGTCCATCATCCTTGCGCGCACACTTGGCCCTATCGACCAGATCGTCGGCGGATGGCGGAACAGCGTTCAGGCCTGGATGGCGTGGCGCCAGCTGGAAAACACGCTGTCGGATATCGGTGCGGTCGAAGACTACACGCCGCTACCCAGACCGGCACCGGAACTGTCCCTGGAGCGTCTGTCCATTGTGGTTCCCGGTGCCGGCGCGCCGCTTATCCATCCCTTCTCCTGGTCGGTGAAGGGAGGGCAGATCGTTGCGATCGTTGGCGCAAATGGTGCCGGGAAGACAACCCTGCTCCAGATCTTGTCGGGCGCCTGGCTGCCCGGGAGCGGTACAGCTCGGCTCGGTGGCCGCGATCTGCACCAGTGGAACTCCGCCGACCGGGGCCGGTTCGAAGGCTATGTGCCTCAGGATGTTGAATTATTGCCGGCTTCGGTGCGTGACAACATCGCGCGGCTGGGCGAGGGCGGAGCCGAGGCCGTTGTTGCAGCCGCAGAGGCGTCCGGGGCGCATTCAACCATTCTCGCCCTGCCACACGGGTATGACACCCGTGTCGGGCCGGGCGGGCTCCACCTGTCTGCCGGTCAGCGCCAGCTCATCGGGCTTGCACGCGCGCTCTTTGACAGGCCTGTTCTGCTTTTGCTGGATGAACCGACGGCAAATCTCGACACGTCCGCTGCCGGAAGCGTAATCGATACGCTGGAGACCGCTGCGGAGCAGGGAACGATCATTCTGGCTGCCACCCACGACCGGCGGTTGATCGAGCGGGCCTCGTCCGTGCTCTACCTGCGCAATGGCGAAGCGATGGCTGCATCGTCTCGCCAGTTCCTGGAGCTGGCAGCGGGCGGCGGGGGCGAGAAGGGCGTTGCCACGGGGGCAAAGACGGCATGACGCATGCGTTTCTCCAGGAAGATCCTGCAAGCCCGTTCGAGGACGGTTTCGTGCGACGTGCGGCGCTCATGTGCTTGCTGGGGTTCGGCGGTTTCCTGGGCTGGGCGGCTCTTGCGCCATTGGCTCAGGGTGTGCCGGCCGCCGGGCAGGTCGTGGTGGAGAACCAGCGGCAGGTCGTCCAGCACCTTGAGGGCGGCATCATCGAGGAACTTCTGGTTCGTGATGGCGACCGGGTGGAGGCGGGCCAGGCACTCCTGACCCTTCAGGAAACGGCGTCGCAGGCCGCGCGCGATGAAGTGCTTCAGGAAATCGCATCGTTGACCGGTTCGCTGCAGCGGCTGGAAGCCCTACGCAGCGGCGAGCATGAGCCGGACTTTTTGCCGTTGAACGAGATTGGCCTGAATGCGTCGGAGCGCATGGAGGTCGAGCTTCGACAACGCGACCTGTTCGATCAGCAAAGAGATGCCTTTACGGCCGATATAGCAGTGTTGACGGCACGCCGGGACGGCGCGCGATCATCTCAGGCGCTGCAGGCCCGGCAGATCGCGGCGACAAACCGGGCGCTCGACGCGGCTCGTGCCCAGCTCGATTTGCTGCGCGACCGCTATGGTCGTCAGATGGCGCGGTTGGACGAGATCCGGGCCATGGAACGCGACACCGCAGCGCTTGAAGCGGAAATATCAAGCTTGCGCGCCGGCATGCAGGAAGCGGCCACGCTGGAGCAGGACCTCGACGGCCAGATCGAGCAGACGCGTGCCGCGTTCTTCAGGCAGGTCTCCGCCGATCAGCTGGAGGTGCGAACCCGGCTTGCCCAGGTTCGCGAACGACTGAACGCGGCGCAGGATGTGCTGAACCGGGCGGTCATTCATGCGCCCGCGACAGGCGAGGTGCTCAATCTGCGGTTCTCTACAGAGGGCGGGGTCGTGCGACCGGGCGAGCCCATTCTGGAAATTGTTCCAGCCGCTGGGGAAATGACCATATCTGCGCGCATCCAGCCGGCTGACCGGGCGGCGGTTTATGAGGGGCAGTCCGTAAGGACGCGCCTGACCGCCTACAAGAGCTGGACGACGCCTCGCCTGGACGGCGAGGTCATCAGCGTGTCGGCCGACCTCAAGACAGATCAGGCAACGGGTGCTCCATATTATGAGGTGCGAATCCGTATACCTGCTGACGAAGCGAACCGGCTGGCAGGGCTTGACGTCATTCCAGGCATGCCGGTCGAAGTCTTCATTTTTTCCGGAACCAGCCGGACCACGCTCGACTACATCTTTGAACCGATCGGCGAGTCCCTGTTTCGCGGCGCCCGGAGAAGTTAGGAGAACCGGATGATCGCGCGTGGCTTCTTGACTTTTGTGTTGGCTCTGGGAGCGGGATGTCCGGGTGCTGCGGCACAGCAAGGCGAACCGGACGCGTGTCTGGGATTTGAGCAAGCCCTGGAGCTGGCGTCGGCCAGGGCGCCGGAAGTGTCGGCCGCCGAAGCGCGGCGGGACCGGGCCCGGGCCGATCTTCAGGAGGCAAGGAGTTTGCGGCGTCCACAGGTTTCGACATTCGGGCGGACCGCGACCGGTGACAATGGCCTGACCAGCAATCGGTTGGAGAACCAGGTCGGACTCCAAGTCTCCCAGCGTCTCTTCGATTTTGGCGATGCCGGTCTTGCAGAACAGGAAGCCACCGGATTGCTCGGTCAGCGGCGGTTCGAAATACGCGAACAACAGCTTGCTGTCGCATACACGCTCGCCGACGCCTATCTGACACGGCTCGAGGCACTCGAGATGATCGAGGTCATTGATCAACGCAGGTCCTACTTCGCACGTCAGCGCGATGCGGTTACCGAATTGCTTTCAACCGGCGGAGCGACGCGGGCTGACCGGGCACAGATCGAGGCGCAGCTGGCCGCTGCCGATGCTGATGTGCTGGACTTGAGATTCAGAGCCGACCGGGCGTTTACCCGCGTGCGGGAGTACACCCAGCGGCAAGGTGCTGTACTTTGTTCACGGAATGGCGCGGGAAACGACATGGAGCGGGCGCTGTCGGGGCTCGAGACACTGGACAGCGTTGTGACGGTCGCATTGCGTGAGAATCCGCAGATACAGGCGAGACTGAATGCGATCCGGAGTCTTGAAGCCGGATTGAGCCGCGCCCGGCGCAGTCATTTGCCGGTAATCGAAGCGGTCGGCATCGTCTCTTACGTTTATGACGACACGCGTGAAGACTGGGAGGGCCGGGACCGGATCGGTGTGGATGTCAGCGTCCCGCTTTATACTGGTAGCGCACTCGATGCGCGCCGGGATCGTGCCCGAGCCGATATTGCCCTTGAGCAGAGTGCGCTGCGGATATCGCAACGCGAATTGCGGGAGCAGACCGAAATTGCATTCAGGCGACGGATGTCGCTGGAAGCCCAGCTCGCGCGGCGCGAAGCCGTCGCGGCCAGCCAGGAAGATTATTTTGACGCTATTTCCGGGGAGTTTGATTTCGGGCTGGGCACACTTCCGGAGTTGGTAGATGCTCGCCTCGAGCATGAGCGGGCCGAGCTGGACGTGATTTCCGCACGGTATGCACTTTTGCGGCAAAAGGTCGAGCTGCTTCATCTGACCGGGAGGTTGCCGGTCACCAGCGGTTCCGGGGATCAGTAGCGCTGGTTCCTCATTTTGTATTCGAGGCGCGCGAAGGTTTTGCGTTTGGATTCAAAGTTATTAACGATATTTCGGGGGTGGCGGGCTTCATGCGCCCGGCATCAGACGGTCATCACAATGCCCAGCCAAGGGTATCAGACCGTGTTCCGGCGAAAGAGGGAAGGACGCCACCATGATCAAAGACGCCGCAAATGAGCGCCGTGCCGAGCTGAGCAAAATGCTGTCACGATCGATCCTCGCATCGACCGGGGGGCTGGCGCTGATGGCGGGTACTGCCCAGGCGCAGTCTGCACAGAGCGGCGTGCTGGAGGGCTTCCAGGCGGCATCGGATCTGCCCAATGTCGTGGACGTCCGGACGATCTCCGACGGATCCTTGCAGCTGACCTTGTCGGATGGCCGCGTTCTCGTCTTCGAGGCGGCCGATGTGGTCGTGGTTGATGGGCAGGTCTATCTCGCGCAATCGGCGATCGACGGCGCCGGCTTTGCCGTGGCATCGGCCGGTGGTGGTGGCGGTGGTGCAGGGCTGGCGCTGGGTGTGCTCGGCGGCGGGGCCTTGCTGGGCGCAGCCGCAGGCGGTGGCGGTGGGGGCGGAGGCGGCGGAACGCCGACGCCGCCGACGCCGCCCACCCCGAACAACGCACCGGCGTTTACGTCGGCAACGACCGCCAGCGGCGCCGAGAACACGTCCGGCGCAATCTACACTGCGGTGGCGACGGACGCGGACGGAGACACGCTGACCTACTCGATCTCCGGCGGGGCCGATGCGTCGCGCTTTTCGATCAACGCGTCGACCGGTGCACTCTCTTTCGCCTCGCCGCCGGACTTCGAGAATCCGTCTGACGCAAACGGGGACAATGTCTACGTCGTCACCGTGCGGGTTTCCGACGGAACGGCGACGGCGGAGCAGACGGTCACGATCACGATTACGGACCAGGACGAGGCGCCGGTGATCTCCTCCGGTCAGTCGGTCAGCGTCGCGGAGAACAGCACCGGGGTGATCTACACGATTGCCGCAACGGATCCGGAAGGTGAAACGGTCACTTACTCCATCAGTGGAACCGACGCGGGTCTGTTCAATGTCGATGCCGCGACAGGTGCGGTGTCCTTCAAGTCCGCGCCGGACTACGAGAATCCGCAGGATGACGGTGGCGATAACACCTACAACATCACCGTGGTCGCATCGGACGGGACGAATACGTCCAGCCGGGATGTCGCGATTGCCGTGACCGATGGCAATGATTCCGCTCCGGTGTTCACGTCCGCCACCGCAGTGTCCGTGCCGGAGAATCTGAGCACGCCAGCCTATGACGCAGACGCAACGGATGCTGACAATGACAGCCTCGTCTATTCGCTGGCCGGGGGTGCCGATGCCGGCCTGTTCACGATCGACAGTGCAACGGGTGAAGTCTCGTTCGTAAGCTCGCCAGACTTCGAGAATCCAGCCGACGCTGATGCCGACAATGTCTACGAGATCACGGTCCAGGCGTCTGACGGAACGAATACGGTCCAGCAGGCGGTGACGATCACGGTCGAGGATCAGCAGGAGGCAGGTGCACCGGCCATTGTGTCCGGCACGACGGGCACTGTCTCGGAGGCCCAGACTTCGGCGTATGTGATCCGCGCAACCGATGATCCCGATGCGACCATCACCTATTCCATCTCAGGCACTGACGCCTCGCTTTTCACTGTCGACAGCGAGACCGGTGAGGTGAGTTTCCGGACCGCGCCTGATTTCGAGGTGCCTTTGGATGCCGGGGGTGACAATGTCTATGACATCACCGTTACCGCCTCCAACGGAGCTGGCGCCAACAGCCAGTCGGTCGCGATCACAGTGTCAGACATCGCTGATGGCGCCGAGGTGCCCGATGACAATACGACGGAGATCAACATGGTTTCCGGCGGTCAGTATGTGGGCCAGCTTGAAGGATCGGGTGATGAGGACTGGGTGCGTGTCGAACTCACGGCCGGCCAGCGCTATCAGTTCGATCTGACCGGTACCGGTGTGGAGCCGGTCGAGGACACGCTCATCCGCCTTTACGACGCCTCCGGGAACCTGATTGCCGAGAATGATGACATTTCGACCGGGGTCATCCGGGACTCCCGGCTGGGCTTCACGGCCACTGAGTCCGGGACCTACTACATCGAAGTCAGTTCATGGGACGGGGGTAGTGTCGACGAACGAACGGGCCAGTATACGCTGGAGATTTCTCACACCGACCCTCTGAGAAACTGGACCTACCAGGAAATCGCGGACTATCTGCGGTCCGGGTTTGGCGGGGCGCAGTTCAATGCCAGCTCGGGCGATACCCTGACGGTAAACCTGACCGGCCTCACTACGGCCGGGCAGACGCTCGCAAGAGCCGCTCTGGATGTCTGGTCCGGCGTGACCGGGCTGATTTTCTCGGAAGTCATGGGTGCTGCGCAAATCACCTTCGATGATGAGGAGGAGGGCGCGTTTGCAGGGCCCGACGCGGTCTCCGGCGGCTTTTTCACGGCATCGTCGGTCAATGTCGGAACGGAGTGGCTCGACACTTACGGGACATCTCTCGATACCTATTCCTTCCAGACCTACATTCACGAGATCGGGCACGCGCTCGGTCTCGGGCATGCCGGTCCCTATGACGGATCGGCAGTTTACGGCGTCGACAATATCTACCTGAACGACTCCTGGCAGGCGACGATCATGTCGTACTTCTCCCAGAACGAGAATACGGAGGTCGATGCTTCGGTTGCGTTCGTGGTGGGGCTTCAGGTCGCCGATATCATCGCCGCCGGGGATATGTACGGGTTTTCGACCACCACACGCGTCGGGGACACCGTCTACGGTTTCAACTCCAACGCCGGTACGGTCTACAACGCCAGTAACGGCTTTACCAACGCCACCACTTTCACGGTGTTTGATGCGGGTGGGACCGACACATTCGACTATTCCCTGGAAACCGAAGCGCAGTTTCTGGACCTTCGCGAAGGCCACTACTCGAATGTTCTTGGTCTGCGCGGCAATATCGGGATCGCCTACGGCACCGTCATTGAGAACGCGATCGGTGGCTCGGGTCGGGACACGTTTGTCGGTAATGCGGCGGACAATGTGCTCCGCGGCAATGACGGCTATGACCGCTTCTACGCGGCTGGAGGAGGCAATGATGTCTTCGATGGCGGCGCGGGTATCGACACCGTGCATTTCTCCGGACTGGAGAGCGATTACACCGTCACGACCAATGGTGCAGGCAATACGGTCGTCACTGACAACCGTGCAGGCTCGCCGGATGGCGTTGTCGAACTCATCGACATCGAGAACATCGAGTATGAGGGGGCGTTCTTCTATCCGGGCATTTTTGAAAATTCCAGCGTATCGTCAAAGCTCGTCGCACAAGCAACTGACGTGCCCGGCGCGCCCCTGAATGCAGACGGTCTGGTCATGAAAACGCTCACGGGCGATGCGGTCGGTGATGTCGCGCTGTCGGCCAAGAGTACCGACAAACTGCCTGTACAAGTGGATATCGATCTCGCGGGCGCGCGGCTCGGCGGTGACGGTGTGCTCAAACGATTGAGCGACAGCGATCACGTTGATCTGCATCATGAGGGCGATGAAAAGGAACATCATCATGATGTCGGTTTCCCGGAACTGGACCCGGACGACTGGGCCGAGATTGCCAGCTGGGGAATGAAAAACCTGACGAATGACGCCCCACCCTCCGGCCAGCTCAAAGCGTTGAGCGATATCGATGTGTCCGATGTCGCAGATGAGCGGGTACCTGGAACCGATGTGGGTTCTGACATGCGTTCTGCGCCGCAGGCCGACGACATGGCGGTCATGTCTGCAGCTGATCCGAGGGATTGTGATGACGCTCTTGCAGCGCTCGCGGACATGCCGGAGCCAGTCGTGGCAGCAGTGCCGGACGGTGTCTGGATCTAGCCGGAGCTGAGCGGTTCCATCTTGCGAAGATCACGGGTCATCGAGGCTTCCATGTCGGGAGCCTCAATCCCGAAATCACGCTTTATCGCCTGACAGTCCAGTGCAGAATAGGCTGGACGGGGCACGTCATCGCCAAATTCTTCCGACGAGATGGACAGGACGCGGCGGCTCGCCGTTTCGCCACCGATCTCCCGGAAAATGGCACCTGCGAACGCATGCCAGGTCATGATGCTCGGGCCGCAGAAATGATAGGTCCCGCGTGCTGTTGATCCGGCCGCGATATGGTTCGAGAGGGACCGGATTGCGCCGGCGAGATCAATGGCGGATGTCGGGCATCCCGACTGGTCCGCAACAACGCGTACAGTGTCTCCGGCTTCGGCGCGCTGCTTCATGATGCTCAGGAAGTTGCGGCCGAACGGCGAGTATAGCCAGGCGGTGCGAACGATGAGGTGATTGCTGCCCGCGGCGCGAACGGCCTCTTCGCCAAGCAGTTTGGACTGGCCATACACGGTGAGAGGCCCGGTCGGGTCTGTTTCACGGTATGGGCACGCTGCAAGCCCGTCGAACACGTAGTCTGTCGAGATATGGATCAGGCAGGCTGAGGCGCTGTTGCAGACTTCGGCGAGGGCGCCGACGGCCTCCGCATTCAGGAGGCGAGCTGCCTCCGGGTCGGTCTCCGCTGCCCTGACATTCGTATAGGCCGAGGCGTTGACGATGACGGGCTCGCCTCCGGACACGCGCACATGGTCGACATGTCGCAGCAGCTTGTCCCGAACACTGCTTGTGTCGGTTAGGTCGAATTCAGGCCGTCCGACGATAACGGGCGCTGGCGCGTCCGCCGTTTCCGCGAGGCTTGCGAGTGACCGGGCCAGTTGGCCGCTGCGCCCGATGATGATCGGATTTGCGCGTGTCATGGATCCGTCGGGGCGCCGTTTTCAAGGGGCCGAGTTTTCCATGGGCGGCCCGGTGCTCTAGCGGCCAGAACTCCAAGGCGGGGCCGGATGGGCGGGGCGGATATCGCACCCCTTTCGGCGTATTTTCCCCATGCAATCCGATGTGTCATGACATGGCTTCCCGAAGGACAAGGGACGTCAATCCTGGTAGGTGAAGGGGGTCTCGAAACATGTCCAGGACGTCGCATCGATATCCTTGTTCGAGAGTATCGCATCACGCGCGTCCAGGCCCCAATCAATTCCAAGATCGGGATCATTCCAGCGCACGCTACCATCGTGTCCGGCGGCATAGTCATTGTCGACCTTGTAGAGGACGATGGTATCCGGCTGAAGTGTCGCAAACCCGTGCAGGAAGCCGCGCGGGACAAAAACAGCCCGGCAGGATTCAGCGTCGAGTTCGAGACGGCAATGCTGACCGAATGTTGGCGAGCCTCTGCGCGCGTCGACCATGACATCAAGTATCCGACCCTGGAGAACCCGCACCAATTTGGCCTGTGTAAAAGGCGGGGCCTGAAAGTGGAGCCCTCTTACCGTGCCGGCCCGGCGTGACAGGGACTGATTATCCTGAATGAAGTCGGCTTTGACACCGGCGTCCTGCAAGTCGCGCTTGTTGAACGGGACGGAAAAGTATCCGCGCTCGTCTTCGAAACGCGGAAAAGTCACTTCAAGTGCGCCGGAGAGTGGCAGCTCTCGAATTGCTGGCTGGGCATTGGGCATGGTCTCATATGTCCGGGTTTGCGTCGTGACTCAAGCCGTTCCGATCCGTCGGTCACCATGGTCGGCCTTCTACTCTAGGCGGGCGGCAGGTTCGAGCGTCAGCTGCAATGTCTGAGCATTTATGCTCGCCTTGCCAAGTCCGCCGATCCGGGATTGCTGTTGTGGGTGGGCCAATTGGCGGCAAACTGCGCTATGTAGCACCGGGCAGGGTTCAGGGAGGACGTAGTTGACCGTATTTGTCACTGGGGCAGCAGGCTTTATTGGCTATCACGTATCAAAAGCACTGCTGCGGGCCGGCAAGGAAGTCGTCGGTCTCGACAACCTGAATGACTATTACGATCCGGGACTGAAGCGGGCACGCCTGGCACAGCTGGAGGCGTGTGACGGTTTTCGATTCGTTGCGGCTGATCTGGCGGATCATGAGAGGGTTCGCTTGGAAATCCTGTCCGCAAAACCCTCCCGTATTCTGCACCTGGCGGCGCAGGCCGGCGTTCGGTATTCGTTGACCAATCCTTTTGCCTACGCTCAGTCCAACTTGATTGGGCACCTGTCGGTGCTCGAGGCTGCACGGGCGCTGGGGGATGGTCTCGAACACCTTGTCTATGCCTCGTCCAGCTCGGTCTATGGCGAGCGCTCTGAGGTGCCGTTCGCCGAGGACGATGCGTCGGAGATGCCGGCCTCACTCTACGCGGCCACCAAGCGCGCCGACGAGCTGATGAGTGCATCTTATTGTTCGCTCTACGACATTCCGGCGACCGGATTGCGTTTCTTCACGGTCTACGGGCCCTGGGGGCGGCCGGACATGGCCTACTGGCTGTTCGCCGATGCCATGCTGTCGGGCCGGCCGATCAAGGTCTTCAACAATGGCGATATGGAGCGGGACTTCACCTATATCGACGATATTGTCGAACCGCTCTGCCGCATCCTGGACGACGTCCCGGCGCGTGGTCGTCATGCGATCTACAATATCGGTGGCTCGTCGCCGGTGCGGCTGATGGACATGATCGAGACGCTGGAGCGCGCGCTGGGGGTGACGGCAGAGAAGATCATGCTGCCCATGCAGCCCGGCGATGTGACCCGCACCTTTGCCGACACCACAAAGCTGGAAGCCGACTATGGCTACACGGCGACCACGCGTCTGGAAGACGGTCTGCCACGTTTTGCGGACTGGTACCGGAACTGGCGCGAGGGGACGGTCTGAGAGCCGGGGGCAGAGCAGGATCGTTTCCTGTGGAAGCGCGCCTCCCCAGAATCCCGAGCCGTCGCGTGATCACGCTCTAGCTGAAATCCTTCAACATTGCTCGGGCGGCTTCGCCATGCTCCGGATCGGCCGTCGCGTAAGCAAGGTTAGCGCGGAAATAGCCCAGCTTGCTGCCGCAGTCATAGGACGAGCCGTCATATTCCAGAGCGTGGAAGTCCTGGCTGTCCATCAGGCGCACCATGGCATCGGTCAGCTGGATCTCGCCGCCGGCCCCGGCGCCCTGGTCTTCCAGTAGCGGGAAGATTTCCGGCTGCAGGATGTAGCGGCCAGTGATGAAGAGATTCGACGGCGCGCTCTCGCGTGGCGGCTTCTCGACCATGCCCTTCATCTTCATCAGAGGGCCTGACCGGTCGACCGGATCAATGACGCCATAGGCGGACGGGTCTTCGCAAGGCTCTACGGCGATCACATTGCCGCCGACCTTGTCATAGGCCTCGACCATCTGCGCGAGGCAACTCTTGGCGGACTTCACCAGCATGTCGGGCAACAGGATTGCAAACGGTTCCCGGCCGATAATGTCGCGGGCACAGGCGATGGCGTGGCCCAGTCCCAGCGGGGCCTGCTGGCGCACGAAGCTCATCGACCCCGGCGCAGGCCGGATGCGTTCAAGTTCTTTGAGGATGGTGGTTTTGTTCTTTTCGCGCAGCGTGTCCTCGAGCTCATAGGCGCTGTCGAAATAATCCTCGATCGCCGATTTGTTCCGGCCCGTAACGAAGACGAAATGCTCAATCCCGGCGGCGCGCGCTTCGTCGACGACATACTGGATCGCCGGCCGGTCGAAGACGGGCAGCATTTCCTTCGGGATCGATTTGGTCGCCGGCAGGACCCGCGTTCCCAGCCCGGCCACGGGCAGAACGGCTTTACGAATTGGCGACATGTCTTCCCCCGAACGCTGTCAGAACCCTGAGCGAGTTCCAACGCCTAGCCCATAGCAGTACGAGCGTCCAGCGCACCGATTCACTTCGCGTAAGGCAGAAGCTTCTATATAGGAGGCCGGGAAAAGATGAGGGCGGCCACATGGGCAAGAAGTATTTCGGCACGGACGGCGTTCGCGGGCTGACGAACACATTCCCGATGACGGCGGAAACGGCCCTGCGCCTGGGCATGGCAGCCGGCAAGCATTTCGTGCGCCACTCCGGTCGCCATTCGGTGGTGATCGGCAAGGATACCCGCCTGTCCGGTTACATGATCGAGTCGGCGCTGGTCGCCGGCTTCACCTCGGTCGGCATGGATGTCTTCCAGTTCGGCCCGCTGCCGACGCCGGCTGTCGCCCTGATGACCCGCTCGCTGCGGGCCGATCTCGGCGTGATGATCACGGCATCCCACAACCCCTATCATGATAACGGCATCAAACTGTTCGGCCCGGACGGCAACAAGCTCGACGACAAGGCCGAGCTGAAGATCGAAAAGCGCATGGACGGGAGCCTGACCGACGATCTGGCCAAGCCGGCGGATCTGGGCCGGGCCAAGCGGATCGACGATGCTCAGGCGCGCTATATCGAAATCGTCAAATCGACCTTCCCGCGCGCGCAGCGCCTGTCGGGTCTTCGCCTGGTACTCGATTGTGCCAATGGGGCCGCCTACAAGGTGGCGCCGGACGTCTTGTGGGAGCTGGGTGCCGACATCATTCCGATCGGTGTCGAGCCGAACGGCTTCAATGTAAACGAGGAATGCGGTTCCACCGCTCCGGCGCGCCTGTCCAAGGAAGTCGTGAAATACCGCGCCGATCTGGGTATCGCACTGGATGGCGATGGCGACCGGCTGATCCTGTGTGACGAAAAGGGCCGTGTGATCGACGGTGACCAGATCCTCGGCCTCCTGGCGCGTCACTGGAAAGAGCAGGGAGAGCTGAGCCAGGACGCGATCGTCGCCACCGTCATGTCCAATCTGGGTCTGGAGCAATATCTGTCCGGAATCGGACTTTCGCTGGAGCGCACCAAGGTCGGTGACCGCTATGTCACCGAGCGCATGAAGGAAAGCGGGATCAATCTGGGTGGCGAGGCGTCAGGCCATATCGTGATGCCCGATCACGCCCCGACCGGCGACGGTCTGATAGCGGCGCTGCAGGTTCTGCGCGTCGTGAACGAGAGCAAGAAGCGCGCGAGTGACCTCCTCAAAGTGTTCGACCCTGCGCCGCAATTGCTCGAGAATGTCCGGGTCAAGAAGGGCGTCGATCCGTTGGGAACAGAGGCGGTCAAAAAGGCGATCGAGGCGGGCGAGAAGCGCCTCGGCAAGGATGGTCGTGTCCTGGTGCGCGCCTCTGGTACCGAGCCGGTGATCCGGGTCATGGCCGAGGGCGATGAAGCGAAGATCCAGCAGGTTGTTGGCGACATCCGGACTGCCATTGAAGACGTGGTGGGCTGACACGCAGAAAATGCTGTACCTAATCCGCCTTGGGCCTTGCGCCGCCGCATAGGCTCGGCGATACCGGGGCCAGCGAGAATAGGAGTGGCGCATGCGCGTGGCGATGATCGGAACGGGCTATGTCGGACTGGTGTCGGGGGCCTGTTTCGCCGACTTTGGACATGAGGTCGTGTGTGTCGACAAGGATGCGTCCAAGGTCGAGATGCTCAATTCCGGCGGGATCCCGATTTATGAACCGGGTCTTGATCTTCTGGTTGAGCGCAATGTGCGCGAAGGTCGCCTGAGTTTCACCCGGGATATTTCGGATGCCGTGCGCACAGCCGATGCGGTTTTCATCGCCGTGGGCACACCGTCGCGCCGCGGCGACGGATATGCCGACTTGTCCTACGTCTATGCCGCCGCCAAGGAAGTGGCCGAGGTTATGGACGGTTATACGGTCGTGGTTACCAAGTCGACAGTGCCGGTAGGCACGGGTGATGAGGTCGAGCGGATCATCCGTGAAACCCGTCCGGATGCCGATTTCGCCGTCGTTTCCAATCCGGAATTTCTGCGCGAAGGCGCGGCGATCGACGATTTCAAGCGGCCTGACCGCGTTGTCGTCGGTACCAATGACGATCGCGCCCGCACCCTGATGCGCGATCTCTACCGTCCGCTTTTCCTGAATGAGACGCCGATTGTCTTTACCGCACGGCGGACATCGGAACTGATCAAGTACGCCGCCAACGCCTTCCTGGCGATGAAGATCACCTTCATCAACGAGATCGCCGATCTGTGCGAGCATGTGGGCGCCAATGTGCAGGAAGTCGCCAAGGGTGTGGGGCTGGACAACCGGATCGGCGGCAAGTTCCTGCATGCCGGTCCCGGCTATGGCGGGTCCTGTTTCCCGAAAGATACGCTGGCCCTGACGCGCACGGCCCAGGATGCCGGTTCGCCGCTGCGCCTGATCGAGACGGTGGTCGAGGTCAATGATGCGCGCAAGCGGGCGATGGCCGACAAGGTGGTCGCAGCCTGCGGCGGCGATGTGAAGGGCAAGACAATCGCCGTATTGGGCGTGACCTTCAAGCCGAACACAGACGATATGCGCGAGGCGCCGAGCCTGGAGATCATCCCGGCCCTGCAGAAGGCTGGTGCCACGATCCGCGCCTTCGATCCGGCCGGCACGGTCGAGGCGGAAAAGCTCCTGTCCGATGTGGAATTCGTCTCCGGCCCCTATTTCTGCGCCGAAGGTGCCGATGCGCTTGTGATTATCACCGAGTGGAACGAGTTCCGCGCTCTGGATCTGCCGCGGCTGAAAGCGACGATGAAGGCGCCGGTTCTGATCGATCTGCGCAATATCTACACCCACGGCGAAGCCGCCAATGCCGGCTTCGAATACACCAGCGTGGGCCGGCCGCACGGCTAGCCGCTTAACCTGTTCCGGGGAGATATCATGACCGCCAAGCCGCACGCCGCGCTGACACCCAATAGCTGGGCTTTCGAAAATGAAGCCCTGATCAAGCCGACGGGCTTTCGCGAGTATGATGCGCGCTGGTGGTTCGGCCATGCCGGTTCCGACCAGGCGCCGGATCTCAACCTCTATGGCGTCCAGGCGCTGGGGCTGGGTCTTGGCACGCTGATCCACGAGCTCGGTGTCGAGCCGAAAATCGTTGTCGGCCATGATTTCCGCTCCTATTCGCTGAGCGTGAAGCAGGCGCTGGAAGTCGGCCTGATGGCGGCCGGGGTCGAGGTGCACGATATTGGCCTGGCGCTGTCGCCGGTGGCCTATTACGCGCAGTTCGATCTGGACATTCCGTGTGTTGCGATGGTCACGGCGAGCCATAATTCCAATGGCTGGACCGGTGTGAAGATGGGTGCCCAGCGTCCGCTGACCTTCGGGCCGGACGAGATGAGCCGGTTGAAGGAAATCGTGCTCGCGGGGCAGGGCCAGACCCGGTCCGGCGGCGGCTATGTGCGCCAGGCCGGCGTGGCCGAACGCTATCTTGCCGATGTCGCGGACGGTGTGTCGCTGACGCGCAAGCTGAAGGTCGTGGCCGCCTGCGGCAATGGCACGGCCGGCGCCTTCGCGCCGCAGGCCCTGCGGGCCATGGGCGCCGAAGTGATCGAGATGGATTGCGAACTCGATCACACCTTCCCGCGCTACAATCCCAATCCGGAAGACATGAAAATGCTGCACGCCATGCGCGATGCAGTGCTGGAGCATGGCGCCGATGTAGGGCTGGGCTTTGACGGCGATGGCGATCGCTGCGGCGTGATCGACAATGAGGGCGAGGAGATCTTCGCCGACAAGATCGGCCTGATGCTGGCGCGCGATCTCGCGCCGCTGCACCCGGGATCGACCTTCGTGGTCGATGTGAAATCCACCGGCCTGTTCACCATCGATCCGGTGCTCAAGGAGCACGGTTGCAAGACCGACTATTTCAAGACTGGCCACTCCTACATCAAGCGCCGCTCCAAGGAGCTGGGCGCCCTGGCCGGGTTCGAGAAATCGGGTCACTTCTTCCTGCAGCCGCCGATCGGCCGCGGCTATGATGACGGTCTCGTCGCCGCCCGCGCCGTGTTGCAGATGCTCGACCGCAATCCGGACAAGTCGATGGCGGATCTGCGCCGGGCGCTGCCGGTCAGTTATGGCTCGCCGACCATGTCACCGGCCTGCGATGACGAGAAGAAATACGATGTCGTCGCGCGCATCGTGAAGGTTTTTGAGGACAAGAAGGCCGCGGGTGAACAGGTGGCCGGGCGGGCGATCGCCGACATCAATACGGTCAATGGCGTGCGCTTCTCGCTCACCGACGGTGCCTGGGGCCTGGTGCGCGCTTCGTCGAACACGCCGAACCTGGTGGTGGTGATCGAAAGCCCGAACTCCAAAGAGGATGTGGCGGCGATCTTTACCGGGATCGAGAGTGTGCTGGCGCAATTCCCGGAAGTCGGCGCTTTCGACCAGACGCTCTAGAGCCATACACGCTGGCGGATCAGTCTGGTCAACCGGCCTGAACGGGGCTCGCTGACTGTGAAATGCTTTGCAGTACTTGTTTACTGCAAGAGTGTATCTACGGCGGGCGCGCAGTCGTGCCGATCTGGTAAGCCTGGGCGTAACAAAGCATCCCGAAACGGTTCAGGAGCCAGGTATGTGCGGCATCGTGGGAATTATCGGCTCTGGCCGGGTCACTCATCGCTTGGTCGAAGGGTTGAGGCGGCTGGAGTATCGCGGGTATGACTCTGCCGGTATTGCCGTACTGAATGATGCCGGCAAGCTGGAACGCCGCCGGTCACAAGGCAAGATTTCGGAGCTCGACGCGCGGATAGCGGCCGCGCCGCTGGACGGCGGGCTCGGCATCGGGCACACCCGCTGGGCGACCCATGGTGCACCGACCGAAGAAAATGCGCATCCTCATGCGTCGGGTCCCGTTGCGATCGTGCACAACGGAATCATCGAAAATCACCAGGAACTCCGGGACGACCTGATCGCCCAAGGCTTTTTGTTCGAAAGCCAGACCGATTCCGAGGTGATCGCCCACCTTATTGCTTCACATATCAAGTCGGGGCTGAGCATGGGCGATGCGTTCCGGGCGACGATCGACCGTCTGCGCGGTGCCTATGCGCTTGCTGCGATCGACGCGCGTGAAACGGACGCCATATGGGTCGCTCGAGCCGGGAGTCCTCTCGTGATCGGGTTGGGGCAGGGCGAGAACTATGTCGGTTCGGATTCTCTAGCCGTTGCCGGCTGGACCAATCGGGTCATCTATCTCGACGATGGCGACTTTGCGTCGGTCCACGCCGACGGCACCCGGATATTCGACAAGGACGGAGCCGAAATCGTGCGTCCGGTGACAGTGTCCCAATCCGTCGCCGGCTTCGCCGACAAGGGCAATCACCGGCATTTCATGGTGAAGGAGATCTACGAACAGCCCGACGCGATTGCTCGAACGGTTTCCCGCTATCTGGATGCCGGCTCCGGCCGGCTTCGTGACGAAAACCGACTGGAATGGGGCCGGGTCGGCCGGCTTACCGCAACGGCATGCGGCACTGCCTACTACGCTGCGTGCGTCGCCAAGTTCTGGTTCGAAAAACTTGCCCGTCTGGGGGTCGAGACCGACGTGGCATCGGAGTTCCGCTACCGGGATCCGGTGATCGGCGAGGGCGATGCGGCGCTTTTTGTTTCCCAATCGGGTGAAACCGCCGATACGCTTGCCGCTCTTCGGTATTGCAAGGCTGCGGGAGCCAAGGCACTCGCCGTTGTGAACGTTGCGGAGTCGTCGATCGCCCGGGAGGCCGACACGGTCGCGATGATCGATGCGGGCCCTGAAATCGGAGTCGCATCGACGAAGGCGTTCACCGCCCAGTTGTCAGCTTTGCTCTGCCTGGCGATCGAGGCCGGTCGCGCGCGAGGCGTGCTGTCAGAGGCGGACGAGACGGCGTTCGCGAAAGCGATCCTCGAGACACCCCGCCTGGTAAATGCCGCGCTGTCGGCCGAAGCGCAGATCGAGCGGATGGCGCACGATCTGACCTCTGCGCGGGATGTGCTCTATCTCGGGCGTGGCCTCTTCCATCCCCTTGCGATGGAGGGCGCGCTGAAGCTGAAGGAAATCAGCTATATCCATGCTGAAGGATATGCAGCCGGCGAACTCAAGCACGGTCCGATCGCGCTGATCGAGGAGGGAACACCTGTCGTCGTTGTTGCCCCTCATGACCAGCTGTTTGAAAAGACGCTTTCGAGTGTTCATGAAGTCGCGGCGCGGGGCGCCGAGGTAATCTTGATCACTGACAGCCGGGGTGCGGCGGAGGCTGGAAAAACCGTCTCGCAGGTGATCACCATACCGGATTGTCCGGAGGTCATAAGGCCGATCGTTGCAGCAATTCCCATCCAGCTGCTTGCCTACCACGTTGCGGCGCTCAAGGGGACTGATGTGGACCAGCCGCGCAACCTGGCAAAATCGGTGACGGTTGAGTAGGCCGGAACGGCCTCGATCCGGGGGCGGGAAGCCGTTTTGAACTACCGCCGCCGGCTACGTATCCATGGGCGCAAACCACGAACGGCCGTATATCGGGATGGACACTATGCGACGGGTCATTTACCCCCGGGAGAAGACGAGTGATCGCGAGCTTCTGACCCGTACCTGCCACCATGAACCCAGCAACCAAGATTTATGATCCGCATGCCTCGCGTGGTGTGACGGGTTTTTTGTCCGATCTCTGGGTCGGGCTTTCCATGGTGGAGCTTTGGCGCGCTTTTGCCTGGGACGAAATCCAGCATCGATATCGTAGAAGCGCGCTCGGTATCTCGTGGATCGTACTGTCTTTCCTCATGTTTGTAGCTGGCGTATCGCTCTTCTTCGCGGGTTTCTCCGGAAGAGGCGTCGAGAGCTTTGTAGCCTATGTCGCCATAGGATACGCCGCATTCATATTCATAACCGGAAATTTCGTAGACGGATGCCAAGTCTTTACGTCGTCCAGTGTCTGGATCAAGGCGATGTCTTTGCCTTACTCGGTGCATGTATATCGTAGTCTTTTTCGGTCATTGCTGACTTTTTTCCTTCAGATGATTGTTGTCGTTCCAATCATCCTGTGGGCGGGAGTTCGCCCCGGCATAGAAATGCTCCTGGTTGTGCCTGCTGTTCTGGTTTATCTGATCAATGCCGTGGCTGTTCAGTACTTGCTTGGACTGGTTGCTACCCGTTTCCAGGATATTGGCCATCTGGTGACGTCAGTCATGCGGCTGATGATCTTTGTGACGCCTATTCTGTGGGTCCGCGAGGGGTTGCAGGGCGCGCGGGCGTTTGCCGCTGATCTCAATCCCCTTACGCACTACGTCGAGATATTCCGGGCGCCGCTTCTCGGTGAAATGCCGCGCTCAACAAGCTGGCTTGTTGTGGTGATACTGACGATCATGGTGTGGGGTATGGTGGCAGTTGTCGCCGCAGCCTTTCGCCGTCGACTCCCTTACTGGCTCTAGGGGCGACAAATGTCTCGGATCGTTGTCGAAGATCTTGTTGTTACCTATCCCCTGTTCAACAGGGCGAAGAGCTCACTCGATACGCAAACAGCTCCACTGGATGCGGGGGAAGATTT
This sequence comes from Maricaulis sp. ABE4_448, assembly GCF_056160825.1. Classification (NCBI taxonomy): domain Bacteria; kingdom Pseudomonadati; phylum Pseudomonadota; class Alphaproteobacteria; order Maricaulales; family Maricaulaceae; genus Maricaulis; species Maricaulis sp. ABE4_448. The sequence goes on from NZ_JBSWXX010000004.1 coordinate 305,851, forward strand.
CGGCGGCGCTCGTCAGCGCCTCGTCCGGGACCGTCGCGGCTATGTCAAGGGAGTGCGGGCACTCGACGGCGTATCGTTCCGGGTTGAGGAGGGCGAGCGGATTGGTCTCGTGGGGGCCAATGGTTCCGGAAAGACAACGCTGCTGCAGGTGCTGGCGGGAATCTATTCGCCGGAGCAAGGGCGGGTTCAGGTCGAAGGGCGCACTACCAGTCTTGTGAACATCAATCTGGGCATGAGCAGCGAGGCGACTGGAAACAAGAATATCACGTTGCGCGGCCTTGCTTCCGGTCGAACGCGGTCGGAGATCGAAGCGCGTCGCGCCGAGATCGCGGCATTTGCTGGTCTGGGCGAGTTTATTGACCTTCCTGTTTCGACGTACTCGGCCGGTATGCGCATGCGTCTCAACTTTGCCATCGCCACGGCTTTCGAGCCCGAGGTCCTGATCCTCGATGAGTGGTTGTCTGCGGGCGATGCCAAGTTCCGCAAAGCTGCAGCCAGGCGAATGGTCGAGTTTGTCGGGCAAGCCGGTATTCTGATCCTTGCATCCCACAGCGTCAGTTTGCTGCAGGAGAACTGCACGCGGGGCCTCTGGCTCGATGACGGGCAGCTGAAGCTTGATGGCCCTATCGAGGAAGTCCTGAAGGCCTATGAGCAGGACGGAAACCGCTTGGTCGGTGCGACGGCGCGAGCCTGAGTGAGAACTGGAGAACTGCGCGGTGCCGTGGTTCCAAGAGGGGTGCGACGGTGCGATTCGATGTCAATGAGCTCTTTCTCGGTCCGCGCAGACTGATGCAGCGTATCCGTTCGATGCGGCGCGGCGCTTCGAGAACGCCCCGGAAGTTGGAAGCTCTCCAGATACTGCGAGACAGGGGGGTTCGCATTACGAGTATCGTGGATGTAGGTGTGCTCCACGGCACCCCTGAGCTCGTGGATGTGTTTTCCGATCTGCCACATATCCTGTTCGAACCCGTCGCCGAATGCGCATCCCAGATTGAAAAAGTCTATCGGAATGTGGACTACACGCTCGTCCAGAAGGCGGTCGGGGACCGGGATGGTCATTGTAGCCTCCGGATACGCGGCGAGGCGGGGGCGCTGGCATCCAGCGCTCATGTAGAGCGCGCAACAGGCGAAGATGTCCGATCCGTGGAGCTAATATCCCTGAACACATTCAACGCTCAGGCAGGGCCTTTTGAAGAGTGCTTGTTGAAGATTGATACCGACGGTCACGAGGAAGCGGTCCTGCAGGGTGGCGGCGAATTCATCTGCAAATGCTCTGTCGTGATTATTGAGTCCACAAACGCCAATATTAACGGAATTCTGGAGCTGATGTTCGGAATGGGCTTCCTGATTTTCGATATAGTCGAGCCTTGCTATTACGACGGCGCCTTGTGGCAGGTGGACATAATTTTTGTCAGGAAAGATATTATGGGAATCAGCTTTGATACGATTTCCGACAAGGGCGTCGATTTCTCGAAGTACGAAATATTCAAATAGCTACATGTTACTGAATATGGCTTCCTCTTCCGTCGCGTAGACAGGCGTGATGTCCAGGAGGTGAAGCGTTCGCGATGTTGAGAAGCCGCTTCTCCGGACCGTTGCGATTGTCGTTGAGCGGCCGATCATGAAGTACTGACCGCCAAGATAACCGTCGAGTGCAGCTGGAGGAGTGGTCTCCGTGTCCGCCATCACAACAGTCCATCCGTCGATTTCTTGCGGAACCTCGTGTCCGGCCTGAGCCAGGTCGGATACTGTGCCCAAAACCTCGCGGGCTTCGATGTATCGTTGAATCCGGACAGCCGCATTCACGGTTTGCTCCAGCATCGAGTACAGCGGAGCAAGTGCAATTGCGAGGAGCGCAACAGCTGCGAGTGACTCGATGACACTGAAGGCGCGCCGCAGGCCCTGCGTACCTTTATTCATTCAAGTAACGTCACGAAGTTCTGAAGCAGAAGCACGGCACCATATCCGGCCGCAATCCCCGGGGCAAACGGCATTCTGCGCCTGGCTGCGTGTGAGGTGGCAAGTGCGATGCCACCCGTTGCTGCTACGGCAGCGAGAAGAGCAAATGGGACCGTGCCGGGCGCGATCCATGTCCCGCACGCGCCGGCGAAGAGAATATCGCCCCAACCAATACTTGCCCCGCGCGTGCGGTTCGAAGTCAGCTGCCGTGCAAGTAGCAGGACGGCGATCGACATTGACGCTGCCAGCACTGGCATGGGCCATGTCGCGGACAGGTATGCGCTGGCGGATCCAGATAGGGCAATGAGAAGAGAGCATATGTCGCGAATGCGGCCGATGAGGATATCAAGGGCGGCGCTGGCTGCGGCACAGCCGCATGTTGCTGCGAAAAGCGCGGGGATCCAGGATTGCCTGGGCGCATGAAGGCAAAAGAGAGCCGCAAAGGATGCGGCTATCACTATGGTTGTCAGGAAAACACGGCGTCGCCGGGAGTGGCGGTGCAATGCTGCTGCCGGTGACATGATCACGGCAACCGCCACGGTGAGACCCGCGATTCCGAGGCAGCCGAATACGCTCTCCGGCAGTTGGGGCATCAATCGCCGGTGCCGGGGACCTGCATGGGGCGTTCAAGCTCCAGGAACGTCTCGCCGGCACCAATCCGCGAAACAAACGCCTCGTTTATCTCGCCTCTGAAGGCTTCGACAATTCGTTGGCGATCGGTCCGGTCATTGAGAATGAACGGCGTCACCAGGACGAGTAGTACACGCTGGTCGTTGTTGAATGTTTCGGTCTTGAAGAGATTGCCGAGCAGCGGGATGTCCTGCACCAGGGGAACCCCGGAGGAGCCTCGGTTGATGTTCTCGCTGATCAAGCCGCCGAGAACCGCAGTCTGGCCGTCCTGAAGCGTGATCGCCGACGTCATTCGCCTATTTGAAATGATCGGGCTGCCGATCGCCTGGTTGGGGTTTTCATCAGCAGAACTGACTTCCTGGGTGATGGCCAGGTCGATCCGGTCATTGCTGAAGACCCTCGGTTCCACGGTCAGCAGGACACCGGTGGAGCGATACTGGATCGATTGCAGAATGTCGGTTGAACCCGAGTCCTGGGTGTTGGCGGCGCGCTGGGACGTGATGATCGGTACGTCGGTACCGACTTGCACTTCGGCAGACTCTCCGGACCGGGCCACGATACGCGGGACAGAAAGAATGTTGATCCGCGAGTTTGTTGCGCTTGCAGCAGCTTCGATGTCTACCTGCCCGGACCTCACGACAGCTGAAAGCCCGCCGCTTGAAAGACCGAGCCCGTCCTGTGTGCCGAGCTGGACATCGCCGCCCATGGTGTCGAGGAAGAATTCCAACCCGAACCGCGTGGTATCGGAAAACACGACCTCAGCGATGGTGACCTCCACCAGCACTTCGGCCACCGGTGTGTCGAGTTGCTCGAGCAGACGGGCGAGGTTGTCATACTCGTCGCGTGCGCCTGTGAATATCAGGCGGTTGCCAAACGTGTCGACTGCGAGCCTCGAGTTGAGTGAGCTGGATGAGCCGGCGGCGCTGCCCGCTTCAGTCTCCGGCCCCGTTGTTTGCCGGGAGGCTTCGCCAAGCACGGTCCGGACAATGGTGGCAAGCTCTTCCGCATCGGTATTGCGAACCTGGTAGACGTAGGATCGCGTATTGTCCTCGCGCTCGGCGGCATCTTCAAGCCGGCGCGCGGTCCGGATGAGATGGGCCAGCGTGTCCTCATTGTGGGCCATAATCAGGATCTGGTTCGTCTGCTCGAGCGCGAGCATTGACAGCGGACGGGCCTGCCGTGTCCCGAGGCCGACCTGATATCCTTCGAGCGACAGGATATCGACGAGGGTCTGGGCGAGCTCTGCAGCGTCCCAGTTGCGTGGGGACAGGGTGACCGCTGCGGCGCCCGAGAAACGGGCGCGATCGAGTTCGTGGATCAGACCGAGCGCACTGTCGACCACGTCGGAAAGCCCGGTCAGCGTCATCGAGTTGATGTCGCGACGCACCTGGATCGACAATTCCTGCTGGTCCGGAAAGGCCTGACGCAGGATGGCCTCCATCTCTGCGGCGTCCGAGAACTCAAATTCCACAAACTGTATGACCGGCCGCAGTGAAGCCGACACGTTTGCGCGGGCGCGGGCCCTGATGATCTGTGGCATGTTGCTGCGCAGATCGCTGCGTTCGACAACGATCGCCATCTCGTCCTGCACTTCGATTGCCAGGCCGTACTCGGAGATCGCGGCTTCGAACAGGCCGAGGAAGGCCGTTGGCGACATGTCCTGCACGCTGCGGAGCGAAACAATATCGTCGCGGTCGGCGACCCCCGGCCCGAGAGCGTACGGGATGCCGAGGATTTCGCCCAGCGCAGTATCGATGAAGCCGGCGAGGGGCTGGGCGGGCAGGGTTGCATTGATTGCTGGCCCTGAAGGCGAAAGTGCTGCGCTCAAGGCTTCGCCCGAGCTTGAAGAGCCGCGCGGGCCGGGGACGCGGCGCTGCCCCGAGACCAGATCCTCCTGCTGCGGCGCTGTGGTTTCGCCGCCGTCGATGTCGGCTGGGCCTGATTGCGGGCGCTCGGCAAGCTGGTCCCGGCGCGTCTCGATGACGGGAGCCAGTTGGGATGACGGGCTGAAAGTCGTGGCGGCGCAGCCGGTCAGTGCTGCCAGGCTGAGGGAGCCGAGAGTGAGTTGCCTAAAGCGATTCATAGCGGCTCCGCATCATTCGAAAGAAAGACATCGATGGTCTGGTAGTCCCCGTCGCGCTCCAGGCGCAGTGTCCTCGGGCTTATCTCGACGATAACCCAGCCGTCAAACAGTTCCTCCCCGGGCACGAAAACGTCGGTGAGGTTCTCCTCGTCGGCTGTATAAAGGCGCCATTCGGCTTCGCGGCGCACGAGCGCGCGGATCGGTGGGCTGTGCGGCGTCATCGTATCGGCGCCATCTCCGGATGATTCACCGCCGGAAGATGCGCCGTTCTCTGCATCCCGCAGAGCGGCGACTGTTCGCGCTGCCGGGAAAAAGTCTGTTGCGCCAAGCCGGGCGACCAGCGCTTCGACATCGGCCCGGCTGGGACCGGTCAACGCGGCAAGGTCGCGGGCCTGGCTGTTCGGCGGGGCGGACGGGGCCGGTGGCGGCAGGGCAATGCCGGCAATCGCGGCAACCGCGCAGGCCGCTCCTGCGGCCGCAAACCTGAGCTGCATCAAGGACATCATGCCGCACTGTCCTCGATGATGGCCGGAGCGACGAGCCGGATCGTTACCGGGCGGTTGCGGCCCTCCCATTCCAGTTCGCCCGGCCGCAGTTCGCCGTCGGCCTGGGTCAGCGCCTCCAGGAATGTGGCAAACCCGCCGCCATTGCTCCGTGCGGTTAGCTCGACCTCGAAAAGGACGGCCTGTCCGGCCAGCGCATCGCTCCGCAAGACGGAGACCCGCGGATTGGTCAGCTGTGATGTGCGCGCAGCGGCTTCGACGGCGCCCAGTATCTGCGCGCTGACCAGCCCGGTCGTGGAGCCGCGCCAGAAGCGCGATTCGACGGACTCGACCTCGGCCTGAGAGCTGGCCAGGACGCTGTTCCAGTCACGCTGTTGGATAGCGGTTTCGCGACCGGCAAGCTCGGTGCGAACTGTCACCAATTGTTGTTCCAGCAGGGCGTTCCGGCTGGCCAGGTCCATTGCCGCGACCACGCCGAGCAGGGTCACTAGGACGATCAGTCCCAGCTGGGCCCGAGGCGTGAGGACGTTGCCGAGGCGCGTGCGCAAGGTCTCGGATACGGTCATGATTCCGGCTCCTGCGGCGTTCCGGCGGCAACCAGGTCCGCCTCGATTTCCCAGTCCCCCTGGGCGCGGGCGCGGCGGATCTCGACATTCGCGAGCGAGGGGGTTGCCTCGAGCGCGCGGACAATCTCGGCCGGATCGGTCTCGGTGCGCGTGCCCAGAACGGCCTCGATCCGCCCCGGCACGATGCGGAACCGGTTCAGCTGGCCGTCGATCGCCTGTGCGGTTTCCGCCAGCTCCGTGGCCGGTGCGAGCGGGTGCGCGAGGTCAAGCGCGGTGCGATAGCTGTCCAGCCGGGCGCTGTTGGCCTGGTAGCGCTGCAGCGCATCGAACTGGGCCGAGCTTTCCTGCACTACGGTGGACAGCTGGTAGCGTGCCGACTGCAGTTCCAGATTGATCCGGATCTGGTTGCCCGCCTGGTAGAGCAGGGGGGTGCCGACCAGAAGCAGGGCGGCCAGAGCCGCATGAAGCGGCGTGACGCGGGACAAGTGATCGCGCACGCGTCCTTCGGCCGTCTCGATGGCCGAGGCCGGCCTTGCCGTTTCCTCGTCCTGTCCGTGAAGGCCGCAACTGCGCACGAACAGGTCGAGATCGGTCTGCGAGGGGCGGCGCTCCCAGAAGCGGCTGGCAAACAACTCGCCCCGCCGGAAGACCTGGCCTTCATAACCATCCTGCAGCTCGCGCAGCCTGAAATCGTCGGCGGGCGGTTCGGCGGGCGCGGCCAGGACAGGTTCCGGAACGATCCAGGCATTCGCCGGAACGCCCAGCCGCTCCAGCCGGGTACGATCCCAGGACCAGGCAATGGCGTGGCGCTGGCCCCAGCTGATCGAGAGGCCCGGATCGGTGAAGGGCGCACGGTTTCTTGCTGCGAGTTCGACGGCCCGGCGGACCCGCTCGTCAGCACGACCGGCCGGGCGCTCGATCCGTTCGAAGTGCAAAAGGGCCCGGCTGACGACGAAGCGTTCGCCGAACAGCACGGCGCGGACAAGCGCGGACGCCGGGCGCGGCGCAACGCCGCCCGCTGTCACGCGACGGTCAATCGGTCTGAGGAAGCCTGGCAAGTTCGCCGACCTCTTCGACATGGAACGCCCCTTCGATTTCCGAGCCCCCGACGATATGCGTAAACGCAATATCATAGGGTTTGTACAAGCTTGCCAGCGTCAGGTCGATCCGGGTCAGCTGCACAAAGCGCGCCTCGGGGCGGTGTGTGATGATGAGGAAGCTGGGCCCGGGCAGGGCCGAATTGTCTTCCAGCGTGTCCAGTCCCTCAATGCCCAGATCGGAAAATCGTACCAGCGCGTTGCGGTTTTCCAGCGCGTCCATGGCCCGCTCGACGGCCGTTTCGTCGTCCAGCAGCCGGTGCAGCAGGTATTCCGGCGCCAGCCGGCCGCTCATCACGCCGGGCGCGCCGGCAAAGGCGTAAAGATCCATCAGCCGCGGATCGGCGCACAGGGCAACTTCCTCGGACCAGCCCAGCGCGCCGCAGGCATCGGCGGCGGTGGACAAAGGTGCATTGCGCGGCGTGCGGCCTTCGGGATATTCGGCCGTTTCCGCGCCGCCCAGGCGCCGCTGATCGTCCTCGTCGATGAAATCCTCCAGTCGCGCCGCCAGCCGTTCGGCATCGGCGCGCGGTATGCCCAGCGCCTGCAGCAGTGCGCGGGCGGCCGGCCCGGTGTCATCATTGAAACTGATCAGCCCGTTCACCCCGACCAGGCGCACCACGACCGGCCCGCCCGGCGCGTCGACCAGATAGGGATCGCCCGTCGTGGACACCGGTTCGCCGCCCTCGCCGAAACCGCCGCTGACCGGGTCGGGGTTCATGACGCCGCCGACCCGCAGCTGGCTCAGCCCCATCGGCTCGGTGAGCAGCAGCGTGACAAGTGTGTGCTCCGCCAGGGCGAAATCGTCCAGCGCTGCATCGCGGTCCTGCAGCCGTGCCAGCGTGGCATTGGCCACGCTCATCGCGGTGTAGGCCGCGCCCAGCAGCACGGCGATGATGGCGATCGTCCACAGCGCCAGCGGGAAGACATAGCCGCGCCGTATCCCGCCGGCATGGCGGCGCGTGCGCCGGCCGGTCACAGGATGTCCTCCACATCGCTGCCGCGCATCGGCGGTGTGTGCCAGCCCGCCGATGCAACCGCCCACAACAGTGTGCCCTCGCTGTCCACCACCATCACCAGTTCCGGCGGCGGGCGGAAATGATCGTAGAAAGGATCGAAATCCGCTTCCGGCGGCCACACATCCATTGTCTCCGGCGGCTCGCCGGCATAGAGCCCCGTCAGCGTCCGGTAGGCATAGCGGAACTCGGCCTCCGCCGCCTCGAACCGCATCACCTCGAAGGCAGTATCGCCCTCGCGATAGGCCAGCACCGTGCCGCCGCCGGCAGGGGCGAGCGTCATGGAAAACGGTGCGGGCACGCCATGCGATCCCAGTACGGGCCGCCGGGTCAGGCCGGCCAGGCGGGCCGTGTCGCCGGTATAGACGCCCGGCTTGTCCAGATAATCCGGCGCCGCCGCCGCCAGCGCATCGCGCACCGCCGACACCGAGAACTCCCGCTCCAGCGCATTGGCAAGCGCCCGGTTCACCCGCGCACTGCCCTGGGCAACCGAGGCGATCGACTGCAAGAGGACCAGCGCCGTGATCGATGCGATCACCAGCGCTATCAGCGTCTCCAGCAGGGTGAACCCCCCGCACCTGTCGTCTCGCTGTGTCATCTCGTCCTAGAATGCCGCCGGGCCGTATGGTAAGTGACTGACAAGTAGCCGGCATGCAAGTCCCCGCACTCTGGGCGGGGCTCCGCCGCCTCGAGGATACGCCGCCAGGATGCGGCCGCCAGGATGTGAGTGTGTGCAATGATGCGTTTGGCCAGACGATTCGCCGACCGGGTTCGCAAGGGTTTCCGCCGCCGCGGCGCTCAGCATGAAGCCGGCTATTCGCTGATGGAAGTCCTCATCGCGGTGGCCATCATCGCCACCCTGGCAGCCCTTGTTGCGCCGCGCCTGTTCGGTCAGCTCGACAGTTCCAGACAGGCCGCAGCCCTCACCCAGATCCGCATGATCGAGACGGCGCTCGACACGATGCGCCTCGATCTGGGCCGCTATCCCAGCCAGGAAGAAGGGCTCACCCTTCTCGTTGCGCCCAGCGCCGATGCCGGGGCCAACTGGAACGGGCCCTATATGGATGGCGGCCTGCCGCAGGACCCCTGGGGCGCGGTCTATCAGTATGAGGCCGGCGAGGACCTGTCCCGCCGCGGCCGCATTTTCAGCCTCGGTGCCGATGGCGCACCGGGTGGCGAAGGCCTCAATGCCGATATCGATCCGCGCGCCGGCGCCGCTGTTGAAGGCCAGGACACGGTCGGGTGACACGGTGCCGCACCCGCGGCCCTGCCGGCCGGCAGGGCGGCTACAGCCTGCTGGAAGTCATGATCGCCCTGGCGATTCTCGCCCTCGCAGTGGCCATGTCCATTCCCTCCATGGCCGCACTGCATGAACGCCAGCAGGTGCGCGAGGCCTTTGCCGCACTCAATGCCTGGATGCTCGACCAGCGCACGGCGGCCCGCCTCGCCGGAGCCCCTGTAAGCCATGCCGCCGGTCCGCTCGCCGGCCTGCCCGGCCTGCCGCGCGGCTGGCAGGCCGAGCTCGTCCAGCCCTGGAGGCTTCACCCGTCCGGAGCCTGCAGCGAAGGCCGTATCCGCATGACCAGCCCGCGCGAGCGCATCTGGGAGCGCCCCGTCACCCCGCCGGCCTGTCGCGCCGAATTTGAAGTTGTGTCGTCCTGATGAAGCACGCGGATTCAGCCCGGGGGCTCTGCCAGTGGAAGAGCCCGCACACACGACCGGTTTTCCGTTTTTTTTCAGCCCCGTGACAATCCGGTGACGGACACAGTGTGGCTTTCGTGTCGCGCTGGAAGTGTTGCGGTGCGACGTGATTGTTTCCGGTTGACAGATGGCCCGCTGATCGGCTTTCTTGCTCCGCAGCGTCACGGGGTTTCTCTGGCGCGAAAGGTGAGGGGGAGGCACCGGCTGCTCATCGCAGCCCGTCATTAACGAAACCGTCACCTGGATCGTTTGAAAAACGTCGTGGCTGCTGTCATGGCCATGACTTTATGTAGGAAAGAGGGGGTTTTCCCTATGAAAATGACTCAACTTCTCACCGGTGCGGCGGCGATCGCCCTCGTTGCTGGTGCAGCGCAAGCGCAGACTGCTACAGGTGGTGGTGAACTCGTGGAAACGTATGCCTCTGAGTTTGAGGGTACGATCGGTGCGGAAGCCACCGTAACGGTCGACACGACCGCCGCTACGGGTGATTTTGCCGGTCTGGGTAACGGTTCTCAGATGCGGGTGACTTTCGACTTTACCAATCTGACATTCCTGGAAACCATCGACGCTACCGACGTCTCAGGTGTTGGGGATGTTAATTGTGATTTCACTGCTGTCTTGGGCGGTGGACTTGGTGCTTCGTCGGTGACTTTCGAAACCTCTGCGACTGGTACAAACTTCAAAACCTGCGCTCAAACGCGGATCTTCGAGTTTGACCTGCAGCGTTCGACTGCCGGCGTCGACGGCACGGTCGATGTCTCTTATGCTTGTACGGCAGATTGCGCAGGCTTCACGGATTATGCTGATCCGACCATTACGCTTGTTGACGAAGACGATTCGTATCCGGCTGCCGGTCGCGTTGCTGTCGCGGGTGCCACTGTCACGCTGCCCGCAACCGGTATCACTGCTGGGGCCAACGCTCTCGGTAGCGTTGATTTTGGTTTCGACAATAGCTTCTTTATCGATGACAATGGCACTACAATTGGCGGCGGCGGTGTTCAAGCAATCGCTGCTGGTGATGCAGTGGCAAGCGCAGTTCTTGCGGTGAACTTCCCGCAGGGCACGGATGGTATTGCTTCGGTTGCCGTAACGGGCGTCGCAGCCGCCTGTGTTGAAGATGCGCCGAACAATCGCTTTACCTGCGCAGTAACGGGTTCAGAGCTCGATGCCATCGATGCTGCGGGCGCCATCACCTTCACCGGTGACAATACGGACCCGATCCCGCAGCAAACGCCGACCGTTGAGATCGAAGTCACTGCCAACGCCGGTTACAGCGTCGGCAATATGGCGGCCGCTGATCTTGCCGTGATCGAGTGGGATGATGGACTGAACGTGGACACGCCCGCCAACAACAGCTTCGAGTGGGTGAGTGTTCGTTCTTCCGGTGGCACCGATAGCGTGTTCCGCATCACAGGTATGCCGACCGATCTGTCGGCAACGGGCGCTTGCGTAGAAGTGCAGGCCGGCCGTAGCAACACGACCATCGCGAATACCGGTTGGCAGTGTGTCGCGAGTTCTGTCAGCGCTTCGCAAGACGGTACGTGGACTGCAGTTGTGCGTTCTTCCGATCTGAATGCCGCTCTCGGCGCTGGTGAGGGTAATGCCGATATTGAGCTGCGTGTTCGTCGCGACGAAGCGGCAGGTGTCGATGGCGCAAACAATGCCGACTACGTTATCCGTCGTGTGCTCGCCCGGAACGGGATCGTGACGGGTACGGGCTTCGACGGCAACCCGACGAACCCGTAAGACAAATCTTGTCTCGACAGAATTGGGAAAGGGCGGCTTCGGCCGCCCTTTCTTTTTGTCTGCGTTCCGGCGGCGATGCGCGTTCCGGGCCGCCCCGCATCAGCCGCGGGGCTTGCCTTGACGGCGGGGGCACGGTCTAACTCGTCGAGCGTGCCGGGCGGCGGCACGACGGGAGGGTGTGCGTGATGGATCGACGCCGGATCGGTGAATTGCTGCTGGATGCGGGGGCCGTCACGGCCGCCGATATCGACCAGGCGCTCGCTTATCAGCGCGAGACGCCCGTCCTGTTCGGCCAGGCCCTGCTGCGCCTCGGCGCCGTCGCCGAAGAACGTCTCCTGTCTGCCTTGTCCGCCCAGCTCGGCCTGCCGGTCCTGCCGCCTGCCGCGCTGCCGCGCGAGGAAGCCCTTTATGCCGCCGCGCCCGCCGCGCTCGGACTGCCCTTGCGCTGGCTTTCAGAAAAAGGGGCTGTCCTGTGGTGGTGCGCACCCGGCGATGCCGGTTTCACGGCGCTCACCGGCGAGGCGGTTGCTGCGCTGCCCGCCGCCGGCGCCGCCGACCTCGTCGTCCTCGCCCGCAACCCGCTCGATCCGGGCCTGCTGGAACGCCTCGGCGGTGCCTGGTCCGGCGAGACACGTCTCGTTCTCGGTCCCAACCGTCTGCTGGAAAGCGCGCTCGCCCGCCTGCAATCGGCCGGGGCCCGAACCCGCGAGAGCGCGTTGACCGATGTGGAACGCCTGCGCGAAATGGCCGAGGAAGCGCCCGTCATCGACTTCGTCAATGCCGTGTTCGAGGATGCCCTGCGGGACGGCGCGTCGGATATCCATATCGAACCCTTCGAGCACGAATTCCAGGTCCGTTTCCGGGTCGATGGCGTGCTGCGCCAGGTCCAGACCCAGCCGAAATCCCGTTTCGATGCCGTCGCCTCGCGCATCAAGCTGGTTTCCGCCATGGATATCGCCGAACGCCGCCTGCCCCAGGACGGCCGCCAGACCGTGCGTTTCGCCGGCCAGGATATCGACCTGCGTGTCTCCTCCCTGCCCGGCGCCTGGGGCGAATCGCTGGTGTTGCGCCTGCTGCGCAAACGCCAGGAATTGCCCTCGCTGGACGGTCTCGGACTGGCCGGGCCGCAGCGGCGCGTCTTCGACCGCATCATCCGCGAACCCAATGGCGTGATCCTCGTGACCGGTCCGACGGGGTCGGGCAAGTCGACCACGCTCTATCGTGCGCTCGAACTCATCAATGATGGCCAGCGCAAGATCATCACCATCGAGGACCCGGTCGAATACGATATGGACGGCGTCACCCAGGTGCAGGCCCGCGCCGATATCGGCTATGACTTTGCCCGCGGGCTGCGCGCCATCCTGCGCCAGGATCCCGATGTCATCATGATCGGCGAGATCCGCGATACCGAGACCGCGCGCATCGCCATCCAGTCGGCCCTGACCGGCCACCTCGTCTTCTCCACCCTGCACACCAATACCGCGCTCGGCGCCATCGAGCGCCTGACCGATCTGGGCGTCGAACCCTTCCTTGTTTCCGCCTCGCTGCGCGGCCTGATCGCCCAGCGCCTGCTGCGGCGCCTGTGTCCCGAATGCGCGGCGCCCGCTCCGGCCGACGAGGTCGCCGCTGCTGACCGCCTGATCGCCGTCGCCCGCGAGCGCGGTGTCCTCTGGCCGGACGATGCCTTCGACAGCCCCGCCAACTGGCGTGTCGCCCGCGGCTGCGATGCCTGCCGGGGCCAGGGCTATACCGGCCGAATCGCTGTCTATGAGGCGGCGGCCGTGGACGGGGGCGTCAAGGAGGCCATCGCCCACGCCGCCGGCCAGGAGGCCATCCTCGATGCCGCGCGCAAGGCGGGCTATCTCTCCATGCTGGAGGACGGGCTGCTGAAGGCGCGCACCGGTGTCACCTCGGTCGCGGAAGTCATGCGCGTGCTCGGTGGCGGGGCCGAGGAGATCGAGGCCCCCGCCGCCCTGCAGGCCGCGCACGGCCGGGGCTAGGGCATGACCAGTTTCAGCTATAAGGGTCTCAAGCGCGATGGCGGTTCGGTCGAGGGCCGGATCAATGCCGCCGACGATGCCGAGGCGATCAGCCAGCTGCGCAATCAGGGCATACTGGCCTATGAGGTCCGCTCGGCGGACGGGCAGGGACAGCGCTTCGACCGCCGCCGCGCCCGCCCCAAGGACCGTCATCGTTTCATCCGCCAGCTCGCCACCCTGCTGAAAGCCGGTTCTCCCCTGCTGGCAGCTTTCGACAGCCTGCTCGAGGAAGAGCCGTGCCGCGAGCTGTCCGAACAGATGCGCCTGATCCGCTCGGATCTGCGCGGCGGCGGGCGACTGTCCGGTGCGCTGAGCCGGCATATGCCCGTCCTTCCCGATTATGCGCCCCGCCTGGTCGAGCTGGGCGAGGCCACCGGCTCGCTCGATGTGCGCCTCAACGAGGTGGCCAGCCAGATGGAACGCGACCTCGCCTCGGTCGAGGAAGTGCGCAATGCGCTGGCCTATCCGGCCTTCCTCGCCGTCGCGGGTGTTGGCGCCGTCATCTTCATCTTCATGTTCGTGGTGCCGCGCTTTTCAGCCTTGCTCGACAACGCCCAGGCCGACATCCCGGCCATCTCGCGGATCGTTCTGGGCATCGGCCAGTTCTTCAACGCCAACGCGCCCCTGGTGATCGGCGGGGCGGTCGTCGCCCTGGTGCTGATTGTGCAGGCCTGGCGCGCGCCGGCCACGCGCCGGGCGCTGACGGTGGTGGCGTTCCGGATGCCGGTCCTCGGCCGGTTTCTCGAGTCCAGCGATACGGCGCGCTGGGCCCGCGTGACCGGCACCGCCCTGTCGGCCGGCGCCGGCCTGATCGACGCCCTGGCCCTGGCCGAGCGCGGCGTGCTGTCGCCCCGTCGCCGTGAGGGTCTCGAACAGGTGCGCCGCGCCGTGCGTTCCGGTGAAGCGCTGGAAACCGCCTTGCGCGCTCACACAACCACCGATGCGATGACACTCAATCTCGTGCGGACCGGCCGCCTGTCCGGCGCGCTCGACGAGATGCTGATCTTCGTCGCCGAGGCCGGTGAGCAGGAGGCCCGCAATCTCGCCAAACGGTTGACCTCGCTCGCGGAGCCCCTGGCGATCGCCTTCATCGCCTCGATCATCGGCCTGATCGTGATCAGCCTCGTCCTGGCGATGTCCAGCCTCTACAGCTTCCAGATCAACTAACCGGTCCGTCCAGCCAGCCATGCTCCGCGCACCAGGCGATCTGGTCGGCGCGAAACACCGACAGGTCGGCCTGCCGCCAGCGGCCGACGCTTTCAGGAATCACGACGCCCGCGCAGGCCTCCGCCAGGACATCCGCCGAGGGATCGAAGCCGAGCGCGGAACATGTTCCGGACAGCACGGCTTCGGGCGCCTGCACGAAACGGTCATAGTCCAGCTCGCCGGTCCGTCCGGGATAGCGCGTGCGCCGCTGAAGCTGGGTCTCGTAGGCCTGGATCCACAGATCGAGCTGGGCCGCCGCGAGTGAGCCGCGGCCTGCCGCATCGATCCCCAGCTGTGGCCCCCACCGTTTGAGCTGGTTGGTGTTCTCGCTGAAGGCCATGTCCAGCGGGTGGCGGTGGACAAAGAGGAAGCGCGCATCCGGCCACGCGTCCAGAATCGCATCGGCGAAGACGTGGCTGTTGGGTTCCTTGATCATGAAGGGCTGGCTGCCGGCCGGCGGAACCCGCTCCGTCACCGCATCCGTGAGCCGGTCGAGCGGCGGGGCCCCCGGCGCCGTGCCCGAGATCGCCACCTGGCGCAACACGGCGAGGCGGTCTGTGACCGGCGGCACGGGCTCGTCCATCCAGCCGGTGCGGACAAACAGGTAGGTGAAGCTCAGACAGTCCCGAGACCGGTTCAGCGCCGGTCCATGGACATAGCCGATCCGGTTGAAGGCGTCGGCAACGGCACGGGTGCCGGAGCCACCCAATGCGCCGATCACGAGAACATGCGGCTTTGTACGACCGGAAGACGGCATCCAGCGGCTCCTTGCGCCTGTATCGGCGGCTCGTCGTGACCGCCTGCATCGGTTACCTTCTCCCCAGCCTGCCGGGGCTGCGTCAAGGGGAAGCCGATCATGAGTGACACTACCTGCTATATCGTGCTTGGCATGCATCGCAGCGGCACGAGTGCGCTGACCGGAACCCTGCTCGAGGCGGGTGTCTATCTGGGACGTGTGCTTGACCAGAGTATCCAGCGCAATCCCAAGGGGCTGCAGGAACCCCCGGCCGTCCTTTACATGCAGGAGGACCTGCTGAAAGCAAATGGCGGCAGCTGGAACGAACCGCCGGAGCGCGTGGAATGGCGCCCGTTGCATACCGCTGTCCGTGACCTGTTCATCGAATCCCGGCGGGATGCCGGTCCCTGGGGGTTCAAGGACCCGCGCACGCTATTGACCCTCGACGGCTGGCTGGACGTGCTCCCGTCGGCGCAGCCCCTGGGCATTTTCCGGCATCCTCTGGCGGTCGCCAGGTCTCTGGAAAGCCGCAACGGGTTCCCTGTCGAGAAGGGGCTGGACCTCTGGCTGGCGTATAATTCGCGTCTGCTGGACTGGCAGAAGCGCCTTGGCTTTCCGGTCATTCAATGTGTGCGCGACAATGCCGTCATGCAGACCAAGCTGGCGGCATTGCTCGCCGCACTCGGCCTTGCGTCGGACCGGCCGCTGGAATTCTTCGACACGTCCCTGCAAACCGTGGATGAGAGCGGGGAGGTAGAGCTGCCGGTGCGGGTCCGTGAGGTATGGGACGGCCTGCTTGAACGTGCGCTCTGATTTCACCTTCCAACCGCTGACCACGCGCCTCTTTCCGAAATTCGAGGGCGCGGATGCATACGCGCTGACCGGGATTGCAGCGCGATGTGACTGGGTCGTCCTGAGTGATCGCAAGGAACCTTATGTCGCGGACCGTATCCACACGGATGTCCGTTCAGTGCGGACAGTCTTCGTGTCGATGAGGGCGCACGAGCACGCGCTTGCGCATTTCTTCGACGTCGTTCTGCCGCAGCTTGTTTCTCCATTCGTGCTGGTGACGGGATCCGAGGATATAACGCTGCCACGGCAAATCGATCAGCGCTGGCCATCACTGGATAGCGGATTGCGCGAGAAGCTGGTCGGGCTGCTCGACCATCCTTTGCTTGTGCACTGGTTCTGCGAAAATCTTGACCAGAAGAGCCATCCCAGGCAGTCACCACTACCGCTGGGAATGGTCTACCCCCAGGCCGCCGCCGACGTCCGGTCGGAAGTGCCCGAGTGGGCAGGCTTCGGGCAAAAATATCCGCGGATTCTATGTGCGCACCGCGTTCGGGAGGGCGGGCAATGGGAGCCGCGCCGACGCGTTACCGAACTCGCCAAATCCCATTGGCGTGGTTTCACCACTGTTCTGGAAGAATCCGTCGATGAGGCAGAATTCGCGGCGTTGATCCGAAACCATGCCTTTGTCCTCTGCGTGGAAGGGGGCGGGCTGGATCCGTCACCCAAGGCCTGGCAGACACTTTTGAACGGTTCCATCCCTGTCATGCGGCGAACGGCTGTTTCTGAGGCCTACAGTGTTTTTCCATCGATCCAGATCGATGATTGGGAGCCGGACGCGCTATCCGCTGACAAGCTCGATGACTGGTTCGACGCCTTTTACCGGAACGGATACCTCGCTCGTGAACGCCCTGCCATCATCGAGAAGCTCGGCATCGACTACTGGTGGCGCCGGATACAGGCATGTCTGGCCAGGCAGGCCTGACGATCGATCAGCTTATGACGACGCGCGGATCTGCTCTTCATGTTGCAGGAACCAGTTGTATGCGTCGGCGAGACCCTCGCGAAGTCCGATCGACGGTGACCATCCGAGCTCGCGCAACCTGTCCGCACTCATCAGTTTGCGGGGCGTGCCGTCCGGTTTGCTCAGGTCCTTGGTCAGTTCGCCGTCAAATCCGACGACGCTCATGACCAGGCGGGCGAGGTCCTCGATTGGCAGATCCTCTCCGGAACCGACATTGACATGGTCAGAGCCGGAATAGACCTTCATGAGATGAACCAGTGCATCCGCGCAGTCGTCGGCGTGCAGGAACTCGCGCCGCGGGGAGCCGGTTCCCCAGATTTCCATGGAGCTGGCTCCGTCGATCTTCGCTTGGTGCGCCTTGCGGATCAGGGCCGGTATCACGTGCGAGTTCTGCAGGTGATAATTGTCCCCGGGACCATAAAGATTCGTGGGCATGGCGGAAATGAAGTCGACGCCATACTGCTTGCGATAGGCTTGGCAGAGTTTGATCCCCGCGATCTTCGCGATCGCATACCATTCGTTCGTCGGCTCAAGTGACCCGGTAAGCAGAGCGTCCTCGACAATTGGCTGGTCGGCAAACTTGGGATAGATGCACGACGAGCCGAGGAAGAGGAGTTTCTCCACACCTGCGGCGTGGCTTGCGTGGATGATGTTCGCGGCGATCATCAGGTTCTGATAGAGAAACTCAGCCGGATAGGTATCGTTTGCGTAAATTCCGCCGACCTTGGCGGCGGGTACGAAGACGGCATCGGGCCGATTGTTTGTCAGCCATTGTGCCGTTGCCGACTGGTCGATGAGATCGAGTTCGCTGCGCGTCACCGTCAGGATCCGGGCAGGTTGTTCCCGTTCAAGCCGGCGCACGAGTGCAGAACCAACCATGCCGCGGTGGCCGGCAACCCAGATTCGCTTGCCCGCGAGCTCGTACATGGCTCAAACGTCTCCGTGGTTTGAGCGGTATGTCGCCTCAATGTCGATGACCTTGAGGTCGCTCTTGACCATCTCGGCCACTAGGTCTGCGAACGGGGTGCTGTGGGTCCAGCCGAGTTTCTCCCGGGCCTTGCTGGGATCGCCGATCAGGAGATCAACTTCCGTCGGCCGGTAATAGCGCGGATCGACTGCGACCAGGTCAGCTCCGGTGCTGGTGCAACGCCCAACCTCGTCCTCACCGCTTCCGGTCCACTCGAGGGTTATGCCGACTTCCTTGAAGGCCAGCTCGACAAACTCACGAACGGTATGCGTTTCGCCTGTTGCGAGCACGAAATCGTCGGCTTCGTCCTGCTGGACGATGCGCCACATGCCCTCGACATAATCTTTCGCATGCCCCCAGTCCCGCTTGGCGTCGAGATTGCCGAGATAGAGCTTGTGCTGCCGACCGTGATGAATGGCTGCGACGCCGCGTGTGATCTTGCGGGTGACGAATGTTTCGCCGCGCGTCGGTCCCTCATGGTTGAAGAGAATGCCGTTCGAAGCGTGCATGCCGTAGGCCTCACGATAGTTCACCGTGATCCAGTACGCGTAAAGCTTGGCGGCCGCATACGGGCTGCGCGGATAAAAGGGGGTTGTTTCCCGCTGGGGAACTTCCTGGACGAGCCCGTAGAGTTCCGAGGTCGATGCCTGGTAAAATCTGGTCTTTTCCTCAAGCCCCAGGATGCGAAGTGCCTCGAGAATCCTGAGCGTTCCGATGGCATCGGCATTGGCCGTGTATTCGGGCGTCTCAAAGCTCACCTTTACGTGGCTCTGAGCTGCGAGATTGTAGATCTCGTCGGGTTGAATTTGCTGAACCAGGCGAATGAGATTGGTCGAGTCCGTCATGTCTCCATAATGCATGAAGAAACGCGTGTTCGCCTCGTGCGGGTCGACATAGAGATGGTCCACCCGCTGGGAATTGAATGATGAAGCCCGACGCTTCAGCCCGTGGACCTCGTAACCCTTCTTCAGCAGCAATTCTGCCAGGAAGGCTCCGTCCTGACCGGTAACTCCGGTGATAAGTGCGCGCTTCGCCATTAAACTCTCGGTAGCTGAACAACGGGACATGAAGGAGCCCTGTTAGACCGTCACCAGATCGATGACAAGCGCTGCACCTGCCCGTACCCACGTGTTTGAGATGGCGGAGCTAGCCGCTAGTCTTGTTGCCCGAACTCTGGTGAGTTATCCGGAGAAAAAGGGCGAGGATTGAGGGTGTGAGTTTGCTGTATACGATAGTGCGTCCCGAACTATCCCTCGGATCAGGGGCCAATCTCGCGCCAATCGGGCGTGCGTGCGCATTCGATCATAAGGATATCCTCGACCGGTTGGGAAAAGATTCTGGTACCCGGCTGGTGATGTGGGCTGCGCCTGCGGCGCACTTGCTGGCTGCCGCTCTTGCCGACGGGCAGCAGCTTGCCGATGCGAAATCGGAGGCTGAGGGGATTGTCTCCACAGTTCTGGATATTTTCCGCAGGGCTCGGCGCAAAGTGCTGATACTGCCGGTGGAGGCGAGTGGCATCGCTTCGCAAAAATTGGTCACCGTGATCGATGCGTACTTTTCGGATCGCACGCAGCCGGCACTGGGCATTGACCGTGCAGAGTATGTCGAAGTCGCTGCCGACCAGCTCCTTTTGCGGTCTGTGGCGGCGGCGGCCGTAAAAGCATCCTCCCGTCTTGAACGGCTGGATCGCGAGCTGGAAGCTTGCATGGCGCATGCCGAGCCGAGCGCCGAGCTGCGAGCGCAGGAAGCCCAGGTTGCTGTTGAAGCGGCCAATCAGCTTCTGCGAAGCCGTGGTTCCGGCAATCGCATGCCTGCAGGTATCGAGGAAGGGCCCGTTTCGGCCCTGGATGCCCAGCGTGTGCTCAACGGCGAGCTCCAGGACGCGCTCGTGGCCTGTCAGGGCGAGCTGGAATGGTATCATCAGCTGGCCAGCAAAAAGCAGGGCGGGTTGGAGCAGAGGCGCCTCGAACGGGAGTTGCTGAACGCGCGGAAGGAGAGCCGCGTGTTGCGTGACCAGCTGGCAGCGCTGGAACAGCAGTACACTTGGGTGAGCAAGGATGCCGATGAGTTGCGGACTGCACTCGAGCAAACCCGGAACTCGACGTCGTGGCGGTTGACGGCTCCGATCCGGCGGTTGCGCGGAAATCAGGTTCCCAAGAAGGTGCGCGATTGATGCAGAGCGGATTTGGTTTCGACGGCGAACGTCTCAGCCTGCTCGTCCGTATCGGGTGTGGCGAGCGCGCTTACCTGGGCGACGAGCGGATTGCGGACAAGCTGATGCTGGTTGAGCCGGACCCCGAGCGGGCACAGTCGGCGCGTACATGGTTGCAGCAAACCGGCGCGGGCGTACTCGTCGAGGCGGCCGTTGCGGATGAGGACGGCGAAGGAACCTTCAGAAGAACCAGTTTCGCCGACATGAACAGTCTGCGGGGGGGGACCGGAGCCATCGCACTCTTTCCCGGGGTGCGGGCGCTGGAGACATGCACCGTGAAGACGGTGAAACCGCGAAACCTGTTTCAAGCTGGCCTGGAAGACGCAAGCAACGGTCCGCGCGGGCTGATTGTCGACGCTCCGTCGGAGGTCCTGCTCGTTCTGGATGATCTTCACCGGGCCGGCCTGCTGGCGAAGTTTTCGCATATCATCGTCCGGGTGTCCGAGGAGCCGCTCCACGAGGGAGGGGCAGACCGCCGCGCCTTGGGTGCCTGGATAGCCGACGCCGAGTACACCTTGTCCTGGGAGGAAGACCCGACCGATCCTGATGTCCGCTATGCGCGACTGCACCCTGATTGGCGGGCCAAGATCGTCCGGCGCGAAAGCCAGATCGAAGCTCTTGAAGGCGCATTGGAGGAGGCGCGCCGTTCATACGCTGTCGCGTCCGAAGAGGCTCAGAGCAGTTTGACGGCATATGAAGGTGTGCTGTCCGAGCGGGATGAGCTGTCAGAAAAAAATGACGCGCTGCAACGGTCATTGTCAGGGGTATCGGCTGATCTTGAGGCCAGCCGTGGGGCATTGGATGTAGTGCGTGAGGAGCGAGAGGCGCTCGAAGCAAGCTGGCTGCAGGATGCCGAAGCGCGTCAGGCGTCTCTCACACAGCTTCGTGAGCAGCTGGCAAAGCTCCGCGAGGAACGTGATTCGCTGGATGAGGCGCGCGGGACTGCCGAGGCGGATCTGGCGTCGACACGTGAGGCGCTGGCAAAGCTCCGCGAGGAACGTGATTCGCTGGATGAGGCGCGCGGGACTGCCGAGGCGGATCTGGCGTCGACGCGTGAGGAGCTGGCAAAGCTCCGCGAGGAACGTGATTCGCTGGATGAGGCGCGCGGGACTGCCGAGGCGGATCTGGCGTCGACACGGGAGGAACTCGCAAAGCTTCAAGAGGAGTTGGCGAAGCTCCGCGAGGAACGGGACAACCTCAAGGAGGCTCGAGCCGGCGCGCTCAAGGACTCCGAGGCCAATCTGCAAGCGTTTGAGGCGATGCGAGCAGAGCGTGACCGCTTGAAAAGCAGTTTGTCAGCGGCAACGGAAAGGGCGGACGAGCAGGCCCAGTCTTTGCAGCGGCTAGGCGCAGAGCTGGAGGAGTTGCGCGACGACAATCGCCTGTCGTTGCGGATCCAGCGGATCGCCCAGGCTGATCTGGCCGACCTTCAGGACCGCTATGCGGCCCTTTCTGGTGAAAAGCGCGAACTGGAGGCGTTTCTGGACGAGCTTGCCGAGAATGTCGCGCAGGCCATGGCGGTTTCTGAGGCCACGCATGATGAACAGCTGGCGGCACCGTCCGGCGCATCATCGAAGAGTTCAGGAAGCAAATCTGCTCGGCGCAGCAGGAAGAGTCGGGCTCAGTCTTCATGACAGCGCTGACGCCACATTCACGCACGCCCCCGTCGGCGCGGGATTCTTCCTGGGGCAATGAGCTGCCGGCTGAAGTGATCGCACGCCTTTCACGGCAGGATCTTTCAGGGCTTGCCAGGAAACTGGAGCAGCGGCCAGCTGCAACCCGGCCTGTTGTACGCACGATACACCATTTCGCTTGCACGGGCGGGACCCTGATATCCAGAGGGCTGCAGTCTCAACCCAATACGATGCTGCTGAGCGAAGTGGATCCGCTCAGTACAATCCAGTTGAAGACTCAGAGGTCGCGCTTTGCACCAACCGACCCGGTTCTGCTTGCGCGTGGTGCGTTGAACCCGATCGGTGACGACACTGCAGTCGACATGTTCCTGGCGTCGCTCGATGTGTTGTCCCGCGCACTGAGCAAGGCCGGCCGAAATCTTGTTCTGCGAGACCATGCGCATTCACAGTTTTGTACAGATGTGGACTGGAAGACGCGACCCAGCCTTGGCGGGATGTTGCGCGGCGTGGTTCCGGTGCATTCCCTCGTGACGGTGAGGCATCCAGTCGATTCATTTCTGGCTCTGGACCGCAATAATTGGCGTCACTTTTCGCCATTCTCGCTCGACGAGTACTCGCGGCGCTACTCAGCCTTCCTGGACGAGTATGATGGTATTCCGACGATCAGATATGAACGGTTCGTCTCGGATCCTGACGAGACCATGCGCGAGATCTGCCGTCATCTGGACCTCCCGTACAATCAGGACTGGAAAGCGCTCATTTCCATCATGAAGCTCTCGGGTGATAGCGGACGGCGGGGTGACAGGATCTCGCCGAGGCCGCGCCGCGAATACGCCGGTGAACTCTCTGAGGAGGCGCGGGCAAGCCTTGCTTATCGGGAGTTGTGCGACAGAATGGGCTATGACGCATCGCTGGACTAGTTGTCAGGTGCGCGGGGGTGCATCGCAGCGGGTGATGCTGGGTGAAATTCTAAGGGGTGGTGGTCTTGTCGATTAGTCTCTTCATGCCGTATTTCCGGCCGGCTCAAGATGAGCGGCGGCGGGAGCTGGAGCTTTGTCTCGATAAGAACCGGGAGAATGAGCGGCTTTCTCACATCTATCTCATGGTCGATGATGATGTTGAGGTGGATACGGGCGACGGACGGGTGACGGTGATCCGCATGGACCGGCGTCCGACTTACCAGGACTGGACGCGCCTGACCGAGGCGTGGTGCCCGGACCACATTTCTGTTCTGGCGAATGCCGACATCTACTTCGATGACACGGTGACACGCCTGGAAGAACTCTTCGAAGCCGATCCGACCGCGTTTGTTGCGCTCAGCCGGTATGAGCTCACTGGTGAACAGACGCGCCTTCATGCCAACCCCCACTGGTCGCAGGATACGTGGGCATATCGCCCGTCGCATGCATCGAACCCGGACCGCGACCGGTGCCTGAACTTTCCCCTCGGTGTCCCGCGCTGCGACAACAAGGTCGCCTATACTTTCGCGGTCTATGGGCATGCCATCTACAATCCCTGCCATGTCGTCCGGAGTATTCACGTTCATGAAACAGGGCTGCGGACCTATGACAAAAAAGGCGACATGCGAATTGTCGGTGGCGCGGCCATGGTGCATGCGAGCGATGGACTTCTGGATCCCGCGAAGCTCGACATAGAGGTCTGGCCGGTCAAGGCCGACCAGTTCGACGCCGTCAAGATCAACAAGTCACTGGAACGCTGGGCAGGCGAGCGCGGCACCAGCCTGCCGGTTGTTCGCAGACCCGAACCCATATCTGCAAAGGACCCGCTTGCCACACTGTCGAAGCCCGCTTTCCTGAACGTCGAAAGCGAGCCGTCCCCGGCGTCGCGCCGGGGCGAGGTCTATGTTGATCGCAACGTTGCGGCCTTCGATGCTCATTGGCAACACCCGGCAATTACCGAGCAGCATGCCTTCGATCAGGTCAGATTGCTTGCGGTGCGGGGAGGAGAGGTCGCGTATCTCGGCTTCCCCTGGGCGACACTGATAGACGTCAGCAATCACAACAAGACGGATACGGAGAGGCTCGCCGAACTCCGCGAAGGTCTTGAGCAAGTCGCGGCGGCGCTTGTTGGCCACCGTCGCATCGTCACCGTCTGCCAGCATATCCACATGCTCAAGTTTCCCGAGCTGTTCGAAGAAGCCGGTGTAACGGATGTATTCTGGTCGCACGCGACCCACGACCGGCTGCGGTTCGGTTCAGATCGGAAAATCGAGATCCATCCCTTCCCGCTCTATCCTGTCCAGGTTCATGATGGCGAAGAGATACCGATCGCCGAGCGCGAGTTTCTTTTCTCGTTTGTGGGCGCCAAGGCGACCCCGATCTATCTCACGCAATCGCGGACCTATCTGATAGAAGAGCTGGGTGAGCATCCGCGCGGACTGGTCCGTGATCGCGATACCTGGCACTACAACCGGATCGTCTACGACAACCAGGTTCTCGGGCGGGCCAAGAGCCATGTCGGCCTTGTCGACAGTGCGGCCTCCGACGAATTCAAGACCGTGATGCGGCAGACACAGTTTGCGCTCTGCCCGTCCGGAACCGGCCCGAATTCGATACGGCTCTGGGAGGCAATGGCGAGTGGCGCCATACCTGTTGTGCTCGCCGATACCTACAAGGCGCCAGGTTCGCCGGCGATATGGGAGCAGGCCGTTCTGCAATGTCCGGAAGATCGCGAAAGCATCCGGGCTCTGCCCGACCGGCTTTCGGCAATCGCGGACGATCCGGAAGGGCTGTCCCGTCGCAGGTCAGCCTTGAAGATTCTGGCGGCGCGGTATGGCAAGGCGAATTTCGTTCCGGACGTGCTGAAACTGATGCAGGTCGGCTAGTCCGTCGGCAGGCACAGAAAGTCTGTAAAAGCTCATGGGGACTTCGAACATGTTGAAACACGATCCGGTATTCTCTGAATACAGCGCGATGAAGGTCGAGGCTGACGGAGAGTCGATCTATGATTTTCTGGGCGTCGGTACGAAAGTGCGGTTCAAGAAGGGGTGGGCGAAATTCGCGCAGCCGGCTGGCGTGAGCTACACGCCAAACCTTCCCGTGCGTAATGAGCACTATCTGGACTGGGTCGTGGTCCTGGAGAGTGTCGTGCGCGCCCGGGGCAGCTATCGCATTGTGGAACTCGGCGCCGGTTGGGGAACCTGGACGTCGGCGGCCCTGGCGGCTTGCAGGCAGAGCCGTGCGGTCACGGATGTTGAAGCGGCTGCAATCGAGGCTGATCTGACGCACTGGAAATGGATGAAGGAGCATTTTGCCAACAATGCCCTTGCAGGGAATGGTGTGCACCTCATTCGAGGAGCGGTAAGCGCGAGCCCCGGCGAGATATCGTTTCCGGAAATTGACAATCCCGACGAGGACTATGGCGCCTCGACGCGTAATGTCGCCAACGCTCCGCGATATGTGACGGTCCGCGCCTACACGATCGGAGAGATTCTTGGCCTCTTGTCCGGCCCCGTGGATTTCATGCACGTCGATATTCAGGGGGTGGAGTACGATGTTATTCCACCGTCCATGGAATTGCTGAACGCGAACGTCAAAGCGATCCTCGTCGGGACGCACATCTCGTCCGAAAAGCACCATGGCATGGTGAGGTTGTTCGAGGATGCGGGCTGGCGAATCCGTATGAATTACGAACGGGGCCAGCTTTGCGATACGCCTTACGGGGAAATCCAGCTGGGCGATGGTGTTCTGGTCGCTGAAAACCCGCGATTTGTCGCGGGATAGAACTCCGGATCAGGTGTTTCTGGACCGGGCAGGCCCGCTTGGCTGTCCGGTCCGATCACTCCGGTTCTGAAGCCGTTCCTGCAGCCTGGCCGCTGTGGCGCTCGCGGTCGTCAGAAACGCGTACGCGGCTTAGCCGGTCCAGTTCAAGCTCGATCATGTGGCGGGCATAGGCTTCCCGCGCACCGGAAGAGCGGCTCTCCTCAACGGCGACCAGGAGCGTCCGGACGATACGCCGTGTCTTGATCGCGATAGCGGCGATCAGACTTGCCAGAAAGCCCAAGCCGAGCGCGAGTGCGACCCAAATGGCTGCAGCAGGCAGCAAGGCCGCGACAGCTGCGCCGAGGAGCAGGGCGATGAACGCGCCGGCAATGAAATGCCGGTTCCGGAACGCAACGCCGGTCCAGCCCGTTGATGAGGACGATGCGGGCTCCAGCTTCGTCTTTGGCAGATCACCCGAGATGTCCGGCAGTAGCGGTGACCCTGAGCGGAGTGCGTGGCGTGTCACCGGCGGAGGGTCGCAGACGCCCAGCTGCGGCGTGAGCGCGGTGCGCTCGGCTTGTGACAAGTGGCGCGGAGACTCCGGCAGCAGACTGCCGTAGCGCGATTTGAACGCCGCATCTGCCTCGGAAAGCTCGCGCTTCAATATACGATCGACTTCCCGCATGTAGAGCGCATGGCTTTCGACCGATCTCTGCCCGTCCCGGATGCGGAAGCAGCCCAGCATTGAGTCGACGGAATACAGGTCGGCATGGCGGAAGAAACGCGCCCAGAGGTCGAAATCGTTGGCGACATCGAACTGCGTGTCCAGCGCGCCGCCAGCCCGGTCCCAGAGTCCGCGGCGCCAGAATGTCGATTCTTGTTGTATCCAGAGGTGATCGCCTGCGAGAAAGCGCAGGCGTGACCAGGGTTTGAGCGGCCCGACATAGTTGATCCGGCCGCTCGTGTCGCACGTTGAAGGCAAGCCGGTGATCCATTCGATCTCGGGGTAGCGTTCAAAGATTTGCGATACGATGGACAGACACCCGGGCAAAAGGACGTCGTCGGAATTGATCCACCCCATGATCTCGCCCTGCGTCGCGGCGAAACCCTTGTTGATCGCGTCTGCGTGCCCGTTGTCCGGCTCGATGATGACTGAGGACACCTGGTCTTCATGGCGCTGGAGTATGGCTGCCGACCCGTCCGTGCTGGCGCCATCAACCAGGACATAGTCGAGCGGCTCGTACGACTGATCGAGGACGGACCTGAGGGTCGTTTCCAGAAATTGTTCGCCGTTATAGTTCGGCGTGACCAGGCTTATGGTGGGACGTGTGTTCGTCATCGTGCGCGCCGCCAGCGATTTTCGAGGGTATGAGCGGCAAGGGATGCCGAGGACTTGAATGCGGACCAATGGCCGGATGTCCGGCGAACAAGATCGTAGACCTCTTTCAGCCGTCTTGCCGGGATTTCACCGGTTTTTGTGTCATCGCCGATATAGACCGCGGAAAGCGTACGCGGCGTGTGGAGGAACTGAGCACCATTCTGCCGGAGCCGGACCCAGAGGTCCCAGTCCATGACGTATTGCAGCTCCCTGTTGATCCCGCCGATGGCATCGAGGGCTTTGCGCCGTACGAAGCAGGAGGGCTGGGAGATGATGTTCGACCGGTAGAGGAGGTCCGACATCTCCGCGACCTGGTCATGCACGCCGATCAGCTTGCCGGTGGCATCTATGAAATCCGAGTGTCCGTAGACAATATCGGCCTCGGTCTGCTGCTCGAGAATAGAGCGAACGGTTTCGAGCGCGCCCGGTTTGAGCCGGTCATCGCCGTTCAGCCAGAAGACGACGTCGCCGCCGATATTTTGCCAGCCCTCGTCGATGGCGGCTGATTGTCCGGCGTCGGTGCCATGGCGGCGGTAAGTGAATTGCAGGCCGCTCGTGTCGGCCGCCTGTGCAACCCGGTCGTCGCCGGAAGCGTCGAGCAGGGCGATTTCGAGCGCGACATCCTGACAGGCCAGGCTGTCGAAGGCTGCGGGAATGAACGGGTGCCACGCGCCGATCGGAATCGCGACAGCGAATGAGGGGCTTGAGCGCGTGGCCACAGCTTCAATTTCCTCGTGACTGACAGGGGGTTGGCCAGACCGTTTGACGCCTTGAGACCTGTTTAGCTTGAAACTCCGGACGTTCCAAAACGCGCCCGCAGCGCATTGCCGGCCAGGCCTGTTCCGGGCGGGCTGCAAGGTCCGGCGATCCAGCGCGGTTTGACGGTAGAATAGCGAAATGTTTCGTGACTTTGCGGGGCAGGGGGGCGCCTTTATAGCGCACCGGTATACCGCAGCGACAAGGCCCGCCGGCGCGGCGCCGAAAGGTGTTCCCTCATGACCGACATGATCCCCTTCATCGACCTTCAGGCCCAGCGGGCGCGCATCAAGGACCGCATCGATGCGGCGGTGATGAAAGTCCTTGATGAGGGGCGCTACATTCTCGGTCCGGAAGTCACCGAGCTGGAAACGAAGCTGGCGGAGTTCGCCGGCATGGGGCGCGCGCTGAGCTGCGCCAACGGCACCGACGCCATCCTGATCCCGCTTATGGCCTGGGGAATCGGCCGCGGCGACGCGGTCTTCGTGCCGTCCTTCACCTTCGCCGCTACGGCGGAAGTGGTGGTGTTGGCCGGCGCCTCGCCAGTCTTTGTCGATATCGATCCGGACACCTATAACATGTCGCCCGACAGTCTCGCCGCCGCCATCGCGGACGTGAAGGCGAAGGGTGAGCTGACGCCGAAGGCGGTGATCGCCGTCGACCTGTTCGGTCAGCCGGCCGACTATCCGGTCCTGGAGCCGATAGCCCGCGAGCACGGTCTGAAGCTGGTTTCCGATTGTGCCCAGGCTTATGGCTCGACCCTGGGCGGCAAGGCCTCGCTGAACTGGGCCGACGCGCTGACCGTGTCCTTCTATCCGGCCAAGCCGCTGGGCGCCTATGGCGATGCCGGTGCGGTGCTGTGCAAGGATGACGCCCTGTTCGACACGATGAAATCGGTGCGCGTCCACGGCGAAGGTGCGTCGCGTTATGAATACGCCCGCATCGGTCTCAACTCGCGTCTCGACACGATCCAGGCGGCGATCCTGCTGGCCAAGCTGGAGGTTTTCGCCGAGGAAATCCAGATGCGCCAGCGCGTGGCGGACGCCTATAACAGCCGGCTCGGCAATGCGGTGAAGACGCCGAAAGTCATCGATGGTGCCCAGTCGACCTGGGCCCAGTACACGATCGAGGTCGACGACCGCGACGCTTTCCGGGCGCACCTGGCCGAACAGGGTGTTCCCTCGGCGATCTACTATCCGATCCCGCTGCATCTGCATGTGCCGTATGCGTCCTATCCGGTGGCGCCCGGCGGTCTGCCGGTGACCGAGGCGGCGGCCGGACGTGTCGTCTCCCTGCCCATGCATCCGGACATGCCCGAGGGCGATATTGACCGGGTCGTGGCGGCGGTGACCGGTTTTCGCGGCTGACGCGGCCCGGGCGTGATTGCTGATACCATACGCGGTGCAGCCGAAAACCCCTGCTGCGGGTGGCAATCCGCGCTGAGCTGTCTTACATCGGCCTGAAACGAGGCTGGCCGGAATATCGACGTGCCATCCGCGAAGGTTGAGGGTGACATGAGCGATATCACGGCCACGGTCCGGGCGTATGCCGACCGCTTCAAGTCGGCGAAGACGCGCGAGCGTCCGCTGTCGGCGCATCTCAAGGCGCTGGAAGCGGAATCGATCCACATCATGCGGGAAGTGGCGGCCGAGTTTGCCAATCCCGTCATGCTGTACTCGATCGGCAAGGACAGCGCGGTGATGCTGCATCTGGCGCTGAAGGCTTTCTATCCCTCGCGCCTGCCCTTTCCGCTGCAACACGTGGATACGACGTTCAAGTTCCGCGAAATGATCACCTATCGCGATGCGCTCGCCGAGGCGCTCGGACTGGAGATGCGCGTCGAGATCAACCAGGAGGCCGTGGATCGGGGCGTGAACCCCTGGGACAGCGGCTCGCAATTGCATACGCAGCTGCTCAAGACCGAGGCGCTGCGGACAGCGATGACGCGTCACAAGTATGATGCGGCCTTTGGCGGGGCGCGGCGCGACGAGGAAAAATCCCGCGCCAAGGAGCGTATCTTCTCCTTCCGCGACGGCAATCACGGCTGGGATCCGAAGAACCAGCGCCCGGAGCTCTGGCACAACTACAACACCAAGATCCGCCAGGGTGAGTCGATCCGTGTCTTCCCGCTCTCCAATTGGACCGAGCTGGATATCTGGCAATACATCATGGAAGACGACATCCCGATCGTGCCGCTCTACTACGCGGCCGAGCGTCCGGTGGTCGAGCGCGACGGCCAGACCATCATGGTCGATGACGAGCGCCTGCCGCTGAAGGCGGGCGAAAAGCCCGAGCTCAAAATGGTCCGCTTCCGCACGCTGGGCTGCTACCCGCTGACCGGTGCGATCCTGTCGAACGCAACGACCCTCGAAGAAATCGTGCTGGAGATGCTGACCGCACGCACCTCGGAACGCTCCGGCCGTCTGATCGATCATGACGAGGCCGGCTCGATGGAGAAGAAGAAGCGCGAGGGATATTTCTGATGACCGTCCAGACTTCGCGCGCCGACGTGATCGCGCGTCTCACCCAGTCCGGCCAGCGTGGTGTGCTGCGCTTTTTGACCTGCGGCTCCGTGGACGATGGCAAGTCGACCCTGATCGGCCGTCTCCTCTATGACAGCAAGCTGTTGTTCGAGGACCAGATCAACGTTCTGGAAAAGGACAGCCGCAAGCATGGCACGGCCGGTGAAGAGATCGATTTCGCCCTTCTGCTCGACGGGCTCGAGGCCGAGCGCGAGCAGGGCATCACCATCGATGTCGCCTACCGTTTCTTTGCGACGGAGAAGCGCAAATTTGTCGTGGCCGACACGCCCGGACACGAACAGTATACGCGCAATATGGCGACCGGCGCCTCGACCGCCGACGTCGCCGTGATGATGATCGATGCGCGCAAGGGCGTGCTCGTCCAGACGCTGCGCCACACCTATATCGCCCGCATGATGGGCATCCGCCATATCGTGCTGGCGGTGAACAAGATGGACCTGGTCGACCATGCCCGCGGCCGCTTCCACGAGATCGTCGCCGACTATCTCAAGAGTGCCGACGATCTGGGCTTCGAGACCATCACGCCGATCCCGATGTCGGCGCGCTATGGCGAGAATGTTACCCGCCGCTCCGAGAGCATGTCCTGGCACCAGGGGCCGACCCTGCTGGAGCATCTCGAGACGCTGGACATCGACAGCGATGTGCAGAACGAGCCCTTCCGCATGCCGGTGCAGTGGGTGAACCGGCCCGATCTGAATTTCCGCGGCTATTCCGGCACCGTCGTCTCCGGCATGGTGCAGCCCGGCGACGCCATTGCTGTCGCCCAGTCCGGCCTGACGGCCACGGTCGAGCGCATCGTCACGGCCGATGGCGATCTGGACAAGGCGGTGGCCGGCGAGGCGGTGACGCTGGTGCTCGACCGCGAGATCGATATATCCCGCGGCGATGTCATCGCGGCGGCCGAGGCTCGCCCGGAAGTGACCGACCAGTTCGCGGCCGAGGTGCTGTGGATGTCCGGTGACGATCTCCTGCCCGGGCGCTCCTACCTCCTGAAGATCGGCACGGCGACGACGCCGGCGACGGTCTCGTCGCTGAAATACCGGGTCGACATCAACACCTATGAGAAGAAGCCCAGCCGCAAGCTGGAGATGAACGGCATCGGCCAGTGCAATCTGTCGACCGCCCGTCCCATCGCTTTCGATCCGTATCACAAGATCCGGGATATGGGCGCCTTCATCCTGATCGACCGTTTCACCAACCAGACGGTGGGTGCGGGGATGATCGAGTTCGGCCTGCGCCGCGCCTCGAACATCCACCATCACGCAATGGATGTGTCCAAGTCCGACCGGGCCCAGATCAAGGGCCAGAAGCCGGCCATCCTGTGGTTCACCGGCCTGTCCGGCGCCGGCAAGTCGACGGTCGCCAATATCGTCGAACGCAAGCTGGCGGCGGCCGGTCACCACACCTATTCGCTCGACGGCGATAATGTGCGTCACGGGCTGAACCGGGATCTGGGCTTCACCGACGAGGACCGGGTGGAGAATATCCGCCGTATCGGCGAGGTCGGGAAACTCTTCGTCGATGCCGGGCTTCTGGTCACCTGTTCCTTCATCTCGCCCTTCCGGTCCGAGCGCCGCATGGTGCGCGAACTGGTGGAGGGCGACGAGTTCGTCGAGGTCTTCATCGACACCCCGCTGGAAGTCTGCATGCAGCGCGACCCGAAGGGGCTCTACAAGAAGGCCCAGGCTGGCGAGATCAAGAATTTCACCGGTTTCGACAGCCCCTATGAGGCGCCCGAGACCCCGGAAATCCGGGTCGACACCTCGCAGATCTCCGCCGAAGAGGCTGCCGACCAGGTGATCGCCAAGCTCAAGGAAATGGGCCGGCTCGGCTAGGTTCGCCGGATCGCCGGAAAGTATAAGCGCCGCCGCGGGTTGACCTGCGGCGGCGTTTTGCTGTGCGCGCCGGCCTGGGGCAGATCAGCCGGGCGTTTCGCCGCCCGGGCCGGAATTGGCCTCTTCCTCTACCCGCCGCAGGACGGCATCGATATCGATCCCGCATTCGCGGGCCGCTTCTTCCAGATTGGTCTCGCCAAATGCGCGGAGCTCCGCAAGATACTGGGCGTCATCGTCTGCCTTGTTGAGGGCGTGGAAGCGCTGACCGAGCAGGACGAAACGGTGAGACAGGCCGAGCCAGCGTTCGGCCCGGCCCATCTCCTGGTCCATCAAGGCCATTTTTGCACTGTCGAAGGATATCTCTGCCGCGCGGCCCGGTGTAATGCGCTCGACGATCTTCATCAGGATTTCGGGCGGCCGCTCTTCCGGCGGCGTGCTGCGGCGGGCGCGACGGTG
Source organism: Maricaulis sp. ABE4_448 (assembly GCF_056160825.1). NCBI lineage: Bacteria > Pseudomonadati > Pseudomonadota > Alphaproteobacteria > Maricaulales > Maricaulaceae > Maricaulis > Maricaulis sp. ABE4_448. Next base: position 338,449 of record NZ_JBSWXX010000004.1, read on the forward strand.
GGAGGAGGGGCGTTTTCTCGACATGTCGGTGTCCTTCAGGTCTGCGGCTGGATGAAACGGCGCGCGTGCGCCTTTGGCGTCACGGCGGTTTCGCCTGGCGGTATGAGGGCGTGCGGGATGCCGGCCGGAGCCGGGGGTTTATGTGTTTGTGTGAGTGGCGCCGGAGGCATCCCGCACACGGAGATTTACCCGGGTCCCTTGCGGGCCCCGTCTCGAAACCGGCGGGGACGGTCCGGTCGAGCTTTTTGCCGGTCGTCCCTGCCGATGGCCTCGCCGGAGCCTGCCGTGGTCAACCCGGCAGGCGCGGACAAGCTCCGTACTCTTTGCACCCCCGGATAACCGGTCCGGGCCTCGAGCGGTGCGAAGACGGGGTGATTATGCGGGAGGTGCGAGGGGGTGGGGACAAGTTTTTCCGATTGTCAGCCAGGCCAGCCCTCTCCGCGACGGGGGAGAGGGATAAGCGCGAATTTGTCCCGGCCGGATGGCCCGCGAAGGCGGGCCGCAGAGCCGGGACCGACCGCGGATCGCTTTCAGCGATGAGTCTCCCGTCGGTCCCGGACAGCGCTGCCGCGCTTCCGGGAAAACGGGAGGGGAGAGAGGGAGTTTCCGTTGCCTTTGTGTGAGGCATCCACAGAACAAGCCTTGCATGTCATGCCGGGAAAGGGCCTCAGTGTATTCGTCCGGTCAAGGGCGCCTCCGGCGCCGCATGGCGGGCAAGCCCCTTGACCGGACGAATACACTGAGGCGGACTGCCTGCAAGACGTTCAAGGCGGGGAAGCGAGCGGGGAGCTCGCAAAGTTTTTTGTAGTGTCGGAAACTGGTTTGCCACCGCTTTTCGGGTGTTTGCAACGTGAACTGGGGGGGAGAATGTCGCAACAAGCCAAAGTCTCAAACAAGCCAGTGCATCGCTATACGTGTCTCGCATCTGCGCTACATGTCTTAAGTAGCAACAGTCTAACGCTTCTCCCTACAGCAAGTTGGGAAGATGGAAATGATAGAGAATACATGCGAATTTACAGTGAGCGTGCCGAAGTAAAATGCGTATTGGCGCTCTGCCTAACGTCCGCGTCGGAAACCAACCACCATTGGAGCGTTTTTGCATCGGGCTCTGACGGGGTTCGATTGGTCATGGACCGATCAAAGCTCCAAGAGGCAGTGAGTTCTGATTCTTCAGTCGAATTCCTCCCCGTTAGGTATGAAACCTTGCAAATCTTGAGGAAAAAGCGACCAGAAGTGAGCCAGTTGCCATTTCTGAAGCGGTACCCCTATCGAGGTGAAGAGGAACATAGGCTTCTATATAGATCGAAAGAGGAAATCGACAGCTATCAGCTCACTCTTCCTCCGGGGACGGTTAAGGAGGTTGTGCTCAGTCCGCGACTGCACCCAGATCTTGTGGAGGTAACGAAAACGGCTATCAAAAATGCGAGCAAAATTGCCGAAAATGGAAAAGGTGAAAGTGTGCTAAAGGTTTATCGATCAACTCTTTTGAGCAATGATGAATGGGTGAAACTGGCAAGTAATTGATCCCCATTTGCATAAATACAGCAAAAAAGCCCCGGCGCAGCGCACCGGGGCTCTTTCATTCCAGCTCTGTCCTTGAACCTCAGTCCTTGAACATATCCCCATAGCGGTGGCGCGGGCGCTTTTCCCAGGCCTTGCGGTGGTAGACGTCGGAGACGATGACCGGGGCCACTGTGCTCGCTTCGGCGTAGACCATCTGTTCCAGGGCCACGTCCACCTTGCCCCAGGAACAGGCTTCCTTGAGGGTGGAGGAGGAGCAGGCGCCGTCGCGCACATCGGCGACGGTGATCTGGACGGCATAGGCGTGCATGGGCACTTCCTCGCCGAGGATTTCCGCGCACACGACCGTGTCCTGGGCGAAATTCTTCGGCACGCCGCCGCCGACCATGAACAGGCCGGTCGTGCCGGCCTTGATCTTGATATCGGTCAGCTCGCGGAAGTCGGCCACGCTGTCGATCGACAGGTAGGGCTTGTTCGCCTTCATGCGTTCCACCTGGTGTTTCACCAGGCCGAAGCCGGCGGAGCAGTCGGAGAAGGCCGGGCAGAAGATCGGCACGCCCTGCTCATGGCATTCCTGCACGAGCGAGCCCTGCTTCTTGGCATTGCCGTCGGCGAGCCATTTGCCCATCGCCTTGATGTAGGAGCGCGAGGAGCGCGGCCCCGGCTCGAGCATGTCGGCGATTTCCTGCGTGACGTGATCGCACGCCTGCAGTTCTTCCTCGTCGATATAGGTGTCGTAGATGCGGTCGATATAGAGATCGCGCAGTTCGCGGTCGTCCGGGATCTCGCGGGCCTGGTAGTGTTTGAAGCCCAGGGCCTCGAAGAAATCCATGTCGACGATGGAGGCGCCGGTCGAGACGATGGCGTCGACCATGTTGTGACGCACCATGTCACGCCAGACATGCATGCAGCCGCCTGCGGACGTGGAGCCGGCCAGGGTGAGGATCACCGAACAGTCCGGATCGGCCACGGCAGCCTGCAGGATGCGGGCGGCGCGCGCAGCATCGCGCGAGGTGAAGGACATCTTCTCCCAGCTGTCGATCAGCTCGCGGCCGTCGAATTCCGTGATGTCGATATGATGGATCGGGTTGGCGAGCAGCTCTGCCTTCCGGTTCGACATATCGGTCATGCGCGTCTCCTGAGTTTGGGGCGGCGCCGGCGGGCGCGGGCGAAGGAAATGACCGTCGCTTCGCTGTCGTCGGCCTTGTCGGGTTGAGCTTCGAACATAGACGGCCAGGGCATGTCCTCAACCGTTACGTATTCGATGGCACCGAACCCGTTGAAATTCGTCGCCAGCGCGGTGCCGTAGGCGCCGAGCATGCCGATCTCGATAATGTCACCCTCGGCGATGTCGGCCGGCAGGTCGAAGGGGCCGGAAATGGCGTCCATCGAATCGCAGGTCGGGCCGTAGAGGCGGAAGGATGCGGTCTCGCCGTCGGCGTCGCCGGCGGTGCCATTGCCCTTGCGGCGATGCACGCGGACCGGGAAGGGCCATTTAGCATGCGCCGCGTCGAACAGGCGGCCATAGGCGCCGTCATTGAGATAGAGGGCGTCGCCCTTGACCAGCTCGACCCGCGTGAGAACGCTTTCCGCCTCGGCGACCAGGGCGCGGCCCGGCTCGCACCAGAGGTCGGCATTCTCCAGCACCATCATCTCCTCGAACGCGTCCTCGATGGACGAGATGTACTCGTCCATCGGCGGCGGGGTCATGCCCGGATAGATCGAGGGGAAGCCGCCGCCGACATCGACGATATCGACGGTCACGCCGGCCTGGGCGATGAGGCGCGAGGCCTCCAGCATGGCCGAGCGATAGGCGGAGGGCTGCATGCACTGGCTGCCGACATGGAAGCTCACACCGAGCTCCCACGCGTGGGAGCGCGCCTTGCGGATCAGGTCGGACGCCTCATAGGCAGGCGCGCCGAACTTGCCGGCGAGCGAGAACATCGCACCGTCATTCGACACGGCCAGGCGCACGATCAGGATGAGATCGTCGGCGTGGTTCGTCTCCTCGAGGATCTTGACCATCTCCGCCTCACAATCGAGGGCGAAGATGCGCACGCCGAATTCATAATAGGCGCGCCGGATCGACTCGCGGCTTTTCACCGGGTGCAGGAAGGCCATGCGGGCCTCGGGGCACCGTTCGCGGACGAGCTGGATCTCCGGAATCGAAGCGACGTCGAAGAAGCGCGTGCCGTTGGCATACAGCACGTCGAGAATCCACGGGCTGGGATTCGCCTTCACCGCGTAGAGGACTTCGCCCGGAAAGTTTTCCTGGAACCAGTGGCTCGCTTGTGCAACGCGATCCGGACGTGCGCAGACGACCGGGCTTTCTACGTGCCGTGAACGGACCAGGTCCAGGGGAGTATGGTACGTGTGCAATTCACGTGACCCCCTGTTGGCAGTTAACCCAATCCGGCATCGTCGCCTCCGCCGGGAGAAGCGCGGATAAAGTCAAACACGGGCTGTGTAAAGCACGAATTTTCGCTCGGACGCACTTTGTCATGTCGGGGGTCATTTCGGGGCCCCTTCGGTTGCTGAACGAGACTTTAGTGTTGCGGTTTGGCGCTGGAAGTGCAACCGCCCCGGTAATCAATCCGTATAGAAATCAATAAATGCCGACAGTCAGCTTGTCTGATTCCGGCCTTCGAAGACGTGAGTTCCGTCAAACAAGTGTCATGTTGCGGATTGTCGCAAAAATTTCAATTTCGGGTTCTTCCGTTGTTGCCGAATTGCCACGGGCGCGAAACTCCCTGCATGGACAGGATCTAGTGGTCCTCCGTGTGATGAATCCCCATCCTTGGTGACGTGGCCTCCCCGATCCACTGACTGTCAGCCCGTTCTTTGTCATTCAGTCGTTACAAAGCTGATGTTTATCCCCGGCCCAAGCGGCTGGGCCGGAATGCGCCGGCGCCACCGTGGTCGAGATTCATTCCTCTTGGGGGTCTTCCATGTCGGTGAAGCACAATTTCCGCAAGCTCCTGCTTGTGACCACGTCCTGCGCGTTCTTTGCAGCGTGCGCGGATACATCCATCTCCTCTCCGGGTGCTGAAGACCCGGGCACGCCTCCGGGCGGTGGTGGCGGCACCCCGCCGCCCGCCGGTCAGACGATCGATCTGATCCCGGCCGGTGGTTGCGGTACGGGTTCGATCCGCGAAACCTCCGTCACCAATGGTGATGTCACCATCAATGCCTGTGAAATCACCGGCAACATCACGTCCAACACGACGATTGCCCCGAATGCCGGCGTGATCATCACGGGCCCGACCTTTGTGGGTACCGATGACGGCGCCACCGGCGGCGGCGGCGCTCGCGCCACCCTGTCCATCGGTGCTGGTGCCACGCTGTTCGGCGCGGCCGGTTCCGATTACATCGTGGTGGCTCGCGGCTCGCGCATCGAAGCACAGGGCACGCAGGACTCCCCGATCATCTTCACCTCGCGTCAGGACGTTGAAGGTTCGGTCGGCGAGAACGACAAGGGCCTGTGGGGTGGCCTGGTCATCAATGGCCGCGCACCGATCAATGCCTGTACCGACGCCACGGCGGTCGGCGGTTCTGCCGATTGCGAAAAGTCCGGCGAAGGTTCTTCGGGCCTGTTCGGCGGCGCCGATGCAGCCGACGACTCCGGTATCCTGAACTTCGTCCAGGTCCGCTTCGCCGGCTTCAAGGTGAACAATGAGGACGAGCTGAACGGTATCGCCTTCCAGGGCGTTGGTTCCGGCACCCAGGTCGACTACGTCCAGGTCCACAACAACTCGGACGACGGTGTCGAGATGTTCGGCGGTGCGGTCGATCTGCGTCACCTGGTGCTGACCGGCAATGACGACGACTCCATGGACTATACCGATGGCTGGCGCGGCCGCGCCCAGTTCGTGCTGGTCCGCCAGGGTCCGTCCGGTGACCAGGGCTTCGAGTTCGACAACCGCGGCGGCAACGACACGGCGAACAATCTCGAGCCGCGTTCCAACCCGATGATCTCGAACTTCACCCTGATCGGTAACCGCAACGGTACTGGCTCGAACGACAGTGACCAGGGCATGCTGATCCGTGAAGGTACGGCCGGCCGTCTCTATAACGGCATCGTGGCCGACTTCGGCGACGACTGTATCGACGTCGACCAGGACGCCACCTTCGCCCGCATCGGTGCGGCGACCGATCCGCTGGACATCCAGTCGGTCGCGCTGGACTGCGTGAACAATTTCGACGAGAGCACCGGCGATCCGGTGGACCTGTCGGATTGGTTCCTGTCCCGTCCGAACAATGCCGTGATCTCCAACACCCTGAACGGCGTGTTCTCCGGCCCGGCCGAGCAGGCCGTGACGGCGTTCGACGTGAACGGTGCCGACAGCTGGTTTGAAGACGTCGACTACATCGGTGCCTTCGCCGATGACGAGATCGCCGCTTCTAACTGGGCCTCGGGCTGGACCTACAACCTGTTCGAAGATGCCGGCTGCCCGACGGGTACGACGGAATCCGCCGAGACCATCGACGGTGCCCGCGTCTGCCAGATCACCGGCAACATCACCTCCGACCTGCGCCTGACGCGCGGCAACATGTACGAGCTGATCGGTCCGGTCTTCGTCGGCGTCGACCGCGGCCCCGATCCGGCCAGCCCGCTGCCGTCCGGCATCGAAGCCACGCTGACGGTCGATCCGGGCGTCACGGTCTTCGGTTCGGCCGGCTCCGACTACATCGTCGTGGCCCGCGGTTCCGAGCTGCGCTCGAACGGTACCCGCACGGCTCCGGTGATCTTCACGGCCCGCACCGACATCGACGGTACGGCCGGTGTGAACACCAAGGGTCAGTGGGGCGGTCTGGTCATCAATGGCCGCGCGCCGATCAACGCCTGTACGGATGCCACCGCCACCGGCGGCACGGTCGACTGTGAAAAGTCCGGCGAAGGCTCTTCGGGCCTGTTCGGCGGCGCCACGGCCGACGACAACTCCGGTTCCATCACCTACACGCAAGTCCGCTTCGCCGGCTTCAAGGTGAACAATGAGGACGAGCTGAACGGCATCGCCTTCCAGGGCGTCGGTTCCGGCACCTTCGTCGACTACGTCCAGGTCCACAACAACTCGGACGATGGCGTGGAAATGTTCGGCGGTGCGGTTGACCTGCGTCACCTCGTGCTGACCGGCAATGACGACGACTCCATGGACTACACCGATGGCTGGCGCGGCCGCGCCCAGTACGTCATCGTCGTCCAGGGTGCCTCGGGCGACCAGGGCTTCGAGTTCGACAACCGCGGCGGCAACGACACGGCGAACAATCTGACGCCGCGTTCCAACCCGATGATTGCGAACTTCACCCTGATCGGTAACCGCAACGGTTCCGGTTCCAACGACAGTGACCAGGGCATGCTGATCCGTGAAGGTACAGCCGGCCAGCTCTACAACGGTCTCGTCGTGAACTTCGGTGATGACTGCATCGACGTCGACCAGGACGCCACCTTTGCCCGCATCGGTGCCGCCACTGACTCGCTGGAAATCCAGTCGGTCGCGCTGGACTGCGTGAACAATTTCGATGAGAGCTCGGGCGACCCGCTCGACCTGTCGGACTGGTTCCTCGCGCAGCCGAACAACGCCGAATACACCAACTCGCTGACCGGCTTTGCCTTCTTCAGCGGTGGTACGGGCGTGGTTCCGGGTTCGGCCGAGACGGGCCTGACCTCGACCGACGTCAACGCCCTCGACGCTTGGTTCGAGCCGGCCGGCTATGTCGGTGCCGTCGAGAACGCTGGCGACACCTGGTACCAGGGCTGGACCTTCGTTCCGGCGCAGCAGTAACGCAGACGCGGCAGGTCCCGGGTGTGAGAGCACCCGGGACCTGCAGCATCGTTTAATCGCAGTCTCATGGTGATGAAGATGCAAACTACACGATATGCGCTCTCGGCTGCGTTGCTGGCGTCAACCACGCTGGTTCCGGTCGCCGCTTTTGCGCAGGACGCTCCGTCCTCCGAAGCCGAAGATGTCATCACGGTCCGCTACCAGTACATTCCGGATGACCGCCGCGTCACCTCGGAAGTGTCAGCGGCCCTGTCGATCGACGACCTTGAAACCACCGGCGATAGCGACCTGGCTGCGGCCTTGGTACGCGTCACCGGCCTGTCGACCACGGGCGGCAAGTTTGTCGTCGTCCGCGGCCTCAACGAACGCTACTCCAACACGCTCCTGAACGGCTCTCCGATGCCGTCTCCGGAGCCCTTCCGTCGTGCGGCGCCGCTCGACATCTTCCCGACCAATGTTCTCTCGAACGTTCTGGTCCAGAAGACCTTCTCCCCGGAATTCCCGGGCGAGTTCGGCGGCGGCGTGATCGGTGTCGAAACGGCAAACCTGCCGGACGACCGCTTCCTCACCATCGGTGTGGGCGGTAGCATCGACACGGTGACGACGGGCAATAACGGCCTGACCTATGACGGTTCCGATACGGACTGGCTGGGTTATGACGACGGCATGCGCGATCTTCCGGCCGAACTGGCAGAGATCTTCAATACCACCCGCGTCGGCAACAACCTGCCGGCCGCGCAGCAGCAGGCCATCGGCCGCGCGCTGGTCAATTCGGAACTCTGGGTGCTGCAGACGGTCGACACGGACGCCAATGGCTCCATCGACATCAGCGCCGGTGAGCGTTTCGACTTTGACGGTTTCTCGCTCGGCGTCACCGCTGCGGGTTCCTACTCGAATGAGTGGGTGACGCGGGAAGGTATCCGCGGTTACGCGGGTGTTGACGGTGACTCGGCCCGTTACATCAACGGCCCGCCCAATGAAGACTTCACCGATGTGGTCGCCGATCCGGCCGATGCCAGCAACAACTATATGGGCACGGAAAACATCATCGATGTGTCCGGCATGCTGTCGGTCGGCATCGACTGGTACAATGATCACGAGATCAACTTCCTGACGATGGCCCTGCGTTCGACCTCGAAAGAGGCGCGGACCATTTCCGAGTTCAGCGCGGGCAGCTCCGGCGTGTTCCGTACTGACAGCACGGAATGGTTCGAACGCGAAGTCCTGTTCAACCAGCTGTCTGGTGAGCATGTCTTCTCTTTCCTGGGTGATCTCGCCCTGGACTGGCGCCTGTCCGACGCCACCGCGACGCGGAATGCGCCTTACCAGCGCTCCTACCGGTATGAGTACACACCGTTGGGTCTGCAGTATGGCGGCAACGTCTCCGACAACCGCACCACCTTCTCGGAAATCGAGGACAATACGCAGGACGCCGGTTTCGACCTCGCCCTGCCTGTCACGATCGGCGATTTCGACATCGAGCTGAAGGGCGGCATGTCGCTCACCAGCCGCGAGCGTGAAGCCTACACCCGGACGTTCTCCTTCGAACAGGGCGGTGTCGGCCTGCCGCAGGATCTGCGCTACAGCCGGATCGACTACATCCTGTCGCAGCAGAATATCGTCGACGAGCGTCTTCGCCTCGTTGAGACCGGCGGTCTGTCCTTCCCGGAGGCCTATGAGGGCCGGATGAATGTCCGCGCCTACTACGCCGGTGCCGATGTGGCCCTGAACGACTTCGTTCGTGCCGCCGTGGGTGCCCGTTTCGAAGACGGCGTCCAGAAGGTCGACACCTTCCCGTTCCCGGCAAATACGCTCGACAGCGGTCTGCTGGAGACCCGCATCGAGGAGGACTACATCCTCCCGGCGGTGACCCTGACGTGGACCTTTGCCGACAATCTGCAGCTGCGGACCGGTTACTCTCAGTCGATCGCCCGCCCGCAATTCCGCGAGCTGGCCTTCGCCGAGTTCTTCAACACCGACACCGACCAGCGTTTCCAGGGTAACCCGTATCTCGTGAATACCGAGATCGAGTCCTACGATGCGCGCCTGGAATACTATTTCGGTCGTGATCAGTTCGTGACCGTGGGCGCCTTCCACAAGATCCTGGAAAACCCGATCGAGGAATTCATCCTCCCGACGGGTGACACGCTGGGCACGTCCTTCATCAACGCTCCGGAAGCCACGCTGACCGGTGCCGAGCTGGAGTTCGAGAAGGTCTTCGATCTGTCGGACCGTTGGGATCGTCCGTTCTTCAATGACCGCGAATGGTTCATCAAGACGAACTACACCTACATCCAGTCGGAAGTGTCGGCTGACGGTACGGTGACGATCGCACAGGGTGCCTTTGGCCAGCCGCGTGCCAACGTTCTGGATGCTGCCGGCTTCATCGAAGACGGCCGGGCCCTGCAGGGTCAGTCTGAACACCTGTTCAACGTCCAGGTCGGCTTCGAGACCTTTGACGGCCGGGCCCGCGGTGCGCTGCTGTACAACTACACCGGCGAACGTTCCCGTGCCGTGGCCAACCTGAACACGGCCAGCCCGGAAATCATGGAAGAAGTGCCGAGCTCGCTCGACCTCGTCTACAGCCGTACGGTTGAAGTGGCGAACGCCGACTGGGACTTCGGTTTCTCGATCCGGAACATCCTGGGCGACAACTATGAAGCCAACCAGTCGGGTGGCGGTGTCGACGTGATCGTCGACTCGTACGACATCGGGACGGAGTTCTCCTTCTCGGTCAGCCGTAGCTGGTAATACGCATTCGGACGGGCGGGCCTTCGGGTCCGCCCGTCTGCATTCATTCGACGATTAATCCCGAAACGTCGTAAAACTGACGTACGCCGCGTGTATCGGGGAGCGGATATCCGAAGCTTCGATACGGCGCCCCCGGGACGGGCGCCGAACGCCGGTTCGAAGCGGATGGCGACCGAAGGGACAGGCGATCATCGTGACGCATCAGTCGCAATCACTGCCGGCCGGACGGGGAGGGCGAGCGCGCCTTCCGCGCAGTCTCGCGAGCATGCTCGCTCTGGCCGAACTCCTCCTGCTCGCCGGCCTGACCTATATCGCTGCGCGCCTGATCTGGCTCATCGCCTTCGGTGCCAGCGCAACCGATTTCCAGCAGGAGCCGGCCGACGCCGGCCCGCGCTTCGGCGGCGCGCCTACCTACCAGGCCGACCTCACCCAGCTGGCTGAAACCGACCTGTTCGCCGACCGGCGGGCTGTACCTGTCGATGCGGCGCCCGTTGCGGCAGCCATCCAGGAAACCAGTCTCGATCTCACCCTGCGGGGCATCCGTCGCGGTGCGACGCCGGACAGTGGCGGCGCCATCATCCAGATCCCCGGCGGGCGCCAGAGCTTCTTTGCCGTCGGCACCGAAATTCTTGATGGCGTGACGCTGGAGGAGGTGCATGTCGACCATGTGCTGATCCGCCGCCGCGGCATCGCCGAATCGCTCTTCCTGCGCGACGAGGACACGCCGCGCGGGGCCGCGGCGTCCTCCGCCGCTGGCGGCCAGTCTGTCGCGGGCCTGTTTCGCGCCGAGCCGGTGCGTGAGGGCAATCGTCTGACCGGTTATCGCGTCAGCGAGGCCAGTCCGGCACTCCTGTCGGCGACTGGCCTGCGCAATGGCGATGTGATCACGGCCGTCGATAGCCGTCCCGCCGCCGATATTTCCGATCTTCCCGCTCTCTTCCGCCGCCTGCGCGAAGAGGACGGTTTCACCCTGTCGATCAATCGGGGCGGCCTGCCCCTGACCCTTCAAGTGGACCTGCCGTGATGACCGATTTCGTGAACCGACTGATTGCGGGCCTCTTGGCGCTCGCCCTGTCTGCAATGGCGCCGGCTGCTGTTTCTGCCCAGTCCGGTGGCCAGGGCAGCGTCGTCAATTTCAACCAGGCCGAGATCCAGGCCGTGATCGACGATGTGTCGTCGGTGACAGGCCATACCTTCATCGTCGATCCCAATGTGCGCGGCCGGGTGACCATCACCTCGCAGGCGCCTTTGACGCCGGACCAGTATTTCCAGGTCTTCCTGTCGACCATGCGGGTGCACGGCTTTGCCGTCGTGCCGACCGCGTCGGGTGCCTACCAGATCATTCCCGAACAGGCCGGTGCGCGCACGTCAAGCCCGGTCAATGCCAACCTGCGCGGCGACCAGTATGTCACCGCCGTGGTGCGCCTGACCCATGCGGGCACGCGGGATGCGCTGACCGTGGTGCGGCCGATGGTGAGCCCGAACGGTTTCGTCAACGCGGCCGAGGGCGGCAATGCGCTGGTCATCGTCGACTATGCGGAAAACGTGTCGCGTATCCGCCAGGTCCTGCGCGATCTGGATCGCGATACCTCGGTGGTCGAGATGGTCGAACTGTCCAATGTGTCCGCTGGCGAGATGTCGCGCATCATCGAGACCATCCGTACCCGTAACACCTCAGGCGAGGAAGATATGGCGTTCGGCGTCACCGTGGCGCCGATCCCGGCCTCGAATACGGTCGTGCTGCGTGGCAATCGCGAGGCGGTGGCCGAGATGATGTCGCTGATCCGGCGGGTCGATGGCGTCAGCCGCTCCAACCAGGGTTTCCGTGTGATCTATCTCAGCCATGCCGATGGCGAGAACCTGCTGCCCATCCTGCAGCAGGTGGTGGAAACCATGGCCGATGACGAGACCATGGGCCGGCGCCCGTCTGTTTCCTATCACGCACCGACCAATGCCGTGGTCGTCAATGCCGATCCGGACATCCAGCGCGAGCTGGAGCTGGTGATCCGCCAGCTCGATATCCGCCGTCCGCAAGTGCTGGTCGAGGGTATCGTGGTGGAGATGTCCGACACGGTCGCCGACGAGCTGGGCGTTCAGATGCTGCTGGCCGGCGGTGAGGGTGACGCGCCCCTGGCGATGACCCGCTTCGGTTCGAACACACCGGACCTTCTGGCGCTGACCGGCGCCATCGCCTCGCCGGGCGCCGACGACAGCGACCTCAACGACGGCCTGCGCCAGGCTGCGTTGAACTCCCTGCTGGGCGCTACCGGTGGCACGATCGGTTTTGGCGGACAGAATGGCGATGGTACACTGTTCGGACTGGTGCTGAACGCGGTGGAGAGCGACATCAATTCCAACGTGTTGGCCACACCCTCCATTCTGGCCATGGACAATGAGGAAGCGTCCTTCTTGTCCGGTCAGGAGATTCCGGTGACGACCGGCGAAGTGCTCGGTGATGACAATTCCAATCCTTTCCGCACAGTGCAGCGCCAGGAAGTCGGTGTGCGCCTGCATGTGCGTCCGCAGATCACAGAGGGCAATACGATCCGCCTCCTGATCGAGCAGGAAGTCTCCTCGGTTGCCGGCACGGTGAGCGACGACACGACCGACCTGATCACCAACAAGCGTGAGATCCAGACGACGGTGCTGGCCGACAATGGCGAGATCATCGTGCTGGGCGGCCTGATCCAACAGGAAGACGAGGATTCGGTGAGCGGCGTGCCGGGCCTGTCCCGCGTGCCGGGTGTCGGCCGTCTCTTCCGGTCCGAGGGCACCGAGCGCCGCCGTACCAATCTCATGATCTTCATCCGCCCGACTATTATCCGCGACGAGGCCGACATGCGTGCGGTGACCGATAATCGCTACGGCTATATCCGCAGCCAGCAGATCGCCAGCGATCCGCAGGGTGCGAGTTCGCTGGAATCCATCGTCGAGATGATGATGGTCGACATGCCGCGGGGCCGCGCCGACGATGGCGAGTGAGACGGATACCAGCCCGGCCCGCGAGGCCAGCCCGGTCACCTATGCCTTCGCCCGCCAGAAGGGCGTCGCCTACCGGCCCGGTGCCGAGCCGGCCTTCCTTTTGCGCCAGGGCGGTGACCGCCGGGCCTTGCTGGAAGTGCGGCGCGTGGTCGGCGCCACGCATCCGGTCGTCGAGTGCGATGCCGGCCGGTTCGACCAGGCTCTGTCGGATATCTATGCCTATGCCGGCCTGGGCGCCGACAGTGCGGATGCCGATGCGGCAGATGGCGAGAGCCTGTCCCAGCTGATCGACGAGATCCCCAAGACCGAGGACCTGCTGGACAGCGCGTCCGACGCGCCGATCATCCGCCTGATCAATGGCATGATCGCCGAGGCCGTGCGCACGGCCGCGTCGGACATCCACGTCGAACCCTTCGAGGACCGGGTCTCCATCCGCTATCGCGTCGATGGTGTGCTGCACGAGACGGTCTCGGTCTCACCGCGCCTGGCGCCGCCGCTGGTCAGCCGGATCAAGGTGATGGCGCGGCTGGATATCGCGGAAAAACGCGTGCCGCAGGATGGCCGTCTGACGATTGCCCTGGGCGGCAAGTCGATCGATGTGCGTGTCTCCACCCTGCCGTCGCGTCATGGTGAGCGCGTCGTGCTGCGTCTGCTGGACAATTCCCAGGCCCGTTTCCGCCTGGACGATCTGGGCATGCCCCAGACCATGCTGGCCGACATGAAGAAGGCGCTGGCCCAGCCCAATGGCATCATCCTGGTCACCGGCCCCACGGGCGCGGGCAAGACCACCACGCTCTATGCGGGGCTCAACCTCTTGAACGAGGAAACCCGCAATATCCTCACCGTCGAGGATCCGGTGGAATACGCCATCGACGGGATCGGGCAGACCCAGGTCAACGCCAAGGTCGGCATGACCTTTGCCGCCGGTCTGCGCGCCATCCTGCGCCAGGACCCGGACATCGTCATGGTCGGCGAGATACGCGATGTCGAGACAGCGCAGATCGCAGTCCAGGCCAGCCTGACCGGTCACCTCGTCCTGTCCACCGTGCACACGAATTCCGCCATCGCTGCCATTCCCCGCCTGCGCGATATGGGCGTGGAAAGCTATCTTCTGGCTTCCACCCTGTCGGCGATTATCGCCCAGCGTCTGGTGCGCCGGCTCTGCCCGCATTGCCGCGAGGCCTACACGCCGGATGCAGGCGAGCTGGAACTGCTGGGGCTATCAGGCCGTAGCGATGTGACGCTGTACCGTCCGGCAGGCTGTTCGCACTGCAAGCAGACCGGTTATGAGGGCCGCACGGGTGTCTACGAGATCGTCGTGATCGACGACACGCTGCGCAAGCAGATCCATGACGATGCGCGCGAAAGCGAGATGGCGGCCCATGCCTTCGCCCGCCGCCAGACGCTATTCCAGAACGGGGTCGACCTGGTTCTGGCCGGCACGACCAGCCTGTCCGAAGTCCTGCGCGTCAGCCGCGAGGAAGGGGAGCGCAATGCCGGCGTTTGAGTATGAAGCGCTGGATGCCCGCGGGAAGAAGTCGAAAGGCCTGATTACCGCGGACAGCGAGCTGGCAGCCCGTCGAGAACTGCGCGGCCGCTCGATGGCGCCGCTCTCCGTGCGTTCGGCCGATGGCCGGCGTGCGGCTGCGGCGGCAGGCGACCAGACGTCATTGACGGACCAGCTGCGCCGTCAGGACATCTCCAGCCGTGAACTCATGCTGGTCACACGCCAGCTGGCCAGTCTGATCGGCGCCGGCATGCCGATCGCCGAATCGCTGGGCCTGCTGGCCCGCCAGGGCGGCCGCCACAACATGCAGCGGGTGCTGATGGCGGTGCGCGCGCGCGTCTCCGAAGGCGACCGCCTGTCGGTTGCGATGGACGGTTTCCCCAAATCCTTCCCGGCCGTCTACCGCGCCATGATCGCGGCGGGCGAGGGGGCGGGCGGTCTGGGCCATGTGCTCGAACGGCTGGCCGATTATCTGGAAAAGGAACAGGCCGTGCGCAACCGGATCACCGGCGCGCTGGTCTACCCGGCGGTACTCACCGTGGTCGCGATGGGCGTGGTGACAATGCTGATGACCTTCGTCGTGCCGCGCATTGCCGAACAATTCACCGGCATGGGGATGGCGCTGCCTCTCCTGACCCGGGTCATGATCGGCCTGTCGGGCGCGTTGCAAGCCGGCTGGCCATTCATTCTCGCCGGGCTCGTCCTGCTGATCGCGGGCGGGGCGCTGGCGCTGCGCCAGGCGCCGGTGCGCACTGCGTTCGACGGGCTCATGGTGCGGTTGCCCCTGCTGGGCGGCTTTCTGCGCAAGGCCGAGGCGGCGCGGTTCGCCCGCACGATGGGCATCCTGATCGAAGGCGGTGCGGTGCTGCCGGACGCCCTGCGCGCTGCGGCACGCGCCAGCGGCAATCGTGCCATCCGCAAGCGGATCAGCCAGGTTGTCACCGATGTAGAAAGCGGCCGCGGTCTTTCGGATGCGCTTTCCACGCGCGGCCGCTTCCCCGCCCTGATGCTGTTCATGGTTGCGGCCGGGGAGCGCTCCGGCGCTCTGGGAGAAATGTTCCGCCGTTCCGCGGACCAGATGGACCAGGAGATCGACGGCGCCATCACCGTCGGGCTCAACCTTCTGGAACCCGGCATCATTCTCGTCCTGGGTGTGGTGGTGGTGCTGATCGTTCTGTCGATCCTGCTGCCCATCCTGCAACTCAACACTTTGGCACTTGGCTAGGGAGACGTCGATGCAGACCCGTTCCGCCCCTCAGACGACAAACATCACGCAGGAAGACCGCGAGGCCGGTTTCTCCCTGCTGGAGATCATGATCTCGATCACCATTCTGGGCCTTTTGGCCACGATCGTGGTGATCAATGTCCTGCCTGCGCAGGACCAGGCGATGGTGCAGAAGGCGCGCACCGATATCGCCACGCTGGAACAGGCGCTGGATGCCTATCGGCTCGACATGCGCGAATACCCGACAACCGAGGACGGGCTGCAGGCGCTGGTCGAGGCGCCGCGCGGGGCGGAGAATTATCGCGAAGGCGGCTATGTGCGCCGTCTGCCGGACGATCCCTGGGGCAATCCCTACCAGTACGCCTATCCGGGCGAGCACGGCATGCTGGACATCTGGTCGCTCGGCCGGGATGGCCGCGAGGGCGGTGAAGAGCTCGACGCCGATATCGGTAACTGGCAGGGCTGATGATCGCTGTGCCCGCCCATCCGTCCAGCCACGAAGCCGGCGTATCGCTGATCGAGATCCTCGTGGGGATCTCGATCCTGGCGATTGTCGCCTTTGCCGTGACGTTGTCGATCACGCCGGGCGGGCCGGTGATCGAGCGCGAGGCCGACCGTCTCGCCGCACGGCTCAACCAGGCCGAGGCCGAGGCGATTGCATCCGGCGCGCCGGTGGGGTTGGCGGTCGAGGACGCGGGCGAGGGCTATGCCTTCTATCGCCTGGTCGACGGGCGCTGGTGGCCGGTGCGCGACCACCCCACACTGACAGAATACCGCTTTGACGGCGCGCTGCGCCTGCGGGTGGAGGAGACGCGGCCGGTCGCGCCAGAAGCCGCAGCTCGTGCCGCGCTCTATCCGGCGATCTGGTTCGATCCGGCCGGGATGACCGAACCTTTCCGCCTGCGCCTGTCGGCCGATGACGGTGCCGAGATCGAACTGGACTGGCAGGCTGCCGGCCGCATCGAACGCACGGCACGGGGCTGATCCATGCGCGCGCCGGTCTCCAGTCCTGAAAGCGGTTTCACGCTGATCGAGATGATGATGGCACTCGCCGTTCTCTCGATGGCGGGGCTTGCCCTGATGAACATGACCCAGGCGACGACGCGTAATACTGCCGCCGTGCAGGAGCGGGCGCTGGCAATGGTGGCGGCCGAGAACATCCTCAACAGCCAGATCCTGCAGCCCGGCGCGCCGCAGTCTGCTTCGGGCGATTATGCGATTGCCGGAGTGGATTACGATTGGTCGCTGGTCGTCAGCCCGACCGACGATGCCGGTCTCGTCCGTCTGCACCTGGACGTGCGCGATGCGGAGAGCGGTCGTCTTGGCGCTGAACTCGACACGTTCCGGAGGGCGCAATGAGTGTGGCCGCACCGGCGCGCGAGGCCGGCTTCTCCCTCGTCGAGATCCTCGTCTCTGTCTTCGTCTTTGCTGTGATCGGCGCGATTTCAGTCGCCCTCATGGCGTCGAGTGTGGGCGCTCGGGAGGTCAATTCCGACGTGCTCGACCGCACTGCGATGATTGACCGTGCCCGCACCCTCCTGCGCGAGGATCTGGGCCAGATCGCCCGGCGCGCGGTGCGCGGCGAAGCCGGTTATCGCGATCCCTGGATCCTGGCCGGCGCGGCAACAGGGCTGGCCGATTACGAGGCCGATGCGGACGAGCGGGTGCTGATGGTTTTCACGCGGCATGGGCGTGCCAATCCGGGTCTGATCCGGCCGCGCAGCTCGCTGGTCCATGTCACCTATCTGGTTCGCGGCGGCGACCTCGTCCGCCGGGTGCGTGATTACCCCGACCCCGGCGAGATGACGCAGATCACCGACCAGCGGCTGATCGCGGGCGGCGAGGATTTCTCCGTCGAGTTCCTGGTTGGCGCTGCCTGGCAAAACCGGGTCTTCCTGTCGCACACCGGCCAGGGCGCGATGCCGTCGGCGGTGCGCTTGCGCTACGACCTGCCGCCGCTGGGGGCGATGGAGCATGTGCTTTTGACCCCGGAGGCGCAGCCATGAGCCGGCCGGTCCTCGAGAACCATCGCGAGCGCGGCGCCTCGCTGGTTTCGGCCTTGCTGCTGGTGGCGGTGATGGCGAGCCTCGCCATGGCTCTGGCGGGGGATCTGCGTTTTGCCATGCGGCGCTCTGCCAATATGGATGTGCGCGACCAGGCCTACTGGTATGCGATCGGCGCGCGCGAGTTTACCGAAGGCCTGATCGCCCGGTCGATGGACGATCCCCGCCGGGCCCTGCGGCCGGATGCCGACTGGCTCAACGGACCGCGCACTTTCCCGATCGAGCAGGGCGCCCTGACCGGCCGGGTGCGCGACGGAAACAACTGTTTCAACCTGAACAGCCTGGCTCCGGCCGGTGCGTCGGGCGACCGGCAGGCCGATCCCGCCCAGATAGAGCGTTTCGAGCAGCTGATGCGCGCCGTCGAGATTCCGGCCGCCCGCGCCGTGCGGATTGCTGCGCAGGCCGCCGACTGGATCGACAGCGATGTACGGCCGGTCGCTTCCGGCGGTGAGGACGAGCTGTATCCGGGCTATCGTACGGCCAATGCGCCGATGGCCGAACGGGCCGAACTGCTGGCGCTGGAAGCCATGACGCCGGACATCTATGAGCGCCTGCGGCCGCTGGTCTGCGTGCGCCCGACCGGCGAGGCGCTGGCGCTGAATATCAACACGCTGACCGCCGCGCAGTGGCCGCTGCTTGCGGTGGCCTTTAACGGCGGGCTGTCGCGTTCGGCGATCGAAGGCCTGCTTTTGAACCGGCCGGCCTCGGGATTCGATACTGAAGAGGCGTTCTGGGCGCTCGACGTTGTGCGCGAGCTCGATCCGGACGCCTCGGTGCGCGAACGCGTCGGCATCGAGACCCGCTATTTCGAGATCGAGATCCATGTCGCCCATGCCGGCCAGCGGTTTGCGCTGAACGGGCTGGTGCAGAGCCTGGGAGGCGGGCAGGTGCGCCGTCTCTCGCAGAATTACGGAAGCGTTTCATGAGCCAGGACCTGATCCTCAGGCTGGACGAGCAGGACAGGCTGCACTGGTCCATCATCGACCGTGCCGGCCAGGTGCGCCGCGCGTCCGGTGCCGCCGAACCCGGCGAGCCGCTGGACCTGCCGGACACACAAGGCGTCAGCCGGACCCTGGTCCTGTTGCCGTCGGAAGATGTTTTTCTCGGCCTGATCGACCTGCCCGCACGCGGTGAACGCGACGCTTGGCAGGCGGCGCCCTACATGATCGAGGAGGCGCTGGCCTCTTCGCTCGCCTCGACCGAGATCGTGCCCGGTGCCCGCGCCGAGGATGGCCGCCGCTGGGTGATGGCGGCAGACCGCCAGCGCGTCGCGCAGTGGGCGACACGGATCGGCGAGGCGGTCGTGCGCCCGGCCTGGGTGATTCCCGACTGTATCGCTGCTGCCGAGCGCGATGTGGCGCTGACCCTGTTCGACCGGGGCGACAGTATTCTCTGGCTGTATGGCGCAGATATTCGCAAACCGGGCGACGCGGTGGGCGGCGCCATGGATCACAGACTCTTTGATCCGGTGATCGGTCCGCTGGTCGAGGGCGCGGGCGGCGGCACGGTCGCTGTCTCGGCATCCCTCGGCCTGGCGGGCGAGAATTTTCGCCAGATGCCGCGCGGCGATCTTGATCTCAAGGCCAGCGCCCTGCCGGCCGAATTCGTTGCGGCGCTGCCGCCGCTGCTGGGCGACCGGCTGAAGACGACGGTCGACTGGCGCGGCCTGCTGGGGCCGATCCGCAGACCGGTGGCGTTGGCGGCGGGTCTGCTGGTGGCTTTTTGTGCGCTGATGGCGGGCGAGGGTGTCTATTACCGCCTGCAGGCCGAGCGTTTCGACGCCGCGAGTATCGCCGAGTTCCGCGCGGCAGTGCCGGACGTTACCCGGCAGGTCATTCCGGCTGAAGCCGAACGCTTGCTCGCCGCGCGCCTGTCCGGTCTCGGTGGCGGGGAGGCGTCGTCCTACCTGCAGCTGATGGCGGCGCTGGGCGAGCTGACGTCGGGCAATGAGCGGGTGCGGATCGATCATGTGCGGTTCGACCAGGCCCGCTCCGAACTGTCTGTCTCGGCGATCTATACAGATTTTGCGGACTTCGATGCGCTCAATACGCGGGCCGGCACGCTGGGTATTGCGCTGGAGGATGGCGGCGCGCGAGAGAGCGGACAGGCCATCCAGGGCGAGTTTACGGTGAGGCTGCGATGAATACTGTGACCGGCATGTTCGAACAGGTCTGGGGCGGCCGAAGCCTTCGCGAGCAGATCCTGCTCGGCGTCGCCGGCGGCTTGGTGCTGGCGCTGGCGGTCAGTGTGCTGGTCGTTCAGCCGCTGGTCGGCTTCAACGATCGCGCCCGCGACGACTATGCCGCGGCGATGCGGCTATACCGTTCGATCCAGGACGATGCCCGTAGCTATCGCCAGCTCGCAGCGGAAACGCGTGAAGAGGCCGATACCAGCCGCTCGCTGCGATCGGTGGCGGGCGCGACCGCGCTTCGCCACGAGATTGCGCTGGCGCGCATGGTCCCGGCGGACGACGGTTCGCTGACCGTGAATATCGATCGCGCCGACAGCCGCGCCGTGATGGCCTGGCTGGTCGAGCTGGAGACCGGTTTCGGTATCCAGGTGGCATCCTCCACCATGGACCGGGCGGGCGAAGGCATTGTCGAGGCGTCCTTTGTGCTGCGCCGTCAGGGAGGCGGCCGATGATCGGGCGCATTCTTCTCGTACTGGCCATGCTGGCGGTCTGGCTGATTGTACTCATGCCGCTGAAGGCCGTGGCGATTGCCACCGGTGGCGCCGGGCAGCTGGGTTATGACGATGTGTTCGGCACGGTCTGGAACGGCCGCGTCTATGGACTGCGCATCGGCGGTGAGCGCATTCGCGAAACGGCCGTGTCCGTGTCACCTTTGGCACTTCTGACCGGACATGTGGCGGTGGACTGGCGCGTGACGGACAGTGGTCTGTCCGGCGATGGCCACGCGATTATCGCGCCAGGCCGGGTGCAGTTGGAAAACGTGTCGCTCACCATGCCGTTGGGCCGTCTGACTGAGACTGGCAGTACCGGGCTGGACCCGCGTGCGCCGGTCTTTGTGCGCATCGCACAGCTCGACCTGGCGGAGGGGCGCTGCGGAAGCGCCACCGGTTCGGCGCGGTCGGATGCGCTGGCGGCCCTGGCCGCGCCCTACAATATCGACGCGCCGGCGCTGGATGGCATGCTGGCCTGCAATGGTGACGACCTGGAACTCGTCTTTTCCGGCGAAAGTGCCGACATGACGGTTGAGGGCAGCGCCCGGCTTCGCGTCGAGGGCTATGACTGGCAGGTCTCGGTCGATACGGTACGTCCGGGACTGACCGAAGTCCTGGCGCTGGGCGGTTTCGAGGCCGAGGCCGAGGGCGAGGGCTGGCAGGCGCAGGGACAGGGAGTTTATGGTGCGAACCGCTGACGGACTGCTTCTTCTTGCGGCCGGGCTGGTCCTGTCCGCCTGTACGGCGACGGCCGGTAGCGCCTCCACGCAGCTGCCGCGGCCGCCAGCGCTGAGCCAGGCGCGGCCCGACCCGGCTCCGGCGGCGGCCGTTGAAACGGCCGGCGCGCTGCCACCGCAAACGCTGGAAGCCGGTGCCTGTGCCACCTTTTTCTGGACTGCTGATCCGGCGCATCGCTTTGTTGCCTTCGAGAACGAGACCGAGGGCTTTGCCCGCGTCTACGCCAATGGCGCCGAGCACGGCTTCTATACGCCGTCGCGCGAGGCACCCTATGTCGCGGGTGAGAGCTATCGCCGCGATTATGTCGATCCGGCTCGCGCGCTCGATATCCGCCTCACCGGCCGGGTCGGCGAGCCCTTGCCGACCGGCCAGCGTATCGAGCGTGTGGTGATGCGGGTGCTGCAGCCGAACGGCCAGACCCGCGTCGTGCCGCTGATCGGGCATTATGCCTGCCGGACGGCGGCAGACCGCTAGTATCGCCTAGAGCACCGGATAGAGGCCGGGCCCGTAGGCGCGGTAGATCCAGCCTGCGGCAATCCCGACAGCCAGCCAGGGGCCGAAGGCAAAGGCCTCGTCGCGTCGCGGCAGGCGGCGCTGCACGACGGCTTTGCCAAGTACGAACAGGAGCGCGCTGCCCGTGCCCACGAGCACCATGGCCGGCAGCAGCCAGCCACCGCACCATGCCCCGCCGGCCGCGATCAGCTTGGCGTCTCCGCGTCCCAAACCGTTACGGCCTGTGACCCAACGGAAGAGAATCTCGACCCCGACGAAGGCCAGATAGCCGGTCGCGGCGCCGATCAGTGACGCCCATGGCGTCGAGAACACGAATGTGTTGAGTGCCAGGCCGGTTGCGATCAGCGGCAAGGTGATTGCGTCGGGCAGGCGGTATGTTCGAAAGTCGATCCAGAACAGGGCGCTAAGCGCGATGATGAGAATCAGGGTTGCGGCGTGGGTGAGAAACATGTTGCTCCTGTCACAAAAGTGTCATGCGACTGCGCCACAAGGGCAGGGCGTACAAGGGGTGTTTTCAAGATGACAGACGCCGTGCCGGCGCTCAAAGCCGAAAATGTCCGTATGACATTCGGCGAGACCCGAGCGCTCGACGATGTCAGCCTTGCGGTTGAACCAGGTGAAATGGTGGCCCTGATCGGGCCGTCCGGATCAGGAAAGTCCACCCTCCTGCGTGTGGCTGCCGCGCTGCAGCCGGCGGACAGCACGTCCGGGCCGGTCGCCGTGCTGGGCCAGACGATGCAGTCGCGCGGCAAGATCGCCTCGCGCGTTCGCAAGAACCGCGCGCGGCTGGGCTTCATCTTCCAGCAGTTCAATCTGGTCGGGCGTTTGTCGCTGTTCGGCAATGTCATGCTGGGAGCTCTGGGGCGCCTGCCGCTCTGGCGCGGTGCGCTGGGGATGTTCCCCAATTCGGTGAAGCAGGCCGCCATGGACGCGCTGGAACGCGTGGGCATGGAAGAATTTGCAGCCCGGCGCGCGTCCAACCTGTCCGGCGGCCAGCAGCAGCGTGGCGCGATTGCCCGCGCGCTGGTGCAGGGCGCCGAGGTCCTGTTTGCCGACGAGCCGATTGCCTCGCTCGACCCGGTCTCTGCGCGCAAGGTGATGGAATTGCTGCGCGAGCTGAACCAGAGCGACGGCCTGACCGTCGTCGTGACGCTACACCAGGTCGACTACGCCCAGCGTTATTGCGACCGCACGGTCGCGCTCAACAAGGGCCGGATCGTCTATGACGGCCCGTCCAATGGTCTCGACCGCGCCAAGCTGATCGAGATCTACGGCCCCGAATTTGAAACCGCCTTCTATGGAGGCGAGGAATGATCCGCGCGCTCTGCCAGATCCTCGTCCGGATCATGCTTGTCAGCCTCGTTCTGGGCCTGTCGGCCTGCTCCGCACCGCAGACCGGGCCGGATGCAGCGTCCGGTGCGGCCCCGGAAAGCGGCGAGCGCCGCACGCTGAATTTTGGCATCATTGCTACGGAAAGCTCGTCCAACCTGGAATCCAACTGGCGCCCCTTCATCGCCGCGATGGAGGAGTGGACCGGTTATGATGTCGAGCCCTTCTACGCGTCCGACTATGCCGGGATGATCCAGGCCATGCGCTATGGCTCGATCCAGGTGGCGTGGTTCTCCAACTTCTCCGGCCTGCAGGCTGTGCGCCTGGGCGGCGGCCAGGTCTTCGCAAAGGCGACCTATCCGGACGGATCTGAGGGCTATAACTCGGTGCTTATCGTGCCGGTCGACAGTCCGATCCAGTCCGTCGAGGACGTTCTGTCCTGTGACGGGTCGATCGATTTCGGCATGGGCGACCCGAACTCCACCTCGGGATATCTCGTGCCCTCAGCCTTTATCTTCGCGCCGCGCGGTATCGATCCGGGCGAGTGCTTCAACTCGGTGCGCAACGCCAATCACGAAGCCAATGCGCTCGCCGTGGCAAACGGTTTGGTGGATGTGGCGACCAACAACACGACCAATATGACGCTGCTGGCGCGGACCCGTCCGGATATCGCCAGCCGTATCCGCGTCGTGTGGACCTCGCCGGCCATCCAGACCGATCCGATAATCTGGCGTGCGGATCTGGACGAGGAAGCCAGGCAGCGCCTGCAATACTTCTTCATGAATTACGGCCGCATGGGCACGCCGGAAGAGATCGCGGCGGCGCGTGACGTGCTGGAGCCGCTGTATTTCGGTCTCTTCCTGCCGTCCTCGAACGCGCACCTCGATCCCATTGTGCAGCTGGAGATCGTGCGTGACCTGACGGAAGCCCGGAACGATCCCGATCTGACCGAGGCAGAGCGCGAAGCGCGGGTGGCCGAGCTGGAACAGCGCCTGGCCGAAGTCGAGGCCGGCAATACCGGACTGATCAGCCAGGCCAGTGCCGTTGAGGGCCTGGCGGCGGCCGGCCCGGCGGAAGCGGCTGCCAGCTCGCAGATCAACTGGCTGGCCTCCGGCGTGATACTGGCGCTCGTCCTGGTGCTGTTGACACTCCTTCTGTGGGCCTCCGCCCCGCGCGGGCCCGGCCCTCGTGTGCCGCTGACCGAGCGGCTCGCGAATGCCGTGATCGCGGCGGGCGTGGTGATCATCCTCGTCTGGAGCTTCGACAGCGCCGATATGGACCGGTCCTACTTGCTGGTCGAGAATGCCGGCGATATGGGCGAGTTCATCGCGGGCTTCTTCCCGGAAGACCTTTCACCGGCCTCGCGCGCCAGCTACTGGCAAAATCTCACCCACGGTTTCAGCGAAGCCGTGCCGCAGATGATCATCACCGTGCAGATCGCGATCTGGGGCACATTCATTGCGGTTCTCGCGGCCATTCCGTTCGGCTTGCTGTCGGCCCGCAATGTGGCGCCGGCCTGGATCGTCCAGCCTGTGCGCCGGCTGATGGACGTGTTCCGATCGATCAACGAGCTGATCATCGCGCTGGTCTTCATCGCCGCCGTTGGCCTGGGACCGCTGGCCGGGGTGATGGCGCTTGCGGTGCACACCACCGGTGTGCTGGCCAAACTGTTCTCGGAGGCCGTCGAGGCGGTCGATGACGGGCCTGTAGAGGGCGTCCGCGCTACCGGTGCGGTGCCGCTGCACGAAGTGATCTGGGCGGTCATTCCCCAGGTCGCGCCGCTGTGGACCTCGTTCGGCCTCTACCGGTTCGAGTCCAATGCGCGCTCGGCGACCGTGCTGGGCCTTATCGGTGCAGGCGGTATCGGCCAGATCCTGTTCGAAGCCGTTCGAGCCTTCGACTATCAGCGCACTGCCGCCATCGTCATTGTCATCGTTATCGCTGTCAGCGCCATCGACCTCTTGTCGCAGTTGCTGCGCAAGCGCCTGGTCTAGCCGAACGGTATCCGCTCATCGGATAGGACTTGGTTTCGTCTCAATTCGGCGCTAGGCGAAACCGCGAAAAGGCAATTACGAGGGAACCCACCGATGTCAGCGTTCAAAAAACTCACCGCGGTGCTCCTGGCAACCGTTGTCGGTACGGCCGGCGCCTATGCACTCCAGCAGCGAGAGCAGATCCGCATCGTCGGTTCCTCGACGGTCTTTCCGTTCTCCACGGCGGTTGCCGAAAGCTTTGGTGCGAAGACCCAGTTCTCCACACCGGTGGTCGAATCGACGGGCTCGGGCGGTGGTTTTCGCCTGTTCTGCGCCGGTGTCGGTGCCGAGCACCCGGACATCGTGAATTCCTCGCGCCGCATGCACGCGTCCGAGTTCGAGCGCTGCCAGAATAATGGTGTGCGCGAGATCACAGAGGTGCGGATCGGCTATGACGGCATCGTCATGGGGTCGGCCAGCGACACGACTGAAGAGCTGGACCTGACGCTGACCCAGCTCTGGCTGGCTCTGGCCTCGGAAGTGCCCGCGGACGATACATGCTCGTCCTTTGTCGCCAATCCGAACCAGCGCTGGTCGGACATCGATCCGTCCCTGCCGCGTCAGCGGATCGAGGTGTTCGGTCCGCCGCCGACCTCGGGCACGCGCGACGCATTCGTCGAACTGGCCATGCAGGCCGGTGCCGAAGGCATCGACTGCATGTCGGACCTCGCCGGCGCCGATCATGACCGGTTCGAAAGCATTGCCGGCCGGATCCGCGAAGATGGCCGCTGGATCGATGCGGGCGAGAATGACAACGCCATTGTCCAGACGCTGGTTAACACGCCCGACGCCTTCGGCGTGTTCGGCTATTCCTTCCTCGACCAGAACTACGACCGTCTCTACGGCGTGACGATCGACGGCGTGGCGCCGGAGTTCGACGCGATATCCGACGGCAGCTATCCAGTCTCCCGTTCGCTCTTCTTCTATGTGAAGAACCAGCACGCGGCGATCGTACCGGGTCTGGCCGACTATGTCGCCGAGTTCACCTCGGACGCGGCCTGGGGCGAGTTCGGCTATCTGACCGATCGCGGCTTGATCCCGCTCGCGGATGGCGCGCGTGACGCAATCGCCCACCAGGCGCAGTCGCTGGAGGCGATGACGCAGGCGCCGGACTGACCGGCCGCTACATCGGCCAAGAGACTAAAAAGCGCCGGTCTTCACCGGCGCTTTTTTCGTTCTCGGATCGCGCGTACTGCCTCAGTACAGCGACTTCTGACGGCGCAGGCGGCGCCAGAAGCGGCGGCGTTCCGGTTTGGGGTGCGGCGTGAGGTTCTCGACGAAGTCGATGGCGCACTGCTTCCAGGAGTGCTTTTCGGCGTGGGCCCGTGGCGCCGCGCGGTCGATTTCCAGACAGTCCAGGCAGGCCTGGCGCAGATCGTCATTGATGAAGCCGCCACCGGAGCCGGGGATGATGTCCTTGGGGCCGTGGGCGGGGAAGGCTGCAACCGGTGTGCCGCAGGCCATCGCCTCCAGATTTACCAGGCCGAACGTGTCGGTCCAGGACGGGAAGACGAAGACGTCGGCATCGGCGAAATAGCGCGCCAGCTCGTCACCGAATTTCGAGCCCGGGAAGACCGCGCCGGGGAATTTCTGCTTCAGCTCCTCGCGCTGCGGGCCGTCGCCGACCACAACCTTGGTGCCGGGCAGGTCGAGCTTGAGGAAAGTCTCGATATTCTTCTCAACCGCGATCCGGCCGACATTCACCCAGATCGGGCGCTCAAGGCCTTCATAGACATCTTCGCCATTCATGCGGCGCTTGTCCGGGTTGAACAGTTCGATGTCGACGCCGCGTGCCCAGGCGGTGAGATTCTTGAAGCCGCGTGCGGCGAGGTCGTCGCGCATGGAGGGCGTCGTCACCATGATGCGGCCCGAAGCGTTGTGGAACCAGCGCATGAAGGCATAACCCGCCGAGAGCGGGATGAAGGGGAAGCGGGCGTTGACGTATTCCGGGAATTTCGTGTGGTAGCTCGTCGTGAAGGGCAGGCCCCACTTCTTGCAGATCCCGCGTGCCGCCTGACCCAGCGGGCCTTCGGTCGCGATATGGATCGCTTCCGGCTCGAACTCCTTGAAGCGCCGTGCGATGTCGCCGCGCGCATTGATGGCGAGCTGGATCTCCGGATAGGTGGGCAGCGGGAAGGTCTTGTAGCCGAGGCCCGGATGGATCACCTCGATCTGGTGTCCCATCTCGCGGCATTCCGCGACGGTGCGCGAGAGCGTGCGCACAACGCCATTCATCTGCGGTTCCCAGGCATCGGTCACCAGCATGATCCGCTGGGGACGTTCTTCCATATCGTCCGCCGTGGTCTGCAGCTGCGTGCCGGTCTGGGTGGTTTCGTCTTCGAGGGGATGGGTGTTGTCGGTCATCTCGATCCGTTTTCCGGGCCGCTTTCGGGCCGATAGTGTGGCCGGTTCAACCGGGGGCCCGCCGCGTTTAGCGGAACCGGTCCGGCATGTCAGCCATTAGCATACTGGCGAAAGCGCTGGCTTGAAGGAAAGAAAGCGGTTATCCGCCGCGCGGACCGCGTCCGGTGGACGCTTTGCTGCGCAAAATACCCTGCCGCTACCGGTGGAAATGCGGACAGGAAATTGTCCGTTGGCGGGTCGCGAACCAAGATCACGCAATGTTTGGGCGAAGTTACCGGCTCTCCGGTGTTTCGCGGTTATAAATTAGCCGCATGTGAACATAAATGACCCGCACACTTGTCTTGCCCCGACGAAAAGACCGGACCATTGTCCGGGCCGTTCACTTGCTGGAGTGGGAGTTTCAGTTATGAATGTCCAGACCCGTGAAGCCCTGCGCTGGGATGATTTGGATTCGGTGAAGTTCGCCGATGAGAGCGCTGCCGTGAAGCGTCTCGCGGACGAAACGGGTCTGGATGCAGACGCTCGCAAGCGTGTTCATGACGATGCCATCGAGCTGGTGAAAACGGCGCGTGCGACCACGCGTTCGCGCGGCCTGATGGACAGTTTCCTGCAGGAATTCGGCCTGTCCAACAAGGAAGGCCTGGCGCTGATGTGCCTGGCCGAGGCGCTGCTGCGTGTCCCGGATGCGCCGACTGCCGACCGGCTGATCGCGGAAAAGATTTCCGGTGGTGCCTGGGCCGAGCACATGGGCCGGTCCGAGAACTGGCTGGTCAATGCGTCCACGCTGGGCCTGATGCTGACCGGTTCGATCATCGACGTTGATCCGGATGCGCGCCAGAACCCTGGCGACTACTGGCGCAAGATGACGGCGCGCCTGGGCGAGCCGGTTATCCGGGCGGCGGTGTTCCGCGCCATGGGGATTATGGGCGAGCAATTTGTTCTGGGCCGCAGCATCGCCGAAGGCATCAAGCGGGCGAAGAAGGGTGAGGGTGCGCTGTGCTCCTTCGACATGCTGGGTGAGGGCGCCCGCACCGCGGCCGATGCCGAGCGCTACCACAAGCGCTATATCGATGCGATCGATGCGGTCGGCAAGGTGCGTGGCGACAAGCCGGTCGAGCTGGAACACGGTGTCTCCGTGAAGCTCTCGGCGCTGCACCCGAAATACCTGGCGGTGAAGGAAGAGCGGGTCATGGCCGAGCTCTATCCGAAACTGCTCGAACAGGCCAAGCTGGCCAAGTCCTATGATATCGGCTTCTGCCTCGACGCCGAGGAAGCGGATCGTCTGGTCGTCTCGCTGAAACTGCTCGAGCGGCTGGCGCTTGAGCCGGACCTTGCCGGCTGGCAGGGGCTGGGGCTGGCCGTGCAGGCCTATCAGAAGCGCGCGCGCTTCGTTGTTGAGCGCCTGATCGATCTGGGTCGCGAAACCGAGCGCCGCTTCCTGGTGCGCCTGGTGAAGGGCGCCTACTGGGATACCGAGATCAAGTTTTCCCACCAAATGGGCTGGCCGGACTTCCCGGTGTGGACCACCAAGCCGGCGACCGATCTGAACTATCTCGCCTGCGCGCGGGTCATGCTGACCGCGCCGGACCAGATCTACTCCCAGTTCGCGACCCACAATGCCCACTCGCTGTGCGCGGTGCGTGAAATGGCGCAGCAGGCTGGTGTGGAGCATTACGAGTTCCAGCGCCTGCACGGCATGGGCGATGCGCTCTATGCCGCTGCTGCCAAGCTTCACGAGGCGCGTCCGGTGCGCATCTATGCGCCGGTCGGCAGCCATGAAGACCTGCTGCCCTATCTCGTGCGCCGCCTGCTGGAGAACGGGGCGAACACGTCCTTTGTGCATTCCTTTCTCGATCCGGAAGTGCCGGTCGAAGACGTGGCGCGCGGCCCGTTCCGTGATGCGGAGATGATCGACCGTCATGCCCGCATCCCGCTGCCTGTCGATCTCTACGGCGAGGAGCGTGCGAATTCGAAGGGGCTCGACCTGGCCCAGGCGCGCGTGCGTGCCAGCCTGGCAAAAGCCTTCCGCGATTTCGAGACGGCGGAACCGATCACGGCCGCGCCATTGGTCAATGGCAAGCTGCTGGACGGCGCCGCTCACCATATCATGTCACCGGTGGATTCCGGCGAGTATGTGGGTACGGCGGTCGATGCGTCGGTCGACGATGTGAATGCCGCCTTTGAAATCGCCATCGCCGCCCAGCCGGCCTGGGATGCGCGCGGCGGCAAGGCGCGCGGCGCGATCCTGCGGGCCATGGGCGATGCGATGGAAGCGGATATGGAACGCCTGATCGTGCTGATGGCACGCGAGGCGGGCAAGACGCTCAATGACGGTATTGCCGAAGTCCGTGAGGCGGTCGATTTCTGCCGCTACTACGCGGCCCAGGCCGAGCGCGAGTTCGATTCGGATGTCCGCCTGCCCGGGCCGGCCGGCGAGACGAACCATCTGGGCCTGAAGGGGCGAGGCGTCTTTGTCTGCATCAGCCCGTGGAACTTCCCGCTGGCGATCTTCACCGGCCAGATCGCCGCGGCGCTGGCGGCGGGCAATGCCGTTATTGCCAAGCCAGCCGAACAGACCCCGCTGGTGGCGTTCGAGGCGGTCCGCATGTTCCAGAAGGCTGGTTTGCCGGCCAGCGTGCTGCATTTCCTGCCGGGCACGGGCGAGATCATCGGTGCGGCGCTGACCAATGATCCGCGCACCCAGGGCGTGGCCTTCACGGGCTCGACGGAAGTCGCCCGCGCGATCAACCGGTCACTGGCCGCGCGGGAGACCGCAATCGCACCGCTGATCGCGGAGACCGGCGGCCTCAACGGCATGTTCGTTGATACCACCGCACTGCGCGAACAGGTCGTCGACGACGCGATCATGTCGGCCTTCGGGTCGGCCGGTCAGCGCTGTTCGGCGCTGCGCGTCATCTTCGTGCCGGAGGATACGGCGGACGAGCTGATCGAGTCGCTGTCCGGTGCGATGGACGAGCTGCAGCTTGGAGACCCCATGGATCCCGCGACCGATGTCGGCCCGGTGATCGACAATGAGCAGCGTGAAATCCTGTTGCGCCACATGGAGCGCATGGAAGCGGCCGCGAAGGTGATCAAGAAGATCGACGATGTAGAGCTTTCCGAGCGCGGCTTCTTCTTCGGGCCCGCCCTGGTGGAACTGCCTTCACTCGACATGCTTGATCGCGAAGTGTTCGGCCCGATTCTGCACGTCGTGCGCTTCAAGCGCCGCGATGTCGCGGCCATTGCGCGCGAGTTGGCGGCGAAGGGGTACGGGCTCACCCTGGGCATCCATTCGCGTCTGGCATCTTTCCACAGGCAAATTCAGTCCATCGTTCCGGCGGGCAATGTCTATGTGAACCGGAACATGGTCGGCGCCGTTGTGGGCGTACAGCCCTTCGGCGGGGAAGGCCTGTCAGGCACGGGTCCCAAGGCCGGCGGCCCGCACTATCTGCACCGGTTTGCCGGCGAGCGGACGGTCACGATCAACATCGCCGCCCAGGGTGGCGACCCCGAACTTCTGAACCTGTCCTGATCGCCTGTATTAACGGGATTTAACCCTGTTGCGGGGCCCTCTCATCCGGTTTAATCGGGGGTGACGGGCCCCGCTGCGCATTCAGGATTTGTTAACTAAAAAATCCGCCCGCGGACCATTCTGGGCGTTGACCGGCCCTTCGCGTTGATCCACTATATGTTGGGTCGGCTGGTGACAGCGACACACTATACAGAGTTTCTTTCGACCTTTCGGGTTCGTTCGCTGCGCGGCGCTGTCTACCGCGCGACAGTATTTTTTGCCTCGGGCTTGGGGAGTAATGCCATCATGTCGCCACTGGATTCGGCCACAAATCGCCAGATGGAAACCGACGTTGCCAAGACGCGTCCGGCTCGCCGCGGCAAGCCCAAATCCTCGGCCAGCACGCACCTGCGCCTGGTGGAAAGCGTCAAGGTCGACCGGTCGCGCGATGCGCTGCTGACCGAGTTCGGCAAGAAGACTCTGGAAGACCGCTACCTGCTGCCGGGCGAGTCCTATCAGGACATGTTTGCGCGCGTCGCGACGGCCTATGCCGATGATGGCAGGCACGCCCAGCGTCTTTACGACTATATCTCGCGCCTGTGGTTCATGCCGGCGACGCCCGTCCTGTCCAATGGCGGTGCCGATCGCGGCCTGCCGATCTCCTGCTTCCTGAACTCGGTGGGCGACAGCCTGGACGACATTGTCGGCACCTGGACCGAGAATGTCTGGCTTGCCTCCAATGGCGGCGGTATCGGCACCTATTGGGGCGATGTCCGTTCGATCGGCGAGAAGATCGGCGAGGTCGGCCAGACGTCGGGCATCATTCCCTTCATCCGCGTGATGGACAGCCTGACCCTGGCGATTTCCCAAGGCTCGCTGCGCCGCGGTTCGGCGGCCGTCTATCTCGACGTCCACCATCCGGAAATCGAGGAATTCCTCGAGATCCGCAAGCCATCGGGCGACTTCAACCGCAAGTCCCTGAACCTGCACCACGGTCTCAACATTTCCGACGCCTTCATGAATGCTGTCGCTAATGACGAGGGGTTCGAGCTGAAGTCGCCGAAGTCGGGCGAGGTGGTGAAGACGGTCAATGCCCGCAAGCTGTGGCAGAAGATCATCGAGCTGCGCCTGCAGACCGGTGAGCCCTACATCATCTTCTCCGATACGGTGAACAATGCGCTGCCCGCCCACCAGCGCAAGCTGGGCCTGAAAGTGCGCCAGTCGAACCTGTGCGCCGAAATCATGCTGCCCACCGGTTTCGACCACAAGGGCCAGGAGCGCACGGCGGTGTGCTGCCTCTCCTCGCTCAATGCGGCGAAATACCTGGAGTGGAAGGACGAGCCGGATTTCATCGAGGACATCTACCGCTTCCTCGACAATGTCCTGCAGGACTTTATCGACCGTGCGCCGGCCGAGATGGACCGCGCTGTCTATTCCGCAATCCAGGAGCGTTCGGTCGGTCTGGGCCTGATGGGCTTCCACACCTTCCTGCAGCAGATGAATGCGCCGTTTGAAAGCGCCATGGCCAAGTCGTGGAACATGAAGCTCTTCAAGCATATCCGCACCGCGGCCGACGCCGCGTCGGTGAAGCTGGCCGAAGAGCGCGGTGCCTGTCCGGATGCCGAGGCGTCCGGTGTGAAGGCGCGCTTCTCGCACAAGCTCGCGATTGCGCCGACGGCGTCGATCTCGATCATCTGCGGTGGCGTCTCTGCCGGCATCGAGCCGATCCCGGCCAATGTCTACACCCACAAGACCCTGTCGGGTTCGACCACGGTGAAGAATCCGAAGCTGGAAGAAGCGCTGGAGGCCAAAGGGCTCAACACGCCGGCCGTTTGGGCCTCAATTCTCGAGCACGAAGGCTCGGTCCAGCATCTCGACGGGCTGGACGAGCACGAGAAGGCGCTGTTCCGCACAGCATTCGAGATCGACCAGCGCTGGGTGATCGAGCATGCCGCCGACCGCACGCCCTTCGTGTGCCAGTCGCAGTCGCTCAACATCTTCCTGCCGGGCGATATCGATAAGTGGGACCTGCACATGCTGCATTGGTCGGCCTGGGAGAAGGGCGTGAAGTCGCTCTATTATTGCCGCTCCAAATCGGTGCAGCGGGCGGCCTATGCCGGTTCCGAGAAAAAGTCGGAAACCGAAAAGTCGATGGAAGCCGCCGCGCCGACGGATTACGAAGAGTGCCTCGCCTGCCAGTAGGCGAACGCCAGATACCGGCCGGTCCTTCGAGGGGGAGAGACCGGCCCCCGGAAAGGGGATGGCGTTTCGCTGTCCCCTTTCTCATTTTGTCCGCATTTTAACCCTGTCCGTGCCCGAGCATTATTGGTTCTGCCAATTGCCGCGCCTGCGATATTGCGCTGTGTCATGGTCTAGTGATGGACCCTGAGACGCGCGCGGGTTAACCTTTCCTCGCGTCTGGAGTGAATCAGCATGCGCTTCGCGCGCCGATTGCTAGTCTGGGCGCAGAGGGGATGAATGATGAGACTGGGGCGGACAGCCGAGCTTATGACAGCCGGTGCGATTGCGCTGGGCGGTGTTGCTTATGTGTTCATTGAGCCGGGCGATGCAGCCAGCGAATGGGCGTCGTCGTCCCGCATGATCCAGGATCAGTTCCGCGCCGAGGGCGAGGTCCGGCCGCTATCGCCAGCGGCTGCCCGTGTTGCCCTGTCGGCGCTCTCCATGAATGACGACCCCTTCGGTGGAGCGCCGCTAGCCTCGCTGACATCGCAACAGGGGGCCCGGGTCGATCTGGGGGAGGCGGGCACCCTGGAGGTTGCAATTGTCGACCCGGCCGGCAGCGACCGGGCGCAGCGTCTCTTCTCGCCGCGCGGAGACGGGTATTCGCCGGTCGTGATCGACCGCGGTGAGCGCGAAGCGACGGTGGCGGTCAATTACGAGCGACGCTTCGAGACGGCCGGCAATGGTGAGGAGCTCGATGTCTCCTTCACGCCGCGTGCTGGCCTGAGTGTCGGTCCGGAAGGGTCGGCGGCCGGGGCCGGTGCGGAAGTGCGGGTCGGCCAGTATCTGCGTGGCGCCGAGAGCGAGCGGTCGCGCTGGTATGTCTTCGCGGGTGCTGACCGGCGCGCGCTGATGTACGACCCGTCAAAGGGGGTCGATTTCTCCAACGCGATGCAGCTGGCCCAGCGGCAGGTTGTGGGCGATGCCCAGGCCGGTGTCGCGGTGCGTTTCGGTGAAGTGGATCTGTCGCTGGCTTACGTGCGCCGCGAGTACAAGCACGTCGCCGGTGTCACCAGTTTCGACGAGACCGAGGAATTCGGCGCTGTCACGGTGAACTGGACCTGGTAAGGCGTTTCGGGCCCGGACACAGCGCCGCACCCGGTTAAGCCAGGCATGGCGAATTACAGGCGAATCGCGCACTCTCCACAGCCGCCTGCCGTCCAGACCGCATCAATCTGTAGACGTTTTGGAAAGGATGGGCACAATATCTTGTGTTCGATCCGATTCCGTTCCGCCCCGTGGGAGCTGCGACCATGACCCTGTCTGCCGAGAAAGCGCCGACTCTTCTGAGCCCGAGCCTGACCTACAAGCCGTTCCGCTATCCGTGGGCCTATGATTTCTGGCAGCGTCAGCAGCAGGTTCACTGGATGCCGGAAGAAGTTCCGCTCGGCGAGGACTGCAAGGACTGGGCGACCAAGCTGACGGACAAGGAACGCAATCTGCTCACGCAGATCTTCCGCTTCTTCACCCAGTCGGACGTCGAGGTCGGCGCCAACTACATGGAAAACTACATGCCGCTCTTCAAGCCGGTTGAAGTGCGCATGATGCTGGCCGCCTTCTCAAACATGGAGACGATCCACATCGCGGCCTATGCGCTGTTGCTGGAAACCATCGGCATGCCGGACAGCGAATTCTCCGCCTTCATGGAATACCAGGAGATGGCGGCGAAGCATGACTATCTCGGCCAGTTCGGCTGCGACACCGAGAAGGACATCCTGACCTCGATGGCCGTGTTCGGCGGTTTCACCGAGGGGCTGCAGCTGTTCGCATCTTTCGCCATGCTGATGAATTTCCCGCGCTTCAACAAGATGAAGGGCATGGGGCAGATCGTCTCCTGGTCGGTGCGCGATGAATCGCTGCACTGCGAAGGCATGATGCGCCTGTTCCATACGTTCGCGGCCGAGACCGGCGCCCTGACCCAGGGCGTGAAGGATGACATTGCCGATTGCTGCAAGACGGTGGTGAAGCTGGAAGACAAGTTCATCGAACTCGCCTTCGAGGCCGGCGAGGTCGAAGGCATGACGCCGGAGGACATCAAGCAGTACATCCGCTACATCGCCGACTGGCGCATGAAGCAGCTGAAACTGCCGACCATCTATGGGGTCAAGGAACACCCGATCCCGTGGCTGACGGAAATCCTCAACGGCGTCGAACACGCCAACTTCTTCGAGGCTCGCGCCACCGAATACTCCAAGGGTGCCACCAAGGGCGCTTGGCACGGCGATAGCGGCGTGTGGGAGATGTTCGACAAGATGAAGAAGAAGGAAGGCGGTGTCCCGGCGGAGTAGGACGCGCGGGCTGTTTGCCGCCACATCTTGCATGGTCCTGAGTTTCGACGTATGGTTGCGCATATGTTGCGCTTTCTGCGGAGGAATTCATGGGGGCTCGGAGACAGGCGTTGGCGAGTGTTGCGGCCGTGGTCGTGGTCTCGCTCCTGGTGGGTGCAAGTCTGCGCGCGCCCGGTGCCGAGCCCGGTCATGCGCTGATCAAGATCGACATGAGCGCCGCAGACTGCGAGACTCATAACGCCGTTGGGCTAAGTATCGAGCGGCTCGTCGAGCTTCCGGCATCCGGGCCGCTCATTCTGGACGCCGGCCTCGTGCCGGAAGGTTTCAACGTGCCGGCCGGCGGGGAAATGCTCAATCCGCTACTCGATGAGCTCAGGATCCCGATCCTGGCTGACTTCGTCACCATCGTAAGTGGCGAAGTTCCCGCCGCGCCTGCCATGCTCAGTCTTGTTCCCGATGAGGGCGGCGACTGGCATGGCGAAATATCGGCACAGCTGGGGGCGTCTGAAGAAAAATGGAGCCTCTCCACTGCCGGTACAGCGGATGATCTGGTGCTGAACCCTGAAAACTACTGGCAGTTCGATGTCAGGCTGGACCGGCGGCCCTTCTGGCAGCGCTGGCTTGGGCACGGCGAGGTCGGGCATAGCTCCACCGCCAATGCCGGGGGCGCTGCCTGTCCGGAAATGAATAGCTGACCAATCAGTCTGCTTGCCAAGCCTCTCGGCGGGGACTAGCTAGCGGACATGCCGAAGTTCCGCACCCGTCGAAATTCTGACATCCCCTTTGTCATGGGCGTGCTCAATGTCACGCCCGACAGTTTTTCCGATGGCGGGCAGTGGGTCGACCAGGATGCCGCGGTGCACCGCGCTCTGGATATGCTGAAGAGCGGCGCCGATGTGATCGATATCGGTGGCGAGTCGACCCGGCCGGGCGCTGATCCGGTGCCCGAGGCCGAGGAGCTGAGGCGCGTTATTCCTGTCATCAAGGCACTGCGCGACGAGACCGCGGCGCGGATCTCCATCGATACGTGCAAGCCGGCCGTCGCGCGTGCCGCGATCGAAGCTGGTGCAGACATCTGGAACGATGTCATGGCGCTGCGCCATGAGGGCGCGGTGGAAACGGCGGCCGAACTGGGTGTGCCGGTGATCCTGATGCACATGTCCGGCACGCCGCAGGAAATGCAGAAAAATCCGCAATACGACGATGTCGTCTCCGAGGTCTGCGACTTCCTGACCGAGCGCGCTGATATTGCCATGGCGGCCGGCGTGACGGCCGACAGTATCTGGCTCGACCCGGGCATCGGCTTCGGCAAGTCGCTGGATCACAATCTGGCGCTCATGCACGATCTCGATGAGGTGATCGGGCTGGGTTATCCGGTGCTGTTCGGCGCTTCTCGCAAACGCTTCATCGCGGCGATTGACGAAGGGGCCGACGAGATGGAACGGCTGGGCGGTTCTCTGGCGGCGGCGCTACGCGCGGCGCAGGACGGTGCGGCGATGGTGCGCGTGCACGATGTGCGCATGACGGTACAGGCACTCAAGGTTCAGGCCGCCATCCGCAAGGGACGTTCGTGATGATGACATTCTTTGGTCCCTGGACCCTGCTCGTGCTCGGCGGCATTCTGGAAATGGTCTGGGCGCTGGGCTTCAAATATGTCGGCCGCGACGCGCCCTGGTGGCAGCAGGGCGGCGTCGTGCTGGCGCTGATCGGATCGATGACGCTGCTCTTCCTGGCGATGAAGCAATTGCCGGCCGGCACGGCCTATGCCGTGTGGACGGGCATCGGCGCCTTGGGCGTCGCGACGGTGGGCATCCTGGTCTTCAAGGAACCGGCGACGCTGGCGCGGATCGTTTTCCTGGCGCTGATCCTGATCGGCATTATCGGGCTGAAGGCGACCAGCGGTTCCGGCGCCGGCTGACCGGTCTCAACCGAAGGGATCGTCGATCGACTTCGACGGCTCGGTGAACCAGCGCGGTCCGTCTTCTGTCATGTAGAAATGGTCTTCCAGCCGGATGCCGAACTCGCCCGGTACCACGATCATTGGCTCGTTGGAAAAACACATGCCGCCCGCCAGCGGCGTCTGGTCGCCGCCGACCAGATAGGGCGCCTCATGGATATCCAGCCCGATCCCGTGGCCGGTGCGGTGCGGAATACCCGGCAGTTGATAGTCCGGCCCCAGGCCGCGGCGCTCGGCCTCGGCGCGGGCGGCCGCATCGACCGCGGCGCAGGGCGTGCCGATCCGCGCCGCCTCGAAAGCCGCGAGCTGGCAGGCTTTCTCGGCGTCCCAGATTTCACGCTGCCGGTCTGTCGGCGTGCCGAAGACATAAGAGCGGGTGATGTCGGACTGGTAGCCATGCATGGCACAGCCGGTATCGATCAGCACCATGTCGCCCTCATCCAGCGCTTTCGGTCGCGCCACCCCGTGCGGGAAGGCGGTGTCAGGTCCGAACAGCACAATGCAGAAGGTCGAGCCGCCGGGGGCGCCGACCTTCTTGTGGGCGGCATGAATGAACTCGGTCACCTCGCCGGTAGAAATGCCGGGGCGCAGGATACGGGCGGCGGCCTTGTGAACCTCGATCGTCGCCGTCTTCGTCGCCTGCATCAGTGCCAGCTCGTCGTCATCCTTGCGCGCACGGGCACCCAGGACGACCCCGGCCGCATCCGCCGCCGGGCCATTCCAGGCGTTGTTGAGGGCGTTGGCGGTGATCAGCGGTGTGTCGGGTGACAGGGCGAGTGTTGTGTTCGACCGGCCGAGCGAGGCGACGAGGGCGTAGGGGTCTTCATGTTCTTCCCAGACGGCCAGCGGCGCGTCGAGGCGCAGATAGCTTTCCAGCGTGCCGGTTTCGAAAGCCGGTCCGGCATAGGTAAGGCCGCCGTCCGCGCCGACGAGGGCGCCGACAAGACGCTCGGTCGCCGGCCAGCGCAGGCCGGTGTAGTAGGTGAGATTGGAACCGGCATTGAGCCAGATCGCACCGATCCCGGCATCGCGCATCCGATCGCGCAGCCCGTCCAGCCGGTGGCGGAATGTCGCTTCGGGGATCGGCTTGCAATGCCCCAGCATGTCGCTCAGGCGCGAGAGTTCGGTCTTGGCGTCGGATCCGCCCACTCCGCGCGTCATCAGCGTTTCGGCCATCATTTCCTCCTGAACCGGGCTGGGGTCAGAGCCGCTCGAGAAACCTCTCCAGCCGTTCCATGTCTTTCGGCAGCTCACTTTCAAACCGCATGTCTTCGCCGGTCACCGGGTGTTCAAAGCCCAGGATCGCGGCGTGCAGGGCCTGGCGGCGGAATTCCTTTAGCTCGCGGCCATTGTCCGAGATCGCCAGGATATTGCCGCGCTTGTTGCCATAGACCGGGTCGCCCAGCAAAGGACAGCCGATATGGCCCATATGGACGCGGATCTGGTGCGTGCGGCCGGTTTCCAGGCGGCACTCCACCTTGGCAGCCAGCCCGGTGCCGATCGCGGCGCCAGGCGCCTGCCCATACCGGGTGAGGGTGGTGTAATTGGTGATCGCGTGCTTGCCGGCTTCGCTGTGCGGGTCCCGGGGCACGACGAATTTCTTGCGGTCCTGAGGTGCGCGCGCGATGCGGGTCTCGATCCGGCCGGCCTTTGGCGAGGGGGCGTTGCGTGTGAAGGCGATATAGGCGCGCTCCACCGTGTGGGCGGCGAACTGGGCGGCGAGGCCCTGATGGGCGGCGTCGGACTTGGCGACGACCATCACGCCGGACGTATCCTTGTCCAGACGGTGCACAATGCCGGGGCGTTCAACCCCGCCAATACCGGACAGCGAACCAGCGCAGTGATGGAGAAGGCCGTGAACCAGCGTGCCGGTCCAGTTGCCGGCAGCGGGATGAACGGCCAGCCCGGCGGGCTTGAGCAGGACGACCAGATCGTCATCCTCGTGCAACACGTCGAGATCCATCTTCTCAGGCACAGGGTCGGCCGCACGCGGTGCGGGGATTTCCAAGGCATAGACCGAGCCGGCGGCGATCTTGGCGGACGGGTCGCTGAGAACCTTACCGTCGACCCGAAGCTGGCCCTGCTCGATCAGCGCCTTCAGGCGTGAGCGCGACAGGGCCTCGATCTGGCCGGCCAGCCAGCGGTCCAGGCGTTCGCCAGCGGCATCGGCTTCGGCGGTGAGTTCGGTGAGCTGGTCAGTTCCGGTCATGGGCGGATGGTCCTCCAGGCGATGCAGGAATGCAACGCGCCGCTGAATGCTGCAGTGCGTCATCTACCTGTCACGGCTTCGTCGGCAAAGCGTCACGGCCACTTCATAGACAGGCGCATCGGATCGCGGCCGAGGGGGTCGCGTAACTGCAAGGACTTAGCCATGATGTTGAAAGCGCGCCTGATGGCGGCTGCGGCGATTGCTGCGCCCCTGTTTTTCGCACCTGCAGCGATTGCCCAGGACGACAACACGGTGGATGTGATCACGGTCACCACCCAGTTCCGCGAACAGTCTGTCGCCGACGTGCCGATCAATGTCAGCGCCTTCGACGAGGCCCTGCTCGAGGATCTCGCCATTGCCGATTTCGAGGACCTGGCCGCCTTCACGCCGGGCCTGATCGTACAGGAACAGTCGCCGAACAATACCGGCTACTCGATCCGCGGCATCACCACCGATAGCGGTGAAGCCACGTCGGAAACCCGTGTCGCCGTGTTCCGCGATGGTGTCTCGATCACGCGTTCGCGCGGCTCCTACATCGAGCTGTTCGACATCGAGCGCATCGAGGTGGCCAAGGGCCCGCAGCCGACACTGTTCGGGCGCGGCGCACTGATCGGTGGTATCAACATCATCCAGAACAAGGCCGAGGACGAAAACTCTGGCGCCTTCGAAATGGGCTTTGGCAATGAGGGCCAGGTCGAGGCGCGCGGCCATTATAATTTCCGTCTCGCCGACGGCTATGGCCTGCGCATCTCCGGCGTGTCGCGTGAACGCGATGGCTATATCGAGAACACCGAAGGCGGCGATCTGCAGGGCCGCGACTCCCAAGCTGTGCGCGTTGTGCTGTCGGGTACGCCCAACGATGTCTTCTCCTTCGACCTGATCGCCAACTATCAGCAGGACACCCCTCCGGGCACCTCGTTCAAGTCCGGCACGCTGCCGGCCGTGGGGGGTGATACCGATCCGTTCACCGCGGCCTCGCTGAACACGTTCGGCGGTTTCGAGGGCGGTGCCGAGCTCGGCCTCGACCGTGAAGTGCGCGAGCTGACCTTCCTCGCCGACGTCCAGCTGTCCGACGCCTGGACGCTGAATGCGATCACCGGCTGGCGTGACTTCGACTCGGTCGAGATCTTCGATCCGGACGGCATGGCGCTGCCCTTCCTGGTGATCGCCGAAGACGCAACCGGCGAGCAGTTCAGTCAGGAGTTCCGCCTGTCCTATGACGCCGGCGGCGCCTGGACGGGGTCGCTCGGCGCGCTCTACTTCCACGAGGAAGGCGAGCAGCGCATTCCGATCGGTGTGAATGAGGCCGTTGCCCAGGCGATCCTTGCACCGACGCTGGCTGCCGGTTTCGGCGCCAGTGTCGCCCAGCTCGAGGGCCTTCTGGCGCTCAACGGCTTCCCGGGTGTTGATCTGGACAACCCGCTCAACCCCTTCCCTTATTCGGTGGCCGCCCTGCTGCAACAGCAACAGCTGGTGCCGCTGCGCGACTTCTACCTGGAAGAAGGCTCCAATTCCGGCGAGACGACCTCTTTCGACATCTTCGCCGATACCTCCTACGCCGTTACCGACCGTCTGACCCTCACCGCTGGTCTGCGCTGGACCTATGAGGACAAGACCTCGTCGGGCTATGGCCGCAATATCAACGGCCCCAACTTCGTGACCTTCGCCAACACGCTGGTGTCGCCCTACACGCCGAATGGCGAAACGGTTAGCCAGTCCGGCGAGTTCGACGACTTTACCTGGCGCTTCGCGGCGTCCTATGCCGTCACCGACATGCTGAACACCTGGATCAGCTATGCCCGCGGCCGCCGTCCGGACGTGATCTCGGTCGACACCGACAGCCCGACTTACTTCTCCGAAGCCCCGGCGGAAATTGTCGACTCGGTCGAGGCTGGCGCTTTCTGGACCTTCGCGCGCGGCACGCTGTCCGGCTCCGTCTTCTATTCGGAGTATGAAAACTTCCAGACCACCCGTTTCGACCCGGGCACGGTCAGCTTTGTCACCGACAATGCCGGCAATGCCACCCAGTATGGCGCTGAGCTTCAGGGCCAGTTCGACATCACAGACCGCGCCGAGCTGTTCGCCAGCTACGCCTATAATTCGGCGACTTTCGACGACACCGACTCGAGCGGCAATGCGCTGGAGCTGGCAGGCAACACGTTCCGCTATGCCCCGGAGCACACGCTCGCGCTGGGTCTGAACTGGGAAGTGGCGGCTGGTGATTGGGGCGCGCTGCGCTTCCTGCCGACCTATAGCTGGCAGTCGAAAATCTACTTCGACAACAATAATGACCGGTTCGGCGGCATCCTGCATCAGGACGCTTACGGCCTGCTCAATGCGCGCCTGCGCTATGAGAATGCCGACGAACGTTTCCACGTCGAGCTCTACGGCACCAACCTGACCGACGAGGAATACCTGATCGATGCCGGCAATACCGGCGGCAGCTTCGGCATGCCGACCTTCATCGCCGGCTCGCCGCTGCTCTACGGCATCCGCGGCGGCGTCGAGTTCTA
Source organism: Maricaulis sp. ABE4_448 (assembly GCF_056160825.1). Lineage (NCBI taxonomy): Bacteria > Pseudomonadati > Pseudomonadota > Alphaproteobacteria > Maricaulales > Maricaulaceae > Maricaulis > Maricaulis sp. ABE4_448. The sequence goes on from NZ_JBSWXX010000004.1 coordinate 380,659, forward strand.
GTTCCCCAGGGGGCTGGGGTGGGCGGCGCGCCGGGTTGGGGGACCCGGCGCGCCGTCTTCGTTTATGAGCGTAGTGAACCCGTCGCGAAATTGCGCTAGTGATCGGTGTTAACCGCCGGTGTGCGCGCGGAAGTCCGGGGAGCCCCATGAGCAAGATGAAGCTGACACGTCGTACTGCGCTGATCGGTGCCGCCGGTGCGGGCCTGGCCATAAGCGCCTGCTCGAGCGGGCCGGAACGGTTCGCGCCGCGTGCCGAGGGACATTTCCGGCACGGTGTGGCTTCGGGAGATCCCGATACGAACAGCATCATGTTGTGGACCGCATTGAGCGATGATGCCGGCGGCTGGCGCGGTGTCGAGGTTGCGCGCGACGAGGCCTTCGAAGATGTGGTGTTCCAGCAGGGTGAAGAGATTACCTATATCCAGCCGCAGGCACTGGGCACGCTGAAAGTGCTCGCAACCGGGCTGGAGCCGGGTGAACGGTATTTCTACCGTTTCCGCCTCAACGAGACCTATTCTCCGGTCGGTCTCACCCGGACCCTGCCCGAAGGCGCGGTCGAGCAGTTCCGGATCGGTGTCTTTTCCTGCTCAAACTTTCCGGCCGGGCATTTCAACGTCTATCGCGAGGCCGCGGAGAATGGCGAGCTGGATCTCGTCCTGCATCTCGGCGACTACATCTATGAATACGCGATGGGCGAATATGCGACCGGCGATGCCGAGGCGCTGAATCGCGTGCCCGATCCGGTGCACGAGATCGTGTCGCACGCCGACTATGTCGCGCGGCACGCCCAGTACAAGTCCGATCCGGACCTGCAGGCGCTGCATGCCGCGGCGCCCTGGATCATGAGCTGGGACGATCACGAGACGGCGAATAATTCGTGGACCGATGGCGCTCAGAACCACAATGACGGAGAAGGGCGCTGGCAAGACCGGCGCGATGCCGCGCTGCGGGCCTGGTATGACTGGACGCCGTCGCGCGAGCCGGAAGATCTGCGCAATCGCTATGGCGTCTACGAAATCGGCAATCTGGCAACGTTGTGCCTGATCGAGAGCCGTCTGTCGGCGCGCGACCAGGAGGTCCTGAGCGACACTTTCCCGGTCGCCTCGGATGCCGATATCGAGGATCCCGAAGTGATCGCCGCGGTCGATGCGTGGAAGCGCGATGTTGTCGGCGCCGAGGATCGCGAGCTGATCGGCACGGCGCAGATTGCCGGCATCCGCGCGGCCTGCGCGGCCTCTGTTGCCGCCGGCAAGCCGTGGCGTATCCTGGCCAACCAGGTGATCATGAGCCGGGTGAACTTCCCCAATTTCGCTGAGGAAATGCCCGGCTGGTTGCGCTGGTGGGCGACGCGCGACAGCGAGTTTGCCCGCAATTTCATCATGCGCACCCGGTTTGAAGTCCCCTTCAATCTGGACATGTGGGATGGCTACCCGGCCGAGCGCGAGCGTCTGTTTGCAGCCCTTCGCGAGGTTGATGCTGACGTGATCACGCTGACCGGCGATGTGCACTCTTTCTGGGCCAACGAGCTGACCGATGCCCAGGGCAACCGGATCGGGACGGAGTTTGTCGGCTCGTCAGTGACCTCGCCGGCGCCCTTCTCCGGGTTTGCGGCACCCGGTGTCGACTATGGCGAAATGATGCGTGACGCCAATCCCGATGTCGCCCACTGCAACATGGTCGATCATGGCTATATCCGCCTGACCCTGACGCCCGGTGAGGCACAGGCCGACTATGTCACCGTGTCGACCATATTGCAGCGCGACTACCGGGCCGGACTGGACAGCCAGTGGCGTATCGGCCGCACGGCCAATGGCCGTGTTCCGCGCGTCGAGCGGCTTGGCTAATTCGCAGAGCAGGCATTGGCGGACTGTTTGAGCCGGGTGCCCACATCGACGATGGCCTCGATCACGGGCAGGAGTTCGCGGCCAAGCTCGGTCAGAGCGTACTCCACACTGGGCGGTGAGGTCGGCTGCACTGTGCGCTCAATGACGCCCTTCTTGCCGAGTTCTTTCAGGCGCGCTGACAGAACTTTGGCCGAGATCGGCGGGATGTCGGCTTCCAGTTCGGAGAAGCGGCGCGGGCCGCCGGCGAGATGCCAGATCACATAGGGTGTCCAGGCCCCGCCGAGCAGCTGCATGCACTCGTTCACGGGGCAGTGGGTGCCGTCATCGAGCGGCCGGGATGTGTTGCGGCGGCGTTTCAGCATGCTGGGGCTCCGGAAACCTGCTTACCGCCGGGATAGTACAAAACACCGCTTACGCCTACTCACAAGGTTACATTCTGTAATCGCGCTCCCATCTGTCTCCCGACCGCAGCGGACAGGAGGCAAGCGATGGCGGAGCGAAGCGAGGTTCAGTCACGGATCGGGATCGAGCATCCGGTTGTGCAGGGACCGTTTGGCGGCGGACTGTCGACCGTCGCGCTGACGGCAAGTGTGTCGAATGCCGGCGGGCTCGGCTCGTTCGGTGCCCATATTCTCGAGCCGGACGGGATCGAGACCCTGGCGCGTGATCTGCGGGCCGCAACAGACGCGCCCTTCGCGCTCAATCTTTGGGTCAGCGATCACGATCCGGGCGGGGATCCGTTTCCACAGGCAGCGTTCGACGCTGTCTGGCCGGTCTTTGAACCCTATTTCCGCGAATACGGGCTTGACCGGCCCGAGCCGCCGGCGCGCTACCATCCCCGCTTCGAAGACCAGGTCGAGGCCATCCTGGCCGTTAAGCCGAAAGTCTTCTCCTTTGTCTTCGGCATTCCCGAGCGGGCCATCCTGGAGGCCTGCCGGAGCCGGGACATCCTGACGCTGGGCGCCGCGACGACGCTGGCCGAGGCCGAGGCGCTTGCGGATGCCGGTGTCGACATCGTACTCGCGACAGGCTTCGAGGCCGGCGGCCACCGGCCGGCTTTTCTTGAGCCGCCCGAAGCCAATTTGATTGGCACTTTGCCGTTGACCCGCCAGATCGCAGCGCATCTTCGTATGCCGGTGATTGCGGCGGGCGGGATTGCCGACCGGGCCGGCATCGACGCCGCCCTCACTCTGGGGGCCGGTGCAGCGCAACTGGGCACGGCCTTCCTGGCCTGTACCGAGTCCGGCACCAATGGCGCCCACCGCGATGTGCTCTTCTCGCCCCGGGCCCGGCACACGGTGCTGACCCGCGCCTATACCGGCCGTCTGGCCCGCGGCATTCCCAATCGCGTCATCGCCGAAATGGAAGCACGCGCTGACCGCCTGCCGCCCTTCCCGGTGCAGGCCTGGTTCCTGGGTCACCTCAAGCGCGCGGCGATTGCCGCCGGCGACGAAGATTTCGCCTCGCTCTATGCCGGGCAGGGCGCGCCCCTTCTACGCCACCGCAAGGCGGTCGAGCTGATGGCAGACCTGACCGGGCCGGCCGAGGCCCGGACCGTGGCCTGATCACGCCACCAACATCTTCCCCACCCCTGAAAGGAGACCAATCCATGAAACTCTATTTTGCTCCGGGCGCCTGTTCGCTCTCACCTCATATCGTGCTGCGCGAAGCCGGCCTGCCGGTCGAGCTGGAACGTGTCGACCTGGCCGAAGGCCGGGTCGTCTCGACCGGCGAAGCCTTCCGTTCGGTCAATCCGAAGGGCTATGTTCCGGCGCTGGAAGTGGCACCTGGCGACATTGTCACCGAAGGCGCTGCGATCGTGCAGCATATCGCCGACTCCAATCCCCAGGCCGGACTGGCGCCGGCCGCCGGCACGCTGGAACGGGCCCGTGTGAACGAGTGGCTCACCTTCCTTTCCTCCGAACTGCACAAGGCCTTCTCGCCCCTGTTCCGTCCCGATAGTAGTGAGGATGTGAAGTCCGCTGCGATCGAGCGTGTTACCAATCGTCTTGACCATATCGAAAGTGTGCTGGCGGATGGGCGCAGCTATCTGACCGGCGATCAATTCACCATCGCCGACGCCTATCTCTTCACCCTGACGAACTGGACCGGCCCCACGGGTGTCGGCTTGGGCGGGCGGACGAGGTTGACTGCCTATATGGATCGCGTGCGCCAGCGCCCGGCCGTTCTGGCGGCACTGGAGGCGGAAGGTCTTTTGCAGCCGGCGGCCTGATCCGGATACGAAAACGGGCGGCCCGAGAGCCGCCCGTTCATTCCCGCTGTCAGGCGTGTCTGCCGTTTAGTTACCGGCCTGCGCCTGGGCTTCGGCCTGGATGCGGGCCGCAACGCTCTGGTCGGTGCGGGCGGCATTGGCGATGGAGTTGTATTCGACGACGGTCAGGCCGGCGTCCTGGACAATGGTTTCCATCTCGGCCTGCGCTTCCTGCTGGATCTGCGCCTGAGCTTCCTGGTCTTCTGCGGCCTGCATGCGCGGCTGGACGTCCTGAACAAGGGCATTGATGCCGTTGGCGGCCTCCACGAAAGCGGTGACCTGCGCATCGGTGAGGGTGAAGGTCTCGGCCGCACCGGCCTCGGCGCCGGCCTGGGCCGGGTCCTGGGCGAATACGGGAGCGGTGGCAGCGCCCGCCAGCGCGGTTGCGGACAGGGCGGCGGTGAAAATCTTGTGCATCATGAGAGTATCTTCCCGGTTGCTGAACAATATCTGGGTTCAAGGGCCCAATAGCGTGGGAACGAAACCGGTCTAACAATGTTCCATTACAATTTCACCACATGTATACAGCGCGTGATTTCGATGGAATATCTGACGCGAGCGAGGCAAATACTGTGGTTGTATTCTGGTGGGTGTCAGCGGAACGGGATGTCTGACGCGGATCCCGCAGCATGACGCCGGACTGTCGATGGGCGTGCGGGTTAGACCTGCCGGGCTTCTCTCCTATATTACCGAGAGTCCTTGGGGGGCGCGAGAAGCGGGCCCTGCCGATCCCGACGCCAACCCATTCGAGAGAGCTGACATGAAAACGATTGGCTATGCCGCCCACAGCGCTGACACACCCCTGGTGCCGTACACATTCGAGCGCCGCGGCCTGCGTGCCGATGATGTGGCGATCGATATTCTCTATTGCGGTGTCTGCCATTCAGACCTGCACACCGCCCGCGGGGACTGGTCCGGTACGGTCTACCCCAATATCCCCGGTCACGAGATTGTCGGCCGTGTGACGGCGGTCGGTCCGGATGTCAGCCAGTTTGCCGTCGGCGATACCGTCGCCGTGGGCTGCATGGTCGACAGCTGCCAGGATTGCGATCGCTGCCACGACGATGAAGAGCAATACTGCCGCAACGGTTTCACCGCGACCTATAACAGCCCGGACCGGATCACCGGCGACAACACGCTGGGCGGCTATTCCAAACATGTCATCGTGCGTGAGGCCTTTGTCCTGCGTGTGCCGGAGACGCTCGACGTGTCACGGGTGGCGCCGCTCTTGTGTGCCGGCATTACCACTTATTCACCGCTGCGCACCTGGAATGTCGGCGAGGGTAGCCGGGTCGGCGTGGTCGGCATGGGCGGTCTGGGGCATATGGCGATCAAGCTGGCTGCCGGCCTCGGCGCCCATGTCACGGTGATCAGCCGCAGCCCGTCCAAGGAGGCCGATGCGCGCGAACTCGGTGCCGATGCCTTCCTGATCTCGTCGGACAGGGCGGCAATGAAGGCGGCGCGCAACAGTTTCGACCTGATCGTCGACACCGTGCCGGTCAAGCACGACCTCAACCCCTACATGCCGCTGCTCGACGTCGATGGTACGCTGTGCCTGGTCGGGCAGGTCGGCCCGCTGGAGGAACTGGTGTCCGTGCCGCTGATCATGGGCCGCCGCCGTGTCGCGGGTTCACTTATCGGGGGTATCGCCGAGACCCAGGAGGTGCTCGACTTCTGTGGCCGGATGAACATCCTGCCGGAATGCGAGATGATCCGGATGGACGAGATCAACACGGCTTTCGAACGCATGGAGAACGCCGATGTGCGCTATCGCTTCGTAGTCGACATGTCGTCGCTCGAAATGCCTGACGCGGCCTAGGCGCTCCGGCCCGTCCGAAAAAAAAAGCCCCGTCCGGCCGGACGGGGCTTTCTTGCGAAATGCGTGTTTGCGTCAGGCGCGTTCGATCATCCGCAGGAAACGGTCCTTCAGGGCCGGGTCCGTCTTGAACTCGCCGGTGAAGGTGGTGGTGATCGTCGACACATTCGGGTGGTGCACGCCGCGCGTGGTCATGCACTGGTGCTTGGCATCGACATAGACCGCGACGCCGCGCGGCTGCATGGCCTCGGTCAGCGCGTCGGCGATCTGTGCCGTCATCGTCTCCTGCGTCTGCAGGCGCTTGGAGAAAATCTCGACGACGCGGGCGATCTTGGAAATGCCGACGACGGCGCTTTGCGGCAGATAGGCGACGTGCGCCACGCCGATGATCGGCGCGATATGGTGTTCGCAATGGCTCTCGACATCGATATTGGTCAGCATGACCATGTCGTCATAGCCCTGCACGTCCTCGAAGGTCTTGCCGAGCGCCTTGAGCGGGTCTGCCTGATAGCCGGAGAACCACTCCTCATAGGCTTTCACCACGCGCTTGGGCGTGTCGATCAGACCCTCGCGGGTCGGATCGTCACCGGCCCAGGCGATCAGTGTGCGTACGGCCGCTTCGGCCTCTTCGCGGGTCGGTTGAGTCTTGTCAGCGCCGGCAAGGCGCATGGATTCTGGTGTCACGGCGTCCATCCCCATGGATCCTTTCGTTGTCGGGTCGGTCCTGCGCGTATACGACAGGGCCGTAGTGCCGGTTTCCGGATCGAGGATGCAGGGCCGGAGTTTTTGCAGCCGGAGACTGGAATCCTCTGTTTTCGCGCATCAGCGCTTGCCCGTATTTAGGGCTTCCCTGCATCATTTCCAATGATATGACCGCAGGCGGAACGTGAATTTTTCACTCTCTTGACACAAATGGACCCGACAAAATCATGAAATCGCTCACCCTTTACGATACGATGGCGCGGCGAAAGCGCGCATTCGAACCGATCGATCAGGACCGGGTGACGATGTATGTCTGTGGTCCGACGGTCTATAGCTACGCCCATATCGGCAATGCGCGCCCGCCGGTCGTGTTCGATGTGCTGCGCCGGGTGCTCGGACATCTCTACGGTGCCGAGAGCGTCGTGCTGGCCGCCAACATCACCGATATTGACGACAAGATCATGGCTGCCGCCCGCGAGAGCGGTGAGGGGATCGAGGCGGTGGCGACGAAATTCGCCCGTATCTATCGCCAGGATCTCGACGCGCTGGGCATCGTTCCGCCGACGCTGGAGCCGAAGGCGACCGACCATATCGGCGAGATGATCGCCATGATGCAGCGCCTGGTCGATGAGGGCCACGCCTATGCGGCCGAGGGGCATGTCCTGTTCTCGGTGAAGTCCTACGAGGCCTATGGCGCGCTGTCGAAACGCTCGCTGGACGACATGATCGCCGGAGCCCGGGTGGAAGTTGCGCCCTACAAGAAGGATCCCTGCGATTTCGTGCTGTGGAAGCCGTCTGCCGATGACGAGCCGGGCTGGGACGGTCCCTGGGGCCGCGGCCGTCCGGGCTGGCACCTGGAATGCTCGGCCATGTGCGAGACGCATCTGGGCGAGACGATCGATATTCACGGCGGCGGGATCGACCTGGTCTTCCCCCACCATGAGAACGAGATCGCGCAGTCGACCTGCGCCCATGGCGGCAAGGCGATGGCCAATTACTGGCTGCACAACGGCTTTCTCAACATGGGCTCGGACAAGATGTCCAAGTCGCTGGGCAATGTCGCGCTGATCCACGACCTTCTTAAATCCTGGCCCGGCGAAGTGCTGCGCTGTGCGCTGCTGACCGCGCATTATCGCGCCCCGTTGACCTGGAATTCGGATCTCTTGGCCAAGACCCGCCGCTCGCTCGACCGCATCTATGGCGTGTTGCGGCGGCTCGGCCATCTGGAAGCCGTGCCTGCCGAGGTGCCCGAAGCCTTCTTCGATGCGCTGCTGGACGATCTGAACACGCCCAAGGCGATGGCCGAGCTGTTCCAGCTGGCCGGCGAGGCGAACAAGGCGGACACCCCTCAGGAGAAGGCCGAAGCGAAGGGCCGTCTGCTGGCGGCCGGCGCCCTGATGGGGCTGGGTCAGGGCGATCCGGATGCCTGGTTCGGCGTTGCCGACATGGATCCGGAGGAACGTGCCGAGATCGACGCCCTGATCGTCAAGCGCCAGGAGGCCCGCGAGGCCAAGGACTGGGCGGCGGCCGATGCGGCACGCGACGAACTCAATGCGCGCAAGATTCAGGTCGATGACGGTCCGGAAGGTTCGACCTGGCGGAAGGTGGAGTAGGGCCATGGCCCTCAAGGGCTTCAACGTGATGCTCCAGGCCGAGGATGCCGTCGGCGCCTGTTTCGTGGCCTATGGTGTGGTCGCGGAAACCGAGGAACAGGCGGCTCGCCTCGCCGAGGGTGCGGCCCAAGCCGAAGGCTTCTGGGCGGTCGAGACCGACGAGGTCTGGCAGCCGGAACCGGATGGCGATGAGGACTTCGGGGACATCCCCGAAGTCCTCGGCCGCAATGATCCCACCTATCTCGACGAGGACGAGGAAGGCTGGGACTAGAGTTTCAGCTTGTTTCGCAACCCTGTTTCCGGCTGTGCGATTAGGCCGCGGCTTTCCAGACACCGGTCGCGGCCGTTGCCCGGGCGTAGTCGGAGAAATCACGCGGTGCGCGGCCCAGCGCGCGCTGGACGCCATCGGCCAGATGCGCATTCCGCCCGTCCAGGACCTCACGCGTGAGCAGGCCGAGCAATTCGATGATGTCGGCCGGCATGTCGTGCCGGGCCATTTCCTCCATGAAGGCTTCCACCGGCGGCGAGACATAGCGGATATTGCGTCCGCTCGCCGCGGCGATTTCCGAAATGGCGTCCCTGAAGGTCAGCAGGCGCGGCCCGGTCACCTCGTAAATCTCGCCGATGTGGCCGTCTTCGGTCAGTGCTGCAGTGACGACATCGGCAATGTCATCGACATCGATGAAGGGCTCGGGAACGTCGCCGCGGGGAAATACGACCTCGCCGGCTTGCAGGCCTTCGACGAAAAAATTCTCCGAGAAGTTCTGAGCGAACCAGGAGGCGCGGACCACGGTCCAGTCTGCGCCGGATTGCGCCAGAACCTGTTCGGCGCGCTGGGCTTCCGGTTCGCCACGCCCGGTGAGCAGGACGAGGCGCTTGACCCCGTGGGCAAGTGCCTTGGTGACGAAGGCGTCGATCTGTTGCACGGCGCCCGGCAGAGCGATGTCCGGATAATAGGTGATGTAGGCCGCGCGGACGCCGTCGAGACTGGCATCCCAGCTTTCCGGGCGCTGCCAGTCGAAGGCAGGGCTCGCTGAGCGCGAGCCGATGCGCACGGGCAGGCCTTTCTCAGCCAGGCGGTTTGCAACGCGGCGCCCGGTCTTGCCGGTGCCGCCGATAACGAGAATGGGAGCAGAGGGGGAGGTCATGTCGGTTTCCTTTTTCAAAACATGAGTGACGCTCACGTTGTGAAACCTGATAAAGTCTCATATTGTGTGAGTCAACAAAAATATGAGGAGTGCTCACAATGTCATCCGGGCCTGCAACGACCGCGCGGATCGTGCCGACTCAACAGCGCAGCCGCGACCGAATGGAGAAAATCCTGCTGGCGGCGACCGAGCTGATCGGCGAGGCCGGCAGCGATGCGATGAAGATGAGCGAACTGGCAAAGCGAAGCGGGATCTCGATCGGCTCGCTCTACCAGTACTTCCCGGACAAGCGTTCCATCATCGCGGCGCTGGCCGAGAAATGTCATGCGGAGGGGAGCCACTGCATCGCGGAAGCGCTCGCCGGCGTGACCGGTATGGAGGTGTTCCGTGCGGCCTTCGATGCGCTGATCGATGAATATTATGCGCTCTTCCTCGCCGAGCCGGTGATGCGTGATGTCTGGTCGGGCACACAGGCGGACAAGTCCCTGATCGACATCGACATCCGCAACAACCGCGAGAATGCGGCTATCGTGACCGATGCGCTCTTGCGCGTTCAGCCAGGCTTGTCCCGGGATGAAATCCTGCCGCGGGCCTTCCTGGTGATGTCGCTGGGCGATGCTACGATGCGCCTCGCCATTGCCGTGCCAGCGGATGAGGGCCGTATCATGGTCGATACCTACAAGCGCATGGCCCTTCGCGAACTGACGGGCGCCTGACCACACGTTATCCACCCTCCCTCCACCTCCCCATGGAATGGGGAGGAAAGGCCTGTCAGCACGAAACCCTCCACGGGCTTGCGCCCTGGAGCGATGAGAGGGGTGCGGGATGCACAGCGGACATCGTGTCCGCATTTGAAGGTTTGGTGGTGATGCCCGAGGCATCCCGCACGCGGAGATTTACCCGGTCCCTTGCGGGACCGTCTCGAAACCTGCAGGCACGGGCCGGTCGAGCTTTTTGCCGGTGTCCCCGCAGATGGCCACGCCGGAGCCTGATGCTGTCACCCACCAGGCGCGGACGAGCTCCGCACGCTCCCGGGCACAAGGGACTGAGCTCATGCCTCCCATCCCGGAAACCGCTGACGAGCATACGCGCAGTTGAGAGGGCGGGGATAAGTTTGCGGCCCGGCCCCACGCACCGTCATCCTGACGAAGGTCAGGATCCAGATCGTAAAGCGGAATTTTGGCTAAGTGGGCTCATACCGAATGTCGGCGATGTGCGGGATAAGTGCGCGTTCGCAACCACCGCACCCTACGAACTGGGCCCTGACTGAAGCCTGAGCCCGCGAAAGCGGGTGTCAGGGTGACGGTGTCTATCGCGGCTTCAGCTCACCATTTCTCCCGGCCACCCGCTTTCGCGGGCGCAGGCCTCAGCCTACGCAGGCCGGCTGCAGATCCGGGACCGGCCGAAGATCACTTCAAGCGATGAGCTTCCCGCAGATCCCGCTGCCCCCGGCCAGGACAAACAGGATGAGGGGCGGCCGCTGAAACGGCCAAAAATGCGTGCGCCCTTGCCCGGAAAAGCACCGGCGCGGGGCCATCAAAGAGTGGTAGCGCGGCAAGAATGCGCTAGCTTGCTGTGACTGTGGCGCCAGACATGGGAGGGCACCCTGGCCAAGACCGTCCGCTTCTGGTTGCTCATCCTGGTCAGCCTGGATGCAGCTTACTACCTGTCCTGGGCGGTGGTGCTGGTGCTTGCATGGCTCGGGCAGCTGGACGTGGTCCTGGGTATTCCGATGCACGATCTGGCGCGGACCGCGCCGATTTTCCTGGTCGTCCTGCAGTTCTCCTCGACAGCCAGCAAGCTGCTCGCCTGTCTGGCCATCTGGCGGCGCTGGCGTGCCGGTATCTGGCTGGTGCTGATCGGCATATTCATGCACCTGGCATTGTGGACACAGCTGACGCTCAATCCGATCTATGACGGCCGCTTCGGGCACTACGCCATTATTCTGGAGTTCACCGTCTTTGCCCTTGCTCTGTCCGACCGATGGCGTTCGCCGGCGGCCGGCGAAGACGGACATGGAAAATCCGGCGGAAAAGCCCTAAATAGAAAACGCAATGGCTGACGAACTCTACTCCAATGCCGTCCTCCGGCTGGCGGCGGACATTCCGCGCATCGGGCGTCTTGAACGCCCGCAGGCGTCGGTGCGCAAGGTTTCGCGCCTGTGCGGTTCGGAAGTCGAGATCGATATCGTCATGCGTGGCGAGCGCGTTGCTGACCTTGCTCTGCGGGTGAAAGCCTGCGCGCTGGGCCAGGCTTCAGCCTCGGTGCTGGCGCGTCAGGTTGCCGGTGCTTCGCTGAAAGAGCTGGAAATCGCCCGAGATAGCCTGCTGGCCATGCTGAAGCAGGGCAAGCCGGCGCCGCGCGGACGCTTCGGCGAACTGGCTGTTCTGGAAGGGGCGCGCGCCTATCCCGCCCGTCACCAGTCGGTGATGCTGGCCTTCGAGGCCGTGACTGAGGCGGCCCGCCAGGCGGCGACTGCGCAGACTCCGACCTCGCTCACTGGATAGGGCTGTCCGGCCCCGCTTTGCCGGCGGGACGAGCCCGGGCAGTCCGAAAAGGCTTCCACACTTCACCCACAGGCTTTACTGCGGCCCGCGGTGCGCGCTTGATGTCCATGGTGGACAGCGCGCGTCGCGGCGTTAAAAGGCTTGAATCCATATGCGTTCGACGGAACGGAAAGAAACGCCAGACCGACCGCTCGTCGGGGCCGTGATGATCGGCGCCTTGCGCGTCTATCAGTGGACCCTGTCGCCGGTCTTCTATGCGCTGGGCGTGCGCTGCCGCCACGAGCCGAGCTGCTCGCACTATGCGATCGGATCGGTGACGGCGCAGGGCCCCTGGCGCGGTTTCTGGCTGACGCTGGGGCGGCTGGGACGATGCCGCCCGGGTGGCACGTTCGGTTTCGACCCGGTTCCGGAGGCGCGTACGCATGTTCCCTGGTGGCGGGTCTGGGCTTTCCGTGCCCGCCCATCGGGACAGACGCAGGACGAGCTTTCGCCGGCGGGCCGCGCCGACAACAAGGACATGTGACCGATGATCAATGTGACGCTTCCCGACGGATCGAAACGCGAGCTTCCCGACGGCGCCACGCCCCTCGACCTGGCTGAGGGCATTTCCAAATCCCTGGCCAAGGCCGCCATTATCGCCGAGGTCGACGGCCAGGAATGGGACCTGACCCGGCCGCTCGACGGCGACGCCCAGGTCGCCATTGTCACGCGCAAGGATGACAAGGCGCTCGAAGTAATCCGCCATGACGCCGCGCACGTGCTGGCCCAGGCGGTGCAGGACCTTTTCCCCGGCACGCAGGTGACGATCGGCCCGGCCATCGAGGACGGCTTCTATTACGATTTCGCCCGCGAGGAGCCCTTCACGCCGGAGGATTTCGAGGCGATCGAGAAACGCATGGGCGAGATCGTCGATGCGGATCTGCCTTTCGTGCGCGAGGTCTGGGACCGCAATGAGGCCATCGCCGAATTCGAGAAAATGGGCGAGGCCTACAAGGCCGAGCTGATCCGCGACCTGCCCGAGGACGAGACGATCACCCTGTACCGCCAGGGCGACTGGTTCGACCTGTGCCGCGGTCCGCACCTGCCCTCGACGGGCAAGGTCGGCAAGGCGTTCAAGCTGATGAAGGTGGCCGGCGCCTATTGGCGCGGCGATCACCGCAACGCCATGCTGCAGCGGATCTACGGCACGGCCTGGGCCGACGAGAAGCAGCTCAAGGCCCACCTGCATCGCCTGGAAGAAGCCGAAAAGCGCGACCACCGCCGTCTCGGCAAGCAGATGGAGCTCTTCCACTTCCAGGAAGAAGCCCAGGGCCAGGTGTTCTGGCATCCCAATGGCTGGCGGCTTTATCGCGCGGTGCAGGACTATATGCGCCGGCGTCTGGAGGAGGCGGGCTATGTCGAGATCAAGACGCCGCAGCTGATGGACCGGAAGTTCTGGGAAGCCTCGGGCCACTGGGACAAGTACCGCGAAAACATGTTCATCTCCTCCATCGACCAGGAAGAGAAGGTCCTGGCGGTCAAGCCAATGAATTGCCCGTGCCACGTCCAGGTCTTCAACCAGGGCCAGAAATCCTATCGCGATTTGCCGCTGCGCATGGCCGAGTTCGGCTCCTGCCACCGCTATGAACCGTCCGGCTCGCTGCACGGGCTGATGCGGGTGCGCGGTTTCGTGCAGGACGATGCGCACATTTTCTGCACGGTCGACCAGATCACCGACGAGGTGAAGGCCTTCTGCGAACTTCTGAAATCCGTCTATGAGGATTTCGGTTTCGAGGAGCCGCGGATCAAATTCTCAGACCGGCCGGATACCCGCGTCGGCTCCGACGAGGTCTGGGACAAGTCCGAGGCCGCGCTCCGGGAAGCCGCCGAGGCCTCCGGTCTGGACTATGAGCACAATCCTGGCGACGGCGCCTTTTACGGACCCAAGCTGGACTTTGTCGTGAAGGACGCGATCGGCCGGGAATGGCAGACGGGGACGATCCAGTGCGACTTCAACCTGCCGGAGCGCCTTGATGCCAGCTTTGTCGGCGATGACAGCGAGAAACACCGGCCGGTGATGCTGCACCGGGCCATTCTGGGCTCGCTGGAGCGCTTCCTGGGCGTGCTGATCGAGAACTATGCCGGCAAGCTGCCCTTCTGGCTGGCGCCGCGCCAGGTGGTGATTGCCACGATCACGTCCGACGCTGATGGCTATGCCGAAGAGGTGAAGGCCGCGATGACCAAGGCCGGGCTGCACGCCGAGACCGATCTGCGCAATGAGAAGATCAACTACAAGGTCCGCGAACATTCGGTCGGCAAGGTTCCGGTGATCGCCGTGGTCGGCCGCAAGGAAGCCGAGGAGGGCACGCTGGCGCTGCGCTTCCTGGGCGAGGACGGCAAGAAGCAGGAAATCCTGCCGCTCGACGAGGCCATCGCGCGCCTGTCCGCGGAGGCGCTGCCGCCGGATCTCAGGCGAAACTAGCGGCGTACGGGAGGGACGCGGACGTGCGCGATGACACCAGGGCAGGCATAGCCGGCATCGCCGCGTTCGCACTCTCCTTCCTTTTCGGCGTTGCCGGATCGCTGATGATCGCGCCGGCCGTGGCGATCATGGCGCTCGTGGCCTTTCCGGTCGAGCCGTCCTTCTGGCGGCCCGGCCGGGTGCCGATTTCGCTGATCGCCGGCGGCCTCTTCCTGGTCTGGGTCGCGCTGAGCTTCCTGTGGTCGCCGCATGACGACCCCGGCCAGATCTGGCGAACCTGTCTGGGTATTCCCCTTTATGCGCTTTTTGTCGTGCGCATCGGCAAGCTGGGCGGCGCCTGGCAGCGGCGTGTCGAAGCGGCGATCATGTTCCTTGTCGCCGGGCTGGGCCTCTACCTCTTTGCCGAAGCCATGCTGGACGGCAGCGCAACCCGCGGCTTCAAGATCGCCGTGGAGGGCATGGGCAGCCTGCCTGAGCGCGACCAGATGATCCATGTAAATCGCAATCTGGGGCATGCGGCCGTGCCTCTGCTCCTCTTGTCGGTGCCCGCGGCGTTGATCGCATGGCGCGAAGGCGGGCCACTCATCGGGGCGGTGTTCGTCTGCCTCGCCGCTGTTGCGGCCTTTGCCTTCGATACCGAGGTCAATACCGTTGCCTTCATGCTGGCCGGGATCGCGGCCGTTCTGACCGTATTCTGGCCGCGCACATTGCTGGCCATCGTGTTCGGGACGGTGGCGGGCATGCTGATTGTCATGCCGTTGGCCCTGCCCGATGTCATCGCCCACATGCCGCAGAGCCTGCGTGACGCAATGCCGCTGTCCTGGGTCTGGCGTCTGGAGATCTGGTCCTATGCCGGCGAACTGATCCGGGAAAAGCCCTGGACGGGCTACGGGCTGGATGCGTCGCGGCCACTCAATGCCGAGATGGAACTGGCCGGCTACACAATCGAACGCTTGCCGTTGCACCCGCACAATGCGACTTTGCACATCTGGCTTGAAACAGGCGCTGTCGGAGCTGTGCTCCTGGCGTCCTGTCTGGTTGCCATGGGGGGAAGAATTGCAGGTGCCCGGCAACTTTCACGGCTCCAGGCCGTTGGAGTGGTCTGGATACTTGTGGTTTATGTATCCCTCATCGTGTTCTCCTACGGGGTCTGGCAGGAATGGCACCAAGGGACAGTAGCGTTGGCGGCGACGTCGGTCCTCTTTCTCGGAGCCAAGCAGCCCCGGGGGCGGGTGCCGCGCGTCTGAGCGTCGTCACGGTCTCATGGCAGACCGGACCGCGCCTGCTCGAGGCTGTTGCTGCAATCCTTGCCGCGCCCGGTGTCGACGAGTTTGTGCTCGTCAATCACGGCAATCCGCCGAATCTGATCCGCCGGCTGCGCGAAATGGCGGCGGGAAGCGACAAGCTTGTTCTGGTTGAAACCGGTGCCAATCTCGGCTTTGCCAAGGGCTGCAATATCGGCGCTCAGCGCGCGTCCGGCGAGTGGGTGGTGTTTCTCAACCCCGACGCGGTGCTGCGTCCCGGGTCCATGCGCCGGCTCAAGGCCTCTGCAGCAGAGCTGGGATCCGGCATGTGGGTGCTCGGCGCCCGCATCACCAACGAGAACGGCACCGAGCAGCGCGGCGGCCGGCGGGGCGAACTGACACCGGTCTCGGCGATGGTCAGCTTTCTGGGGCTGGATCGATTTATTCCGGGGGCCCGCAATCTGCATTTCGAGAACCAGCCGCTGGCCAACGGGCTGATGGACGTTCCGGTCGTCTCGGGGGCTGCCATGATGGTGCCTTGCCAGGCCTTCCTTGATCGTGGCGGGTTCGACGAACGCTATTTCCTGCATGTCGAGGATATCGACCTTTGCCGCCAGGTGCGCGCCATGGGCGGCCGGGTGTATTTCGAACCGCGCGCAGAAATCCTGCACTATGGTGGCACCAGCCGCACCTCGCCTTTCTTCGTGGAGACCCACAAGGCACTGGGTTTCATCAAGTATTTCTGGAAGCACTATCCCGGACCGCTGCAGCGGCTGGCCACGATGGCGATGATCGGGCCGATCTTTGCGGCGATCTGGGGCCGTGTCACGCTGCTGCGTTTGAGAGCTCAGGTGCGAAATCTGATGGCTCGCCGGCGGGCCGCGCGGCGGCTGCGCCGTATCCGGCGCGCGAGCGGCGGTGCGGACCGCTAACCTATAGCGCTTCAGGAAATCCGCCGGCCCGTGACAGCGCTGAATCCACCGGGTGTTTCAGCCCGTCCGTCTCCAGCCATTTTGCCGTTTCGATGAGTTTTCCGAGATCGAGGCCGGTGTCGAAACCACCGCGTTCGAGCATGTAGACCACATCCTCGGTCGCCACATTGCCGGTGGCCGCGGGGGCGAAGGGGCAGCCGCCAATCCCGCCGACCGAGGCGTCGATCACGTCAACACCGGCCTCGACAGCGGCGTAGATATTGGCCATCGCCGTGTTGCGCGTGTTGTGGAAATGCATGCGCAGGCGCATGTCACCGCTCTCGGCGCGCACCAGATCCAGCGTCCTGCGGACTTTCCACGGGTCGGCCACGCCGATCGTGTCGCCCATGGCGAACTCGACCGCGCCGGCGGCGCGGGCCCGGCCGGCCAGTTGTGCGACGACCGCGGGATCGACCTCGCCATCAAACGGGTCGCCGAAGGCCACGGACACGGTCACTGAAACGGGTACGCCCTCGTCATGGGCGAGAATGGCAATGCGGTCGAACAGGTCGGCCGTCTCATCCGGCGTGGCGTTCTGGTTCTTCAGGCCGAAGCCCGGCGAGGCGACCATAACGTAGTTCACCTCGTCGCAGCCCGCCTCCAGCGCCCGCCGCATGCCGCGCTCATTGAGGGCAAGGCCGATATATTTCACCCCGTCCTGGCGCGGCACACGCTGCATTACCTCGTCGCTGTCGGCCATGGCCGGCACGAGTTTGGGATGGACAAAGCTGGCGGCTTCCATGCGCTTGACGCCCGCCGCGATCAGGCGTTCGACGAATTCGACCTTGGTGTCCGTCGACATCATCGCCGGGTCGTTCTGCAGCCCGTCACGCGAGCCGACTTCAACGATTTCAATCTTGCGGGTCATTGGGGGTGTCCATATCGGAGCAATGCGTAAAAAAGACGGCGAGGACGGTATCACGGCCTCGCGAGTAATTGGTCCCGGCGATCCCGGAGCGGGCGTGCAGGCAGGGCAATCCCGAGTGTTCTGCAGCCCACCAGCTTGACGCTCCGCCGTGGCCATCGCCTGTTCCGGTTCCGGTCATGGCTTCGCGCAGGCCATCATCCCGCGACAAGTCCAGTACAACCAATGTGGGCTCGGCGCGCGCTTCTGCAAAGGCCAGCACATCCTCCGCTGATCCGAGGAATGTATCCGTGCCCAGCGAGAAGACGAGACTGGGTTCGGTGTAGGATGAAGCAGTCACGATGGAGTCCGCAGGAACACCTGCCACTTCGGGGGCCATCGCCCTCACAGCCCGCACGCGATCGGCCAGGCGCACGGCCTCGGCGTTCGGGAGGGCGGCACTTCGGGTCATGACATGCCAGCCCAGTCCGGCCAGCACGGCAAGGCAGAGTGCGAGCATTCCCGGCCGGAACCTGTCAGCAACCAGCGCCGCCCCGGCAAGGCCGGCAAACAGTGCGCTTGCAATGCCGACTGTCGCGATTGCAGCCGGATCGAGTCCGGGTTCGAAGTCGCTCTCATTGAAGCCCGCCACGACCAATCGGACGAGGTCGAGACCCGTTTTGTCGCCATACACCATGAAAATCGCCGGAACGAAGATGGCAAAGGCCAGCCCCGCCAGTCCGAACAGCGCCCAGCCGGTCCAGCGCGCCCAGCTCGCTGTCTTTGCCAGCTCCACAAACCCCCAGCCTGCGATCAGCGCCAGCGCCGGATAGGTTGGCAGCACATAGTGGGGCAGTTTGGTCGGCATGAGTTCGAAGACGATCCAGGTCGGCAGGGCCCAGGCGATGAGGAAGCGGGCGGTGCGGGCTGCGTCCTCGTCGATCCGGCCGCGCACGGCCGGAATAAGGCGTGTCAGGCCCGGCACGAAGAAAAGGATGGCCGGGAAGAAGGTCAGCGGCAGCAGCAGGAGATAATAGCCCGGCCAGCCGCCATGGCGTTCCTGGGCCGAGATGATTTTGGGGCCCATATCGCCGCCCAGTGCCTCGCGCAGGAAATTGCCTTCGGTGGCGATCTGGATGGAGACGATCCAGGGCAGGACCATCACGATCGCCAGCATCGGCCCGGCCCAGAAGAGCAGCGGTTTCAGCCAGCGCCACTCCCGCTCCCAGATCACCAGCGCCACGATCGTCAGGCCGGCCACCATCGGTGTCACCGGCCCCTTGATCAGCACGCCCAGGCCAAGCGCGAGCCAGAAGAGGAGGGCGGTCTTGGGGCCCCCTGCGGCGCGCAGATTGGCCAGGGCGGCCAGGGCGAGCGTTGTGGCGCCGGCCAGCATGGCGTCGGTCTTGGCGATACCGCCCTCGATTCCCAGCATCACGGTCGCTGCAAAAAGCGCCGCGCCGGCAAAGGCCGCTTCGCGGCCGACCAGGCGCTGTCCACCCCAAAAACAGGCGAGGGCCGCCAGGATGGCACCGAGCATGGACGGGATGCGATAGGCCCATATTTCGCGCGCCTCGGCACTCGACAGGGCGGCGACGCTGGCGGCCTGCAGCCAGTGGATGCCGACGGGCTTCTTGTTGCGTTCCTCGTCCTGGAAATTGATCTCGACGAAATCGCCGCTTTCCAGCATCTGGGCGGTCGCCTGGGCAAAGCGGCTCTCGTCGCGGTCGAGCGGCGGCAGGGTGAATATCCCGGCCAGAGCCGCTGCGGCCGCAATCGCAGCAATGATGAAACAGGCGCGAAGGCCCCGGGAAAGCTCGGTCATCCACCTCTCCGGTTCACGCCGGACATGAGAAAACCCTCGCGTCGCGAACCAAACCCGGTATGTAACGGGCAGACCCTGTTTCGCAAGCTCAAGCCGACATCCCATGAGCCAGACCTCCTCCACCCCGCCGGAAATCTCCGTCGTCGTTCCAGCCTATAACGAGGCCGGCAATGTCGTGCCGCTCGCCCGCGAGATCGTTGAGGCGCTCGAGGGCCGGAATTTCGAGATCATCTTCGTCGACGACCACTCCTCCGATACGACCCGTGAGGAGCTCGTCGCTGCAAAGGCCGAGCTGCCCATGTTGCGGGTGGTGTCGCACCGCCGCAATGCCGGTCAGTCGCGCTCGATCCGGACAGGCGTGATGCATGCGCGCGGAGCGGTCGTCGCAACGCTGGACGGGGACGGTCAGAACCCGCCGCAGGATCTGCCTACGGTGATCGACGCCCTGACGCGGCCCGATGCGCCGGACGGGCTTGCCCTTGTCGGTGGCGACCGAACGGCGAACCGCCAGGACAGTGCCTGGAAGAAATTCGCCTCGCGCGTCGGCAATGGCATCCGCAAGGGGCTGTTGAACGATGACTGCAACGATACCGGATGCGGGCTGAAGGCCTTCCGGCGCCAGGCCTATCTGGAATTGCCCTTCTTCGATCACCAGCACCGTTTCATCCCGGCACTGATGAATCGTGAGGGTTATCTGTGCGAATTCCGCCCGGTTTCGCACCGCCACCGCATGATCGGTTCGTCAAAATATACGAATTTCGGCCGTCTTTTCGCCTCTTTGACAGACATCCTTGGCATGATGTGGTTAAATTCGCGGGCGCGCAGCCCGCGCGGAACCGACGAGTATTGATACCGGCGCCCGCCCGCGGCCGCCGGTCAGGGGACGAAAGGATGCGACATGGCCGGAGGCGGGGATAACGGCGTTTTGTTAGGTATGACGGCGGCCAACCAGGCTCGGCGCGCCGGCGGATCCAAGGGGGGAAGTTCTATGTTCAATGTCATTCCACTGCTGATCATCCCGGTGATCGTGTATTCGGTGCTGGTGATATTCACCGGTGGTGAACCGGCTGCGGCCGCAGCGCTGATGGACAACACGGTCTTCCAGGTGCCGCTGGTTTCAGGCCCCTGGGGCATGAAGGTCGGCGACCTGCTGATCATCTTCGCGCTGATCATGATGTTCATCGAGCTGGTGAAGTCGGCCGGTACGGGGACCGCGACGATCATCAATCACGGCCTGTCCATGGCTGTCTTCGTGATCGCCATGGCGCTTTTCCTGCTGGTCGGCCGTTTCGGCACCTCGGTCTTCTTCCTCATCACCATGATGGCGCTGATGGATACGGTGGCCGGTTTCGTGGTGACGATCGTCGCCGCCCGCCGCGACCTCGCGGTCGGCGGGGAATAGGTACAAAACCTCTCGCCCCGCGCAAGCGGGGCGGGAGATTTTCGTCTAGACCAGAAAAAACACCAGTCCGGCGCCCAGGCTGACATCCAGCCAGAAACCGACACGCCGGGCGGTCCCCAGAGGCAGGCTCATGCGCGCCGCTCCCATTTCGGGGCCGGCGCGCTTGGCTGTGCGGCCTGGGCGTAGGTGCGGCGGAAACGCTCGACCTCGCTGGGGTCGGCCTTGATACCCCGGCGCGGGATATCGCCACCGATGATCTGGACCATGACCTCCGCCGTGGCAGGACGCGCGCGGACAAAGGACCGTTCGGCATCGCCGTCAGTCTTCTGCCGGGTCGGGACGGTGACAAGGGCACGGTCCTGCCGGGGCGGATGGTCGCTGGAACCGCGTGCACGACCGGCCGGCTCTACGCGCCGGCGGGTCGGGGTCGGGACAGAATATGCACTGCGGATCGTGGTCATGCCCTCTGCTTCGCAAGGCCGATGCCAACTCTTAACGAGAGGTTAACCACGATCCGGGTGCGAAAACAGGGTTTAGAGGTTGTAAATGAATACACCCGGCAGTCGCGGGACTGCCGGGTGCGTCAAATCGATACGAAAATCCTAACGGCGCGGGGCCGCTCTATGTCTTCTTGTCGAGGATCTGATCGAGCTTGGCACGCATCGCGTCGAGTTCCTCGCGCATGGCGGAAAGATCCTCGCTCTCCTTCTCCGGCGTGGCCTTGCCGGCTTCCTCCGGGGGTTCGCCCGGCTGGTTGAAGGGTGAGAACATGCGCATGGCCTGGCCGAACATCTCCATGTTGCGGCGGGTCTGCTCCTCGAGCATGGCCATGGAGGCCTGTGGCGAGGTCATCGCCTCGGTCATGCGCTCGCGGAATTCCTCCTGCTGCTGGGCGAAGGAATTCATCGACATCTGCAGATAGCCGGGCACGACGCTCTGCAGGCTGTCGCCATAAAAGCCGATCAGCTGGCGCAGGAAGTCGACCGGCAGCAGGTTGGCGCCGCGCGACTCCTCCTCGAAAATGATCTGGGCCAGTACGCCGCGCGTCAGGTCGTCGCCGCTCTTGGCATCGACCACCTGGAATTCCGTCCCCTTCTTCACCAGGTCGCGCAGATAATCGAGTGTGACGTACTGGCTGGTCGAGGTGTCGTAGAGGCGCCGGTTCGCATACTTCTTGATGATAATCTCGGGCGACTTTCCATTCGATTTGGTCACCGCTTACTCCCCTGTGGTGCGCCCTTTTTTTATCGGTCGAGCCGCAATTCGCTCGACACGAGCGCGTCGCTATTTCATCTAAGGGTGTACGCGCTTAATGTGGCCTGCTGCAAGCGCGAACGCAAATGGCCGATGAGCCATGTCGAATTTCGGGGGATGGAATGACACGCACCGCAATCGTGACCGGTGGTACTCGGGGCATCGGCGCCGCCATCAGTCTCGCGCTCAAATCCGCCGGCCATTCGGTGGTTGCCAACTATGCCGGCAACGAGGTCGCCGCCCGGGCGTTTGCCGAGGAAACCGGTATCAAGGTGGTGAAGTTCGATGTCGGCGATGCCGATGCCTGCGCTGCAGGACTGGCAGAAGCCGAACAGGCAGCCGGCGCACCGTTCGATATCGTGATCAACAATGCGGGTATCACGCGCGACACTATGTTCCACAAGATGAATGCGGAACAGTGGCGCGAGGTGATGCGGGTCAATCTCGACTCGATGTTCAACGTCACGCGCCCGGTCGTCGACGGCATGCGCGAACGCGGCTGGGGCCGGATCGTCAACATCTCCTCGATCAATGGCCAGAAGGGCCAGATGGGCCAGGTGAATTATTCCGCCGCCAAGGCGGGCGTGGTCGGATTCACCAAGGCGCTGGCCCAGGAAACCGCTCGCAAGGGGATCACGGTAAACTGCGTTGCGCCGGGCTATATCAACACCGATATGGTCGCGGCCGTGCCGGAAAAAGTGCTTGAGAGCATTGTCGCCGGCATCCCGGCCGGGCGGCTGGGCGAGGCCGGAGAGATCGGTGCGCTCGTCGTTTATCTGTGCAGCGAGGAGGCGGGTTTCATGACCGGCGCGACCCTCACCATCAATGGCGGTCAGTACATGGCCTGATGCGGTTTTGCGGCGGGATGCAGTGCCTGCCGCAAATTTGCCGTCTTGCCACTGATGATGCTGACCGGGATGATACGCTGGATAACCGCCATACTGATCGCCGCCCTCGCTGCCGGCGCTGCTTCGGGAATGCAGAACCCGTTGCGCGACCGCCTGTTGCGCAATGAGCGGGCGCAGGAGACCACCGGCTGGTACCAGCGGGCCGATACCGGCGCCTTCTTCCTGTTCGACCGGTCCGGCGAGGCCGCCCTGCTGCGCGAACGCGATGCCCCCGACAGCGAGGTGTTCGTGCTCTATCCCGACCGTGCGCCGGGCGGCGGGACGGCCTATATCACCGACACCGGACGCGAGCTGATGCGGCTCAATGCACTGGGCGGTGCGACCTACTTCCCCGCCGACGCGCCAGACGGCGTCATCGTCGAGTTCGCCAGTCCGGCAGCCGGCCTGTCGCCGATCCCGCGATCCCCGGGTGAAGTCCGCAGCCGTGCCGAACGTCTGGCCAGCGATCTGGCCCGCCAGCTCGACCGCAATATCTCGGTGCAGTACGCCCCGGCCCCGCGGGCCGGCCTGGGCATCCAGTTCGACACGCTTGATCTTGTCGATCGCGCCGTCGGGCAGGTGCCCGGGGATCGCCGTCGGCTGCGCGATCTGACGGAGATCAGCCTGGTGCTGGGCGACCGGCCGGCGGCCTTTGTCGACGCGAGCCGCTTGGTGATCGTAATTGCGCCGGATGCCGGCCATGCAGGACGGCCGTCCTCGGCGATGATCGCCCAGGTCCTGGCGCGGATGTCGAGCTAGAGCAAATCCTGCCCCGGCGCCCAGCCCTCGGGCGCCAGTTCAAATCCCGAAAACTCGAAACCCGGTGCCACCGTGCAGCCGACCAGGGTCCAGGCGCCCGTTGTGCGCGCGGCCTGCCAGGCGCCCTCCGGCACGACGCCCTGAGGGCGCTGGCCCGCGGCGACATCGGGGCCGAGTTCGATCGCGCGGGTGGCCCGCGCATCTTCGCTGATAGACAGCACAAGCGGTGCGCCGGCATACCAGTGCCAGGTCTCCACCGCATCGACCCGGTGCCAGTGCGAGCCGGGGCCCGCGGTCAGCAGGAAATAAATCGCGGTCGAGCGCGACCGGCCGTCTGGTCCGTCGGCATCCCGGAAGGTCTCGACAAACCAGCCACCCTCGGGGTGCGGCTGCATGCCCAGCGTGTCGATCAGGGTGCGGATTTCCGGTGTGAGGGTCATGACGGTGTCCCGGTGGCGGCGTTGCTCTGGCGAACGGTCGAGACGGCATCCTCGATTGATGCGGCATAGGCGGCAAGGGGTGGCGTGACACCCTGGCGTTCCAGCGCCTGCCGAACAGCCGCATTCGTGCCGGTAAGACAGATGTGGATGGCGTGACGGTCTGCTGCCTTGCGGGCGAAGGCCGCAATGGTGTGAGCCGCGGTCGAGTCGATTGCGGGAACGTCCGTGAAGTCCAGAATGAAGGCGCGGTGCCGGTCGGCGATGGATCCCAGCACGCTGTCGACCGTCGATGCCGCTCCGAAGAAGAACACGCCTCGGATGCGGTAGATGACGATATCCGGATCGCTCGCGAGACTGGCGTCGTAGTCCTCGCGCTCGACACTGTCAGCGACGTCGCGCTGGACCAGGCCGCCCTGACGGTCGATGCCGGCCAGTGCCGACATGCGGTTGATGAACAGGATCGCACCCAGCGAGAAGCCGACCACGATACCGGCGGTCAGATCGTAGAAGACGGTAAGCAGAAAGGTCGACAGAAGCACCAGCGCATCGCCCCTGGAAGCGCGCAGCAGGCCGAAGAACTGGTGCCGTTCGGCCATGTTCCAGGCCACCACGGCCAGGATGCCGCCGAGGGCGGAGAGCGGGATGTAGCGGGCGAGCGGTGCCGCGATCAGCATGAAGGCGAGCAGGAAGGCGGCGTGCAGCATGCCGGCCACCGGGCTGCGGGCCCCGGCACGGATGTTCGTCGCCGTCCGCGCAATGGCGCCGGTCACGCACAGCCCGCCGAACAGGCCGGACCCGATATTCGCGATGCCCTGGGCGACGAGTTCGCAATTGGAGCGGTGGCGCCGGCCGGTCATGCCGTCCGCGACGACGGCGGAGAGCAGCGATTCGATCGAACCGAGCAGGGCAAAGGCAAAGGCGCTGGGCAGAACGGCGATCGCCTTGTCCGGCGAGAAGGCGGGCAGGGCGGGTGCCGGCAGGCCGTGCGGGATGCCGTCGAAGGCGCTGCCGATGGTTTCCACGGGCAGGTCCAGCAGCGCAGCGGCGGTGGAGGCTGCGACGATGGCGACCAGCATGCCCGGCCAGCCGGGCCGCCAGGCCTTCAGTCCGGCGATGATCGCAATGGTCGCAACGGCGAGGCCGGCGGCCTGCAGGTTCAGCGTCGGCAGGGCGGCGGCGAGGGCTTCCAGCTTCGGCGCAAAGGCGCTGGGTTCCGGCCCGTTCAGTTCAAGGCCCAGGATCGGCCGCAGCTGGCTGGCGAAGATGATGACGGCAATGCCCGCCGTGAAGCCGATCGTCACCGGGTAGGGGATGAATTTGATATAGGTGCCCAGCCGCATATAGCCGGTCGCGATCAGGATTACGCCGGACATCAGCGTGGCAAGAATCAGCCCGTCCGGCCCGTGCTGTTCCAGGGTTGCGGCGACCAGCACGATGAAGGCGCCCGCAGGCCCGCCGATCTGGAAGCGGCTGCCACCCAGCAGTGAAACCAGAAAGCCGCCGATGATCGCGGCATAGAGGCCCTGCGCCGGGGAGACGCCCGACGCGATGGCGATTGCCATGGACAGCGGCAGGGCGACGATGGCGACCGTCAGCCCCGCGACCATATCGGCGCGCAGGTGCGCCAGCCCGTAACCTTCGCGCAGCACGGTGACGATCTTGGGTGTGAACAGGGCCGCAAAGCCCGGTGCCGGCGGATGACCGGACCGGCGGTCGCTCGATGATGGATCCATGGCAGCACATCCCGCATTGACCGGCGGCGTGCCGATTACGCAGGCCGACTGTCGGACAGGTTTTGTCACCCCCGGGGCGGGGTGTGTCAACGCGGCAAACTGACGACTGTGCCGGATGGCTCAGAAATTGTCCTTACGCCGGCGGATTTCCGCAAAGACGGCGGTATCGTCTGCGGCTTCCAGGCCAAGGCGTTTGCGGATGGCGGGATCGGCAGGACGCAGGAAGGGATTGGCGGCCAGCTCGGCGCCGATCGTGGTCGGCACAGTCGCTTCGCCGCGGGCGCGTTCGGCCTCGACAGCGGCCGCATAGGCCTGCAGGTCGCGATTGTCCGGATCGACCGAGAGCGCGAAGGCGGCATTGGTCTGGGTGTATTCGTGCGCACAGTAGATGCGGGTTTCCTCGGGCCAGGCCGCCAGCCGGCTCAGACTCGTCCACATCTGCTCCGGCGAGCCTTCGAACAGGCGGCCGCAGCCCAGCGCGAACAGCGTGTCGCCGACAAAGGCGATGCGGTCGCCGGCGAAATGATAGCAGACATGGCCCAGCGTATGGCCCGGCGTGAACAGCACGCGGGCCTCGTGCCGGCCCAGCGCGACGGTGTCGCCATCGCTGACCGGCACGTCGATGTCCGGGATGCGGTGGGCGTCATAGCTGGGCGCGATGATGCGGGCACCGGTGGCGGCGCGCACAGAGGTATTGCCGCCGGCATGATCGGGATGGTGGTGCGTGTTCCAGATCTGGGTAATGCGCCAGCCCGCCGCGTCGGCCTCGGCCAGGATGCGGTCGGCGTCCGGCGTGTCGATCGTGGCGGTCTCGCCGCTTTCCGGATCGTGCACGAGAAAGCCGTAATTGTCCGATAGGCAGGGGAATTGCCGGATAAGGAGGTCGCTCATTGTCGTTGCCGCGGCTTGGGTTAGTGTGACCTTGAATGCCGACTGTGTAGGACATGAACGGGGAGTCTGGCCAGTGCGCCGCGATGCCACGGAACTCGATCGCTTCTACAAGACCCGCCAGGGTCTGACCGCCCGCCGCATGATCGGCCGCCGGATCCGGGCGCTGTGGCCCGAGACGCGCGATCTCGACGTGCTGGGCCTGGGGTTTTCCAATCCCTATCTGGATCCCTATCGCCGCCAGTCGCGGCGCTGCATCTCCTTCATGCCCGCCGGTCAGGGCGTCATTGTGCCGGCCCGTGAAGGCACGCCGACGGCGTTGGGCGACGAGGTCCACCTGCCTTTCCCCGAAGCCTTGTTCGACCGGGTCCTGCTGGTCCATGCGCTGGAAGAAGCCGACAGCCTGCCCGTCCTGCTGCGAGAAATCTGGCGGGTGATGGCGCCGGAAGGGCGGCTGATGCTGGTGACCGCCTCGCGCAGCGGCATGTGGGCGCTGTCCGACAAGACCCCCTTCGGTCATGGCCGGCCCTTCACGCGTGGCCAGCTGTCCGGCCTGCTCGAGGATTCCCTGTTGGAAGCGACCGCCTGGTCGCGGGCGCTCTATGCGCCGCCCTGGGGCTGGGCGACCCACCGGCGTATCGCGTCGGTCTGGGAAGAGGTCGGGGAATATGCCTGGCCGGGGCTGGGCGGGGTCATTCTGGCAGAGGCCGTGAAGCATACCGGCGCAGTGAGGCCGCAGCGCCGCACTGCGCCCGTTCGCAAACGCGCACTTGAAGGGCAGGCGCAGCCCGCGCTATCTCCCCGTCACCTGTCCGGACGGCAAGGGGCTGACCGGACGCTTCAGGACTAGAGGTCGCTTCATGGGTATTGAGCCGCGCGCGGGCATTCTCGACATTCGTCCCTATAAGCCGGGTGCCGCGGAAGCGCCGGGCATCGCCGATCCGGTGAAGCTGTCCTCGAACGAGAACGCGCTGGGCTGTTCGCCCAAGGCCGCGGCCGCGTTCGAGGCCTCGGCCAAGCGCCTGCATCTCTATCCCGACGGCGGAGCCACGAAGCTGCGCGAAGCGATCGCGCGTGAAGAAGGGCTGGAAGCGGAGAACATCGTCTGCGGCTGCGGTTCCGACGAACTGCTGCAGCTGCTGGGCCGGGCCTATCTCAATCCGGGCGACAAGGTGGTGCAGTCGCAATACGGCTTCCTGGTCTATCGCCTGGTAGCGATGCAGTCCGCTGCCGAGCTCGTTTCTGCACCCGAGCGCAATTATACAACCGATGTCGATGCGCTGGTCGAGGCGGCGGGCGATGACGCGAAAATCGTCTTCCTGGCCAATCCGAACAATCCGACCGGTACCTATATCTCCGACGCCGAAGTGCGCCGCCTGCGCGATGCGCTGCCGGCCTCGACACTGTTGGTGGTCGATGCGGCCTATGCCGAGTTCGTGCGCAATGCCGATTATTCCGCCGGTCTGGAACTGGCGCGCGAGCGCGACGATGTCGTCGTCACCCGCACCTTCTCCAAGATCCACGGCCTGGCCGGTGCGCGGCTGGGCTGGGCCTATGGCAACACGTCCATCATCGACGTGCTGCACCGGGTGCGCGGTCCGTTCAACGTCAACCTGCCGGCCATCGAAGCCGGCACGGCGGCGATCGCCGATCGCGACTTCATGAAGCGCTCGGCCGACCACAATGAGGAATGGGTCGCCTGGCTGCGTCAGCAGATCGGCGGTCTGGGCCTGGAAGTGACGCCGAGCGTGTGCAACTTCGTGCTGATCCACTTCCCGCAGACGCCGGGCCGCACGGCGAAGGACGCCGACGCCTTCCTGACGTCGAAAGGCCTGATCATCCGCCCGGTCGAGCCTTATGGCTTGCCCAATGCGCTGCGTGCCACGGTCGGCAAGGCCGAGGAAAACCGCCGCCTGGTGGACGGTCTCGCCGAATTCATGGGCGGCTAGCCACCGGCTGTCGGGCGATCAGCCGTCAATCGCGCCGAGGCGCACCGGACCCAGATAGATGCCGCCGTCATGGATGCGGAAGGGCAGGGCAACCCCTTCGGCGCTGCGCGGGGCCATCATGGCAGCGAGGCGCAGAGCCTGCTCGTTTTCGCGCGGGACGACACCCGCCTCGATCAGGGCGTCAGCCAGTGTTTCCGGGTCCGTGATGCGCAGGGACAGGCGGCCGTCCGGACGCGCCAGGCTGTCGATGGTGAAGTCACCATTGCCGGTGATATGCGCCGGGCCCCATTCCAGCTCGGCATCGGCGATCTGCAGCGCGCCGCCCGCATCGCGCCAGGCGATGGCGTTGGCGCCGTCGGCCAGGGCCGACCAGTGCGTGACTTCGAGATCGACCCGGGCCGTGCGCGCTGTGTCACCGAAGGCGCGCTCGACATCCGGCTCGAGCACGCCAGGCGCGGCCCGTACACCGGAGATGGCAAGGCGCATGCGCAAGCCATCTTCCTCGTCCACGACGCCGGACATCAGGAGCTCGTCGATGGAGCGGATATCCGGCGGTGTGCCGGCACGTGTGGTCAAGACCAGATCGCGGAACTCCGCCCCGACACGTTCGGTCTCGCCGGTCACGCTGTAGACCAGGCTGATCCGGGCGTCCGACCCGGCCACCTCGATCAGGCTGTCTTCGCTGGCATAGTCTTCCAGCAGCAGCGGGCCGCCGAAAGCGACGATCCAGTGGGACAGGTCGTGCGGCATGGCGTTCGCGCTGAGTTCCTGCAGCCGGGCATCCCAGCCCCCATCGCTCTGCGGTGCGCGGAAATGCGGTTCCACGAGCCGGATCTGGAAACGATAAGGATAGCCGCCGACATGCAGGCCGGCATGCTCGATTGTGTAGCCGGCGCGTTCCTTGTCGGCGATCCACTCATCGACGCCCTTGCGGATCTGTCCGCTGGCGACGATCCAGTAGACCGAATACAGCACGAACAGGCCGATAATGGCCGCGACCGGCCAGAGTAGCTTGGTTTTCATGGTCACCGGCCTGTCCTCCCCAACGGCATTCCGGCGTCATCGACTGCCTGCAGGGCGTCCGATGCGGTGTTGATGCGCGTGTGAAGCTCGCGCAGGAATTCGGGCTTGCCCAGCCCCGGCGGGATCGGTTCGAGAAACTCGACCACGATCCGCCCCGGCCGTTTCAGGCCGCAATAGGATTTCAGGAAGACGCCGGAATTCAGCGCCACCGGCACGCAGGGCACGCCCATGTTCAGATAGAGGCCGGCGGCTCCCGGCTTGAAGTCGGGATGCTCGCCCGGTTCCACGCGGGTGCCCTCCGGGAAGATCAGGATCTGGCGGTCCTCGCCGGCCCGGCGGGCGGCATCGCGCATCATGCCCTTCAACGCGCTGGCGCCCTTCTTCCGGTTTACCGAGATATTGCCCAGCTTCACGGCAAACCAGCCGAAGAAGGGCATGTAGGTGAGGGTGTGTTTCAGGATGATCGCCGGATCGGGCAGGATTTCCCAGAAAGCCAGCGTCTCCCACATGCTCATATGCTTGGAGGCAACCAGCGCGCCGCCGGCGGGCAGGTGTTCGCGGCCGCGCACCTCGAAGGTGACGCCGTAGATCCAGCGCAGGCCGAACCAGAGCAGTTTGAGATAGACCCGCAGCCAGCCGCGCGACCAGGTGCGTGGCCCCAGCAGCAAGGGCAATCCGACCAGTCCCATGACGACCATGAGCGTGTACATGTAGATGTAGAAGACGAGCGAGCGGATCAGGGTCATCAGACGCTTTCGGGACGCGGTGTAACGGTCTGGCGCAGCCACACGGCGGTGAATTTGGCATATTCCTGCAGCCACAGGCGCGATGCCCCGAAATCCTGCCAGGGCGGCGTCGTGCGGACGGGATAGGCGATCAGTTCGACACCGGGCATCAGGGCGCGCATCTCCAGGAGGCTGCGCGGCAGATGATAGTCAGACGTGACGATGATCAAGCTCCGATAACCGTTTTCGCGCACCAGCGCGCCGGCCTCGCGGGCATTGCCGATCGTGTCCGTGGCATCGCGGCCGAGAATGACGCAGCAATCCAGCTCGTCGTCGGACAGGCCGGAATGGCGCTGGATATCGGCCGGCGTGGCTGAGGCATCGACACCGGAAATCAGCAGCCGGGGCGCACGGCCTTCACGCAGGAGATCGATGCCGGCCGTGGTGCGGCCCACATCGCCGGTCAGCACGACGATGGCATCGGCCTGGCGGCCGGTATCGGGGGTGGCGTAGGTGGCGATCCGGCCGGCGAACACAAGAAAGCCGATGGCCAGTCCGGCCACCAGCAGGAAGGCGAGTGTGCGCAATGCCATCCAGCCCCGGCTCATGGCGTCTGTCCGCTCCCGTATTGCTGTGCGGCGTGTGCCGCCCGTGAAACCTGCATCAGCATGTCCTCGCGAACCCGGCCGTTTTGTGGCGTGCTACCAGCGTCCCCGCAAGTCCGACGCGACAGCAAGTCGCGCCGAAACCGCGGCGGTCAGGCCGGCCAGCAAGGGAGCCAGGGCCAGCAGGACCAGCTCGAACGGGTCGGCCGCCCATTGCGGCAGGAAGAAAGCCATATCGGCCGGCGAACCGCCGATGCTGACCAGAATGGAGACCAGGCCGGCGAAGATCGCGCCGGCCGCACCGGATTTCAAACCGAGCATGAAGAATCGCCGCTGGAACAGGCCGGCGATGAAACGGTCCTCGGCGCCGCACAGATGCAGCGCGTCGATCACGTCGACGCGGGCGGCGAGACTGGCCCGCGCGGCGAAGGCGACAACGGCGGCAGCGGCACCGGCAACCAGCGCCAGAAGAGCGAGACCCAGTGTCTGTGCTGTCGTGGCGGCGCGGCGCACGGCGGCGGCCCAGCGCGAATGATCGTCGACAGTCGCAGCCAGCCCGGCCTCGTCCAGCCGGGCTTGCAGGGCCTCGGGCTGGAAACTGGCGGCGCGGACAGTCTCGCTCTCCAGTTCGACCTCGACCATCAGCGGTAGCGGCAGATCGTCCGGCAGATTGCCTTCGCCCAGCCAGGGGCGGAGCAGGGCCAGTGCGTGTTCGCGTGTGCGGGCGGTCGCGTCGCGGACGCCGTCCATGGCGCGGGCAATCTCCGCAGCCAATTCGGCATCGGCCATGGTGTCGCGCCCGTCGGCGGGGCGGATCTGGACGGTCAGGCTGGACTCCAGATCGCTGGTCCAGGTCTGGGCCTGCAGCCAGGCGCCGCGCGCGCCGAGGGCCGCAATACAGGCCAGGAAAACCAGAATGGCGGCGACGAGGAACAGCGGACGGTCGCGGCCGGCATCGGGCGGCAATAGCCGGCCATTGCCGCCGGCGGGCGGTTTGGGAACGGCGGGCTCACTCATCGCGGGCCTCCGGATCGGAAGACGACATCGCGTCCAGCGCCTCGCGGCCTTCGGCTTCACGCTGATCGGCGTTGCGCTGGCGCTGGCCGCGTGAAGGCCGGATATGCAGATGACCGTTCGACAGTGTCATTACAGGCGCGTCCACCATACGCACCAGCTGCAGGTCGTGCGTGGCGATGATGATCGTCGTGCCCAGCTTGTTCAGCTCGGCGAAAAGGCGCAGCAGGCGCATGCCCATTTCCGGATCGACATTGCCGGTCGGTTCGTCGGCGATCAGGATTTCCGGCTGTCCGACCACGGCACGGGCGATCGCAACGCGCTGCTGTTCACCGCCGGACAGGGTTGGAGGCAGGGCTGACATGCGATCGCCGAGACCCACCCAAGCGAGGAGTTCGGCGACGTCCTCGGCGTATTCGGAACGTTTCTTTCCGGCGACACGCAGCGGCAGGGCGACATTGTCGAACACGCTCAAGTGATTGAGAAGACGGAATTCCTGGAAGACGACACCGATCCGGCGGCGCAGGTCCGGCAGGTCCCGGCGCGGCAGTGTCGCGGCGTCGCGGCCGAAGAAGGAGACCAGCCCGCGCGAGGGTTTGGCGGCCAGATAGATGAGCTTCAACAGCGACGTCTTGCCCGCACCGGACGGTCCGGTGAGAAATTGGAAAGAACCCCGTGGTAAATCAAACGACAAATCGCGCAGAATCTCGGGGCCGCGCCCGTACCGCATGCCGACATTGTCGAAGCGGACAACCGGTTCAGGATCGCTGTGCGGGGAAGCAGTCATACTCGGGTTGATGGAGTGCCTCCACTGACGCGGGTGAACCTGGTTGGACGAAAACGACGCACGATGAGCATTGTACTGAGCTGTCCGTCCTGTTCTACGCGGTATCGCGCGAATGCCGATGCAATCGGCAGTGCCGGCCGCCGTGTGCGCTGTGCATCCTGCGGACATGTATGGACCGCCGACGCCCAGATTCCAATGGAAGCGGCCGCGGGGCAAGACACGGTCTCACCGGAATCCCCGGCCGAACCGGTCGTCGAGAAGCAGCCGCACAAGGCTTTCCGCGAACGCCAGGAAAAGAAACGTCACACCCTTTCGGTCGCTGCCGCAGGCGGGGCCTGGGGGGCACTGGCGATTGCCTGCGCTGTCGTGCTGACGACCGCCTGGATATTCCGGGTCGATGTCGTCACGCTCTGGCCGCGCGCCTCCTCGGCCTACGCCGCAGTGGGGGCCGAGGTGAACCCGTACGGTTTCTCGGTCGGAGAGCTCGATATCCAGCGCGAGGTCAATCACGGCGTGCCGCTCCTGGTAATCGAGGGTGATGTGCGCAATTTTGACCGCCGCTCTCGTGCCATGCCGGGCCTGCGGGCGGTACTGCGCGATGCGCATGGCGAATCGGTTCTGGAATGGACGGTGTCTGTCCCTGCCGCGCAGATCCGCGCCGGCAAGCGCCAGGAATTCCGCACGGTCGTGTCTGACCCGCCGCCTTCTGCCGTCGAAGTCGAAGTGATGCTGATGGCCCATGCGGCGACCGGCAATGCGGCGCATGAGGATGCTGGCGAGGCAGACGATGCGCACGCCGCTCTGTCTCACCCGGAGCCGTCGCACGAGGCTCCCGGTCACGCCGCGGCTCCGGCTGCCGCGCACGAGCCGGTCGTCGCCGAGCATCACGAACCCGCCGATGGCGGTCATCACTGATTTCACCGGCCGTGTCCGGCGATGATGCTGGGATCGTTTATCCAGACAAATTCGGAAACAGCATACGAAGTTGCAAGGATCACAACTCGCGCGCTGACAAGGGAATAGCCGGTCCGGCACAGTGCCGTCTGACAGGATTCTGGCGCGCCGTCCGCGTTGATGCGGGCAACGGCCCGTTGCTCAGAACCGGTCGAGCAGGCGTTCGATATAGTCCAGCTCTTCCTGGGTCAGGCCGCTTTCAGCAGCCCGCCGGCGCAGTTCTTCCAGGATGGCGCGGGCCCGGGCCCGGCTCATCTCTTCGGGGACTTCAACACCGGATCCATCGGCAAAGGCGCCCTCGGACGGCCGGCCCAGCGGGTCGCGATTGTCCTCGCCTTCGCCCATGGCCTGGCCGCGGCCCTCCTCCATACGCTCCATGAGTTCGCGGGCGAGCTCCTCGGCGCCTTCGCGCAATTGGGCGAGGGCCTGTTCCTGGGCGGCGAGCGCGTCTTCGGTGCTGCCCTGACGCAAGGCCTCCTCGGCCTCGCGCATGGCCTGGCCGGCCTGGCCGAGGGTCTCGCCGCTCTCGCCTTCACCGGGCACGGCCTCGGCCGATTCGCCGAAGCGCTGGGCCAGCTGACCCTGGGCGTCCGCCAGCTGCTGCGTGCTTGACGCACCGCCGCTCTGGTTCTCGGCCAGCGATTGCGAGCCCTGGCCTGAAGGCTGGCCCGACTGCTCGCCGCTTTGCGGGGCGCCGCCGCCCTGCTGTTGCTGCTGGTTGAGGCCGAAGGTCTGGTCCTGCAGGTCGCGCTGCTCGCCGATCATTTCGCCGAGTTCCTCCAGCGCCTCGCGCATGGCTTCCGAGGTGGCGTCGCTCTCGCCGTCGCCGCCCGTGCCCTGGCCCATCTGCATCTGCATGTTGCGCAGAAGCTCGCTGAGCGCGGCCAGCGCCTGGCGTGCCTCGGCCGTATCGCCCAGCTCGGCGGCCTCGCGCAGGGCGTCGAGCATGTCCTGCAGCATCTGCTGGTCAAGCTGAGAGCCCCCGCCGCCCTCGGCAAAATTACCCTCTTCGGCGGCCTCGCGGGCGAGCGCGGCCATGTAATTGTCCATCGCCTCTTCATAGGCTTCGAACAGGGCGGCCAGCTCGGTTTCGTCGGCACCGCGCGCCATGGCTTCCATCAGCGCGCGCTCGGCGGCGCGCAGTGCGGCTTCCGCATCGGCCAGTGAGCCCAGCTCGGCGCGCAGGGCGATATCCCACAGATCGTCGTCCAGCCCCGTCAGGTCGACCTGATCCCGGGCCCGGCGCAGACGGTGCACGGTCTCGCGAATGCCCAGATAGACGATCGGATCGTCGAAGAAATAGATCGGCGCGTCGGAAATCGCGTCCAGCGCGCGGGCGGCATATTGCAGGCCTTCCGGCGCACGTTCGATGCGGCGCTCGGGTTCTTCGGCCAGATAGGCGGGGCCCGGCGGGATATCCTCGGCATACATCACCGGGCGTTCGGGCAGGGGGGCATAGGCCGCGTCGGCCGCCATCACGCCGCGGCGCTGCTCGGCGACGGCGCGGGCCAGCGCATCCAGGAAGACCCGCTCCGGCAGGGTCACGCCCAGGGGCAGCGACAGGCCCTCATTGCCGGCGGCATCGGTAACGGCGAGGCGGATCGTCACGCGCGAACCGGCCAGTGGATGGCGTGCGGTTTCCAGCAGCGTGCCCAGCCCCTCGCCCTCGCTCAGTGGCGTAACGGACACGGCGTCGATCGGCAGGCGTTCCCAGTCCGCGCTCTCATCCTCTTCCGGGCGGATGTCGAGGGCGTAGCCGGTGGGGCCGTAATCGTCCTGCACGGAAAAGCGCAGATCGAGTTCGCCGGCGGATGTCGCGTCGGGGACGGCGAGCAGGCGCACGCGCGGCGCCGTGTCCGGAATGGCGTCGAGCGTCCAGGTTTCGCGTGTGCCGGGTGCTGCCAAGCGGACGGTGGCATCGCCGGTGACCGGCGCGCGGATCTCCCAGACGCCATCGCCGATTTCGCGGACTTCGCCGCGCTCGGTCCCCGCGTCGCTGCGCAGGGTGAGACGCGGTTCGCGCCGGCTGCCGGCCACGCGGGTCATGAAGGTCGAGCCTTCCGGCACTTCCGCGCTGCGTTCGGTTTCCGCCAGGAAGACCGGCGCGCGTCCGGTATAGGCCGGCGGGTCGATCCAGGCGTCGATGCTCAGGGTTTCGCCGCCCGCGAGAATGGGGGTCAGCCCGAACGCCTCGCCGAGGCGGTCGCGGGCCGCCGGTCCGGCGACCAGCCAGGACACAACGAGCAGCAGGCCCAGCGCACCGCGCAGGGCCCAGCGGTCGGTGCGCGCCCAGGCGGCCTTCGGGCGGCGGGCATGGGCCGACGCCAGGCGGCGGCGCATGCGCGCCTGGTGTTCCTGCCAGACACGCAGGGCGACCGGATCGCTGCCGGACGGTTGATCGGCGAGCGCTTCGTGCGGACGCGCTTCGATGCCGCTGTCTTCCTCGACACGGCGGGCCAGCGCGTCGGCATCGGGCCAGCGGAAGGCCCGGACGCCACGCCAGGTCAGCCAGGCCGCAGGCAGCAAGGTGGCGATGGCATAGATTGCGCGCCACGGATCGCCGATCCGGTCCCACAGGTCCAGAAGAGCCAGAATCGCAAAGGCGGAAGCCCAGGCCAGAACAGGCCAGAGCACCGGAACCGAGGCTTCCCACACAAGGGCGCACCCGGCAGCTATGAGCGAGCGGCGACGCATCCACAAACCCTATCATGGCCAACGCGATAGACGAGAGCCGCATGCATTACGATTTGGAGAGCCAGGCGCTAGTTTTCGCTGTCGCTGCCGGTGTTTTCGTCCTGCGGCGGCGGATCGCCCCACAGGGGTGGCGGGCGTTCCAGTTCGCCGCGCAGGCCGCAGGCGGCGACGGTCAGGGCGCTCAGGGTCACAAGGACCAGGGCGGCAAGGCGTCGTTTCATGTCCATTCCCTCAACTCAGGACCGGCGTTGCACGGCTAGCCCAGCCGGGCTTTCCACGCGGCGACCTGTTCGCGCACACGCACCGGCGAGGTTCCGCCGAAACTGGTGCGGCTTTCCATCGATGCCCGGGCACTCAACACGGAAAATACCCGTTCGTCGATACCCGGTTCGACGCTCTGCATCTCTTCCAGGGACAGCTGTGCCAGCGGGATGTCGCGCTTCTCGGCCATCTTCACGATCGAGCCGGAGATGTGGTGGGCGTCGCGGAAGGGCTTGCCCAGCTCGCGCACGACCCAGTCGGCGAGATCCGTGGCGTCGGAATAGGCTTCGCCGGCAGCGGCTTCCATCGCGGCACCATGGAAGGTGAGGTCGGCGGCCATGCCGGCCATGGAGAGCAGG
The DNA here is from genome assembly GCF_056160825.1 of Maricaulis sp. ABE4_448. Lineage (NCBI taxonomy): Bacteria > Pseudomonadati > Pseudomonadota > Alphaproteobacteria > Maricaulales > Maricaulaceae > Maricaulis > Maricaulis sp. ABE4_448. The sequence goes on from NZ_JBSWXX010000004.1 coordinate 417,640, forward strand.
GCCAGTTCCAGATCGTCAATCGCCTGGAAGACCGGCGCCTTGTCCTCCTGCAGGTCTTTGGAATAGGCCAGCGGCAGGCCCTTCACCACGGTCAGCAGGCCGGTCAGCGAACCGATGATCCGGCCCGGCTTGGCGCGCACCAGTTCGGCAGCGTCGGGATTGCGCTTTTGCGGCATGATCGAGGATCCGGTCGACCAGGCATCCGACAGCGAGGCAAAGCCGAAACGGCGCGTGCACCACAGCACGATCTCCTCGGCAAAGCGCGACAGGTTCACCGCACAGATCGCCGCGGCCGAGAGCACTTCCAGCGCAAAATCGCGGGCGGCGACACCATCGAGCGAGTTGGCCATCGGCCGGTCGAAGCCGAGCGCTTTCGCCGTCATCTCACGGTCGATCGGAAAGGCCGTGCCGGCCAGCGCTGCACAGCCCAGCGGGCTTTCATTGAGGCGTTTGCGGGCATCGGCAAAACGGCCGCGATCGCGCTGGGCCACCTCGACATAGGACAGGAGGTGGTGCGCCAGCGAGACCGGCTGGGCGGTCTGCAGATGGGTGAAGCCGGGCATCACCTGGTCGACATGCTTTTCGGCCTGGGCAACCAGCGCCTTCTGGTATTCGGCGAGTTGTGCATCGATCCGGTCGCAGGCATCGCGCAGCCAGAGACGGAAGTCGGTGGCGACCTGGTCATTGCGCGAGCGGGCGGTGTGCAGGCGGCCGGCCGGTTCGCCGATAATCGCCTTCAGCCGCGCCTCGACATTCATGTGCACATCTTCCAGCGCGGCCGACCAGGTAAAGTCCCCGGCGCGGATCTCTTCACGGATTTGTTCCAGGCCCTGGCGGATTGCCGCAGCATCCTCGCTTGAAATCACACCGGTTTCGCTCAACATCTGGGCATGGGCGAGGGATCCGTCGATATCCTGCTCGGCCATGCGCCGGTCGACATCGACGGAGGCATTGATGGCTTCCATCACCGCTGACGGCCCGGCCTCGAAACGTCCGCCCCACATGGCGCTGGACTGGGAAGATTGCGGGGATTTCTCGGCCATCGGGGATTCCTGCGGATTTGGGAGCGAAGCGATATGAAGACCCCACTTGGAATAGCCATTTTTGGCATGGCCGCAATCCTCGTGGTGGGATTCCTTGTCGTGGTGTTCAGCGCGATGGACCAGAGCGATGCGGGCGGGCTGGAAGGCTATGCCCGTGGCGAGATGCGCCGTTTCACCCAGATCGATGACGCGCCGCCCCAGCCGGATGCCGTCTATGTCGACGAAAACGGCGATGAGGTCCGCCTGTCGGATTATCGCGGCCAGGTGATCCTGGTGAATTTCTGGGCCACCTGGTGCGGACCCTGCGTGGAGGAGATGCCGGCGCTGGACCGGCTGCAGGCCGATCTTGGCGGCGAGGATTTCCAGGTCGTTACCGTCAGCCTCGACCGTTCGATGGATGATGTGCTCGCCTTCTTCGAGCGTATCGAGCTGGAAAACCTGCCGATCATCCATGACAGCAATCTGGCCAGCTTCTCCCAGATCCGCACGCCGGGCCTGCCGACCTCGGTCCTCTATGACCGCCAGGGCCGCGAGCTGGGCCGCGTCACCGCCCCGGCCGAATGGGACAGCGAGGACGCCAAGGCCCTGATCCGCGCCGCGATCAATCGCGCCTGACGGCGGCGACCGGCATTCAGACAAGAAAAAAGGGCCGTCCACAACGCGGACGGCCCTGTAAGTTTGAAACCTTGCCCGGAGGGATAAGCGGGAAGGTCACCCGGTCGGGGAGGAGCGGGTCGGCGCCTGTCTACGCCGATAACGCGACGGAACGGTGACGCCTGGAAGACAGTTTCGCGTCGGCTGTGCCAAGAATTAACTATAAGAAATAAAAAGAAAAACCCCGGGCCAAAGGCCCGGGGCTTCCTGTCTGTGATAGGGCGCTCCGGCTTGTGAGCGATCGCATTTGCGAACCGCAAAACCGGTGCCCGTTTTCGCTAGTAGGTGAAGCGCACGCCGAAGACGGCCGACCAGCCATATTCCTCGAACTGTTCCACCCGGCTGACACCGTCCGGACGGGTCACGGCGCGGAAGGGCTCGTCGGTGACATTCTTCAGATCGCCGAAGATCTGGAGATGGTCGTTGAAGCGGAACTTCGCCGACAGGTCGAGCTGGGTATGGTCCAGCACGATCCGGTCCTCGTCGGCATCGCCGCGGATCTCGTCGAGGAATTCGGAGCGGTGCGAGACGACGGCGCGCAGGTCCCAGGGGCCCCGGTCGTAGCCGAGCACGGCGTTCCAGACTTCGTCCGACTGGCGCGGCAGCGGCACGACGCGGCCGTCCGGCAGGGTTGCCTCACTGTCGGCGAGGGTGGCGTTGAAGCCGGCGATGAAGCCTTCGACCGGCAGGAAGTCGAGCGCTTGCTGGTAGTTGAACTCCCAGCCCGACACTTCCGCTTCCGGCAGGTTGATATAGCTGTCGGCTTCGTCGAACAGGCGGCCATTGATCAGCTCGTTCTCGTACTGGATCGGGCCGATGACGTTTTCCAGATCCTTGTAGAAGTAGCCGAGGTAAACGACGGAGTCGTTGTTCGGATACCATTCCAGGGAGACCTCGAAATTGTCGGCTTCCAGGCGCTGCAGGTCCGGATTGCCGACTTCGCCCTCGATCTCGTCGTCGTCATTCTGTTCGACCAGGAGACGCGGCGCGAACTGGCCCGGGTTCGGGCGCTGGATCGAGGCATAGTAGGAGGCGCGCGCAATCCAGTTCTCGGCCACTTCATAGCGGGCGAGGATGGAGGGCAGCACGTCGGTATAGTCGTCCGAGACGTATTGCGGCGTGATGATCACCGTGTCTTCGTCCAGGGTTACACCGCCGACGGTGGCGTCTTCCTCGGCGAGGAAAGCTTCATAGCCATAGGCCGACACGTCGGTCTGCTCGATGCGGAAGCCGCCGACCACGCTCAGCGGGCCGTTCTCGATGGAGCCCATCACATAGGCGGCCATGATGTCTTCCTCGACACCGTAGGTCGCGCCATAGCTGTCGATGTCGCTGGCGATCGGGTCCAGTTCCAGGCCGCCGAAATTGGCGTTGAAATAGTCACGCACCGCGACCGGATCCGGCACCGGGCCGAGGCGGTCCTGCGAGTAGTCGACCGAGCGCACGACCTGGTCGAGCGTCAGATTGTCGTCGCTCTCATAGACGTCGAAATCCAGCACATACTTCTTGTCGCGCAGGCGGGCCCGCACCCCGTACTGGATGTAGGTGGCCATGCCGGCATAGTTGAAGTCGTGGCGGATGTTCAGGGCGGCGGCGTATTCGCGGTCCTGGGACAGGCCGTTGGTGACCTCGAAGCCCTCATTCCCGTAGATCGAGGGATCGAAGACCGTGTCGGTCGTCTGGCCGCCGCCATACACCAGTTGCGGCATGAGCGGGTTGGAGACGTTGACGCCGAAGACCTCGTCATCCTCGAATTCGTAGGAGAAATCCGTGTCCAGACGGTTCGGCTCTTCCTCTTCGGAATGCACGTAGGAGAGCGACCAGTCGACCGTCGTATTGCCGCGCAGCCATTCGCCGCCGAAATCGGTGGCGAAGATCATCTGGGATTCCAGACGGTCCTTGATGTCACGGTCGATTTCCATCTCTTCGGCCACGAAAGCCGCCAGATCGCCGGACGAGGCCGCGTCATTATACTCGGCGTCTTCCAGCTTCACCTCGACGCGGTTGCGGTGCTCCGCATCGGAGAAATCGGACCAGGTGTTGCGCAGGTAGAAGCTCAGCTCGTTCGACCAGCGATAGTCGAAGTTCAGGGCTGCCGTCGTGCGTTCGCGCGTGATCTGGTAGTTGCGCATCTCGACTTCGTTCGGGAAAGGCACGCTTTCGTCCGTTTCCCAGCCGCCGTCGACCTCATAGCTCTCCGAGCCGAAGACGCGTTCCTGGTGCGACAGCGAACCGGCCACGCCGAGACGTCCGTCGAGGAAGTTGTTGGCGAAGTTCACCGAGCCGCGCCAGCCGAAATCCTGTTCGATATCGGAGTAGAGCGAGGCCACACGGCCGCGGATATAGAGATGATCGACATCGAGACCCGAAGTGGTTTCGATCTCGACATTGCCGCCGACACTGTCGCCGTCCATGTCCGGCGTCAGGGACTTGTTGATCACGACGCTGGAGAGCACGTCGGCGTCGATCACGTCGAGGCCGATCTGGCGGTCTTCGGCTTCCGGCGAGGTCAGGCGCACGCCATTGATCGAGGTGGAGACCAGGTTCGGATCCAGGCCGCGGATCGAGACGAAACGGCCTTCGCCCTGGTCGTTCAGCACGTTCACGCCGACGGCGCGGCGGGCGGCTTCGGCGACGTTCTCGTCCGGGAACTGGCCGATCGCGTCGGCGGAGAGGACAACGATATTGCCGTCATTGGCGCGCTGGCGCGACAGGGCGGAGTTGAGCGCGCCGCGCTGGCCGACCACCAGGATGTTGTCGACATAATCGACGTCTTCGCCGATCGTGATGACCGGGGTCGCCGTGTCGGTGACGCTGGCGAGCGTGACCGAGGTCTCGGCCGGCTCGGCGCCCACATAGCTGATGCGCAGCGTGTAGGTGCCGGCCGCGAGGCCGACGATGCGGAATGCACCGTCCGAACCGGCGGCAACGGTCTGGCCGGTTTCAACGATGCGGATGGTGGCGCCTTCCAGACCCACGGTCTGGGAACCGTCCATCACGCGGCCGGCAATGGTACCGGCCTGGGCGGCGGTCGCTGCAGCAAGTGCCAGCACCGAGGCGGTGCCGAGCATGGCGAATGTCCTGGTCATGATGTCCCCCTTCAAGGAAATGACTGGCGAGTCGGGCCTGGCAGTCCGATTTCGGCGCCTTATTGGGGGAAAAGCGGCGACAGGCTGATGACGCCAAGGCTGCACTTCCGTGTCGTTTGGATTGAAGTTTTGTGACGGTGCGAAATTGCATCACCCCGTCAAGGAAGTGTCACGATTGGCCGCGTGCCATTCCGGCCGGACCCGTGCTATGGCGCAGCGGACCGGACTTCTGGAGGGACAGTCATGAAGCGGATTCTCGGCCTTGCGGCATTCTCGATGGTACTGGGCGGCTGTGGCGGCGGATTGCCGGCTGTCGAGATCGAGGCCGTGCTGGAAACGGCGAGCGTCGCCGGCACGGGCGATGCGGCCGACGATCCGGCCGTATGGGTCTCGGACACGCCCGCTGACAGCCTGATCTTCGGGACCGACAAGGATAATGGCGTCTACGTCTACACCCTGACCGGCGCCGAACATGCCTACCTGCCCGAAGGCCGTCTCAACAATGTCGATGTCCGCTACGATTTCGCGCTTGGCGACCGTATCGTCGACATCGCCGGTGCGTCCGACCGTTCCAACATCGGCATCGCCTTCTTCTTCATCGATCCGGACACGCGCGATGTGAGCTATGCCGGCGCCGTGCCGCTGGACAATATCGTCGAGCCCTACGGTTTCTGCTTCTACCGCAGCCGCCAGGATGGCGAGCTTTATGCCTTCGTCTCCGACAAGGATCCGGGCACTTTCGTGCAGGTCCGCGTGGGCTGGAATGGCGAGAGCGTCACCGCCGAGGAAGTCCGCCGCGTCACGCTGGGCACGATTGCCGAAGGCTGTGTCGCGGACGAGCGCACCGGCACGGTCTACATGAACGAAGAGAATGCCGGCGTCTGGATGATGGGGGCCGAGCCTACCGATCCGGCCGAACCGGTGCAGATCGCGGCCGTAGACGGCCAGCAGCTCAGCGCCGATGCCGAGGGTGCCGCTCTCCTGCCGCGCGGCGAGACCGGCGGCTGGCTGGTCGTCTCCTCCCAGAGCGACAATGCCTATGTGGCCTATGACCTGGAAACACACGACTTCGTCACGCGCTTCCGGATTGTCGATGGCGCTGTCGACGGGGTGACCCATACGGACGGTCTGGACATCTCGACCGCCAATCTGGGCGAGACTTTCCCCGGCGGGATCTTCGTCGTCCAGGACGATGAGAACGAGACCGGCGGCCAGAACTTCAAATTCGTCGATCTGCGCTCGCTGACTGTTGTGCTGGAAGGCGGGAGCGCGGCGGAGTAGTCCGGGCCGCATGGCTCTGCTTCTTCCGCTCATTCTTCTTGTCGCCATTATTGCCCTGGTCTGGCTGCACCGCAGCCGGGACCGGGGACTGGCGCAGCAGCTCGGCGTGATCGAACGGGATCTCGCCGCCCGCCTGGTCCTGCTGGAACGCGGCGAGAAGCCGGTCGCCGGCGGGCTTGGTATCGATGCGGGTGAGGCCGGCGATGCGCTGACCAAGGCACCCCAGCACATCTTCGACAGCGTGCATGCCGCCTATGATGCCTGCGAGCGCGAGGCCGCCGATGCGCCGCAACAGCTGCGCCGCGCCGTGTCCGCCCTAGCCGAATACCGCGACTTTCGCGGCTGGAAGGGCTAGGCAGGCCGTTCCCAGTCCTTAATCTGCCTGTCATGACGCTCCAGCCGGTCAATCTCGTCCACATCGCCCTGATCGCCATTGCCGGTCTGGGTGTGCTGCTGACCGTCTCGCAGCCGCGCCTGCGGGCAGTCTCGGCACTGATGGCGATGTCCTGCACCTGGATGATCTTCAACGTGCTGGAGGAGACGGCCGGCTTCCGCGAGGTCTGGCTGGTCACACCGGCCTTCCGCCTGGCCTATCCGCCGCTCGTCTATCTCGCTGTCCGCGGTATCATGATCGCCGGCCCGGCGCTGACCTGGCGCGACTGGCCGCATGCCGTGCCCTTCCTCATCGCGCTGGCGCTGACGACGCAGATCGCCTGGGTCGAGCATGCCGCCCGTATCAGCCTGATTGTCTACTCCGCCGCCGCGATCTGGCTCATTCACCGTTTCCGCCGCGCGACCCGCGAGACCCGGTCCGACGCGCAGGCGATCCAGCTCAACGGGCTTTATGCCCTGATCGGCTTCTATGTCGTCGATGGCGTCTTTGATGTGCTGCGGATGGATGCGCACTGGGTCCATCCCTACTGGCCCTGGCTGGAGACCCAGGCCGCCTATCTCTTCCAGATCAGTGTCTCGCTGGCCTTCGTGGTGGTGCTGATCCTGATCGCGGTCCGCCACAGCCGGCTGTTCGAGGGGCTCGAGCCCGGTGCGCTGGACGCCCGGAATGAGCCGGCCACACCCGCACCCGCCGACGTGGCAGCCGAGGCCGAGGACTTCCGGCGCATCGATGTGGTTGTGCGCGGCGAGGCGCTCTATTCCGAACCGCGTCTCACCCGGCCGGAAGTCGCGGTGGCTGCAGGGCTGGGCGAGCGCGCCGTGTCCCGCGCAATCAAGACGGCGACGGGGCGCAATTTCAACGACTACATCAACAGCCTGCGGATCGAGGATGTCTGCGCGATGATGCAGGCGGACGCCCGCGCCGGTGAGGCCCAGCGCGTGATCGACCTGGCCTTCACCGTCGGCTTTTCCTCGAAATCCGTGTTCAACGCCGTTTTCAAGCGCGAGACCGGCGAGACGCCTTCGGCCTATGCGGCGCGCCTGCGCGAGGGTGAGGGCGGACCGGTTTCCGGCATTCGCAGCGCCTGACGAATTCCGCACGTCCGGAATCCGGATTCCGGACGATGCCGGTCTGCGGACATGCTGATCTCTCCCGAAATCCAGACGGGAGACATCCATGCTTCGCATCCTCGCCGGCGGCCTTGCCGCCATCCTCGCCACGATCGCCGTTTCGGCTGTCATCATCGCCCGGCTCCCCGGTGCCATGGTGCCGGAACACAACGCTTCGCGGACCTGGCTGATCGAGCACGCCACATTGTTTGACCCTGAAACCGGCACGCGGCAGGCCGGCCAGTCGGTCCTGGTGCAGGACGGGCGGATCGCCCGCATCGGACCGGATGGCATGTCCGGCATCGATCCGGATATGCCGCGTATCGATGCCCGGGGGCGCACGCTGATGCCCGGACTGATCGATGTGCATGTCCATGTCTTCGACGAGGTGGACCTGGCGGCCGGGCTGGCGCACGGCGTCACGACCGTTCGGAATATGGGCGGCATGCCTTTCCATCTCTCCCTGGCGGCTCGCATCGATGCGGGCCGTCTCTATGGCCCGCGCCTCATCACGACGGGGGCAATCATCAATGAGCGCGGCGGCCGCAATGCCAACCTGCTGCACGAGGTGGTGAGCGGCGGCGACGAGGCGCGCGCGGCCGTCCGGCGCCAATACGCAGCCGGTTTCCGTCACCTCAAACTCTATTCCAACCTGTCGCGCGAGAGTTTTGCCGCGATCCGCGAAGAGGCGGCAGCGCTGGGGATGACGATAAGCGGTCACCCGGTCGAGGGTACCGAAGACGACCCGCTGCCCTTCACCGATACGCTTCCGGCGGATTTCGCCACGATCGAGCACAGCGAGTCGATTGTCTGGCATGGCCTGTCCGACGATACCGATCCCGAGGGCGCGCAGGCCCTGGCACAGGCGGTCGCCGCGGCCGGTGCCACGGTCGATCCGACGCTTGTCGTGCACGAGAACCTGGCGCGGATCGTCGAGACGCGTGGCGGGCATGTGCTGCGTCCGGAGATGGAAGGCTATAACCCGGTGGTCGCCGGTTTCGAGCGGGACACGTTCGATTTCTGGTCGCGCTATGTCCATGAAGACCGCACGCAGATGCAGGCCTTCTATGAGGCCTTCACCGGCATGATGCACGAGGCCGGTGTGCGCCTGACGGTTGGCTCGGACTCCGGCATCATGGCCTCGCCGCATGGCGTGTCGACGGTGCGCGAGATCGAGCTTCTGGTCCGCGCCGGACTGACGCCGCTCGAGGCGATCCGGTCGGCGACGGTGAACCCGGCCGAAGTGCTGGGACTGGAGGGCAAGATCGGCTGTGTGGCTGTGGGCTGCTTTGCCGATCTGGTGCTCATCGACGGTGATCCGCTGACCAGCCCGTCCATCCTCTACGCACCGCGCGGCGTGATGCGCGACGGCCGCTGGCTCGACCGGGACGCGCTCGATGCGCTGGAAGAGGCGGGGCGGCGCCCTTCGGAGCTTCGCACCTGGTGGCGGCTGGGCCGGCATCTGCTGGCGATCCGCTAATCTTGCTTTGACGAGAGCACCAAAAGAAAACGCCCGGCTGGATGGCCGGGCGTTTCCTGTTTCGCGGCTGACCGTGCGCCTAGAGCGCTTCGTCCAGTTCCGGCAGAGCCTGGAACAGGTCTGCGACGAGGCCGTAATCGGCGACCTGGAAGATCGGCGCTTCCTCGTCCTTGTTGATCGCGACGATGACTTTGGAGTCCTTCATCCCGGCCAGGTGCTGGATGGCACCGGAAATGCCGACCGCGATGTAGAGTTCCGGCGCGACGACCTTGCCGGTCTGGCCGACCTGGTAATCATTCGGCACGAAGCCGGCATCGACCGCGGCGCGCGAGGCACCGACGGCGGCGCCCAGCTTGTCGGCGATCTTGTCCAGCAGGTGGAAATTATCGCCGGACTGCATGCCGCGGCCGCCGGAGATGACGATCTTGGCCTGGGTCAGTTCCGGACGATCCGATTCCGACAGCTCTTCGGAGACGAATTCCGACTTGAACGGGCCGGAGGAGGCACCGAGATCCTCAACCGGGGCCGAGCCGCCGTCACCGGCTTTCTCGAACGTGGTCGGGCGGACCGTGATGACCTTCTTCGCGTCCTTGGACTTCACCGTCATCATCGCGTTGCCGGCATAGACCGGGCGCACGAAGGTGTCGGCGCTTTCCACCGCGGTGATGTCGGAGATCTGCATCACGTCCAGGCGGGCGGCAACGCGGGGCATGAAGTTCTTGCCCATCGTGGTCGCAGCCGACAGCACGGCGTCATAATCGTCCATCAGCGGGGTGACGAGCGCGTCCATGGCTTCCGCCGTCGGCGTGGCGAAGACGTCGGCTTCGGCGTGCAGCACCTTGGCGACACCGTCCAGCTTGGACGCAGCTTCGGCCACGGCGCCGGCATCCTTGCCGGCCACGAGGACGTGGATATCGCCGCCGATCTTCTTGGCGGCGGTGATCACGGCGCGGGTGGCGTCGTTGAGCGCGCTGTTGTCGTGCTCGGCAATAACGAGAACCGTCATGATCAGATCACTCCCGCTTCATTCTTCAGCTTGTCGACCAGCTCGGCGACGCTCTCCACCTTGATGCCGGCTTCGCGCTTCGGCGGTTCTGAGACCTTCACCACGTCCAGACGCTTGGCGATATCGACGCCGAAATCGTCCGGAGCCTTGGTGTCGATCGGCTTGCGCTTGGCCTTCATGATGTTCGGCAGCGAAGCGTAGCGCGGCTCGTTCAGGCGCAGATCGGTGGTGATCACGGCCGGCAGTTCCAGCGCGATCGTCTGCAGGCCGCCATCGACCTCGCGGGTCACGGTGGCCTTGCCGTCGGCGATCTCGACCTTAGAGGCGAACGTGCCCTGCGGCCAGTCCAGCAGCGCGGCCAGCATCTGGCCGGTCTGGTTGGCGTCGTCGTCGATCGCCTGCTTGCCCAGCAGCACGACTTCCGGCTTCTCTTCGTCGGTCACGGCCTTCAGCAGCTTGGCGACGGCGAGCGGTTCGACGGTCTCGTCGGTCTGGATCAGGATGCCGCGGTCGGCGCCCATGGCGAGGGCGGTCCGCAGGGTTTCCTGGGCCTGCGCCGGTCCGATGGACACGACGACGATTTCTTCAGCGACGCCCTTTTCCTTCAGACGGATCGCTTCCTCGACGGCGATCTCGCAGAAGGGGTTCATGGACATCTTCACATTCGCGAGGTCGACGCCCGTTTGATCGGGCTTCACGCGGACCTTCACGTTGTAATCGACGACCCGTTTGACGGGGACGAGAATCTTCATGCTGGGGCTCCGGTTGGCCGCGCGCGGTATATTCTGCGCACCTACAAAGAACAGGCGGCGAAACTGCCTTCGCGCGTGCGGTAAGTCAATGCAGCCCGCTGGCTTACGCGCGCGTCAATTCGCACCGGGCATGTGGATTCGGGTATGCCGGTAGGGCTGGGCAGGGCTGCATTTTGAACGTCGCGTCAGCGCTGAAATGCTGCGGTGCGGCGTGGTCTGGGTGGGGGATTCGAATTTCAGGTACGTTTTGCGCTCAGCGCGCAGAGCATAAAAAGAGGGCGCTTCCGGCCGGAAGCGCCCTCGATCGTCCAGTGTCGCTGCGATGCGGTTATTCCGCCGCGGCGACCAGTTCGGTGGAGATGAAGAGTTCGATCTCGTCGGAGACGTAGGGCACGGCAAAGCCCATATCCCACTCCGAACGCATAAGGCTGCCGGTGGCGGTGAAGCCGGCCTTGGTGCTGCCGTCCTGGGTCTCACCGACCTTGTTCAGGGTGACGGAGAGCGTGACCGGATGAGTATGACCGTTCATGGTGAGATCACCGGTCATCGTGCCGGTCTCGCCGTCCTCGGTCTCGAAAGAGGTCGCAGCGAAGCGGGCGGTCGGATTGGCTTCGGTTTCAAAGAAATCGTCCGAATTCAGGTGGCCGATGAAACGGTCCTGGTTGGCGCCGGCCCAGATGCCGTCGACCAGGTTGAAGGTGATGTCGACCGTCGAGGCGGACGGGTTTTCCAGGTCGAGGTCCAGCGTGCCGTCATAATCGGTGAACTGGAGCGACATCGTCGAATAGCCCTGGTGCTCCCAGGACGCCTGGATGATCGTGTGGGATTTGTCGAACTCGAAAGAAACCGGTTCGGCCTGGGCGGCGGCGCCGATCAGGGCAATAGCGGCAGTGGCAGTCAGAAAGCGGGTCATGCGGGTCTCCGTATGAGCTGAATTGTCGCACCCGGAGATAGGCGATCTGCGGCTCATGTCGACCGGGCAGATATCACTTTCGTGTTTCCTGCGCGGAAACAATCGCGCGGCTAGCGGTCTTTTCCTGGCACCCAAAGCACATCGCCGCCGGTCTCCAGATTGGCGATCCGCGCCATTACGAACAGGAGGTCGGACAGGCGGTTGGCGTATTTCAGGGCTTGCGGATTGATCCGGGCGCCCGATGCGATCAGGGCGGAGATCCTGCGTTCCGCCCGGCGGCACACCGTGCGGGAAAAATGCAGGCGCGCGGCGGCTTCGCTGCCGGCCGGCAGGATGAAGGAGTTCAGCGGCTCCAGGCGCGCATTCAGCCGGTCGATCGCCGCCTCGAGACGTTCCACCTGAGCGGCCGTCATCCGCAGGGGTTCGAAATCCGGCGGCGTGTCGCTCTCGGGCACGCACAGATCGGCGCCCAGATCGAACAGGTCGTTCTGGACACGCGCCAGATCCTCATCCAGCTCATGGCCTGGGCCCAGCGCCGCGCGGGCGAGGCCGAGAGAGGAATTGGTTTCGTCGATATCGCCATAGGCATCGACCCGCGGGTCATGCTTCACCGTCTCGGACATGTCGCCCAGCCGGGTGGAGCCGGCATCGCCGGTGCGGGTGTAGATTCTCGTCAGTCGGACCATGGGAGGTGTGTAGCGTTTCGGAAGGCGGCGAGCAAAGGCGTTGTTCTTCCCCACGCGAGTGGGAAATGGGCCAATGCGGAGCATTGGGTCGAAGGGGCTCCGGAGCCGAAGGCGGAGGAGGGCGGGCGCGACCTGACCGCCGCTGGCGCGGCAGCCCCTCCACCGCTTCGCGGTCCCCCTCCCCAGCAGGCTGGGGAGGAAACCTAACCCCCGAAATTCTGCCGGACGAGGAAGATCGCGATGATGATCAGGATGGCGGAGAATTGCAGCACGATGCGCAGGCGCATCAGCTTGTTCGAGCGCGAGCGCGCCTCCTCGTCACCGCGATAGAGATTGATGATGCCGAAGGCCAGCACGGCTACGACGGCGATCATGGCGAGGTAGAGCAGTCCGGTGAGAATATCGTCGATCGGCGGCATCAGCTTCTCCAGCGCAGGGTGGCGGGCTTGACGGGATTCCTGAAATCCTCGCCCGTATCGCGGTGCTTGTCCCAGGCCCGCTTGAGGGCGAAATACCATTTCGCCTGCACGTCGGCATCGTGGATCAGCATCAGCTTGGGATCATAGGCCAAACCCACCTGCTGGGCATTCACCGCATCGCGGTCCTGCCCGACAAAGATTGAGATGCCCGTCTTCAGCAGGAAGTTCGGGATGGCGTGGATCAGCGGGTGGTTCCAGTAGACCACGATGGTGATGGCCGTGGAATTTTCATTGGTCGGCGTGACAGCCGTGAAACCGGTGAAATGCTTGCCGCCGGCCTGGACGTATTCAGTGCGCAGGCCCGGCAGCTGGAAGCGGATCTCGGTCTGCGGCTCGCCCAGAAGGCGGTAGAGATAGGAATTCTTCGACGGGGTGTGCGGCAGCATGGTGAAACCGCGCTCGACCGGGCCGAACTTCTTTTCCTTCTCGTGAACGGACTTGGCCGAGCGCCACCACCATTGCCGGTGGATATAGGGAATGTGGGCCGGGTCCATCAGGCCGATCACGGCGTGGTCGACATGGCAGTTGAACACGTCGCGCACGATGAGGCGCGGCTTTTCGCCCTCGGGAATATCCAGCTTCGGTGGCTCGACCGCGGGCGGCTTGTCCGCATCTTCCTCGCGGGCGTAATAGATCCAGATCAGGCCCTGGTCTTCATGCACGGGAAAGGCGCGGGTGCGGATCTTGGTGAGGTCCATCGCCCTGGCCTGATCGGCGGTCAGCGAGGGGATGGCGGCGCAGGACCCGTCCGTGCGGAAACGCCAGCCATGATAGGGGCATTCCACATGGGTCTCGCCATCATGCTGCTGGGCTTCGCCGCCAGACAGAAGGATGCCCCGGTGCGGACAGATATCCTTCAGCGCATAGGCTTTGCCATTATGGTCGCGGCCAAACAGGATGGGCTGTCCCAGCAACTCGCGATGGAGGTGCTGGCCCGGTTTGAGCTCGCTCGACAGGCAGCCGAAATACCAGAGATCACGCACGAACATGGATCGCCTGATAGCGTGTCCGGTGCCGCCTGCCTAGCATGGAGACCGCATTAAACCTGCGGCATATGCGCTTGCTGGGCGCCGCCTGCGGGCCCTAGTCTGATGTCTGCGCTGGGGCGCGCTAACGGGGTGCGGCGATGTGGACACGCGCTTTGCGGCGTTTCGGCCTGGCCGGAACAGCTGCCCTGACCGTCATGGCCTGCTCGCAGCAGGACGCGGCCGGCACACCGGCAAGTGCGCTGCCCGCCGGTGTGCTTACGGCCTTTCACGACCATCTCGACCGGATCAGCAGCGGCGCGCTTGTCTGCCGTGACGGCGATATCGCGGCCGCTGCGACGGTGTCCGGCGACATCAATTCCGATCGCCGGCCCGATTTTGTCGTCGATACAAGCCGCCTCAACTGCCAGGCCCGCCGCGACGGGCCGGCCGTGGCCTATTTCTGCGGCACGGGCAGTTGCGCCTTCCCGCTGATCGTGTCGCAGGGCGAGACCTGGCAGACCATCGCCCTGATGTCCGGCAATCAGGCGCGCATCGTGCAGCATTATCAGGAGACCCGGGTCGAGATCCGGGAGAATGCGCGCGGTGTGCCGGGCGGCGGCATCACCGTGCGCGAATATGCCTGGCGCGAGGGCCGGCTGGTGCGCACTGGCGAGTGGATTGAAAGCGTCGAGGCGCGGCGCCTGACCGATTAGTTGGCCGTCTCCGCCCCGTTGAGCTGGTCGATATAGCCCGCGCCCAACGACTGTTCGACGACCAGGATTTCCGGCTTGTCAAAACGCAGCGCGATCCGGCCCTCTTCGTAGAAGCGGAACGTGTCGCCGGTATAGACCGGCATGCCATAGGCCGCATCCATCGCCGCCTGCAGGCGATCGGATTCGCCGCGGCCGGTCAGTATCCAGGCCAGCACAAGCTGGTCATCGCCGAACACGAACTCGATCTTGCGTTCGAAACCGGCGACGGGATAGCCGAAACAATTGATCTGGGTCTGGGTCGCCGGCTCGGTCGGCAAGCTGGGCGGGTCGATCTCGCGCACCTGGACGACGGGGCAGGTCGCCTCGATCTCCGACATCAGGGTCTCGAGGCTGGCGCCCGGACGCACTTCCGGCGGTATGGACACATCGATAGGCGGGTAGTCCAGCGGCTCGCCGTCCAGCAAGGGGTTGTGCCAGGCAAACAGATTGGTGTGCAGCCCGTCGGCCGAGAGGATGTGCGCAGTGCCTGCGGCATCGTCGAGCATCAGCCCGGCCGCCGGATAGGCTGTCCAGTCCTGGAAGGTGACGCTGTCGCCGGCGTGTGCGGTCAGCGGCGCCGTGTCGCCGCGGGCCTCGATCTGGACCAAGGCGCCATCGGCGAGGGTGAAGACCGCCGCGTCCAGCCGCGCGCCGCTGTCGAAGGTGAAGCCGGTGCAGACGAGATGGGTTTCTTCCTCGCGCGCCAGCGGGAAGCCGGCGGTTGGCGGGGAGACGGCTTGCAGGCTGTCGCAGCGCGGTCCGAGCGCCTGTTCGACGCTCACCCGATCGGCCCCGAGTAGCAGCGTTTCGTCGAAAGCCTGCGACGGCGCCGGACCGGTTTGCGTCGTGGCGGCCAGGGCCGCGGCGAGCGAGAGTGAAAGCAGTGGCATGATGTCCCCCTTCCGGATTGCGTGCGTCCTGTGAGGGTGATGCGTGGCAGCCGCCGTCCGGATGCGCGGCGGCGGATTAAATCCTGCTCATGTGAGCGCTCAGGCGAAGCGCGCCCGGATATCCGCCGGTGTCTCGCCGGCCGCCCGCATGGCGCGCAGGGTGGCGGCCTTGTTGCGCTTGGCGAAGCGTTCGCCCTGCGCATCGGTCAGAAGCCGGTGATGGCGATAGACCGGGACGGGCAGGTCCAGCAGCGTCTGCAGCAGCACGTGCAGCGGGGTGAGATCATAAAGGTCGACCCCGCGGATCACATGGGTGATGCCCTGCAGGGCATCATCGTGCACGACGGCGATGTGATAGCTCGTGCCGACATCCTTGCGCGCCAGCACGACATCGCCCAGCGGATCGGGATCGGCAGCGATCTCGCCCCGGTCATCCTCGAGAAAATGCCCCTCCTCGACAAAGCGCATGGCCGCAAAACGCTCGCCCAGCACGTCGCGGCAGCGCGCCAGCGACAGCCGCCAGGCATAGGCCTCGCCGGCTTCGACACGCGCCGCTTCCTCATCCGCGCTCATCGGTTCGGCCGGTCCGCGATAGACATCGCCGACGCCATGTGGCGCGCGGGCGATATCCTCCAGGATTTCCCGCCGCGTCTTGAAGCAACGATAGACAACGCCCTGTTCCTGCAGCCGTTGCAGCACACCGTTGAAATCGCCGAAATGCGCCGACTGCCGCCGCACCGGCTCCTCCCACTCCAGCCCTAGCCAGGCCAGATCCTCCAGGATGGCCGCATCGAATTCCGGCTTGCAGCGCACCGTGTCGATATCCTCCATCCGCAGAATAAACCGCCCGCCGGCCTCGCGTGCCGCCGAAAACGCCGTCCAGGCCGAAAAAGCATGGCCGAGATGGAGATAACCGGTTGGCGAGGGGGCGAAACGTGTGGTGAAGGTCATGGGCCGGGTTCTGAACTAGGGCTCGCCCCGCTTGCGGGGGAGCTGTCGGCGTAGCCGACTGAGGGGGCGCCGCGCAAGCGGCGCGGAGCGTGCCAGCGCGCAGACTCACCCCCCCCTTCGACCTCACCCGGCCCTTGGCCGGGATCGGCCACTTCCCCCGCTTTGCAGGGGAAGCCTTGTGTCTCCCCCTTGCCCCCGGTGCCCGCATCCCGCTATTTCGGGAGACGCAGACCATACCGGAGCCTTTAATGTCACGACCCATCGACGGACCCCGCCTGGCCCCGCGCGACGGACAGGCGCCGAAGAAACTTGTGATCTTCCTGCATGGATACGGGTCGAACGGGCAGGACCTGATCGGGCTGGCCCAGCACTGGGCGAAGGATCTGCCGCATGTGCAATGGGTGTCGCCGAATGCGCCGGACCCGGTGCCGGGTGCGCCGGACGGGTATCAGTGGTTTCCGATCTCCAATCTCGACCCGCAGCGCATCGAAGCCGGCGCCAGTGCGGCCTGGCCGGTCGTCGATGCCTTCATCGACCAGGAATTGCACCGCTACCGGCTGAGCGAGCAGGATCTCGTCCTGTGCGGCTTCTCCCAGGGCACGATGCTGTCGCTGCATGCCGGCCTGCGGCGCAAGCGGCCGCTGGCGGGGATACTGGGCTTTTCCGGTGCCCTGCCGGGCGGCGCGCGGTTGAAGGAGGAGATGGCCTCGAAGCCGCCCCTCATGCTGATCCATGGCGATCAGGACCAGGTGCTGCCGCTGGGCTTCATGTTCGACGCGCTGGAACACATCGCCGCCGCCGGACACGGGGCGCAATGGCATATCTCGCAGGGTATTCCGCACTCGATCGGCCAGGACGGTCTGGAACTGGGCGCCCATTTCCTGGGCCGTGCCCTGTCGGGCCGCTACCTCTAGCCAGGCGGGTCCGGCCGGCCCGACATGCAAGATTCTCAAGACCGTCATAGGCGTGTCACGCGAATGGCTGTAACATTTCTTCCTAGCCCGGGGTGCGAGATGATTCGTTGAAACGAATCCGCATCTTGAGCGCGACGGGAGGTGAGCTTTCAGGACGCTTGTCCAAAAGACACACCCCCTCAGCGGCCGCTCCGGCGGCGTTGTCGAGGGAGGTCGCCATGCAGGTGCTTGATCGGGCGCCGCAGGGATGGCCCTGTCTGGTCCTGAATGCGGACTATCAGCCTCTGAGCTACTGGCCCCTGTCGACCTGGCCCTGGCAGGAAGCCATCAAGAATGTCTTCCTCGAACGCGTTGCCGTCGTCTCCCATTATGACGAGGTCGTGCACTCGCCCTCCTTCGAGATGCATGTGCCCTCGGTCGTGGCGCTGCGCGACTATATCGCCCAGGACCGTTCGCCCGCCTTCACGCGCTATAATGTGTGGCTGCGCGACGGCTTCCAGTGTGTCTATTGCGGTGCCAGCGGCGTCGAGCAGCTGACCTTCGATCATGTCATCCCGCGCCGCCAGGGCGGCAAGACCAGCTGGGAAAACATCGTCGCGGCCTGTGGTCCCTGCAATCTGAAAAAGGGCGGCCGCACGCCACGGGAGGCCGGCATGCCGCTGCGCCGCCCGCCGCAGCGTCCCAGCATGCACGAGCTGCAGTCGCAGGGCCGGAAATTCCCGCCGAAATTCCTGCACGAAAGCTGGCTCGACTATCTCTACTGGGATATCGAACTGGAACGCTGAACCGCGGTTTCCGGACGACGCCATGCCCACACACATCGCCCTTCTGCGCGCCGTCAATGTCGGCGGGACCGGCAAGCTGCCCATGGCCGAGCTGCGCGCGATGGCCGAAAACATCGGCTTCGACAATCCGCGCACCTACATCGCCAGCGGCAATCTTGTCTTCGAAAGCGCGGTGACGGCGGACGAAGCGCGCGAGACACTGGAAGCCGCGCTGGAGGCCTATGCCGGCAAGCCGGTGGGCGTTGTGATGCGTTCGCCCGACGCGATGCAGGCCGTGCTCGACGCCAATCCGTTTCCCCAAGCGGCGGGAAACCGCTGCATTGTCCACTTCCTCGATGCGGCCCCGCCGGCCGATCTGGAAGCGACACTGCGTCACCGGGCCGATGAGGAGATCGCCGCCGGTGAGCGGGAAATCTATATCCATTACGGCGCGGGCATGGCGCAGTCGAAACTCGTTGTCCCGGCAACGAAAACCGGCACCGGACGCAATCTCAACACGGTTGCGAAACTGATCGCGCTCGCCGCCCGCACCTGATCCGACCGCTCCGGCGCAGGGGGCAGCCGGGGAACCCGGCGCGTGTCCGGCCGTTTCTCCTCCTGTCCCCAGTGAAGGAGGTTGGACATGACACATTTCCATCCGTCCGCGACTTGCAGGAATATTCTGCGCGGCACAGTGGCGGCTGCCGGCCTGGCCCTGCTCGCCGGCGCACCCGTACAGGCCGACCCGCCGCACTGCCCGCCCGGCCTTGAACGCCAGGACCGCTGCGGTGGCAACCATGATCGCCGTGACGAAGCTCGCGCCTATGAACAGGGCTATCGCGACGGCCAGCGCGATGCCTGGCATGTCGGCGACCGGTTCGAGCGCGAAGAGTATGTTGTGGTGCGCGAATACGGCCGCTACCAGCTCTCGCCCCCGCCGCACGGCCACTATTATGTGCAGGTCGATGGCGAGGTGCTTCTGATCGATGCGGCGACCCGGATTGTCGCCGAACTGATCGACTGACCCGGCCCGGTTTCCAAGGTGTTTTCCCGGGGTGCGAAAATTCTTCAGCGCCCCGGGAACCAAAGCGGCAAGCGGCCGTTTCACCGGTAACAAAGGAACAAATACGAGAGCGCCGCCATGAGGCAGAAAATCCGGCTGTATTTCTACGCCATTGCCTTCGTCAGCGGCTCGCTCGTTCTGATCTTCGGCGGCGGCCCAGCCACGCCGTAACACAGATCGGGAAGCGGGAAGGCCCGGTGCCCCCTACGTCCCAAACGCCACTCGGTGTTTCCGCTTCCCGATACCCTGTTCAGCCCGTTATTCCGTCCTCGCGGGCAGAGCCCCCAGAGCTGCCAGCGCCGCGTGAGCGGCCGGCCGGCGCCGGGCGACATCGGCGCGTTCCGGCATGTCCATGTTCAGTGCAAAGGCCCAGGTTTCGCCGGGGCGTTCCACCCAGCCGACATACCAGCCCGTATCCACCGCCGCCTCGCGGAAACGCCAGCCTGTCTTGGTGTAGAGCGTCCAGGGGCCGCGATGATCCTCGCCCGTGGCGGCCTGCATCATGGTGCGGGCCTGCGCCATGGTGTCCGCAGACACCGGCAGCCGGTCCAGCGCCAGGCGTTCCAGAAAATCCACCTGTTCGCGGGCGGAGATCTCCAGCGGTCCGTCCAGCCAGTATTGCGTCAGGTCGGCCTCGCCGCCGATCGTTTCATTGCCATAGTCGAACCGGTCCAGCCAGGCCGCCATGACCTCGCCGCCCAGCGTGGCGGTCATGCGCTGATAGACCCACACTGCCGAGACACGGAAAGCGCTGGTCATCGTGTGATCCTGGTTCCAGACATCGAATTCACGCATCCGGCCATCCCATTCGAAAGGCGTGTCCGGGCCGGCGAAGCCGGTTTCCAGCGCGATCAGCGTGTGCGGGATTTTCGAGGTCGAGGCCGGCGGGAAACGGATCGCGCTGCGGTCCGCATTCACCACCCATTCCGCACCGTCCTCGAGGCGGCGGGCGATGAAGGTCGCGGTTTGTGCATCGACCCCGGCGCTGGCGAGGGCGGCGTCGAGATCCGGCGAGGCCGGCTGGGCGGCGGCCGGTGCGGCGTGAAACAGCGCCAGCGCGGCGGCGATGGCGATAACGGGTGTGCGCATGTGAAGTATCCCCTGCTTGATTGGCGATGGCCTTGTGCTGTCGTGGGCAGGCAAATTTGCGGCGCGGGCGCGGCCTTGTCAGGGTTTTGTCAGGGCGGCCGGTTTACACCGGGCGTTAATGCATCCTGTGCTAGCGTCGGCCATGGATGCCCATAAGGAGGTGTCGCCATGGCCAAGACGATGACATCGAGCTATCGCCGGATCTCGGACCATTTCGAGCCGGATCTGGTCGAAGATCCCGCCGAGCAGCGCAAGCGCCGCGGCCATCTCGAACAGATCGACTATACGGTCTTTGCCGCCAATCAGGCCGTGATGAACAAGACGATCCACTCGATCGGGATCGAGGATTTTCAGAACCTCGCCCTGTCGGCCTCCAAGGCACGCAGCGCCTGGGTCGATGCCGCCATGGCTGCTGCCCGCTCGCGTTCGCCCCTCACTGAGGAAGAGGTGAAACGCCTCTCCATGCTGCGCGCGGCCTATGACGAATTGTCCGAAGCCTATGAGGCCATGCGGCGCATGGTCGAGCGCGGCTATCTCCAGTTCAAACCGCCGGTACCGAAATAGGTCCGGGCGGGCCGGGCAAGGCTACCGCTCACTGGTCGGGCTGTCGCGTCCGCGGGCGCCGGTTTGCCGGTTCCGGCTGCGGCCGGGTCTGACGCGCCGGAGCTGCGCTGCTCTGCTGCCCGTTCTGTGCCGGATCGTTCCGGACTTCCCAACCCGGATCGCCGCCGCCCAGATTCTGGGTGTCCACACCGGCGCCATTGCCCGGCTGGACTTCCCAACCCGGGTCTCCACCGCCCAGATTATTGCTGTCTTCGGTGAGGTCGCCGCGCTGCCGGACTTCCCAACCCGGATCGCCGCCGCCCAGCTGATTGGGCTCCGGTGCCGTGACCGGCCTTCCGGCCGTGCGGTCGGGGGTCTGCGCGGGCTGGGGGCCGGCAGGGGGCTGCCGGGTTTGTGCTTCGGCAGAAACGCCCCAACCCGCCGCGAGCAGGGATACCAGTACGGTTCGCATGATCATGATAGACTCTCCCCTTCAAGAGCAGCCTAGACGAGGTGGGCTGCAACCGCGAGTCCGACGTATTGAACCGGATCCTCGCCCGGGCGCACCCTTGTCCGGAACCGGAGAGGACACCACCCGTCAGCATGCGCGACCGCAAACGCATTCTCAGCGAGTATCTCGTGATCTGCGCCCAAGGCGGAGACCGGGCGGCGTTCAGCCGTCTTGCCCGGCTTTGGCAGGCGGGTTTGATGCGTCATGCCGGCCGCCTCACGGACACGCGGTCCGACGCCGAAGATGTGATGCAGGACGCCTGGCTGGACATTTGTCGTGGACTCAAGCGCTTGCGGGCGCCCGGCGCCTTTCCGGCCTGGGCGTGGCGCATCGTGTCTCGCAAGGCGGCCGCGCGGGTCCGTACCCGGCAGGGAGAGCGCCATCTGGCACAGCAGCTGGAAGGCGAATGGGCCGGCAATCGCGTTGACGGAGAAGCTGTTGCCGAAGTGGCGACCGATCTGGCGACCGTCCGTACCGCCATGGCCCGTTTGCCCGAGGCCCAGCGCATCGCCCTGGCGATGCACCACCAGGACGGGCTGACGATCTCGGAAATTGCCGTCGCGCTCGGTGTTCCCGCCGGTACCGTGAAGACACGCCTCATGCATGCGCGACGAAAGGTCCGCGCGGCACTTGAACCTGACAGAGAAGGAGACAGTGATGACACGAAATGACAGTGAACTCGACGCACTCATCGCTGAGGCGCTTGATGCGGACGACCGTGCATTGCACGAGGAATTCGGCCGTGAACCTGGCTATTTCAGTCAGGCGCTGGGCCTGTTCCAGGGGCGTCTCGCCTGGGTCATGTGGGTCGCCTATATCGTCAACATCATCGGCGCGGCGGTCGCCGTCTGGGCGGCCTGGAAAATGTTTCAGACCGAAGATGTCGTTATGACGATCCGCTGGGCCTTGCTGGTCCTCGTATCGCTCAATATCGGCCTGTTCATGAAGTCCGGCCTGGGCAACCAGATGATGACCAATCGCACCCTGCGCGAGATCAAGCGTCTGGAACTCCAGATCGCCCGCGGACGTTCGATGGGGAAAGCCTGAGTGCCCGGCTCGGTCATTCACGAATGACAGTCATGCACATCACAGCACTGTGAGGGGCTAACATTCGGCGTACTCCGTTCCTACATAGGGTCCGGACGCGGCATCCGGGGGGCGTGAAAATGACGCATGCCCGCAGGCTGCCGAAGGGATAGGATGTCATCATGGCCAATGCAGTTTCAGTCGCGCTCTCGCCCGAACAGGGGCTTTCAAGCTATCTGGCGGAGATCCGCCGTTTCCCCATGCTGTCCAAGGATGAGGAATTCATGCTGGGCAAGCGCTGGCGCGAGCACGAGGATTCCCAGGCCGCCGAGAAGCTGGTGACCTCCCACCTGCGTCTCGTCGCCAAGATCGCCATGGGCTATCGCGGCTATGGCCTGCCGGTCGCCGAGGTGATCTCGGAAGGCAATGTCGGCCTGATGCAGGCGGTCAAGAAATTCGATCCGGAAAAGGGTTTCCGCCTGGCGACCTACGCCATGTGGTGGATCCGCGCCTCGATCCAGGAATACATCCTGCGGTCCTGGTCGCTGGTGAAGATGGGCACGACCGCCGCCCAGAAGAAGCTGTTCTTCAACCTGCGCCGCATGAAGAGCCAGATGCAGGCCCTGGAAGAGGGTGACCTCAAACCGGAACAGGTCGAGGCGATCGCCACCAAGCTGGGCGTGACCACCGAGGATGTCGTGTCGATGAATGGCCGTCTGTCCGGTCCGGATGCCTCTCTCAATGCGCCGCTGCGCGGCACCGAGGGTGAGGGACAGTGGCAGGACTGGCTGGCCGATGATGGTGCGGAAAGCCAGGAAGACGAGCTGGTTCAGTCCGACGAGTTCGACACCCGCATGACGCTGCTGCAATCGGCCATGGGCGAGCTCAATGAACGTGAACAGCACATTCTTCAGGAACGCCGCCTGACCGAAGAACCCAAGACGCTGGAAGAACTGGCCGACCAGTATGGCGTGTCGCGCGAGCGTATTCGCCAGATCGAGGTCCGCGCCTTTGAAAAGCTGCAGAAGGCCATGAAGTCCATGGCGTCTGAACAGGGTCTTCTCAACTAGAGCGTTTTGCGCGAAAGCGGACACGGTATCTGCGCTTTGAAGATGCGCTGATTGAGCATCCTTTTTCGCTGTGCATGTCTGGACCTGATAGCCACTGGCCGTTAGGTCTGCATGCACACGAAAGGTTTGCGTATGCGCGTTCGCTTGATTCCGCTTGTTGGGGCGGCGGTATTGCTTTGTCCGCCGGTGGCTCATGCCGAACTGTCCCGCGAATACCGGGCCCTGCTGGCTGCGGCCGATGTGCGCCAGGACGACGCGGAATTCCTCGCCACGGCCGATCTGATCGCGACGGTCACGCCGGGTGGCCGTGCCGATGTGCGCGCGGCCGTCGCCGAACTGCTGCCACGCCGTCTCGATGTGTTGCGCGCCTGGGACCAGACCGCCCGCGACACGGTCGCTCTGGAGCCGGAAATCGTCCAGGCCGCCCGCCGCGGCACACCGCAAGTTTCCATCGTCGATGCTCCGGAAACGGATGATGAGCGCGCGGCGCCTGCATCGGGTGCGGGGGCTGACAGCGCCGGAAGCGACACCGGCGCGGCCGAGGCCGCACCGGAAGTAGTCCGGCGCTGGCCCGGCCGCCTGGACTGGTTCCATCCTCATCACTGGGATGGCCGCGCCAAGGCGGGCCTTGCCGTCGATAGCGGAAATACCGATCAGACCAATTACTCGATGGCGCTGGAGTTCAGCCGGCCGCTCAATGGCGGCTGGGGCTTTGATGGCAAGACGGAATATTTCTACACCGAGAACGACGGCGAGGTGACGCGCGACCGCTGGCTGGTCGAGGCCCGTGGCGAACGCCCGACGGTCGATGCCTGGAGCTTCTATCTCGGTTCCAGTTATGAGCAGGACCGCATGTCCGGCTTCGACTACACCGCTGTCCTGTCGGCTGGTGCGACGCTGCACGCGCTCGATGACAACCGTTCTAGCTGGGTCCTGCGCGCCGGTCCCGGCGCCCGCCACCGTGTGCCCACCGATGAGGGCGGGGTGACGCAATGGGTGCTCGAACTGGGCTCTGTCTATGATTTTGCGGTCACGGAAACCGCGCAATTCTCCTCGGAGACCACGCTTCTGGCCGGGCCGGCCTCACGCGCCGAACAGCGCTTCAAGCTGACCACCGCGATCAGCGAGGACTGGGGCCTGGAACTGGGCTATCGCGTCAAGCACGAATTCGACGCCCAGCCCGGCCGCGAGGAGACCGACAGCCGGCTGGACTTCTCGATCGTGCACGAATTCTAGGCGTTCACGAGCGTGCCGTGCGGCTATACCGGCGTCTGCCGGGCGGGCCGTCCGTTCTCCAGTACAAGTCCCAGCGCGATGCCGGCCTGGCCGAGATAGTATGTTACCCACACCACCGGGCCGGCCCATTCCAGATAGCCGGTGAACAGGCGCACGGCGAGCACGCTGTCGGAGACGAGGAAGAGGAGGGCGCCGGCTGTGGCCAGCGCCGGCACGCGGCCGATCACGGCAAGCACGGTCATCACCAGGATGATGCCGTTATAGATCGAGGCCGGCAGCTGGAGATCGCCGAAATAGGGCTGCAGCCAGCCCAGCATCACCACGCCATAGGCCGCCAGGGCGAGCGCCGCGATCCGCGACCAGCCGCTGCGGCCGCCATCTTCCAGCCGGATGCGGGCGAACAGGAAGATATAAACCAGATGGCCGAGGCCGAAGGCGGCAATGCCGAGCGGCAGCTGCGCCGGTTCCAGCGCCAGGAAGGTATCGCCCAGCGATCCCAGGAAGAGACCCAGTGCGAGGATGCGATGTCCGTGGATAAAGGCGAACACGGCCAGCAGTACGATGCCGGCGGCCTTGATCGCCACATCGGCCGGGTAGGGGGCGGAAAGGCCAAAATCGTCAAACAGGTAGGCCAGGGCAAACACGGACGACAGGGCCAGGATGATCTGCGACAGGCGGTCGCCGGCCAGCGTGCGAAGCGTGGATGTCATTGCCTGTCTCCCCTCTAGGCTGCAACAGGCTAGACTGGCCGGCGCGGCGGCAAAAGGTCTGTTTGGCATGTGGGCAAGATGGGGATGGGGTCTGGTCGCGCTCGTCCTGTTGTGCACGGCGCCCCTGAGCGCGCAGCCGCCGCAGGCTGTCGCTTCTGCAATCGCGATGCTGGACGAACGCCCCCATGCCGGGGAGGAGGTCTGGCGCGGTCTGTCGGCTCACAGCCTGCCCCTCATCGAGCGCCACCCCGGCAACGACGCGCTTGCCCGCGTCACCTTCGTTTTCAAGACGGCACCTTCGGTCAGCGGCGTCCGGCTCGACAGTGTCATCGCCGCCCCGCACGCCCGCCAGCCGGTCACCGATTATATCGAGGACTTCACCCTGCCGCTCCGCAGCATCGGCGAAACCGGCATCTGGTGGATCACGCTCGACGTGCCGCGCGAGATCGAGGCGGTCTACTCCTTCCTCGTTTTCGATGGCGAGCGCTGGCAGCGCCGGTCCGATCCGCACAATCCGCGGCATCTGCGCGGATCCGGAGCCGAGGCGGTCCTGCGTCTCGACCAGGCCCCCGATCCGGCGCCGCAGCGGCCCTGGCCGTCGCGCCACCAGCGCGAGCCGGAATATCTCGATCTGGAGAGTGGCGCCCTGGACAGACGGGTCACCGTGCAGCTCTACCGCAGCCCTGATGCGACCGCTATGTCACCCTTATTGGTGGTCTATGATGCCTTTCTGTGGGGTGTGCGTGCGCCCGCCTGGGAGATCGCCGCCAACCTTGCGGCAGCAGGTGATATCCCGCCGGTCAACCTCGTCCTGATCGACCAGCTGGACCCGGTCAGCGAGACCCGGCGCTATGACGACCAGGTCCGCTTCCTCGCCGACGAACTCCTGCCTGCACTGGCGCATCAGGGGCTCGAACCGTCGCCGGATCATGTCATCCTGGCCGGTGCCTCACGCCGCGGCCTCGC
The DNA here is from genome assembly GCF_056160825.1 of Maricaulis sp. ABE4_448. Classification (NCBI taxonomy): domain Bacteria; kingdom Pseudomonadati; phylum Pseudomonadota; class Alphaproteobacteria; order Maricaulales; family Maricaulaceae; genus Maricaulis; species Maricaulis sp. ABE4_448. Next base: position 443,979 of record NZ_JBSWXX010000004.1, read on the forward strand.
TGCCGCCCGCGCCGCCCTGCAGCGGCCGGAGGTGTTTGGCGGGGTGATCTCGCTGTCGGGCTCGTTCTACTGGGCACCGGAGGGGGAGGCGGCGGAATGGCTGGGCCGCGACCTGCCGCCGGCCGGATCCGGAGCCCCGCGTTTCTACCTGGCCGCCGGACAGCTGGAATATGTCGAGACCAGCACCAATGGCGGCCATGTCATGCTGGACGCCAACCGCCGTTTCGGCGACGCCCTGGCGGCCGCCGGCTATGAAGTCCGGCTGGAGATATTTCCCGGCGGACACGACATTGCCGGCTGGCGCCATGCGCTGGCAGACGGCCTGGTCGTGCTTCTGGGGGAAGAGTGAGGAGCACAGGGCTCGCCCCGCTTGCGGGGAAGCCGCCCGCGTCAGCGGACTGAGGGGGCGGAGCAGAGCACTGCAGAGCGCGTCAGCGCGCATTCCCTCACCCCCTTCGACCTCACCCGGCTCTTGGCGGGGTTCGGCCACTTCCCCCGCTCACGCAGGAGAAGCCCTGTTGTTATTTCGGCGGTTTGCCGGGGCCGCGCGGGCGCGGGCTCTCATTGCCGATCCGTCCGGCGATGAAATCGTCCAGATAGGGCAGCCAGCCTTCCGAGCGCGTGGCGATATAGATCATCGGGCCGCCGGGGTTGGACCGGAAATTCGAGTCGGTCGCGACGATGAAATACTCATCCCCTTCGCGCACCATGAAGGGCGAGCCCGAGTCGCCGCGGGTGGTGTCGCAATTGTGGGCCATGGTGTTGTCGTTGAAGACCTCGACCATGTGACAGCCCAGATTGCCTGACAGGTGGGTGCCGGTGTCCCAGCTATAGCCAGCCTGGAAGAGGTCGGCCGACAGTGCCCGACGGGACCCGAGCGTGTCGATCAGACCGCGGGCTCCGACATGACCCAGCTCGGCACCGAGCGGACGGTCGATGCGCAGCAACGCCCAGTCGGTTCCGTCCAGATCATCGGTCGAGGAAAAGCGCTCCTCATCCCAGTCGGGCGAATTGAAATAGTCGATCACCCGCGCTTCCAGCGGACCGCCCTCGCGGGCATAGGCCGTGCGGAAGACGCCGCGCGCATCCAGCCGGCCCTCCTCGCTGATGCAATGCGAGGCGGTGATCAGCACCGTGTCGGCGATCAGCGTCGCCGTGCAGGCGCCCCCGGCGTCGAAATCGACCTGGCCGATCACGGTCCAGGGGAAGACGGAGGTGTCCATGAAGACCCGGTCGTCATGGCCGAAATAGTGGTCATTGATCCCCATCGGGCGGTCGCGGCCGACGCAGTCGGCCCGGTCGGTGCGTTCGGCGCAGGTGCCGTCACCGACGCCGGGCTCGTTGCACACTCCGTCGAAGGCGGTCTCGCAGCTGTCATTGCGGAAGCGCAGATGGATGATCTCGCCGCAATCATTCAGGTCCGTTGCCTGGGTGCAGGCGCCGGTGCCGAAGCCCGGCTCGTCGCACTCGCCATCATCGGCCCAGCGGCAGGAATTGTCCTCGACCCCCTCCACGATGCGCCAGCAGTCGGAATAGTCCGTGCCGCGTTCACAGGCGCCGGTGCCGATGCCGGGATCGTCGCACTCGCCATCATTGGCCCACTGGCAGGTGTCATCGCCGGTATAGCCGCTCGCCGCGGGCGTCGCGCCGGGCTTGGGCGGCTTGCCCTGGAGCCAGCGGGACAGGTCGCGGCTGGACAGGCGTCCGGCGTCTGGCGACGGCGCTCCGGCCAGGGCCGGCTCGTCCCGCACATCCTGGGCAGTGGCCAGTGGCGAGACGGCAAACAACAAGGCAGCAGCAATCCAGACGCGACGTTTCATGACTTTCCTGTCCCCCAAATGCTCAGGCGCTTATCCGCCAGTTCAGCGGTAAAACCAAGTGTCACCCTGATTATCAGAGCGCCACAAAGATGACCGTCCCCTGAACAGGGCATTCAAGCCAGGTTCGGATCGGCTGTGGCTGTATGGCGGACGAGGAGGGCACCGACCTGACTGGAAAGGACTGAGATCATGATCGGTATCAAGACCATAGCCGCTGCCCTGGCACTTTCGACCGTCGGCAGCATTTCCGTCGCCGGCGCGGCCCAGGCGGATACCTGGGTGCTCAACGCGTCCGCGTGCCCTGATTTGCGCGAAGACCGCCGCGACCGCCGCCACAATTCGGGCCGGGGTGACCGGCGCGAAGACTTCAGGGACAGCCGGGTGATCGACTGTCCGCCGCGCGCCTGGCGCTATGAAGCCGGCCGCCGGGACCGCCACTATGGCCACCCGCGCTATGAGCGCAGCCGTTACGCCTCGCCGGGCCTGGTCTACCGTTCGCGCGATGGCGGTTTCTACGTCGCCGACCGGCACGGCCGCCGCCAGTGGATCGATGTGCGGATCGAATATCCGCGCGGTCGCCACTATGACCGCCCGCATGGCCGCCCGTACCGAGGTTACTAGGTGTCCGGCAGAATGATTGCACCGTCCAGATAGCGGGGCGCGTGGCCGTGGAAGGTGACGCGCCCTGCGGCCGGTTCCACTTCGAGCCGGCCTGGGCGGGGGCCGATCTGGCGGGCCGTCAGACGGGCCTCGCCCAGGCGATCCGCCCAGTAGGGTGCGAGAGAGCAGTGGGCGGAACCGGTGACCGGATCTTCGTCAACGCCTGAAGCCGGCGCAAAGAAGCGCGAGACGAAGTCGACCGCGTCGCCGGGCGCCGTGATGATCACATTCTTGCCGATGGTGCGAAGCTGTCCGAGATCGGGGCGGACGTCCCGCACGGTATCTTCCTCCGCCAGAACCCACATCTGATAGCGCGCACCGTGAATGCGCTCGATGTCGAACACCGCGTCCAGCTCGTGGCCGGACAGGCCAAGCGCGTTGCGTGTCGCGGTATCCGGCTTGCCGGGCTGAAAGCCGACCTGCGGCAGATCCATCGTGAAACCGGCCGTGCTGCGGCTGACGCTCAAAGGGCCGGAGCGCGTCTGGAAATGCGCCGTGTCGCCACGCACGGCACCGGTCTCCAGCAGTACCGCGCCGGCTGCGAATGTGGCGTGGCCGCACAGATCGACTTCGACCGCCGGCGTGAACCAGCGCAGATCCCACTGGTCCTTGCCGCGTGGGACAACGAAGGCCGTTTCGGACAGGTTGTTGGAATTGGCGATCCCGGCGAGGACAGCGTCGTCAGGAAAGGCGCCCATCACGCAGACACCGGCCGGATTGCCGCTGAACGGGACGTCCGGATCGGCGAAGGCGTGGATTTCGTAATAGGGCAGTCGTGTCATCGGGCGTTACCAGACAGATGAGACATGCGGCTCGAAATCGAGCGCGAGATCGGGTTCGTCAGCATCCAGCGCGGCCACGGTCTCGATGGTCACCGGGGCATCGCCGGCACGCGCGCTCAGCGCTCCGGCGACCAGGCTGCGGGCGCGTGACTGCAGCCGGCTGATTTGGCGCGGCAGCGCCCGCCGCCAGGCTTCCACCTCGCCGTCCAGCGCGTCGAAATTCTCCGGCCGATCGGAGGCGGGGAGGGCACGCCAGGCGGCGATATCGCGGTAGGCTCCGGCGAGGCGCGCGGCCTCCTCGTCCTCGAAGACCTCGATCTCCAGCAGCATGGCCTGGTAGGTCAGCGAACCTTCCAGCAGGCCAGCCGAGGCCGGGCCCTGATCCGCCCATTTGGCAAACCAGGCACGCGCCTCCTCGACCGGTGTCGAGGCCGCGCTCGACCAGTCATTGCGGGCCTCGCGGTTCAGCAGGATTTCCTCATCGGGATCGACGACCAGGACGGTCGGCGTCGCATAGAGCGCGGCAATGCCGAACCGGGCGGCCACGTCCTGGTTTTCATTGCGCCAGTCCACATCGATGAAGCGGGTCACATAGGACTGTTCCAGCGTGGCCGCGAGCTCGGGGTCCTCGAAATGATGCGCCAGCCCTCGGCTGTCATGGCACCAGTTCGCACCGAGAACCAGCAATAGGCGCTTATCCTCGTTTCGCGCCTGCGCCAGTGCGGCATCGACCTCCGGCATGGCGTCGTAATTGCCGTCGAAAGGCCGCGGATGGTTGTCCTCGGCCGCAGCGGCCGCGGGCATGAGGAAAAGCAGGAAGCCGAGCACGGCGGCAGTGATGCGCATGGATCGAACCTTGTTGCTGAGCGCGCCCAGAAAAGCACGCGGCGAAGGCCGGGACCAGCGCGGTGACCATCCTCCCCCGCTGCGGGGGAGGATGGTGCTAACCCGCAGCCAGTGCCGCCAGACGGGCATAGATGCCGTCATCATTGGCGGCCAGCTCGTCATGCGTGCCCTGTTCCACCACGCGGCCACGATCGAAGACCAGGATGCGGTCGGCATCGCGGATGGTCGACAGGCGGTGGGCGATGAGGATGGTCGTGCGGCCGGCCATCACCGCTTCCATTGCTGCCTGCACATCGCGCTCGGTCTCGTTGTCGAGGCTGGAGGTCGCCTCGTCGAGAATGAGGATCGGCGCATCCGCCAGGATCGCCCGGGCAATCGCCACACGCTGGCGCTCGCCACCCGAGAGCTTCACACCCCGTTCGCCGACCAGCGTGTCATAACCTTGCGGCAGGCGCCGGATGAAGGCGTCGGCATGGGCGGCTTTCGCTGCCTCCACCACCTCGTCCACGGAACAGTCCGGCCGGCCATAGGCGATGTTCTCCGCGATCGAGCGGTGGAACAGCGCCGGGTCCTGGGGCACCAGGGCGATATGGCGGCGCAGGCTGTCCTGGCGCACATCGCGCACATCCTGGCCGTCGATGATCACGCAGCCATCGTCGACGTCGTAGAGACGTTGGACCAGTTTGACGAAGGTCGACTTGCCCGACCCGGTCGGGCCAACCAGTGCCACCTTTTCCCCGGGCCGGATGGCGATGGAGAAGTCGGTGTAGAGCGGGCGGTCCTGACCGGTATAGGTGAAGTCGACATGGTCGAAGCGGATCGCGCCCCTGGACGGGCGGAAGGCCTTCGCTTCGGCACGGTCCTCGACCTCGCTCTCCTGCAGGTCGAAAATCGCCAGGTCCTGGATCTCGTCCATGCTCTTCTGGACCTGCTGCACCTGTTCGCCGAAGCGGCGCATATAGCCGGCCACGATCATGTAGGCGGTCAGCGCTGCCGTGACATCGCCGGCCGTCGCCGCACCGCGCGACCATTGCCAGACCAGCAGGCCCACGAGGGCCGCCTGCATGGACAGGTCGGTGACGATATTGACCAGCCAGGAATTGACGAAGCGCAGCCAGGTCTTCTTCGCTTCGGCACGCCAGCGCCAGGCAAGTGCGTGGAAGCGCGCGTCCTCTCGGGTCTCGGCGCCGAAAGCCTTCACCGTGGCAATCCCGCCGACCGCATCCGCCAGCGCGCCGCCGATCTGGCTGTCCAGCGCGTTCGAGCGGATGTTCTGCGGGCGGATATAATAGCGGCTCAGCACCAGGGTGGACGCTACGAAAGCGGCCATCACGCACAACACGACGAGGCCGACCAGCGGCCAGCGCGCAGCCATCACGGCGGCGATGCCGAGCATGACCGCCACCGACGGCGCGACGCCGAAGATGATGTTCATGGTCAGATTGTCATAGGCCCACATGCCGCGCGTCACCTTGCGCACGACCGAGCCGGCGAAAGTGTTGGCGTGCCAGTCCAGCGAGAAGCGCTGCACCTTGGAAAAGGCTTCCGAGGTCAGGTCGGCCATGTTCGCCGAGGAGAAGGGAACTTCACAACGCGAAGCCAGCTGGCGGAAGGCGTAGAATACCACAGCTACGCCCAGATAGAGCGCGAAGGCGGGCCAGGGTGTCCCGGCATCCGGCCCGGCGGCCAGCGTGTCGATCAGGCGGCCGGCGGCGAGCGGGATCATAAGCTCGGTGATGGTTGCCAGCGTCATGAAGCTGATCATGCCGGTCAGCAGCCATGGGCGGCGGGCCCACTGGCGGCCGAGATAGGCCAGAACCTGGGTGTTCTTCAGCGCGCGCGTGCGCGGCATTTCATTTTCGTCGTCGAGAAAGTCGGACATGGCAGCGTCGGAGCCCCTTTGTGGAGGGTGGGGCAATCCGTCCTCATGAACTTGATCATCCGGGAAAAGCGAAGGGCGGGCGCAATGGATAACCCGTGGACCGTTCCCGCATCGCGCGGGTCGGGCTGTCGACGGGACCAGGCAGCGCGCCGGCTACCTGCTTTCCTAGATGTATCGTGTCATGGATCTGCTCACTTGTGCCGATTGATCCGGGAGGGCTGCGTAGCCGCTCGCGCCGGCAAGGGCAAGTTTCGCCGGCGCGCTTTTCGCGTTTGAAGGGAGGAGTGTGGCCTGCCGGGCACAGGGGGGCGATCAGGCTTCCAGGCCATGGGTGCAGGCAGCCTCGAGTGCCTGCAAAATTTCCGGGGAAGCAGGCAGGAGTTTGCGGGCATCAAGATCCATGGGGGCCGCGACGCCTTCCATGGTCCACCACGGACGGCCGGTCTCAGCTTCCAGCACCCAGTGTACGAGATTGCGGACCTTGGGGCCGGCAGATTTGAGCCCCGAGCGCACCACAAACCCGTCGCCGGCCCGCGCCCAGCGCCAAGGCCGGATCCGGCACTCCAGCAAGGCCCCGCCGACATTGCCGCCGCCGCTTGCATGCATGGCGTATTCTTCGGGGAGTGCCGCCGCGAAATTGGTCACGCTGTCGGAAATGCGGCCGAGCAGGAATTCCAGACGCATGCGGCCGAAGGCATCCATTTCCTCAATGCCGAAGCGGCCACGCCCGATCTGTTGCAGACCCAGCGCATCGGCCTTTGCGAGACTGGCCTCGGTGCCGGGGCTTGTGTCCAGCTTGATGCCGCGCGGTGCCGCAAAATCCGGACAATCGACGGCGAGCCGGTCGGCCCGGCTGGCGAAACGGCGTGGCCAGGCGAAGTCATGCCCGTCCTGCGGGGCGGCATGGCCCAGGAGGATCCGGAAACTCGCGGCCGGAACACCTGACCCGGAATGGCGCATCACAAGAATCGCGGTCGCACCGGACACGGTGTGATCGATAAGGCCGCCCTCGATATAAACCGGCGCGCCGGGATGGGCCTCGGCGAGGAAGCGGATATGTATGTCGCGGGCGATGAGCGTGGCTGACGCGTCGGCACGATGGACGGGATTGAGCCCGGCCTCCTCGGCCAGATTGGCGACAGCCTGGGCGGCCTTGGCGAGATAGAAGCGCACATTCATGTGCCCCAGCTCGTCGCATTCCCAGGCATTCACGGCGCCGCGCCAGAGTTCGATCATCGCGGGATTTTCCGGTCCGGATAAAAGGGGTCAGTGCTTGCAGTTGCCGCAATGGCCGAAATGCTCGACCACAGAACGTTCGATCACGAAGCCTGCGGGCATGTTCACCGGATCGGGCGCGCCATGCCGCTCTTCAACATTTCCGCAATCGGAGCAGATGAAGAGTTCGGCGCCGCCATCATCATGAGCATGCGAGCAACCGACAAAGGCATTCAGCGCCTCGACCTTGTGCACGAGGCCGGCCGCCATCAGAAAATCAAGGGCACGGTAAACCGTGGGCGGCTTGGCGGCGCCCGGCCCTGGCTTGAGCGCTTCGAGCAGGTCGTAGGCCTTTACCGGCGCGTCGGCTTCCAGAACCAGTTCGAGCACGCGGCGCCGCACGGGCGTGAGTTTTTCGCCCCGCTCGACGCAGTGCGTTTCAGCGGCTTCAAGGGCCCGGGAGAGAGAATCACGAGTCATCTGACGGTTATTTAATCGCAGTCCGGCCATTTTCACACCCCGAGGGATTGTCGCATAAAGGATGTTATAATATCACCGCCCGCAATTGTGTTGTTATTACATTGCGGGGATATCATGCGTAAGCTTCTTGCCACCACCAGCTCGCTGCTTGTGCTCGGCCTCGTGACCGGCGCGCCGGCATGGGCCCAGACGCATTCTGACGGCGATCGCGAGGACGCCGATGTCATCGTCGTGACGTCCCAGCCGCTCGGCGTGACGGCCGATGAAGTTGTCGGCGCTGTGGAAGTGGTCGACCGGCGCCATCTTGAAGACAATCTGTCCGGCTCGCTGGCCGACACGATCGCGCACGAGCCGGGTGTCTCGACGACCTATTTCGGTCCGGCGGCCAGCCGCCCGGTGATCCGCGGTCTCGGTTCCGACCGTGTGCGGGTGCTGGTTAACGGCGTTGGCCTGATCGATGCCTCCACCAATTCCCCCGACCACGCTGTGGCGTCCGAAGCGCTTGAGGCGGAAAGCGTCGAAATCCTGCGCGGTCCGGCCGCCATCGCCTATGGCGGCGGCGCGATCGGCGGCGTGGTCAACGTGATCGACGGCCGCATTCCCGAAGAGCGCGCCGAGGATGGTCTGGATGGCCGCTTCTACGCGTCGATGACTTCGGTCGATGAAGGCGAGACGGCCGCCGGCCGGGTCCGCTTCAACGCCGGCGAGTTCGTCATCAATCTCGAAGCGCTCACGCGGACCGCCGACAATTACGACATTCCCGGCTATGCCGAGTCCGACCTGTTCCGCCTGTTCGAGGAAGCCGAGCACGAGCATGAGGACGAGGATCACGACGATCATGAAGACGAAGATCATGACGATGATCATGATGAGGAGCATGATCACGAGCACGAGGAAGAAGAGCCTCCCTACGGCTCCGTCGAGAATTCGCGCCTCGACTTCTCTTCGGCCTCGGCTGGCATTTCCTGGGTCGGTGACAATGGCTTTTTCGGTTTTTCCATCAAGCAGACCGACGCACGTTATGGGGTTCCGGGACACGCTCATGCCCACGAGGAGCATGAGGACGAGGACCATGACGATGAAGACCATGATGACGAGGATCATGATCACGACGAAGATCATGACCACGAGCATGAAGACGAACACGAGCACGGCGAAGAAACCGTCCGCATCGACCTCGAACAGACCCGTTATGATCTGCGTGGCGAATGGCGCGACCTGGGCGACCATATCGAACGCATCCGCTTCTCCTTCGGCATCGGCAGCTATGAGCATGTCGAACTGGAAGGCGACGAAGTCGGCACCCGCTTCACCAATGATGGCTGGGAAGGCCGTATCGAGGCCCGTCACACGCCTGTAGAGCTCTGGGGTGGCAATTGGGAAGGCGCGATCGGCCTGCAGGCTTTCAATCGCGACTTCGAAGCCGCCGGCGAGGAAGCCTATGTCCCGCCGTCGGAGACGTCCGACTGGGGTCTGTTCATCGTCGAGCGCCTCGATCTGGAAAGCTGGGGTCTTGAGGGCGGGCTGCGCCTGGAGAACCGGGAACTCGACACGCCGACGCAAAGCCGCGACTTCGATACGCAAAGCTTCTCGGGTTCCGTCTTCGCCCGTCCGGTCCGCGATACCTTCGTTTCGCTGACCCTGTCGTCCAGCGAACGGGCGCCGACCGATGTCGAACTTTTTGCCGACGGTCCGCACGTGGCAACGCGCTCCTACGAGACCGGCAATGCGGCGCTGGACGTCGAAAGGGCACTGTCCGCGGAAATCACCGCTCGCACCTCGATCGGTGAGTGGGATCTGGAAGGCTCCATCTTCCGCGCCGACTATGACGGCTTCATCGCGTCCTTCCCGACGGGTGAGGAAGAGGATGGTTTCCCGGTCTATGAATACCGCCAGGAAGATGCCGTGCTCAGCGGTTTCGAAGGCCGTATCGAAGGCCCGCTGGGCTCGGTCGGCGTGTTCGACCTGTCCGGCGAGCTGACCGGCGAATATGTCCGCGGCGAGCTCGACGATGGTGGCAACCTGCCGCGCATCCCGCCGCTCTCCTTCACCGCGGGCGTAACGGCCAGCACGGCCCGTCACAATCTGCACCTGGAAGCCGAATGGGCCGATGTGCAGGATGAGACGGCCATCGAGGAGCTGAAGACCCAGAGCTATGTACTGGTGAATGCGCGCTGGACGATGGAACCTTTCGATGATCGCGGCATGCGCATCGTGCTGGAAGGCCGGAATCTGACCGACCAGGAAGCGCGTGTGCACACCTCGGTCCTCAAGGACATGGTGCCGCTGCCGGGCCGTAATTTCCGGGCGGCTCTCGTCCTCGATTTCTGATAGGCGTCCCTCCGCCTGACGCCCTGCGTCAGCCTGCCGCGCGGCAGGCTGACGCGCGGCGAAACGCGCACTTCTGACACGCGTGAAGTGGGTCCAGAAAGTCCCCAAGTTTTCTAGGGACGAAAGGACAGACCCATGAAACGCCTCCTTCTGAGTGCCATCGCAACCAGCCTTCTCGCTGCCGCGCCCGCCGCCGCCGAACAGGGCGACTGGCTGATCCGCCTGCGCGGTCTGCATGTCATGCCGAACGAGGGGGCCACGATCGATCCGATCGGCGGCGATGTCGACATCGACACCTCGATCGTGCCGGAGCTGGACATCTCCTACTTCATCCAGGACAACTGGGCCGTCGAGCTCATCCTGGGCGTCACGCCGCACGACGTCTCCGCCGTCGGCACCAGCGTGGGGAATGTCGATCTGGGTGATGTCACCTTGCTGCCGCCGACCCTGACGCTGCAATACCATTTCAATCCGGAAGGCACGGTGCGGCCTTATTTCGGTGCCGGCGTCAACTACACCACCTTCTTCAACGAAGACCTGCCCAGCGGGTCCGCGCTGTCGACCATCGACTATGACGACAGCTTCGGTCTGGCCGCCCAGGCCGGGCTGGACTACGCGCTCGAAAATGGCTGGCTGGTCAACTTCGATGTGAAATATGTCGACATCAATACCGACGTTCTCATTGATGGCGCGATTTCCGCCGACGTCGATATCGACCCGGTGATCTTCGGAATCGGCATTGGCCGCACGTTCTAGGCCGGACATTCCAAGATCTCGCGGCTCTTGTAGCGAGTGCCGGGCCCGTCTCCCTCCGGGCCCGGCATTTTTCTTGCGTGAAGTTTATCGATCTGCCTGCGCCGATGCGTTGCCGCATCTGGGCATATCCGCTATCTAGCGCCCGAAGAACTGAAGGGGTTTGTTCCATGGCCGATGCACCCGCTACCGAGCCGCGTCTCACGGGTTCCGTCCCGCTCTACAAGAATGTGGAGCCGCTGAACCGGCAGAAGCACAAGAATTATGGCGTCAAGACTGTCGCCAATCCGTTTTCCTTCCTGAAGGACTGGCATTTCGTGCCGGCCATCAGCCCGGAATTCTCGTTTGCCTGCGGCAGCTATCCGATCATCTTCCTCGGCGAGCGCAAGATGCCGGTGCTGGTGATGGGCCTGCGTCAGGGCTCCAATGTTTTCGTGACCGGCGAAGGCCAGTTCGACAACGAGCACTACATTCCGGCCTATGTGCGCCGCTACCCGTTCGTCAGCGCCACGAACCCGAACGACCAGGCGTCGACGGTCTGTGTCGATCTGGACGCCGAGTTTGTGGTTTCGGAGAATCCGGAGCGCCCCTTCTTTAACGAAGATGGCGAACCGTCCGACTACACCAAACAGGCCATCGACTTCGTGTCGGCGTTCGAAAACGACGCTCGTACCACTGAAGCCTTCGTTGAGCGCCTGATCGCCCTCGACCTGCTTGAGCAGAAAGACGTCAAGGTTGCCAACCCGCAGGATCCGCAGAACCCGGTTACGGTCGCGGAATACTGGGGCGTTTCCAACGAGAAGTTCGCGGCTCTGCCGGCAGCCAAGCTCGAGGAAATGATGGGTAATGGCGATCTGACCGCTGTCATGTCCCACCTGATCTCGCTGCAGCGCTGGGATCGCATCCTGCGCCGTACATCGCAGCTCGGCCAGGCCCAGGCTCCGGCTCAGGCCTGATCGGACCATCGCGTTCCCAACAAGACGGCCGCGCCCCATGGGTGCGGCCGTTTTGCATTTTTACATCACCATTTCGGGAGCCCGGTTCGAACTCCGGCGAAATCCGCCTATATCGGTGTTTCGAAAGGGTCATCGGCCATCCTGCGAGGTTCCATCCATGCGTTTCGTCCTGTTCGTCCTGATACTGCTCGGCCTGGGGGCCAGGGCGGATGCCCAGCCGGCCTGGGCCAGCGGTGAACCGATCGTCGAGGCCCGCCTCGTTTCCGAACTCGCGCAGGCCGAACCCGGACAAACCTTCCATATCGGTCTGCACCAGGTCATGCTGGAGGGTTGGCACACCTACTGGCGCAATCCGGGTGATAATGGCTTGCCGGTCGAGATCGACTGGACCGCGCCTGCGGGGGTGAGCATCGGCGAGATCGTCTGGCCGGCTCCGATCGAACTGCCGCTGACCGACGAGATCATGGACTATGGCTACAAGGGCGAAGTCACCCTGCCCATGCCGGTTACCATCGATCCGGGCTTTGCCGGCGACAGTGTGACCCTGATTGCCGATGCGACCTGGCTGGTGTGCGAGGACATCTGCATTCCCGAGGAGAGCACGCTGGAACTGACCGTGCCGGTCGGAGCCGCGTCCGACCGCGATGAAGCGGGATACTGGACGATCCGCGCAGCGCTCGACGCCGAGCCGATGCTCGCCGACGATCTCGATGCGCAAATGGGGCTGACCTCCGGCCATGTGGTGCTCGATCTGGGCGGCGGCGATCTGGTCCGCGATGCCGTCGAGTGGCGCAATCTGCGCTTCTTCCCCTACGAAGCCGGCCTGATCCGTCATGCAGGGCCGCAGGACGTCCAGCGCGATGGCGAGCGTGTTCTGCTGGTCATGGAGCCGGGCTATGCGGCCGATGACAAGCTGCAATCGGCCCGGGGCGGGGTCTTGTCCTATGACGTGAATGCCGGCGGGCGCTGGCAGCGCCACGCGGTTGCGGTGTCTCCCGAACCGGCCAGCCGGGCGCCGGCCATCGCCGCGGCAAGTGAGGGCATTGCCGGCGAAGACAGCCTGCCGCCCAACCTGCCCTGGCTTTTCGTTCTGGCCTTTGGCGGCGGTCTCATTCTCAACCTGATGCCCTGCGTCTTCCCGATCCTGTCGATCAAGGTGCTGAAATTCGTCCAGGTTGCTCATTCCGATGCCGGACAGGTGCGCCAGCAGGGGCTGTTCTTCCTCGCAGGCGTTCTTGCCAGCTTTGTCGGCCTTGCGGCTCTCCTGGTCGGCTTGCGCGAATTCGGCCTGCCGGTCGGCTGGGGCTTCCAGCTGCAGGTACCGGTGGTGGTTGCGGTGCTGGCGCTACTGCTCTTTGCCATCGGTCTCAACCTGCTCGGCGCCTTCGAATTCGGTACCCGGCTGATGGGGCTGGGCTCCGGCCTGACCGAGAAGCCGGGCTGGCGCGGCGCCTTCTTCACCGGTGTCCTGGCCGTCGTCGTGGCGGCGCCCTGTGTCGGTCCGCTCGCTGCCGGTGCGCTGGGGCTGGCCCTGACCCAGCCCACGCCGGTCGTCCTGGCCGTCGCAGCGGCGCTGGGCCTCGGCCTGGCGGCGCCCTTCGTACTGTTCAGCTTCTTTCCGGCGCTGTTGCGCCTTCTGCCCCGGCCAGGTGAGTGGATGGTGGTTTTCCGCCAGGCGCTGGCCTTCCCGATGTTCGCTTCGGTGATCTGGCTGCTCTGGGTGTTGTCGATCCAATCCGGTCCCACGGGCGTCCTGCTGGCCGGGATTGCCATGGTCGCGCTGGGGCTGGCCGTGTGGGCCAATCGCGGTAATGGCGGCGTCTGGAAGTCGGTCGCCTTTGTGGCGCTGGCCGTCAGCGTGACGAGCACGGTCTGGGTAGCACGCATCCCGGAAGCGGCGGCTGTACAGACAGCCTCCGGAGGTGAACGTTTCGAGTCCTGGTCGCAGGCGCGGGTCGAGGAATTGCGCGCCGAGGGGCGTGCCGTCTTCGTCGATGTCACGGCCGCCTGGTGCGTGACCTGCCAGGTCAACAAGCTGCGTGTGCTGCATACCGATGACATCCAGGCTGCCTTCGACCGCTTTGACGTCGCGCAATTGCGGGCCGACTGGACAAATCGTGACGAGACGATCGCCGCACTGATCGCCGAGCATGGCCAGGCCGGTGTGCCGCTCTACCTGCTCTACCCGGTCGGTGGCGGTCCGGCGCAGGTGCTGCCGACGGTGCTAACGAAATCGGGTCTGGAAAGGGCGCTCGACCAGGCCTCGCGCCGCAACAGCTAGCCGGCGCGGCTGGCGGCCGGACAGCTTGCGGGCAGTTCGATCCCGCTCAGATCGGTATCGCTGTCGACGGCCGGGGCAATCTCGCTGGCATCGCGCATCAGGTCGGCCAGGGCCGAATAGATATGCGCCTGTTCGGCCGCCGTTTCCGCGGTGTTCAGCGCGCCCAGACGGCGCTCGGCATCGGCCGACATGCCACGGAAGATGCAGCGCAGGTCGATCGGACCTCCGGCTGCATCGATCTGCCGGCTCAGCATCAGGGCCTCGACGGAGAATTGTTCCAGCTCGAAGCCGAACGGATCCTCGATATCCAGCGGATGTGCGGGCGCGGCCGGGCGTTGCGCGGCGGCTTGCGACCGCGCCGAGGCCTCGCTGCCCAGGCGGGCGGCGAAGTCGGCAAAGTCCTGCCCCGGTCCGGCATGGGCTTGGGCGCAGAGCGCGGTCGCGGCGAGGGCGGCGAACAGGATCTGACGCATTATGGCATGGCTCCGGTTACAATTGCTGCAATCCTGGCAGTAAGGCCTTGATTTCCCGTGAACGTGTCGCAAATCCCGGACCAGTCCTGCTATCACGGGTTCACAGAGCGCCGTTTGGTATGGAAAACAGCGCTGTCAGGCGCGCAGGGCCCGGGGCGATCCCGGTCCGCCCGCATCCGGAGAGACACCATGAGCAAGCAGAAGACCTTCCGTCCGAAGGCTCGCCGCCCGCGCGGCTTCGAGGATCGCACCGGTTCGACCCTGCGGGTCGAGCGGCATCTCGTCGAGTGTGCGAGCCGGGTCTACGACGATTGGGGTTTCGAACCGCTGATGACGCCGGCTTTTGAATACGCCGACGCGCTGGGCAAATTCCTGCCGGACGAGGAGCGACCGAATGAGGGCGTCTTCGCGATGGAGGATGATGACGGCCAGTGGATGGCGCTGCGCTATGACCACACCGCACCGCTGGCGCGCTTCGTCGCCGAGAACTTCCAGGACCTCAACAAGCCCTATCGCCGCTATCAGGCGGGCGATGTCTGGCGCAATGAAAAACCGGGCCCGGGCCGGTTCCGCCAGTTCGTGCAATGTGATGCCGATACGGTCGGCTCGTCCAATCCGGCTTCGGATGCCGAGATGATCGCCCTGGCCGCCGAAGTGATGCGCGAGGTCGGCCTGAAGGACGGCGACTATGTCATCCGCGTCAATGACCGGCGTGTGCTGGACGGGGTGCTGGAGAGCATCGGTGCGTCCGATCCCGACCGCCGCATGCGTGTTCTGCGTGCCGCTGACAAGCTGGACCGGCTGGGCCGGGATGGCGTCGCCGCGCTGCTGGGGGAGGGCCGCAAGGACGAGTCCGGCGATTTCACCGAAGGCGCCAGGCTGGACACGGCCGGTATCGACACTGTGCTGAATTTCCTGGACGCGACCGGCGGCAGCCGTGAGGCCGTGATCGCGCGGCTGGAGCCGCTGGTGGGGACGTCTGAGACTGGCAAGGCCGGTCTCGCCGCGCTGTCGGAAATCCATGCCGTCCTCGGCGCCATCGGTGTCGACGAGACCCGTGCGGCTTTCGATCCGTCCATCGTGCGCGGGCTGGGCTATTACACCGGTCCCGTCTTCGAAGCCGAGCTGCTCGCCCAGGCGACTTATGACGACGGCAAGCCGATCCAGTTCGGCTCGGTCGGCGGCGGCGGACGTTATGACGACCTCGTTGCCCGCTTTACCGGCCAGGCCGTGCCGGCCACCGGCTTCTCATTCGGCGTCAGCCGTTTTGCGGCGGCGCTGTCTGCGCTGGGTCTGACGGGTGAGGCAGCAGAAAAGCCGCTCGTCGTCGTCGTGGCGTCCGAAAAAGATCGCTCGGCGGACTATCTCAAGATGGCGGCGGAGCTGCGCGCGGCCGGGTTCCGCGCCGAGGCCTTTGTCGGCGGTGGGAATATGGGCAAGCAGATGAAATATGCCGACCGTCGCGGTGCGGTGGCTGCCGTGATCGTCGGGTCCGAAGAACGCGAACAGGGCCTGGTCACGATCAAGGATCTCAAGCTGGGTGCGCGCCTGGCAGCGGATATCAGCGACAATCGTCAGTGGAGGGAGGAACAGCCCGCCCAGCAGACGGTCGCTCGTGACGCCTGGATCGCTGCAGTTAAAGAGGTTTCCGGCCGCGACCGGTCCTAGGGATGTTTGCGGCAAACCGCGGATGGTTGCGAGAAAACGCTAAAGATTGGGGTTGACGTAACTTGGTGGCCACGTAAACGTAGGTGCAGGACACGGGCCTGACCGTCCTGTCCCTTTGGCGTTTCGGGGAGGAGACGCCCTTTATCGACCAACCGTTATCTCGAGGCTGGCCCTGCGCCAGCCTCTTTTTTTGTACGCAAAAGAAAAACGGGCCGGAAAACCGGCCCGCTTCTCATCATTCGTTCTGCGACTCGGCTATTCGTCGTCGCGGCTCTGGAATTCGAGAATCACGACGCGTTCGCCGTCATCGGTCTCGATCACGCGGTGCTCCCGGCCGCCTTCCAGACGCAGGCGTTCGACGTGCCGGCGCACGCGGTCGCGCCCGGAGTCGCCGGCGAGCCGGTCGGCTTCCAGACGATTGAGCCAGTCGATCAGGGCGTCGCCGGTCTGCTCCTCGCCATCGACCCAGACGCGGCGGCGGCCGTCATCATCCTGTTCGATCCGCACGCTGCTGTTCTCGTGCAGGTCGAGGCGCTCGGTCCGCTCCCGCCAGGCCAGGGCCCGGCGGCGGCTTTCATCGGCGCGGACAGCTTCGTCCTCGCGGCGGCGGATGATCTCGATCCTGCGGCGTTCGCGCTCGGCATCCCGGGCGGCGCGGGCGATATCGCGTTCGGCACGGGCCATGTCGCGTTCGGCTTCGCGCAGTTCGATCCGGACGCGGCGCCGTTCGCTTTCCATCTCGCGCTCGACCTCGGCCAGCTCGATGCGGACATCGGCCATCGCCTCGCGGATTTCCTCGCGAGCTTCGCGCAGGTCTTCGCGGATCTCGGCCTGTTCCTCAGGCGTCAGGTCGTTCCAGTTGCCGTCACGGTGGAAGTCCCCGCGCTCCAGATTGGCCAGAGCCTCTTCAAGCGAGCGCATGACCTCGGCCTGTATATCTTCGCGATCGAACTCGACCTCGACGTCAAAGTCGGCAGTCAGCTCTGTCTGCATGCGGGCCAGGTGTTCTGCACGCTCGGCCATGTGAGCGGCGAACTCGGTATCGAAGGCCATTTCGAAATCCCGTTCGACGACGCGGATATCGCCTTCGCCGACGATGATCACGCTGTCGGCACCGGCCTCGATCCGTTCGCCGTCGACGGTGACCACGCCACCGGCAATTTCGACCGTCTGGCCGTCAATGCGCAGCGTGGTGTCGCGGCCGTCGCGCTCCATGTGGATCGTACGTTCACCGTTCTCGCCGCGGATCTCCACCACCGGCCCGCGGCCCTCGGCATTCATGAGAACCTGGTGCCCGTCGCTGACCAGGATACGCGTATGCTGCTTGTCGTCGTCGATGGCCCAGGCGGCTGCGCTCAGAGTGGCGATCGCGCCGCCGGCCAGAAGAATGCGTTTCATGTTAATCCCTCGCTGAAGGCCCCTTGTGAGCGCCTAATCTGGCAGGCCATGCCTTACGGTGCCTGTGCGGCCGTCTGAATATTTCGTCACACTCTTGCCGCAATCCGGACCCGGGAAAAGTCCGCGAAAGAAAAAGGCGCGGCAGCCGAAATCGGCTCGCCGCGCCAGTCATGGTTAGGGGCCGCAATCGTGAGCAATCGCGGCAGGGTCAGATTATGCGGTCAAAGAATGCCGGAATTATGCCGGAGCATGACGAATTCGAAACGTCGCGGCCATAGAGGCTTGCCTGCGTGGAGCTGGGTTTGCATGGTCGATGGCAGCGGGGCGTAGCGGGAGTGCGTAATGTTGAGACCGGACCGGCGTGAGATTCTCAAATGGGGTGCGGCAGGCGCCATGGCTGCAGCCTGCCCGGCGGCGCTGGCCGATATCGCGGCGATGCCGCTGGCCCAGCGGGTCGGCCGGATGTTGTTGCTCGGCTTTATCGGTTCGAGTGCCGAGACGGAAGGTGCCGATGTCATCGCCGACCACCTCGCTCATCGGCGGATCGGCGGCGTGCTCTTTCTGCGCCATAATGTTCGCTCGCGCGAAGGCGCAGAGAGCTCGGCCCGGCGGTTCGGCGAGATCGATCCGGCAGCCTGGATGGCGATCGACCAGGAGGGCGGGCTGGTGCAGCGCCTGTCCCGCGATCTGGGCTACACCCACATCCCGCGTGCCATGCAGGTCGCCGAAGCTCGTACACCCGAAGCCGCAGGCGAGCTCTACCGGATGGGGGCGGCTGAATTCCGCGCCGCCGGCTTCAACATGAACTTGGCCCCTGTCGCCGACGTCCACGATCCGGACAATGCCGTGATCGGTCGTCACGGCCGCGCCTACGGTACGGACGGTGCGACGATCGCGGCCTATGCGGCTGCCTTTGTCGAGGCCTATGAGGCCGCCGGTGCCGTCTGCGCCATCAAGCACTTTCCCGGCCATGGCCGGTCGCGCGGCGACAGCCACGACGGGTTTGTCGATATTTCGCAGACCTGGAGCGAGGCCGAACTGGCCCCGTTCGAACAGCTGATCGCCATGGACCGGGCACACATCATCATGGGCGGGCATCTCACCCTTCGCGCCCTCGACCCCAGCGGCGCGCCGGTCACCGTATCACGTCCGATCCTGGAAGGCGTTCTGCGCGAGCGCATGGGCTATCGCGGCGTCATCATGACGGACGATCTCGACATGGGCGCCATCCGCCAGAACTATGATCAGCGCGAGGCCGTGATCCGCTCGATCGAGGCCGGCAATGACATCATCATGCTGTCCAACTCGGCCGCACCGGACCGGGAACTGCCCCAGCGCATCGTCGACTGGGTCATCGCCGCGATTTCCGAGGGCCGGCTGACGGAGGCGCGGATTGACGCCTCCGTGGCGCGCCTGGATGTGCTGCGGGCGCGGGTGGCTTAGGGGCGCGATACCCTCTTCTTCTCTACCGTCATCCCCCGGCTTGTCCGGGGGACCTCGTCCATCCTGTTTGTGGACCGCGCGCCTGTTATCTCGGTGAAATCGCCACGTCGTGAGTTGAGGTCCCCCGGACAAGCCGGGGGATGACGGAGTGTGGGAGCTGAAAGGGGAGCCTACTCCTCCTCCGCCTCACCCGTCAGATACGTATCCAGAAAGCTCACATACGCCTCCGATGCCGCAATCCGGTTTTCCCGGCGGCGGAAGCCGTGGCCCTCATCGGGGAAGAGCACGTATTCCACCGGCACGCCGTTGGCCTCGACGGCGGCCACAAGCTCGTCGCTTTCCACCTGAAGGACACGGGGGTCATTGGCTCCCTGCACGACCAGAAGCGGCTTGGTGACATTCTCGGCATGGAAGAGCGGCGAGATGGCACGGTGACGTTCGGCATCGGTCGCCGGATCGCCCATCTCGTCATAGAGCGCTTCGCGGAAGCTTTCCCACCAGGGCGGGATGGATTCGAGTGTGCGCACCCAGTTGGTGACGCCGAAAATGTTGATCCCGACCTCGAAGGCATCGGGATGGAAGGTGAGGGCGGCGGCGGTCATGAAGCCGCCATAGGAGCCGCCGATCACGCCGACCTGATCGGCATCGACCCAGTCCTGCTGGCGCAGCCACTCGCCAGCCGAGACGATGTCCATCAGGTCTTCCTCGCCATGGCGGCGGTCATCCAGATGGAAGAAGGTCTTCCCGTAGCCCGACGAGCCGCGATTATTGGCCGCGTAGACGGCATAGCCGTGATTGACCAGGTGCTGGATGGTTGCGGAATAGCCGATCCGGCTTTGCCCGCCGGGGCCGCCATGCACCCAGACCAGGGCCGGGACGGGATTGTCTGCATCCGCCCCGTGCGGCCGGTAGAGAATGCCGGGAATCTCCAGCCCGTCAAAACTGTCGAAGCGCACCACTTCGGCCTCGACCATCTCGTCCTCGGAAATGGCCGGATTGAGCGCCTGGGTGAGCTGGGCATGATCGCCATCCGCCAAATCGACCACGTGCACGTTCGAGGGGGAGGTGGAGCTGTTGATCAGGAAGGCGATGCGGGTTTCGTCGCGCGAGAAGCGCACCGAACCGATATCGCCGGCCGGCAGGTCCGGCAGACCGACGGCCTCACCGCTCTCGGTTTCCACCAGGCTTACCGCCGTGCGGGCATCCTCATTGATGCCGGAAACCCGGTAGCGGCCGGAGGGGGAGTAGGTGACGAAGGACACGTCCCAGCCGGCGGTGATCAGCGGTTCCCGTTCGCCGCTCTCCAGCGTGTGCGTCCAGGCCTGATTGAACTCGCCGTGCTCGTCGGTGGCATAGACGAGGGCGGCGCTGTCCGGCGTGAAAGTGTAGACGCCATAGGCGATATTGCCCTCATGTTCGGTGATGAGTTGTGGCGTCGGGTCATCGGCGGCAAGGTCGACGAGGAGAATGTCACTGTCGGCGGAGGTGCGGTTGTGCACCAGGGCCAGCCAGCGCCCGTCCGGGCTGACATCGCCGATCTGCAGCGCATCGGTATTCTCGAACACGTAGCTGCTCTCATAGGAGAGCGTGTCATGGGCGTAGATGTCGAAGGCGGCCTGGTCACGCTCATTCGTGGCGATCCAGATGTCGCTGCCATCGGGCGACCAGCCGATGAATTGCGCCTTCACATTCTCACCGGGGGTGAGGTCGGTCAGACGGCCGTCGAGTTCGCGCACGAAGACATGGCTCAGCTCGTCACCGCCATTGTCGGCCGTAACGAGGGCGCGGTCGTCTGCGGGGAACCAGCTGACGGCGAAGGTGGCGTTGGTTTCCGACTGGGTGAGCGCCGCACGCTCGCCGCTTTCCGGATCAAGCGCATAGGCGTTGAAAACGCCGGTCTCGTCCGACGAGATCAGAATGCGGCTGTCATCCGCCGACCAGCCAAAACCGGTCGAAGAGGCCATGCCGAAACTCGTGGTCTGGTGAAAGGTGGCGGCATCGTGCGGTTGGGCGGTGTCCGCTGTATCGGCGTCGGTATTGGCGGTTTCGGGCGCCGGGTTGCAGGCCGCGGCCAAGGCCAGGAATGCCGCGGCCGGCGCGAATTTGAAGATGGTATTCATGGGCTCCCCCTCTGTCGGAGGCAGCATAGCGCGGGAGGCCCGGGTTCGGACACCGGAAACTTGCCGACAAGCGCTTGCGGCGACGCCTGGCGCGGCGAGGCCGGCTCGTCGGCTATGACAGCTCGTCCTCCTCCTCCCGCCGGTCGGTTGCTAGCCCTGGAGCGGGTGTCAGACTGGACAGACGGGCGCGGAGCTCTGAAGACATGTCGATATCGAGGGCGCCCAGGGCGAGGTCCAGTTGATCGACATTGCGGGCACCGACCAGCGGTGATGTCACGGCGGGGTGGGCCATGACCCAGGCGATGGCAAGGCTTGCCGGGGCAACGCCCAATTCTCTGGCTGTCTCCACGAAACGGGCGGTCGCCCCGGTGACCCAGTCGTCCCGATAACGGTCGCGATAGGTGGCCTGCGCCTTCAGTCGTGAATCTTCCGGGATTCCTCCAAGATACTTTCCTGTCAGTACCCCACCGGCCAGCGGTCCGTAGGGCATGACCGCCAGGTCCTGATCGGCGGCCATCGGCAGAAGCTCGCTCTCCGATTGTCGTTTGAGCAAGTTGTACATGGGCTGCAGGCAATGGATTGCGATCCCCAGGTCCTGGGCAATGCGGATCGCCTTCATGGCCTGCCAGGCCGCAAAGTTACTGATGCCGAGATAAAAGAATTTGCCCTGGGCCTGCAGATCCTTCAGGGCCGACAGGCTCTCTTCCAGGGGCGTCTGGTCGTCAAAGGCGTGCATGTAGAAAATATCCACATGGTCCGTGCCCAAACGCGTGAGGCTGGCGTCCAGCGAACGGGTGAGGTGGCGGCGGTTCAGGCCGCGGTCATTCGGCCCCGGTCCCATGGGATAGAAGGCCTTGGTAGCGAGAATAACGTCGTCGCGGTGCTCCTTGACCAGCTCACCCAGAATGCGTTCGGATTCACCCGCCGCATAGACATTCGCCGTGTCAAAAAGATTGATGCCGGCATCGCGGCACCTTGCATACAGCCTGGCGCATTCGGCGGCGTCGGCACCATCGCCGAATGTCATCGTTCCGAAGCTGAGAGGGGCGGTCCGGATTCCGGTCCGGCCTAGTCGTTTATGCGGCATCGTCGGTAGTCTCCTTGCATGCGGCGGTCGATTGCGGGGTGTGAAGCGCGACGCCGGTCATCACGAGAGCGATGCCGAGCAGGTCGCGCACGCTGGGGATCTGGGCCAGCACGATGGCGGCGATGAGGGTTGCGAGTGCCGGTAGCAGGGAGAGCATCAGGGCGAAGCTCGCCCGTGGCAGGCGTGACATGGCCAGCTGGTCGCACGTGTAGGGAATGACCGAGGAGCAGATGCCGACGCCTATCCCGGCCAATAGTAATTGCGGCGCGCCGAAGACGTGCAGGGCCTGGATGAGGCCGACCGGGAACAAAAGCAGCAGGGCGATGGCCATGGCCGCTCCGAGATGCTCGACGCCGCTGCCGGCACCCGCTTCAGCGGCCTTGTGCCCGAGAATGACATAGACTGCGAAGAGGGCCGCATTCAGGGTGGACCAGAGCAGGCCTGCAGGGTTGTTGACCCACGCGATATCGATCAGGAGCAGGATCCCGCATATCACGAGGATCAGCGCTCCGAGATTGCGCCATGTGCGGACGCCGTAGAGCGCGACCGCCAGCACCGCCAAGAACTCCATGGCTGCGACCAGACTCATCGGCAGACGGTCGAGTGCGAGATAGAAGGATGTGTTCATCACGGCGAGGCATGCGCCCAGGCCAATGAGCAGGAACCGTGTCCGAGCATCAGCGTGCAGGAATGTGCGCCAGGGGCGGGTTAGGGGCGCAAAAACAGCGGCTGCGGTTGCGATCCGGAGCCAGGCAACACCCAGAATGCCGACGCTCGGGAAGAGCATGACGGCGAAGGCCGGTCCGAGATAATGGAATACCGCGCTGATCCCGAACCAGGTTTGGGGTGGGAGGCGGTAGCAAGCCGTCTGAAAACGTGGGGAGGGGGGAGACGTCATGAAGGCCCTTCTTTATCCGTATCTTAGAAGGGCCGATTGCGCCGTTATATGGCATTCGTTAGGGTTCTGGTCTGGAAGTCTGGCTCTTTCGAAGGTTTTGGGGATGAATCGCCTTAATTATAAGAATGGTTCGCTTGACCTGGCTGATGCCAGGATACTGAAAATCCTGTCGGAAAACGCTCGGACCTCGACGGCAGAGATCGGTCGCCGCATCGGTCTGTCCTCGCCCAGCACAGCAGAACGCGTGCGCCGCCTTGAAGAAGCCGGCGTGATCCGGGGGTATCGCGCGGACATCGACCCTCAGGCGCTGGGCTATGCCGCCTCAGCCTGGCTCAGCATCCGCCCGGTTCCCGGCGAACTGGCCAGGGTCGCAGCGCTTCTGCAGGACATTCCCGAAATCACGCAATGCGAGCGCGTTACCGGCGAGGACTGTTTCCTGGCGAAGGTGCACGTACGTGAGGTCACGGATCTGGAAACGGTGATCGACCGGATCATTCCTTACGCGATGACGCGAACGTCGGTCATCCAGTCGGTGAAGGTCGAACAGCGCCTGCCCCCCGTCATCCCGGACGAATAGAGCATACAGAAAAGGCCCGCTCCATTGGAGCGGGCCTCTCTTGTCTGAGCCAGGCTCAGGCGGATGACGACATCATGCCGCCCCCGCAGACCGGCTTGCCGGTCTGCTCACCTTTCGATGATGGGCGGCTTTATGATGTTTTACATCATGCCGCCCCCGCAGACCGGCTTGCCGGTCTGCTCACCTCTCGATGATGGGCGGCTTTATGATGTTTTACATCATGCCGCCCATGCCACCCATGCCGCCCATGTCGGGCATGCCGCCGCCGGCGCCTTCTTCCTTCGGTGCTTCCGCGACGGCAGCTTCCGTCGTGATGAGCAGCGAAGCGACCGAGGCTGCGTCCTGCAGGGCCGTGCGGACGACCTTGGCCGGATCGATCACGCCGAAGGCCAGCATGTCGCCGTACTCTTCGGTCTGGGCGTTGAAGCCGAAGGTCGCGCTGGAGTTTTCCATGACCTTGCCGACCACGATCGAGCCTTCGACACCGGAGTTTTCCGAGATCTGGCGGATCGGAGCTTGCAGGGCGCGAGCGATGATCGCGATACCCTGGGTCTGGTCGGGATTGTCGCCTTCCAGGCCGGCCAGCTTGGCCGAGGCCTTCAGCAGGGCGACGCCGCCGCCCGGCACGATGCCTTCTTCCACCGCAGCGCGGGTGGCGTTCAGGGCGTCGTCAACGCGGTCCTTCTTTTCTTTCACTTCGATCTCGGTGGCACCGCCGACCTTGATCACGGCGACACCGCCGGCGAGCTTCGCCAGGCGTTCCTGCAGCTTCTCGCGATCATAGTCCGAAGTGGTTTCCTCGACCTGGCGGCGGATCTGGCCGACGCGGGCCTCGATGTCGGCCTTGGCGCCAACGCCGTCGACGATCGTCGTGTCATCCTTGGTGATGTTGACGCGCTTGGCCGAGCCCAGCATGTCGAGCGTCACCGTTTCCAGCTTGATGCCGAGGTCTTCAGAGATGACCTGGCCGCCGGTCAGGATGGCGATGTCTTCCAGCATGGCCTTGCGGCGATCGCCGAAGCCCGGAGCCTTCACGGCGGCGATCTTCAGGCCACCGCGCAGCTTGTTGACCACGAGGGTGGCCAGCGCTTCGCCTTCGACATCTTCCGCGATGATCAGCAGCGGACGGCCGGACTGCACCACCGATTCCAGGATCGGCAGCATCGGCTGCAGCGAGGTCAGCTTCTTTTCGAAGAGCAGGATGTAGGGCTCTTCCAGCTCGGCCTGCATCTTGTCGGCATCGGTGATGAAGTAGGGCGACAGGTAGCCGCGGTCGAACTGCATGCCTTCGACGACATCCAGCTCGGTCTCGAGAGACTTGGCTTCCTCGACCGTGATCACGCCTTCATTGCCGACCTTGGCCATGGCCTTGGCGATCATCTCGCCGATTTCCGTGGCGCCGTTGGCGGAGATGGTGCCGACCTGGGCGACTTCGTCAGAGCCCTTGATCGGGGTGGCGATCGACTTGATGTCCTCGATGACCAGGGCGACGGCCTTGTCGATACCGCGCTTCAGGTCCATCGGGTTCATGCCGGCGGCAACCGACTTCATGCCTTCGCGGACGATGGACTGGGCCAGGACCGTGGCGGTCGTGGTGCCGTCGCCGGCGACGTCATTCGTCTTCGAGGCCACTTCGCGCAGCATTTGCGCGCCCATGTTCTCGAACTTGTCGGCCAGTTCGATTTCCTTCGCGACGGAGACGCCGTCCTTCGTGGTGCGCGGAGCGCCGAAGGACTTCTCGATCACGACATTGCGGCCTTTCGGGCCGAGCGTGACTTTCACGGCGTTGGCGAGGATGTCGACGCCGCGCAGCATGCGTTCGCGGGCATCGGTGCCGAAATGTACGTCTTTAGCAGCCATTGCTTTATTCCTGTGTGTTGGATGTCTCGAGGGATCTTCGGAAGAGCGGCCGCCTTAGGCGCCCATGATGCCGAGGATGTCGGATTCTTTCATGATCAGGAGTTCTTCGCCGTTCAGCGTGACTTCGGTGCCCGACCACTTGCCGAACAGGATGCGGTCACCGGCTTTCACGTCGAGCGGACGGACCGAGCCGTCTTCCTTGATCGCGCCGCCGCCGACGGCGACGATTTCGCCTTCCTGGGGCTTTTCCTTGGCCGTATCCGGGATGATGATCCCGCCCTTGGTCGTGGACTCTTCTTCGACGCGCTTCACCAGCACGCGGTCGTGCAGAGGACGAAAGGTCATCTTGGTCTATCTCCAAAAAGAGGACTGTGGTTCCTGGCAGGGCCGCGGTTTAGCACTCACCTTGGCCGACTGCTAACAGCGGGCAGATAAGGGGCAGGACCCGGAGCGTCAAGAGGCGCTGATTGCAAAAAATGCGATTGCGCGCAGCACCGCGCGAACGAATCCCGGTCATCGCGCGTTCATCTGATGGACCATACATCCGACGTTGCAACGCCTGTCACATTTCAGGTTATGATCGCAACCGGTTGCGTAGCTGAGAGGGAAACCCGATGAAACTTCGCACTGCAGTCGTCACGAGCCTGGCGGCGCTGGCGGTAACCGCCTGCACCACCACTGATCCCTATACCGGCGAGACCCGCCCCAATTACACCGGGCGCGGCGTGCTCCTGGGTGCCGCCGCAGGCGCGGCCCTGGGCTATCTCACCAATACCAATGACAGCGAGGAAGGTCGCACCAACGCCCTGATCGGCGCCGGTGTCGGTGCGCTGGCCGGCGGTGCCATCGGCAATTACATGGACCGTCAGGAGACGGCCATGCGCGAGGCGCTGAGCGATACCGGCGTGGGCGTGCGCCGTGAAGGCAATGATCTTCGCCTGATCATGCCGGGCGATGTCACCTTTGCCACCAATTCGTCCGACATCCAGGGCCAGTTCTACGGCATTCTGAGCGACGTCTCGACGGTGCTGAACCGCTATCCGGCGACCTATGTGGACGTGGTCGGACATGCCGACTCGACCGGTCCGGCGGACTACAACCAGACGCTTTCGGAGAACCGGGCGCTGTCTGTTGCCAACTACCTGATCGCCCAGGGTGTGATGCGCGACCGTTTCTATGTTGCCGGCATGGGCGAGCGCTCGCCGATCGCGTCGAATGACACGCCGTCGGGCCGCCAGCAGAACCGCCGCGTGGAAATCCTGATCCGTCCCCACACGACTTCTTAGGGGTTTCTTCCCCACGCCAGTGGGGAAGTGGGCCGATGCGGCGCATCGGGTCGAAGGGGGCGCGGCCACAGGCCGCGAAAAGTGCCGGCCCAAGGTATTCCGCCGCTACGGCGGCGGCCCCTCCACCGCTTCGCGGTTCCCCTCCCCAACAGGTTGGGGAGGAAAGACATTCAAGCGGCCCGCTTCGGCGGGCCGTTTTAGTTTATGCATTCCAATAAAGATCAATATGTTGGATAGATATCCCGAGTTAGGGTTTACCTTCGTTAACCAAACGACAACCGGCAGCGACGCAGATTAACCTTCAAGCATTCGTGACGATTCGCTGCATCGGAAGGCCAGCATGCCCCGCGCGCTCGATATTCTTATCCTCATGACCTACGTCGCCATCGCGACCGTGGCCGCGATCGGTTTCGAGCGGCTCGGCCTGATGTCGGGCATGACTGCCTGGATGATGGGAGCGATTGTCTTCATCGTGGCCGGAATGGCCCATTCCGCAGCGTCGCGCTCGCAGGAGCGTCGAGTGCTGGAAAAGGAAATCCACAGCCTCAAGGCCTCCAATCTGGCACTCGCCGAGGAATTTCAAGCGGCCCAGAAGCGGATCGACGCAATCACCGACGATCTGCGCGCCGAAGCGGTCGAGCGCGACAATGCGCTGGTGCATGAGGTGAAGGTGCTGGAAGACCTGGTCCGCCGTGTCGGCGGTCCGCGCGAGGTCGATACCCGCACCGGTGCCGGACAAGCCGCGAGCGGTGGCTCGACCGATATCGACACCGTACGTGATGCGCTCAGCGCCAACCGGGTCGATCTCTATCTCCAGCCCGTCGTTACGCTGCCGCAACGCCGCGTCGCCTTCTATGAGGGCTATACCCGGCTGCGCGATGCGACCGGTCGTGTGCTGACACCGGCTTCCTTCATCGCCGCCGCGGAAGAGGCCGGCGTGATGACCGAGGTCGACAATCTTCTCCTGTTCCGCTGCGTGCAGATTGTACGCCGCCTCACCGGCCAGGACCGCAAGGTCGGCATCTTCTGCAATGTTTCGCTGAACTCGCTCTCGGATGAGGACTTCTTCCCTGAATTCCTCGACTTCGTCCGCCAGAACAAGGACCTGTCCGGTTCGCTGATCTTCGAGATTTCCCAGCGTGCCTTCGAGGAGCGCGATGCGATCGCAGCTCGCAACATGGCCCGCATGGCCGATTTCGGTTTCCGTTTCTCCGTCGACCAGATCAGTCATGTCGATCTCGATCTGAGCGAGATGGAGCGCGCCGGCGTGCGCTTTGTAAAGATCGGCGGCGCGCGCCTGCTCGATGCGATCAGCAATTACGAATCGATCGCCGGCTATGAGTCGGGCTCGATCGCTCACGAGGATCTGGCAGGTCTGTTCGCACGCCACGGTATCGAGCTGATCGTCGACAAGATCGAGACCGAGAACACGGTTGTTGAAGTGCTCGAGCTCGATGTTGCCTATGGGCAGGGGCACCTCTTCGGCGAGCCGCGTCCGGTTCGCGATGACGTGCTGGAAGAGACCGGCCAGCAGCCAGCGGTCCGCCTGGTCGGCTGAGGCGGACGCGGCGATTGACCTTCGCGGCCGCCCCTGCTTCAAGCGCCGCATGACCGGTTTTCCCCGCCTTGGTGCGCTGCGCGATCACTACGATACTCTTTATTGCGACGTCTGGGGTGTGATCCGGGACGGCAAGGCGCTTCTGCCCGAAGCTGTTGCCGCGCTGCAGGCCTTCCGGCGCTCGGGCGGTGCTGTCTGCCTCGTCTCCAACTCGCCGCGCCGCAGCCCCAGCCTGGCGACCATGCTCGCCCAGATGGGCCTGCCGGAAGATGCGACCGATGCGATGGCGACGTCCGGCGATGCCATCCATGCCGAACTGGTCGCACGCACGCCGGGCCGCGCCTGGCGGATCGGCCCCGATCACGATCTGGGCCTTTATGACGGGCTGGATATCACCTTCACCGATGTCGGCGACGCTGATTTCATCACCTGCACCGGCCCGGATGATTACTGGAAGGGCACGCCGGACGACTATGCCGACCGGTTGGCGGTCGCGCTGGAGCGTGACCTCGACCTGGTGTGTGCCAATCCGGACATCGTGGTGCAGGCGGGCGACCGCCTGATTTTCTGCGCCGGCGCGATTGCGCGGCGGTATCGCGAGATGGGCGGGACGAGCGTGGTGGCCGGAAAGCCGCACAAGCCGATCTATGACCTCGCCCGGACGGCGCTCCAGGAGCGGGGTTTCACGGTTGAACCGGAGCGGGTTCTCGCCATCGGCGACGGACCGGAAACCGACGTGGCGGGCGCCACCCGTATCGGCGTCGACGCGCTGTTCATTGCCGACGGTATTCTGGGCGCCGACATGAAAAGCGACGGCTTCGATGAAGAAGCCGTCGCCCGCGCACTCGATGAGTATGGCGTCTCGGCGCGATGGCTGGCGCCGAGACTTGTCTGGTAGATCCGGGCTCTTTGAGCCCCGTCCTTAATCGAACAGCGAGTCGATCGAGGACTGGTCGAGGTCCGGTGCCGCACCGCCGGCGTCGGCGAACATGGCATCGATATCGTCCTGGCTCGTTTCCGGACCGCCGATGGCAGGACCGTTGAGCAGGTTCTTCTCGGCCCGGGCCTTTTCGGCCTTCTCGGCTTCGGATTCGTAACCGTCGGCATCGCGCACGCCCATCACTTCGGCAAAGCGCGAGACGCGGCTTTCCACGTGACGAAGCGAGTTGACCACCTTGGAGACGCGCTGACCGGCCAGGTCCTGGAAGGAACACGCTTCGATGATCGTCATCATGCGCGCTTCCACATTGGCCCGGTATTCGTCGTAATCAGCAGCGTCCTCACACAGCACGGCTTCAGCCGCGCTCATGATCGTCTCGGTCGCCTTCTCCGTGTCGCCCACGACGGCTTCCAGTTCGACACCGGCCGAGGGGATGCGCTCGGACTTGATATCGTTGGGTCGAAGGGCCGAAATCTCATCGCGGGTGCGCGAGATATAGTCGGCGATATAGTTGAATTCCTGACAGATCGACTGGTCGAGGGAGCTGAAGAACAGCTTCATCGTATCCGTCAGCTGGTGAGCCAGCTTCAGGACTTCCATGATCTGTGCGTCCTTCAGGTCGCTGGCCTTCAGTGAAGCCAGGGACGTGCGGACTTGCGCAGCAACATTGGCGGCGGGCATGGGGCCCTCCTTCCTTATGGTCTCGATCGGCGAAACGGCGGTCATGGACTCCTAGAAGTCGCCGAGGACCGCGGACATTTTCGCCTTCAGCGTACCGGCGTTGAAGGGTTTCACGATGTAGTTGTTCACACCGGCGCGCTTGGCCGCGACCACGTTCTCGGTCTTGGACTCTGCGGTCACCATGATGAAGGGGGTGGCCTTCATGGACTCGTCGGCCCGCACCTTCTGAAGCAGCTCGTAGCCGGTCATCGGTTCCATATTCCAGTCGGAAATAACCAGACCGTACTTGTTCTTTTGCATCTTCTCATACGCTTCCTGGCCGTCAGAGGCCTCGTCCACGTTTTCGAAGCCAATCTGCTTGAGCAGGTTGCGAATGATACGGATCATGGTCTTGTAGTCGTCCACAACCAGGATCGGCATCGTCATATCGACAGCCATGCGTAGTCTCCATCCACTCGGTGCGTTACACTTGGGTGACGGCTTGTTTTGCCGTCTTCAGCGATGACCCTAGACAATCGCCGATAAAAATCGGTTAAAGCGGTTGCAAAGAGGGAGTCGCTCATGGCGGAAGTGCTCGGTATCGCTCTGGAAGAAATGGAAATTGGCCAATCGGCAGAGGCGGTTAGAACCGTTACCGAGGCCGATCTGGACATGTTTGCCAAAGTCTCTGGCGACTATAACCCCGTGCATATGGATGAAGAGTTCGCCCGCGCGACGCCGTTTCGCGGCCGGATTGCGCACGGTGCTCTGGTTGCGTCCTACATTTCCGGCGTGCTCGGAAACCAGCTGCCGGGGCCGGGGGCAATCTTCCTCGGGTTGAACATGCGCTTCTTCCATCCCGTTCGGATCGGCGATGAAGTGGTGACCCGGGTGTCGGTCAAATCGGTCGATCTGAAAGCCCGCAAGGCCGTGATGGAGTGTGTGTGCCAGGTCAATGGCAATGTGACCATGCAGGCCGATGCCGAGGTCATGGTCCGCAAGCGCCGGCGCAAGACAGCGGACTGATCGATTGATGCAGGTCGTCCAAGGTTTCACAACCCTTCCAGAAGACGCCCGCGGCTCGGTCATTGCACTGGGCAATTTCGACGGTGTGCACCAGGGGCACCGGCACGTCATCGCGCTGGCGCGCGCACTGGCGGACGAGACGGACGGAGAACTCGGCGTCGCCCTGTTCGATCCGCATCCGCGCCGCTTCTTTGCGCCGGAGGCGCCTGCCTTTCGCCTGATGAGTGCGCACCGCCGCAATCTCACGCTGGCAGCGCTGGACGTGAAGCGCCTGCATATCCTGCCCTTCGATGCGGCCATGGCAAAGATGACGCCGCGGCAGTTCGTCGAGACGGTGCTGGTTGAGGGGCTCGGTGTGAAGGGTGTCGTCACCGGTGCCGATTTCCGCTTCGGTGCCGGGCGTGCCGGATCGACCGGCGATCTGGAACGCCTGTGCGCTGAACACGGTATCCGCACGGCCTTTGCCGAGCTGCATGGCAATGGCGCCGACAAGGTCTCCTCGACCCGGATCCGCAAGGCCATCCTCGATGGCGACATGAAAGCCGCCGAGACTCTGCTGGGCGCGCCCTGGGCTGTCGAGGGCGTCGTGAAACATGGCGATGCGCGTGGCCGCACGATCGGTTTCCCGACTGCCAATCTGACCCTGGGCGACTACGCGCGTCCGGCCTATGGCGTCTACGCTGTGCGGGCCGGGATCGATGGCGAGGCTCCGACGCGGCCGGGTGTCGCCAATTTCGGCAAGCGCCCCACAGTCGATGGCGCCACCGAATTGCTGGAAATCCATCTCTTCGATTTTGCCGGCGATCTCTACGACAGGACGCTGGAGGTCGCGTTCCACGCATTCCTGCGTCCGGAACGCCGCTTTGACGGGATCGAGGCGCTGAAAGACCAGATCGCCAAGGATGCCCGGGCCGCGCGGGCGACGCTGACCGACGCGTCTGGACCGGCCTGACAGGCTCTGTTACACGCCATGACCATGGTCTGCACATATGTGTTCATACGCCGCGCGGCGCTGATGCCGTCGCTGACGACGGGGCGAATTACCGGCCCGGGCCGCGAGGAATAGATCCGAGCGGTGCCGGGATATGTCCTGCCTTGACCCCTAGACGATCCAGACCGCAAGGACCGATCCGATGACGGATACCCCCGCCGAAAACGGCAATGAGACCGCTTCCCGCGATTATCGCGAAACACTTTTCCTCCCGACCACCGACTTTCCCATGCGCGCCGGCCTGCCGCAGCGCGAACCGGAATGGCTGGAACGCTGGGGCAAGCTCGACCTCTATCGCAAGATGCGTCAACGCGCCGAAGGCCGCGAACGCTTCGTGCTGCACGACGGCCCCCCCTATGCGAACGGGCATATCCATATCGGCACCGGCCAGAACAAGATCCTCAAGGATATCGTTGTCCGCTCGCACCAGATGATGGGCTTTGATGCGCCCTATCGTCCGGGCTGGGACTGCCATGGCTTGCCGATCGAATGGAAGGTCGAGCAGAATTTCCGCGCCAAGGGCCGCAACAAGGACGACATCCCGGTCAAGGAATTCCGCGCCGAATGCCGCGCCTATGCCGAGGAATGGGTGGGTGTGCAGTCCGGTGAGTTCCAGCGCCTGGGCGTGTCCGGCGAGTGGGACGATCCCTATCTCACCATGTCCTTCGACGCCGAAGCGGCAATCGTCGCCGAATTCCTGAAATTCGCCGAGCAGGGCCTGGTGTATTGCGGTTCCGCGCCGGTGATGTGGTCGCCGGTCGAGCAGACCGCGCTGGCCGAGGCCGAGGTCGAGTATCACGACAAGACCTCCACCACGATCCACGTCAAATTCCCGCTGCGGGGTGTGCGCAAAGACGGCACAGCCATCCCGAAGCACTGTATCGGCGCGCATGTGGTGATCTGGACCACCACGCCCTGGACGATCCCGGGCAACCGCGCCATCTGCTTCTCGCCCGAGATCAGCTATGGCCTGTACAAGGTGACCGGTGTCGAGGCCGAGGGCTTCACCCCCTGGGCCATGCCGGGCGATACGCTGATCGTTGCTGACGCCCTGTGGGAAGAGACGGCAAAGGCCGCCAATATTGTCAGCTCGGACCGGCTGGAAACCGTCGACCCGTCCGGCTTCGTGTGCTCGCATCCGCTGGCGGAGGCCGACCGCTACTGGAATTATCCGGTGCCGCTGCTGCCGGGCGAACATGTCACCGACGAGGCCGGTACCGGCTTCGTGCATACTGCGCCCAGCCACGGTGCGGAAGACTATGTCGCGTGGATGTCCTTCCCGGAATGGCATGACAAGCGCGAGGCCGTACCGCACA
This sequence comes from Maricaulis sp. ABE4_448, assembly GCF_056160825.1. Lineage (NCBI taxonomy): Bacteria > Pseudomonadati > Pseudomonadota > Alphaproteobacteria > Maricaulales > Maricaulaceae > Maricaulis > Maricaulis sp. ABE4_448. Next base: position 477,286 of record NZ_JBSWXX010000004.1, read on the forward strand.
TCGTCGGACCGGACGGTGCCTATTACGACCATATTCCGCTGTTTGCCGGCCTGCACATCATCCGTCTGGACGGCAAGAAGCAGGGCCAGGACGGCCCGGCCAACAAGACGGTGATGGACAAGCTCGTCGAGCTGAACATGCTGCTCGCCCGCGGCCGGCTGGAACACTCCTACCCGCACTCCTGGCGTTCCAAGGCGCCGGTCATCTTCCGCAATACGCCGCAATGGTTCGTCGCCATCGACCGGCCGATGAAGTCCGGCGGCACGCTGCGCGAAAAGGCGCTGGCGGCCATCGCCGAGACGGGCTGGACGCCGAAGGCGGCCGAGAACCGTATCCGCTCAATGGTGGAGCAGCGGCCGGACTGGCTCGTCTCTCGCCAGCGCGCGTGGGGCGTGCCGCTGACCCTGTTCGTGGAGAAGGGCACCACGCGCGTGCTCAATGATCACAAGGTCAATGCCCGCATCATCAAGGCGGTCGCGGAAGACGGCGCCGATGCGTGGTTCGAACGGCCGGCTTCCGAATTCCTCGGCGACGAGTATCCGGCCGACGACTACGAGAAGGTCACCGACATCCTCGATGTCTGGTTTGACAGTGGCTGTACCCACGCCTTCGCGCTGGAGCCGCGGGCGGACCAGAAATGGCCGGCCGATCTTTATCTGGAAGGCTCGGACCAGCACCGCGGCTGGTTCCAGTCCTCGCTGCTGCAAAGCTGCGGGACGCGCGGCCGGGCACCCTACGACAATGTGCTGACCCACGGCTTCGTGATGGCCGGCGACGGGCGCAAGATGTCCAAATCGCTCGGCAATACGCTGGCCCCCAACGAGATTGCCAAGAAGTACGGCATCGAGATCATGCGCCTGTGGGTCGCGGCCCAGGACTTCACTGACGATCTGCGCATCTCCGAGGAGATCCTGCAGACCTCGGTCGATGCCTATCGCAAGATGCGCAACACGCTGCGCTACCTGCTCGGCGCGCTGCACGGTTATGACGAGACGGTCGAGCATCTGCCGCTCGAGCGCATGCCCTCGCTGGAGCGCTGGGTGTTGCACCGGCTGCAGGAACTCGATGGTGTGGTGAAGGCCGGCTATGCCGCCTATGACTTCAAGAAAGTCTATTCCGCCCTGTTCAATTTCTGTGTCGTCGACCTGTCGGCCTTCTATCTCGATGTGCGCAAGGACGCTCTCTATTGCGACCGTCCGGACGCCGACCGCCGCCGCGCCTGCCGCACGGTGATGCATGAGGTTTTCATGCGCCTGACGGCTTGGCTCGCACCGATCATGCCGTTCACGATGGAAGAAGTCTGGCTGTCACGCTTCCCGTCCGAGGATGACAGCGTGCATCTGCGTACCTTCCCGAAAACGCCGCAGGACTGGCACAATGGCGCGCTGGCCGAGAACTGGCGCACCCTGCGCCGCCTGCGCCGCGTGGTGACGGGCGCGCTGGAAGTCGAGCGCCGCGAGAAGCGGATCGGTTCCAGCCTCGAGGCCGCACCGCAAGTCTATGTCGCCGATCCGGCCTACCGCGCGGCGATGAAGGCCGAGGCGCCGGGCGATATCGATGATTTCCTCGCCGAGATCGCCATCACCAGCCAGGCCGTCCTGATCGACGGGGCTGCGCCGGACGGGGCTTTCCGCATTGACGATATCGCGGACATCGCCGTGGTGCCGGGCCGGGCCGAGGGCAGCAAGTGCGCCCGCTCGTGGAAATATTCCACGCAGATCGGGGCGGACAAGCGCTATCCGGAACTCTCGCCGCGCGATGCCGATGCGGTGGCCTACTGGGATGCGGCGCATGGCTGATCTTTGGGGTGAAATCCGGCGTCGCGCGACGGCGTCGCCGGCGCCCCGGATCGGGCTGGGCCTGGCCGTTCTCATCATCGTTCTCGACCAGCTCAGCAAATGGCTGGTCCTCAATGTGCTGAACTTCTCGCCACCGGGATGTCTCGAATTCCAGCGCGCCAGCGGTGTCGAGCGGCTCGCGCTGCCCAATACCTGCGGCCATATCGAGCTCTCGCCCGTCTTCGACCTCACCATGGTGTGGAACAAGGGGGTGAGTTTCGGTCTGTTCGGCGCCGACGGTCCGCTCGGCCGTTTCATCCTGGTCGCGTTTTCGATTGCAGTCGCCTGCCTCCTGATCGCCGGACTTCTGGGCTATGGCCCGGTCAAGGCCGTGCGCCGGCTGCAGGCGGTCGCTTTCGGCTTCATCATCGGCGGCGCGATCGGCAATGCGATTGACCGGACGCTCTATGGCGCCGTCGTCGATTTCCTGAATTTTTCCGACGTCTACTTCCCCTACGTCTTCAATATTGCCGATGTCGGCATCAATCTGGGCGTGGCCGCTGTCATTCTCGACGTGCTGCTCAACGACCGGAAAGATCGCGCGGTAAGATAGGGTGGCAAGCGGGGTGGAGATGAACGCCGCTCTTCGCTAAAACAGGGTTCAAGATTTTACGGAGCTTCGTCGAGATGCGTTTGCGTACTGCTCTTTTGGTGGCCTCTACCGCCGCTTTCGCCCTTACCGGCTGTTCCGGCGTCCGTTCGGCGCTGGGTGCCAACAAGGTCACGCCGGACGAATTCCGCACGGTTACGATCGCACCGCTGACGGTGCCGCCGGAATACAATCTGCGCCCGCCGGCCCCCGGCCAGCCGCGCCCGGACGAGATCTATCCGGACCAGCAGGCGCGTGCCGCGCTGCTCGGCTCTGCCGGCGCCTTTGAAGGCTCCGACGCTGAAGCGCTCCTCGTCGCCCGCGCCGGTGGCGGTGCAGCCGACCCCTTCATCCGCTCGATCATAGACGGTGAAGAGGCCAGCATCGTGCGCAAGTCGCGCGGCTTTGCCGACCGCATCCTGTTCTGGCGCGATGGCGAATACGCCCCGCCGCCGGATGTCGATGCCACGCCGCTCGATCCCGAGCACGAGGCCGAACGCCAGGAGCGGATCCAGAACGTCACCGGCGGTGGCAATGTCGAAATCGAACGCGACCGCCGCCTCCTGCCCAAACTGCCGGGCCTGTAGGACTATCCTGTTCCTGTGATTGGACCGCCGGCGCGCGATTGCGCCCGGCGGTGTCTTCCCCCTCTCCCCGACCCTCTCCCAAGGGAGAGGGAGCAGCGCTTGTGCGCCTCGCGAAACCCCCTTCTCCCCGGGTAGAAGGTGCCCCGAAGGGGCGGATGAGGGGAAAATCAGGTGCCGGCGCTTTCGCCCTGTGGCACCCAGCCCTTGACCGACTCGGGCGGCGTGCCGACCTTGTTGCCATGTCCCTGACCGCTTCCAAGCCGATCATCCGCCGCCTGCCGCCGGAAACCGTCAACCGCATCGCCGCAGGCGAGGTCGTCGAGCGGCCGGCCTCTGTGGTCAAGGAACTCGCCGAGAATGCGCTGGATGCCGGCGCGACGCGGATCGATATCGCCGCCGAGGGCGGCGGTCTGGTGCGGCTCGTGATCGAGGACAACGGCAAGGGGATGAGCGAGGCCGAGCTGGCCCTGTGCATCGAACGTCACGCCACGTCGAAACTCCCCGTCGGCGAGGACGGGCGCGACGATCTTCTCAATATCGGCACCATGGGCTTCCGTGGCGAGGCGCTGCCCTCGATCGGCTCCATTGCGCGCCTGTCCATCACCAGCCAGGCGAAGGGCGAGGGCGATGCCTTCACCATCGGCGTCGAGGGCGGCCAGACCCATGGCACGGCCCCGGCGGCACCGTTGGGCCGCGGCGGCACGCGGATCGAGGTGCGCGATCTCTTCTACGCCACCCCGGCCCGGCTGAAATTCCTCAAGAGCGAGCGCTCGGAAAACCAGGCCATCACCGATGTGGTCAAGCGCCTGGCCATGTCGCGGCCGGATGTCGGCTTTCACCTCACCCTCGACGGGCGCAAGCGTTTCGGCGTTGCCGCCGAACGCGGGGATGAGGCCGAGGCGGGCAAGGCGCGCATGTCGGCCATGCTCGGCGCCGATTTCGGTGACAATGCGCTGGAGGTCGATCAGGAGCGCGAAGGGGTGCGCGTGCACGGTTTTGCCAGCCTGCCGACCTTCTCGCGCGGCTCGGCCCAGCACCAGTATCTCTTCGTCAATGGCCGGCCCGTGCGCGACAAGCTGCTGCACGGCGCGATCCGCGGCGCCTATCAGGATTTCCTCGCCCGCGACCGGCATCCCGTGGTGGCGCTGCATGTCGACCTGCCGACGCATCTGGTCGACGTCAATGTCCACCCGGCCAAGGCCGAGGTCCGCTTCCGCGACGCCGGGCTGGTGCGCGGCCTGATCGTCGGATCGCTGCGTCATGCGCTGGCTGCCGCGGGCCACCGCGCCTCGACCACGGTCGCCGGTTTCGCGCTGGGGCGCGTGCGGCCGGAAGGCGCGCCGCCGCCGGGCCAGCCCTATCAGTCCGCCGCCCATCATGTCGCCGCCTGGGGCCGCCCGCCGGGGCCTGCGGAACCCGTGCAAGGCCAGGTCTTCGATCCGGGCATGTCGGCCCGTGTCGAACCCGATGCGCCCTGGTCGCCGCCGTCCGCGAGCGAACCGGGCCTTGATGTCTCCGATCACCAGGCCCAGACCGCCGCGCCGACACCGGACTGGCCGCTGGGCGTCGCCCGCGCGCAATTGCACGAAACCTATGTCGTCGCCCAGACGCGCGACGGCATTGTCATCGTCGACCAGCACGCCGCCCATGAACGCCTCGTCTATGAACGCATGAAGAAGATGATCGCCGAAACCGGGGTGCAGCGGCAGCAATTGCTGGTGCCCGAGATTGTCGATCTCGACGAGGCCGAGGCGCGCCGCATTCTCGAACGCGCCGACGAGCTGGAAGAACTGGGCCTGGTGGTCGAGGCCTTTGGTCCGGGCGCCGTGGCCGTGCGTGAAACGCCGGCCCTTCTCAAACGCCTCGACGTGCAGGGCCTGATCCGCGACCTCGCCGACGATCTTTCCGAAACCGACCAGGCCCTGTCGCTGAAGGAAAAGCTGGAAGACGTCGTCGGCACGATGGCCTGCCATGGCTCCGTCCGCTCCGGCCGCCGCCTCACCGGTGACGAGATGAATGCCCTCCTGCGCGAGATGGAAGCCACCCCCCATTCCGGCCAGTGCAATCACGGCCGCCCCACCTATGTCGAACTGAAACTCGCCGACATCGAACGGCTGTTCGGGCGGCGGTAGGCAAAATCAGGGCTCGGTTCCTCTTCTCCCCACCTTGAACACCACAACGCCTTCTCCCGCCCGGCCGAAGCGCCGGGACCTACGGGAAGCTCATCGCTTGAAGTGATCTCCGGCCGGTCCCGGATCTGCAGCCTGCCTGCGCAGGCTTTCATCCGGAAAAATGGGAGAGGGAGACAATGCGCTGATGCTTTCCCCGGATTTATTCCGGGGTCTGGCGTCGTTTCAGGCGCAGGCTCCTCCGGGCCCCGGCACGAGGCCGGGGAAAGTGGAGGGAGTGGGGAGAGAAGGCACCAACGCCGCATCAAACACCGTCACCCTGACGAAAGTCAGGGCCCAGTTCATAGATCTGGATTGCCGCAAATACGCACTTATCCCGCACATCGCCGACATTCGGTATGAGCCGCGTTAGCCGAAATTCCGCTTTACGATCTGGGTCCTGACTTTCGTCAGGATGACGGTGCTAGGGGCGTGGCGGGAGATTTATCCCCGCCCGCTCAACTGCGCGTATGCTCGTCAGCGGTTTCCGGGATGGGAGGCATGAGCTCAGTCCCTTGTGCCCGGGAGCGTGCGGAGCTCGTCCGCGCCTGGTGG
>NZ_JBSWXX010000005.1:0-235252 GCF_056160825.1 Maricaulis sp. ABE4_448
GTTTTCGCATTTTCGAACCGCGAAACCGGTACCCACTTTCGCTGAAAATGCCGGTCCTTGGTGGTCGCATTTTCGAACCGCGAAACCGGTACCCACTTTCGCTGAAAATGCTCTAGAGATTTTTAGCCAGCGCGTCGAACTCGAGCAGGCGCGCGGCCAGGGCTTCGAATTCGCTCAGCGGCACCATGTTGGGGCCGTCTGAGGGAGCATTGTCGGGATCCGGATGGGTTTCCATGAAGACGGCGGCGACGCCTACGGCCACAGCCGCACGGGCCAGGGTCGGCACGAATTCGCGCTGACCGCCCGTCGTCGTGCCCTGCCCGCCCGGCTGTTGCACGGAATGGGTCGCGTCGAACACGACCGGCGCGCCGAAGCTGGCCATGATCGGCAGTGACCGCATGTCGGAGACGAGCGTGTTATAGCCGAAGCTGGCGCCGCGCTCGCAGGTCATGACGTTCGGATTGCCGGCATCGGCCACTTTGGCGATGACATTCTTCATGTCCCAGGGTGCCAGGAACTGGCCCTTCTTCACATTCACCGGCTTGCCGGTTTCGGCCGCCGCGATCAGCAGGTCGGTCTGGCGGCACAGGAAGGCCGGGATCTGGATCACATCGACGGCCTGGGCGGCGAGTTTCGCCTGCTCGGCCGTGTGCACATCGGTCAGCACCGGCAAGCCGGTCTTCTCCCGGATCTCGGCAAACACCGGCAGCGAGGCTTCCAACCCCATACCGCGCGCGCTCGAGAGCGAGGTGCGGTTCGCCTTGTCATAGGAGGTCTTGTAGATCAGGCCGACGTCGAGGCGGTCGGCGATCTCGCGCAATTGCTGCGAGACCTCCAGCCCGTGCTCACGGCTTTCCAGCTGGCAGGGGCCGGCAATGAAGGTGAGCTTGCGGTCATTGCCGATCTCGATCGGATCACGACCGGGACGGGAAACGGAAATCACGGAATTGACCTGGCTCATTCACGGCCTCCTTCGGGCCTCGTTCTGCTGCCGGCCTGCAGCCAGCGCTGGTGTCGCTCGTCTGATCCGATATCGGGTCGGCGGCGTATTCAGACAAGGCCCTTATCGATCCACAGGACACTCATGGCAACTGCAACCGCCACCGCACCTGCACTCGTCTGGTTCCGGCGCGATCTGCGCCTGGCCGATAATCCGGCACTGCATGCGGCGGTCCAGAGCGGCCGGCCGCTCCTGTTTGTCTATATCCGCGAAGAGGATAAGGGCCTGCGCCTGTCGCCGGGCGCCGCGGCCGACTGGTGGCTGCATCATTCGCTGACGGCCCTCGCCGCCGATATCGAACGCCTGGGCGGAAGGCTCAACCTGCGCCAGGGCGCGGCCGCGGATCTCATTCCGCAGATTGTTCGCGAGACCGGTGTGCGCGAGGTCTTCTGGAACCGGGTCGACTGGCCCTGGATCGACGCCCGCGACCGCGATATCGCCGAAGCATTGCGGGCGGAGGATGTCCGGCCGCGCGCCTTCCGCGCCACGACCCTGATCGACCCGGCAAGCGTGCTGAACGGCTCTGGCAAACCCTACAAGGTGTTCAGCGCTTTCTGGCGAGCTGCACAGAAGGACTTCTCGCCCCGCGCGCCCCTGCCCGCACCGGACCGGCTGAGCCCCGCCGGCGCAATCGCCAGCGACACGCTGGCGGACTGGGACCTGCTGCCGGTCAAGCCCGACTGGGCATCCGGTTTCCATGATCGCTGGACGCCCGGCGAAACGGCCGCGCGCAAACAGCTCGAAACCTTCCTCGGCGATGCGCTGCCCGGCTACAAGACCGATCGCGACCGGCCAGACCTGTTCGGCACCTCGCGCCTGTCGCCGCATCTGGGCTGGGGCGAGATTTCCCCCCGGGCGGTCTGGCACCGCGTCCAGCTGCAGGCCGAACGCGGCCAGTCCTTCGGCGCGGCCGAGAAATATCTCGCGGAAATCGGGTGGCGCGATTTCGCCTATTATCTCGTCCATCATTTCGGCGATCTGCGGCAAAAGAATTTCGACCCGCGTTTCGATCACTTCCCCTGGCGCGACAATCCCGAAGGCCTTGACGCCTGGCAGCGTGGCCGGACCGGCATCCCCATGGTCGATGCCGCCATGCGCGAACTCTGGAAGACGGGCTGGATGCATAATCGTCCGCGCATGATCACCGCCTCCTATCTGATCAAGCATATCGGCTGTCACTGGCGTGATGGCATGGCCTGGTTCGAGGACACGCTGGTCGATGCCGACCCGGTGGTGAATGCCGCAAGCTGGCAATGGGTCGCGGGCTCGGGCGCGGATGCTTCGCCCTATTTCCGCATCTTCAATCCGGCGACCCAGGGCGAGAAGTTCGACCCGGAGGGCCACTATGTCCGCCGCTGGGTTCCCGAACTCGTTGCGCTTGCCAAGCGCGACATCCATACGCCCTGGGAGGCATCAGCCGGTGAGCTCGCATCACAGGGCGTCGAGCTGGGGCGCACCTATCCACGCCCCGTGGTCGAACTGAAAGCCGGCCGCGAGGCCGCCCTCGCCGCCTTCGAACACATGAAATCGGAAGTCGCCGAAGCCGACGGCTAAATGTCCTGCAGGACGTAGCGGATCGTCTGGCCGCGCGCCTCAAAGGCACAACCGACCCAGCGTCCTTCGGCGTCATACCAGAGATCGACCGTCAGCGTGCCGGTCATGCGGATGTGGCGTGCCTCGATCGTGCCGGACGACGTCTCGATCGTTTCCAGGCCCAGATCCTCGATCTCCACAGGCATGGGTGCACCGGTTTCGGTATTCAGGATGCGCCGCACGGCAGTATCATAACCCAGCCAGTGGCTCGACGGGACCAGGTCCGTCAGACCGGTGTCGCCTTGCCCGACATCGACGGTCACCCGATCGCCATCCTTCAGTGTCTCGGCTTCCAGCGAGACCAGCTGGCCGTTGCGCCAGACTTCCTCGGCGGCATGTTCATAGCGAAATACGGTGATAGGGCCGAGGCCCGCCCGAAGTTCGATATCGATATCGACCAGAAGCGCGCCATCCTGCCCCTCATCGAAACGCACTTCATGGCGGCCAAAGGCCTGACCATTGCGTAGCACATCAAATACGATATCGGCCGGCGGTTCGGCGGGAACGGGCGCGGACGAGGTGAAGGCGGCGGACAGGAGGGTCAGGAAGAAGGTTTTCATACCCTGTCTACGCGCGAAGGTGCGATCCGGATCCCCGGATTTGCGTTTTGTGGCTGGAGACCCGACAAGACCGTGCCTATATCGCCCGGACCGTCCGCAAACTGGAGAACGCCCGTGACCCCCGCCAAGTCCGTCATCGACCTGATCGGAAACACGCCGCTGATCCGGCTCAACGCAGCCTCGGAGGCCACCGGCTGCGAGATTCTGGGCAAGGCGGAATTTCTCAATCCTGGCGGGTCGATCAAGGACCGGGCCGCCCTGGGCATTATCCGCGCCGCGGAAGCGTCCGGCGCGCTGAAGCCCGGCGGCGCGATCGTCGAGGGCACGGCCGGCAATACCGGGATCGGCCTGGCCATGGTGGGTGCGGCGCTGGGCTACCGGGTGGTGATTGTCTTCCCGCGCACCCAGTCGAAGGAAAAGAAGGACGCGATCCGGCTTCTCGGCGCCGAGCTGATCGAGGTCGATGCCGTCCCCTATTCCAACCCCAATCACTATGCCCGTTATTCCGGCACGCTGGCTGAGGAACTGGCCAGGAGCGAACCCAATGGCGCGATCTGGGCTAACCAGTTCGACAACACCGCCAATCGCGACTTCCATGCGGCCACCACGGCACAGGAAATCTGGGAGCAGACGGACGGCAAGGTGAACGGCTTCATCTGCGCGGTCGGTTCGGGCGGCACGCTGGGCGGCCTGTCGGCGGGCCTCAAGGCGAAGAATCCCGATGTGCAGATCGGCATCGCCGATCCCGGCGGCGCGGCGCTCTACGGCTATTTCGCCCATGGCGAGTTGAAGGCCGAAGGCACGTCGATCACCGAAGGCATCGGCCAGAGCCGTGTCACCGCCAATCTGGTCGACACCAAGGTCGACCGGGCCTATCGCATCCCCGATGAGGAAGCCCTGCCCCTGATCTTCGATCTGATCACGCAGGAAGGCCTCTGCCTGGGCGGATCGTCGGGGGTGAATATCGCCGGCGCCATCCGCATGGCGCGCGATATGGGGCCCGGCCACACCATCGTGACCGTGTTGTGCGATCACGGCTCTCGCTACCAGTCCAAGCTCTACAATCCGGACTTCCTGCGCGAGAAAGGCCTGCCGGTGCCGGCCTGGCTGGAGGCATGACCGACCCGCTGATCTTTGCTGACGAGGCCAAACGCCGGCTCGGTGACCCCGGCACGATTTTTCTCGACGCCAGCTGGACGTTTTCCGGCGGACCGGAATTCCGGTCCTCCGGCTATATTCTCGGTGCCCGGCCCTTCGACATTGACCTGGTCGCCGCCGACTCGCATCTGCCCCACATGCTGCCAGAACCGCAAGAGTTCGAACGCCATGCGCGCGAACTGGGTATCGGGCGGGACAACGCGCTGATCGTTTATGACCGGATCGGCATCTTTTCCTCGGCGCGGGTCTGGTGGATGTTCCGCGCGATGGGCCATGCCGATGTCCGCGTGCTCTCCGGCGGCCTGCCGCACTGGATCGAAATGGGCGGTCCTGTCGCCGATACCGCAGCCCATCTGTGGCCGGCCGGTGACTTCGTCGCGCGCTTCCAGCCCGAACGGGTTGCCGACCGGGACACTGTTGCGGCTGCCCTGGGCACGCCGGGCACGCAGATCCTCGACGCCCGTTCCGGCGGACGCTTCACCGGGCGGGTCCCCGAAACGCGCATCAATCTGCGCAGCGGCCACATGCCCGGCGCGCTGAACCTTCCCTATGGCACGCTGGTCGATGAGGACGGCCTTTACACCGGCCAGCCGGAAAATTTCACCCAGGCCGGTCTGCGCGACGATACAACCGTCATCACGACTTGCGGATCGGGGGTGACGGCCTGCATCCTTGCGCTCGGACTTGAAAGACTGGGCCGCACGGCCGCCGTCTATGACGGCTCCTGGATCGAATGGGGCAGCCGCGACGACACACCCGTCATCACCGGCCGGGACTGAACAACGGATTGAGGAATTTGATGAAGGACGAAACCCGGCTCACCCGGCTTGGACGGCCGCATGATGAACGCGGACAGGTCAATCCGTCCGTCGCCCGCGGCTCGACCATGCTCGCCCCGTCCGCGGCCGAGCTCTACGACTTCCCGCCGGGGCGCGTGCATTACGGCCGGGTCGGTCTGGAGACCCACCAGGCCCTGCGCGGCGCGCTGACCGAGCTGCAGGGTGGTGCCGGCTGTGCCCTGACCTCCTCCGGGCTGATGGCCAACACGCTGTCCATCCTCGCCTCGGTCGAGGCGGGTGGAACCGTTCTGGCGGCCGATTGCATCTATGGACCGGTGCGCAACTTCCTTTTGACCACCATGCCAAAATTCGGTGTGAAGACGGAATTCTTCGCGCCGCGCATGGGCGCGGAGATCGCCGATCTCGTCACGGACGAAACCCAGGCCATCCTGCTGGAATCGCCCGGCTCCCTGACGATGGAAATGCAGGACATTCCCGCCATCGCCAAAGTGGCGCGTGAGAAAGGCGTCATCACCATTATCGACGATACCTGGAGCGCGGGGCTGACCCTGAAGCCGCTGCAGCTGGGCGTCGATTATGCCGCCCAGGCGCTGACCAAATATGTCGGCGGGCATTCCGATCTTCTGCTGGGCGCCGTAGTGGCGCGCGACGAGGCGCTGTTCGCACGCCTGCAGGCGACCGAGCGCAGCTTCGGCTTCCACACCGCGCCCGACGATGTCTATCTCGCCCTGCGCGGTTTCCGCTCCATGGCCGTGCGCATGGAGCGCAGCTTCGCCAGCGCCATGACGATCGCCGACTGGCTGAAGTCCCGTCCGGAAACGGGCCGCATCCTGCACCCGGCCCATGCCGACCACCCCGACAACGCCCTGTTCCAGCGCGACTTTACCGGCGGCTGCGGCCTGTTTTCGGTGGAGTTTCCCGGCTGGGACATCCCGAAAAGCGAGCGCTTTCTCGATGCGCTCGACGTGTTCGGTATGGGCTTTTCCTGGGGCGGCTATGAGAGCCTGGCAATCCATTGCGACCCCCAGCTCAAGCGCACCAAGACCGCGCACCGCCATGACGGCGCCCTGATCCGTTTCGCGATCGGCCTGGAAGCGCCGGAAGACCTCATCGCCGATCTGGAACGGGGTTTTGCCGCCATTTCCTGACCCAGCCTGAAAGGAACGTAGAGATGTGGCTTTTTCTTCTGTGGTGGTTGGTCGACGATCACATCGCGGCCGCGCTCGACGCCCCCGGTGTCGGCGAATTGCCGATCTGGGTCCCGCTGATCATCGGCATCGCCTTCTCGGTGACTTTTTCCGCCAATGGCGGCGGGAGGGATCGCTGCCGGGATTGAGCGGCACGCCTTCGATTGCATGGGTTTTCCGAATTATGAACCGGTATTTCGGGTGCTTTTCTTCTTTGGAAGGGTGAATATCTTGGGTCGGCCCGTTGAAGAGGCCCGCCCCCGGATTGGATCCCGCCATGCAGAGCCAGACCCAGATCGCCGCCGACTTCCCCGCCATAAACCGGGGCTACAATAACGTCTTTCAGCCGGGCCGGCTGAGCGTCGGCCTGGTCCTGCCGCTTGAAAACCATGCCTCTACGCCCGTTCCGGACATGCAGCACCATGCGGAGCGGGCGCGCTTGGCCGATCAGCTCGGCTTTGCCGCGCTCTGGCTCCGCGATGTACCATTCAACGTGCCGAATTTTGGCGATGCCGGCCAGCTCTTCGACCCGTTCACCTATCTTGGCTTCCTGGCAGGCCGGACCGAGAACATCGCGCTCGGCGCCGCCAGTATCGTATTGCCGCTGCGCCACCCCGCCCATGTCGCCAAGGCCGCAGCGAGCGCCGACATCCTGTCAGACGGGCGTCTGATCCTCGGCATTGCGTCGGGAGACCGGCCCGAGGAATACCCGGCGATGAACCTGTCCTACGAGGAGCGCGGTGACCGTTTCCGCAGCGCGTTCGAGTATATCCGCCAAATGGCCGACCACTGGCCTGCGGTCTCCAACCCCTATGGCCGGTTGGCGCACGATATGGACATGTTGCCCAAACCCGCAGGACCACGCCTGCCGCTAATGATCACAGGCAGCAGCCGCCAGTCGGCGGACTGGCGCGCCCGTAACGGCGATGGCTGGATGACCTATCCCCGGGAACCGGTCCTTCAGGCGCGCGCCATCGCGGACTGGCGTGCCGATGTGGCGACTGCAGGACAAAGCGACAAATCGGTCATGCAGCCTCTCTATTTCGACCTCTCGCCGGATCCTGGCGCCGCGCCCGAACCCATTCATCTCGGCTTCCGCTCCGGCACCCGGTATTTGCGCAGCCATCTGGAAACCCTGCGCCGGATCGGCGTGAACCATGTCGCTCTCAATCTGCGTTTCAACCAGGCAGACATGGTGACGAGCCTGGAGCATCTTGCCCATGAACTCGGTCCCGATTTCCTCGCCCCCAAAGGCCCGAAAGGATAAACCATGCCCAAGACCATACTGATTACAGGCGCCACCGACGGGATCGGACTGGAAACCGCCCGCGCGCTGATCGCGGCGGGCCATCGCGTATTGCTGCATGGCCGCAATCCGGACAAGCTGGAACGGGTGGCCACAGAGCTCGGCGGCGATGTCGAGACCTATCGCGCCGACCTCTCCCGCCTGGCCGAGGTCGATGACCTCGCGGCCGCGATTTCTGCCAAGCACGCGCGGCTGGACGTGCTGGTCAATAATGCCGGCATCTACCGTACGCGAGAAACGGAGAGCCCGGACGGGCTGGATGTGCGCTTCGCGGTCAACACGATCGCGCCCTACCGGCTGACACGCAGACTTCTGCCGTTGCTGGATGACCAGAGCCGCGTGGTGAACCTTTCCTCGGCCGCCCAGGCCCCGGTCGACCTGACAGCGCTGGCCGGACCGCCACAGCTGGGCGAAGGACAAGCCTATGCCCAGAGCAAGCTCGCCCTGACCGCCTGGTCTTTCCAGCTCGCCGAGAAACTGGGCTCTGACGGCCCCGCCATCATCGCCGTCAATCCAGGCTCGCTGCTCGCCAGCAAGATGGTCAAGGAGACGTTCGGAATTGAGGGCAGCGACCTTCAGATCGGCGCGGACATTCTGGTGCGTGCATCACTATCGGATGCGTTCGCCGAAGCCTCCGGCAGGTATTTCGACAATGATTCACGCCGCTTCGCACCGCCACTCCCGGACGCCACCGACCCGCATAGACGCGGCGAGATCGTGCGGACGATCGAGGACGTACTGGGCCGCATCCTCACCTAGGCGAAACGTACCGGTTAGCCAAAGGGACGCGGAGCGGGAACAAGCTCGAACCCTGCAGCCCTGAGCGCGTTCCATGTGAGCATCGACCCGGCACCGAAGTTGGTATCAGGCCGGGGTCGAGCGGAGCGGGAACAAGGAAAAAATGGCGCCCCCGGCAGGACTCGAACCTGCAACCATCCGCTTAGAAGGCGGGCGCTCTATCCGGTTGAGCTACGGAGGCCAGACAGGCTCGGGTCTAGTGCGACCAGGGCTGTTTGCGATCGGCAGAGAAATTGTCCGCATAGGACTTCTCGTACCGCTTGGGTTCGTGCGGCTCGACGACCTGGAAAGGGATGCCCTGGCGCTTGGCATAGGCCACGGCGTCTTCCTGGCTATCGAACTTCAGGCGGATCTGGCTGCGCATGTCCGAGCTGGACGTCCAGCCCATCAGCGGGTCCGGCTTTTTCGCCATCTCCGGCGAAAATTCGAGCACCCACTTCTTCGTCTTGCCGCGGCCCGACTGCATCGCATTGCGGGCCGGACGATAGATCCTCGCGAACATGCGCGTCTCCCATTTCAACCGCATGGACCGGCGAAAACCGGTCATTGGTCGGGGCGGCAGGATTCGAACCTGCGACCCTCTGGTCCCAAACCAGATGCGCTACCAGGCTGCGCCACACCCCGAATATTGCCCTTATGTAAGCGCCCTCGCCTTTAGGCAAGCCTACTGCGCGTCTTCGGGCGTATCCTGTGCAGGCGTATCCGCATCCGGCGCGTCATCGGTCCCGGCATCCATATCTTCAGCCGCTTCTTCAGCGGCTTCTTCCGGGGCCGGCGCCACGTCGTCCGCACCCTCGTCCTCATTGGCGAAAAAGGCATGGCGGACGGTGTCGCCCGGGCGGATACCCAGTTCGAACGTGCGGCCGGCGGCCAGTTCCAGCACACCGGACACCACGGCATCCGATGCCAGGCTGCGGCGCGAGCCGGCCTGGGCGTGGCCGACAATCTTCACGATCTCGCCGTCCGGAGCAATGAAGACCAGATCGAGATCGATCAGCGTGTTTTCCATCCACATCGCCGTGCGGCGGGGCGGAGAATAGTGGAAGAGCATGCCGGCATCGGGATCCAGCGTCTCGCGCCACATCAGGCCGCGTTCCAGCTGTTCCGGTGTGGTCGCCAGCTCGGCCGCGAAGACATGACGGCCGTCGGCGCTGTCGATGACGACCGGTTCGGGCCCGCCAAACGCAATGGCGGACGCTTCCGCGGTTGGGTCGGAAACGGTGGCGTCGGGCGTTGCGGCCGCCGGTTCGGCGTCCTGCGCCCAGGCCGGCGCGGAGACGCCGACCAGAAGGGAAAGGATCAAGCTGCGCATGTGCCGGAAGCTAGCGGGCGTCTGCGCGTTGCGCAACGCCGGACAGACGCCGCGAGCCCGTCATCAACAGCCGGAGCAGACCTGCCCGGCTCAAGCGCCCTGGGCAGGCCGGATTTCCGCGGCCAGAGCGCCCTTGGGACCCTCGATGCAGCGCACGTCCAGTGTGTCGCCCGGCGCCACATCGTCCAGGCCGGCGCGGCGCAGGGTGGCGGCATGCAGGAAGACATCGCCCTCCACTTCCGCGCAATTGACGAAGCCATAGCCCCGCAGCGGATCGAACCATTTCACCACGGCTTGACAGAAAGGCGCGCTGGATACGGCATAAGGGTGGAAACGCCGCGGCCGCACCTCGGCCTGCGTGTCGCCGCCACTCATCTCGACCAGTTCGATGGCCTGGCGCCCCTTGTCGCCATTGACTGCCTTGCAGACCACTTTGGCGTTTGGCAGGGCCGGACCCTGCCCGAAACGGCGCAGACAGCTGGCGTGGAGCAGGATGTCGCCCTCGCCGTCAGCCGCGTCAATGAACCCGTACCCGCGCGCGGGATCGTACCACTTAACGCGGCCCTCCAGTTGAAGCACTTCGGTGTCTTCAAAAACTTCGTGAGCCAGAACCATGATATCGCTCGCTTAAACAACCCTCGAGTGAAGATTTGTACACAAATTCATGACTGAAGAGAAGACGAATCGGCCAACTGGTTGCGTTTTGCGACTTCGACATCTAGTCGCTGCGAGCTATTCTCAGGATAATTAACGCAATATGTTGTGGATGAATTGATTTTCAATCACAACCTGATGCGCTTTCTGTAACTTTGTCGTAAGAAAGAAAATTCGCCTGACAGGCGAATTTTCCAGCGTGAATCCGGTTCGGGAATTCACAAGGCGTGTAATTCCCGCCTCATCGCCGCCGTGCGCCGACACAAAATCGTGGAAAACTCGAAATTTTCCCGACGTATCAGCCGAGTTCTTCGTGCAGGCGGTCGCTGTCAGCGAGACGGGCGACGGCACGGGTCGAGCGATAGATGGCGCTGTTCGAGCCGTGCTCGGAGCACTCGACGGATTCCACCCAGCAGCGTCCGCCCGTCGCCTCCCGGACGATCTCGTCAGCCCTGTGAAAGGTCATCTCGGCCATGCGCTCGCAGCTCGTGCCGGGCACCACCCGGACGCGGGCAATGCCGCGCTCGCCCAGCGCTTCGAGCGCCGGGCGTTCCGGATCGTCCTCAGCGACGAGAAGCGAGTGATCGAACATCTCGTGCAGCCAGTCGCGGATCTTGCCGAAACCGCCCTTGCCGAAATCGAGCACCCAGCCACGCTTGTCGAGCTGTTCGGCGGCAAACACGAAGCGGAAACCGAAGGAATAACCGTGCAGGAGACTACAATCGCTGTCCGCCGCCCATTGCCGCGAGCAACAGGACAGGCCGCGCTCATTGCCATAGGTCTTGGTGGAAAGATGGGCCATTGCCTCACGCTCCCGACATCGCATCCGTGATCAAGGGGACTAACCTGCCCCACCCTCGCCGGCATACCCAGCGATCCTACCACGTCTGCACATGAGAAGAAGGAGATCGCGTGGCAGGCCCTAGGGGAATCGAACCCCTCTTTCCAGGTTGAAAACCTGGCGTCCTAACCGATAGACGAAGGGCCCGCGGCGATGAGGGCCGTCGTATAGAAAAGCCTGAGACCGCTTGCAAGCGGGAATTTCGCAAAAACGTCAGTCTTGCGCAGTTGCCAGGTCGTCCAGTTGCAGCTGCACGCGCTTGCGGCCCTGCCAGGCATCACACTTCACCCGGCCGACCGCATGCCACAGCCCCTCGCCTGCACTCAGCAGCGCCTCACCCAGCGGGGTGTCGGCGGTGCGGAAACTGATCCCCTGCACGCTCGCACCGCTGAGATCCTGCAGCGAAAAGCGCACATGGTCGGCCCCGACCCGCTTGGCGAAACTCACCCGCACCCGGGACAGTGCGAAGCGCGGTTCGGGATTGCCCTGACCGAAGGGACCTGCGCGCTCGAGCATTTCGGCAAGCTCGACGGTCACGCCCGACGCGGCGAGCACGCCATCGGCCTTGAGCGCCATGGCATCGCCCGCAGCGGCCAGTTCCGGCGCGAGCCGTTCGTCCAAATAGGCGACCAGCGCATTGATTCTGTCGGCCTCCACCGTCAGACCGCCGGCCATGGCATGGCCGCCCCCGGCCAGCAGCAACCCCTCATGGCGCGCCGCGGCGATGGCGCCGCCGAGATTGACGCCCGGCACGGAGCGCCCCGATCCCTTGCCGATCGCGACTTCGCCCCGGCGATCAATGCCGATGACAATGACAGGTTTGGAAAACCTGTCCTTCAGGCGGCCGGCCACAACGCCGATCACGCCGGGATGCCAGCCCTCGCCCGACGCCACCAGCACGGCCCTGTCTGCGCCCTGTCGCTCCAGCTGGGCCAGGGCTTCCTCCTGCACCGCCGTCTCGATCGTGCGGCGTTCGGCATTGAGCGCGTCCAGCTCGGCAGCGATACGCGCGGCCTCCTCAGGCTCGTCGGTGGTCAGCAGATGGGCGCCCAGATCGGAACGGCCGACCCGGCCGCCAGCATTGATTCGCGGACCGATCAGGAAGCCGGCGTGATAGACGCTGGCCTCGCCGTCGATACCGGCCGCATCGGCCAGGGCCTTGATACCCGGCTGCTGCCACTGGCTCATCACACGCAGCCCCTGGGCCACCAGTGCGCGGTTGAGCCCTTCCAGCGCCACGACGTCGCAGATCGTGCCGAGGGCGGCCAGATCCATCCACTGCATGATGTCCGGCTCGCCAGCCTCTCCAAAGGCGCCACGCCGGCGTCCCTCGCGATTGAGCGCCGCCAGCAGGACAAAGGTGACCCCGGCCGCCGCCAGATGGCCGCACCCGGAGGTGTCGTCGGGACGATTGGGATTGACCAGCGCCGCGGCCGGCGGGAAATCGTCATCCATGAGGTGATGGTCGATCACGACGATATCGAGCCCGATCCCGGCGCCGTGCCGCAGGGCCTCATGCGCCGCGGCACCGCAGTCCAGCGTCACGACGAGTTCGGCGCCGCGCTCGCGCAGGGTTTCGAAGGCCTTGGCAGACGGTCCGTAGCCTTCCTCGATCCGGTCGGGAATGTAGATCTCGGCACCCTGGCCCACATGGCGCAGCCAGCGCACCAGCTGGGCGGCAGACGTCGCACCGTCGACATCATAGTCGGCAAAGACCGCGATGCGCCGGCCCGCCTCGACGGCATCCCAGATCAGCCCCGCGGCCTTGTCCATGTCGGCGAGTGCCGAGGGGTCGGGAAACACGTCACGCAGACGCGGCGACAGATACTGTCCGGCCGCTTCCGGCGGCACGCCGCGCGCAGCGATGACCCGGGCCAGGGCGTCGGTCAGGCCGTGCTGGCGGGCAATGGTGGTCACAGCCGTCTCGTCGGCCTCGCGCAGACGCCATTTGCGTCCGCTCAGCGAGTTCTCAACGCCCAAAAGTGCGCCGGTGTGCCGTGTCGTGGCGTCCGTGACCATCCTCTGTCCGTGCTAGCCCTGCGGCCGGGCCGACCGGATGCGGCGTACCGAGTGGTCAGCCGAGTCGAGCAGGAGCGTATGCGTGTGAACCTGACCGGCGGACTTGCGGACACCGTCGACCAGATCGCCGTCTGTGACCCCGGTGGCCACGAAGAGGCAGTGGCTCGCCGCCAGCTCGGCGACATCATACTTGCGGTCGAGATCGGTTACGCCGACCCGCGCTGCCCGGGCGCGCTCATCATCATTGCGGAAGAACAGGCGGGCCTGCATCTGGCCGCCAATGCACCGCAGGGCCGAGGCCGCCAGCACGCCTTCGGGTGCCCCGCCCTGACCGATATACATGTCGACCCCAACGCCGAGGCCCGCCGCGCCCATGGCGCCGGCCACATCGCCGTCCGGGATCAGGCGGACACGGCCGCCGACCGATTTCACGCCATCGATGATGTGCTGGTGACGCTCGCGTTCCAGGACGCAGACCGTGATGTCGGACGGGGCGACACCCTTGGCCTTGGCCAGATTTTTTACATTCTCCGCCGCGCTGGCATCAAGATCGATGACGCCGGAGGGCAGGCCCGGACCGACGGCAATCTTGTCCATATAGGTATCCGGCGCATGCAGCAGCCCGCCGCGCAGCGCAAAGGAGACCACGGCCAGCGCATTGGCTTGGCCCTTGGCCGTCAGCGAGGTGCCTTCGAGCGGGTCGAGGGCGATATCGATCTCCGGCCCCTCGCCGGTCCCGACCTCTTCGCCGATATAGAGCATGGGCGCTTCGTCGCGCTCGCCCTCGCCGATCACGATCCGGCCTTTCATCGGCATGGCATTGAGACCATTGCGCAGAGCGTCAACGGCGGCCTGATCAGCGGATTCTTTCTCGCCGCGGCCAATCCAGTCAGAGGCCGCAACGGCCGCGGCCTCGGCGGCACGCACGGCCTGCAGTGCCAGATTGGTCAGGGCACGAGTATCGCTCATTTACAAAGTCTCCGGTCATCGCCCGGCACGGACCGGGTCGGTCTTGATCTAACGCTGCGGGGATTGCGGCGGCGTCGTGCGCGCCTGCCCCTCATTGACGAAATCGGATGCGCTGGACGGTGTGCCCTGCCCTTCGCGGTCTTCCGCCTCGGCATTCAGGGCATCGCGGCGCTCCAGCAGCCGGCGGGTCTGGGCGTCCATTGCATCGCCTTCGCCTCGCGGAAGCGAGCGTTCGGGCACGGTATGCGGTGCGGCACGATCTTCCACACCTGCTTCCAGGCGCTCCTCGACCCAGTCGGGATGCGTGGCTTCCATATTCGGCATATCGACCGCTGCACAGCCTCCCAAGAGGGCGGCAAGACCGGCAGTCGTGACAAAGCGATGCATGACAACTCCTCGCGCTGGACGCGCGACGCGCTTTCTATACGCTGATCGGTGTCAGAGTCACCTGCCGAAGACAAGGACAATCAATGCCGGGCAAGACGGAAAACGACGCGCAAGACCGCGACTCCAATCCCTGGGCCGGCATGACCGCAGCGGAATGGGAGGCGCTCGACGAGGTGTCGCGCAATCTCATGCAGGCCTCGCTGAAGTCGCAGAAACTGATGTCCGAGGTCATCCAGAAGGCACTGGAAGGCGAATCCGTCCTGCCCAAGGCCGACCCGTTCAACGCTGCCCCGGAATTCGGTGAAGTGTGGAATCACATCGTGCATCAGCCCGAGCTGATGATGCAGGCTCAGGCCGAGCTGATGAAGGGCTATCTCGATCTGTGGTCCAACACGACCAGGCATTTCGTGGCCGGCGAGGATGATGCCGTCAGCGCGCCGGTCATCGAGCCGGAGAAAGGCGACAAACGCTGGAAGAGCGAGGACTGGTCCACCAATCCGGTATTCAACGCCATCAAGCAATCCTACCTGCTCAACCAGCATTTCCTGATGGGTCTGGTTCGTAATGTCGACGGTATCGACGAGCGCACCCGGCGCAAGGTGGAATTCCTGACCCAGCAGATGACCGACGCCCTGTCACCGACCAATTTCGCCCTGACCAATCCGGACGTAATCCGCGAGACGATGGTCTCGCGCGGCGAGAACCTGACGCGCGGTCTGCAGAACCTGATGAATGATCTGGAAGCCGGTCACGGGCGGCTCGCCTTGCGCCAGACCGATACCGCCGGCTTCCAGGTCGGCAAGGATCTCGCCACGGCGCCCGGTCAGGTGATCTTCCAGAACGATGTGATGGAGTTGATCCAGTACGCCCCGGCCACCGAGACGGTGAAACAGCGGCCGCTGCTGATCGCGCCGCCCTGGATCAACAAGTACTACATCATGGATCTGCGGGAAAAGAACTCGATGATCCGCTGGCTCACCGAGCAGGGCTTCACGGTCTTCCTGATTTCCTGGGTCAATCCGGGCCCGGAACTCAAGGACAAGACCTTCTCCGACTACATGCATGAAGGCCTTTTCGCAGCGCTTCACGCCATCGAGGCGGCCACGGGCGAAACATCGGTGAATGCCGTGGGCTATTGCGTCGGCGGCACCCTGCTCGCCAGCGCCTTGGCCTGGCTTGAGGCCGAAGGCCAGGCGGACCGGATCGCGTCGGCGACCTTTTTCGCCGCCCAGACGGATTTCGAGCAGGCCGGCGATCTGCTGCTCTTCATCGATGAATACTGGCTCAAGGAGATCGAGCGTATCATCGACGCCCAGGGCGGCGTGCTGGACGGGCGCTCCATGGCCGATACTTTCAACCTCTTGCGCTCGAATGATCTGATCTGGTCCTTCGTGGTCAATAACTATCTGCTCGGACGCCAGCCCCAGGCTTTCGATCTCCTGTTCTGGAATTCCGACCAGACCCGCATGCCCAAGGCGCTGCACCTTTGGTATCTCGACAATCTCTACCGCAATAACCGCCTGTCGCGCGGCGAGCTCGAACTAGACGGCCACCGGCTGGACCTGGGTTCAGTCAAGACGCCCGTCTACATGCAGGCCTCGCGCGAGGACCACATCGCGCCCTACCCGTCCGTCTATCGCGGCGCCAAACGCTTTGGCGGGCCGGTCCGCTTCATGCTGGCAGGATCGGGACATATTGCCGGCGTGATCAATCATCCCGCGGCGAAAAAATACCAATACTGGACGAACAACAAGCTGCCCGCGAAAATCGAGACCTGGGTCAGGGGCGCCAAGGAGCATCCTGGCTCCTGGTGGACTGACTGGCGCGATTGGCTCAATGAGCGCTCCGGCAGCGATGTCCCCGCCAGGACACCGGGAGACGGCAAGCTCACCCCCCTCCGACCCGCTCCGGGCGAGAATGTCCTCGTGCGCAGCGACGCGCCTCAGAAGGCCGGTGATTGAGCCAGGCCGGTGCGGCACCCCAGCCTTTTCAGAGCTGAGCGAAACTCCGCATAGGCATGCATAAAATCTCAACAAAATCCTGACATTACAGCAACTGCCCCTTGCTCGCACCGCACTGCGCTGCAAAGACTGCAGTCAGACCGTTAACGTCGCTGAGGAGACAAGGACATGCTTGACACCCGATCGCTTGTCAGCGCCCTTGCGCTTATCCTGACGATCGGGATCCTGCTGCACTTCGTGAACTGGCGCATCCATCGCACCAGCGAGGGTGCGAAATACTGGTGCATCGGGCTGAGCGTCCAGACCGTCGGCCTTTTCCTGTCGACCGCCTTCAATATCGGACCGGACACCGATCCGGTCTTTCTCTTCTTCATGAACATGATGGTCAGTTCCGGTCATGTCCTGATGCTGTTCGGAACCGCCTCCTTTGCCGAACGTCCTTTCCGGCCGCACGTCTATGCAGGCCTCGCCGGCATCATGGCCCTGGGCTATGGCTGGTTCTGCCTGGTCGACACGAATGTTGTCGGCCGGGTCCTGACGCTCGCCGGCATCCTCATCGCGACCAACATGCTCAGCCTCTCCCGGCTTTGGACCATCGCCCGGCGCGACGGACCGGCCGGCGCCGTGGTACTCGGCGCCGCAATGGTCGCCACAATCCTGGTCTCCACGGCCCTTTTCGTGCTCCAGCTGGCCAATGCCGGAGCCAGCGTGGAAAACGTCTATGACAGCGATAATCCGCTCCTGCCCATCGCCGTGATGACGCTGATCGCCTTCGAGACGACGACAATCTTCGGCTATCTGCTGCTGAGCGCCGGCTATTCCCAGGCCCGGCTGAGCGAAATGGCGCTGACCGACCCGCTGACCGGCCTGGCCAATCGCCGGGCCTTCGACCGGGAAATCGTGCGCCGCCTGGCAACGGCAACCGCGCCGGACCGCCAGATCGCGATGATCCTGTTCGACATCGACCGGTTCAAACAGGTCAATGACACGCATGGCCACGATGTCGGCGACCGGGTTCTGCAGCACATTGCCACGATCGCCCGCTCGGTCTCGCGGCGGCGCGATATACTCGCCCGGATCGGCGGCGAGGAATTCGCAATCATCGTCGATGAACGCGACAGCGCCGCGCTCGAGCCCCTGGCCGGTCGCCTGCGCTCGGCCGTAGAGGCCGCGCCCGCACGGGTCGAGGGACTGCACGTTCCGGTCACGGTTTCAGCCGGGTGCGCCCGTGCGGTCTGCCGCGATGCGGCCGATGTGGAAAAACTGTTCCGCGCCGCCGACACAGCGCTCTACAGCGCCAAGTCAAACGGGCGAAACCGGGTGGAAATGGCCGCTTCCGCCGGACAAGCCTAGCGCTCGAAGCGGACGCGTACCGGCGCGCGACTCCCCGGCCCCTGCATCGCCGTGCGGACATGGGATTGGAAGCGCAAATTGGTCATCATCACCTGATCGTCGAACGCCTCAGCAAGAAGATCATTATCGACGATGAAGCTTTCGGTTTCCGACGGCTGCGGCGCGACAAAATAAATCCAGGCAAACTCGCCATCGACCTCGGCGCCGACATAGTTCAGCTCGAACAGGTCGCCCTCACCGTCCGCCATCCGGAACCGCTCACCGGCATAGGCGCCGACCGTTTCCAGCCCGGCTTCGGTCCCGAGGAACTGCGCCGCATCCTGTTCGTCGCGATCGAGCGCGGTCAGGAGGTCGTGGGCGAACAGCCGGTGCACGATCTCCATCTCGCCGGTGCGCGGATTGACGGCAATCTCGGTGACACCCGCGTGGACGCGGTGGGCGCTGGCCGGCGCTGCAACAAGCAGAACACCGGCCAGGCCTGTCAGAAGTGTGCGAAGCCGCAGCATTCGCGCAGATCCTTCCTATTGCGGACGCGTACGGATCGAGTCGCGCGTCACGCGCTGATCCATATCGTCCATCATCGTGCTGCTGCTCGATGAGGATGACCGGTAGACTTCCAGCCGGCTCGGCTCGATGCGCGGCGGGAAGAAATTGTCGGACCGGTCCGCATCGGCAGTCTCGTGCAGCGGATCGAGCTCCACCGACACGACTTCACGATCGGTCAGATAGGTCCAGGTGACATTCTCCGGATTATAGCGCCAGACCTCGGCCGGGATCCGCACGATCTCGGTGCCGCCATCCGCGAAGGTGAATTCGAGAATGATCGGCATCACCACACCGCCCTGGTTGGTGAAGTCGAGATAGTAGATGCGCTCGTCGCTGTCGACGATCGCCGCTTCCCAGTCCTCCAGCTCCTCGCGGAAGCTGTCATAGGCCTCGCGTTCGCGATTGGTCACCGTGTGGGCGTCATTGCGCGTATAGAAGTCGACCACCTCCGGATTGCGGGCGTCGTAATAGGCGATGCCTTCCTCACGATTGGCGGCCTGGGTCAGGCTTTCCGGATTGGCGTCGGCGGCGGCGCGCTCACGGGCATTCTCGATCTCCGGATTTTCCGTGTTGAACGTGCCCTCGATCACCCGGTCGAGCGAGATGTCGACATGGTCGGTCGAGTAGAACCAGCCGCGCCAGAACCAGTCGAGATCGACACCGGAGACCTCTTCCATCGTGCGGAAGAAATCATACGGGGTCGGCCGGCGGAAACGCCAGCGATTGGCATAGGTGCGGAAGGCTTCATCGAACAGTTCGCGGCCCAGAACGGTCTCGCGCAACACCACCAGCGCCGTGGCCGGCTTGCCATAGGCATTGCCGCCCAACTGCATGATCGAGTCCGACTGGGTCATGATCGGCATCTGGTTGGTCGACACCATGTAGCCTGTCATCAGGTCCGGATCGCCGCGGCGCGACGGGAAGTCCTCTTCCCACTGACGCTCGGCCTGGAATTGCAGGAAGGTGTTGATCCCCTCATCCATCCAGGTCCATTGCCGCTCGTCGGAATTCACCACCATCGGGAAATAGATGTGGCCGATCTCGTGGATGATCACGCCGATCAGTCCGCGCTTGGCGGTGCGCGAATAGGTCAGATTGCCGTCATCGTCCACCACCGGACGGCCATAGGTGCCGCCGTTGAAGGTGATCATCGGATACTCCATTCCACCCTGCGGGCCGGCGATCGATTGCGCCACCGGATAGGGATAGGGGAAGGAGAAGGAGGAGTAGACGTCCATCGTGTGCTCGACGGCGCGGGTCGAGAAGGCCGACCACAGCGGCTCGCTCTCATTGGGGTAGAAGGACATCGCCATGACGAGCTCGGGCGCCACGCCCTCGCCGTCCTGCTCGACACCCACCGCATCCCAGATGAATTTGCGCGAACCGGCCCAGGCGAAATCGCGGACATTCTCGGCGCGGAACTCCCAGGTGGCTTCGGACCGCGTGCCCCGGCGCTCGTTCGCACGGGCTTCGGACGGCGTCACGATAAAGACCGGCTCTTCGGAGGTCCGGGCTTCTTCCAGACGATCACGCTGGGCCTGGTTGAGGACATCTTCGGGGTTCTGCAGCACACCGGTCGCGGAGACGATGAAGTCCTGCGGCACGGTGATGGACACATCATAATCACCGAATTCAAGGGTGAATTCGCCGCGGCCCAGGAAGGCCTTGTTGTGCCAGCCCTCATAATCGGAGAAGGCCGCGGCACGCGGGAACCATTGCGCGATCTGGTAGATACAGTCGCCGCCGGTATCTTCGGTTTCCTCGAAGCATTCCCAGCCGGCGCGGCCGCCGATCACGCCGGTCTCGATCAGGCGATAATCCCACTCGATGTTCAGCACGACGCTTTCGCCGGTCTCCAGCGTATCGTCGAGATCGATCCGCATCAGCGTGTCGACAATGGTGAAATCGACCGGATTGCCGTCAGCATCGGTCACAGCGGTGATGTTGTGGCCATAACCGTCATCGGCGATCTGCTGGCGCCGGCGCACGGCCGAGGCGGAGATGCCTTCCGGATTGGAGCCGCCGGCACGGCCCGACGAGCGGCCGCCATCGCCGACCGTCTCGGTCATCACCGCGATGGAATCGGGGCGGAAACGGTTCTGGTCCAGCTGGAACCACAGGAAGTCCAGCGGGTCCGGCGCATTGTTTGTGTAGGTGACCGTCTCGGAGCCGTAGAGGTGTTTCTCGTTTTCATCGAGACGGATATCGATGTCGTAGTCGACGTCTTGTTGCCAGTAGTCCGGCCCGGGTGCGCCCGTCGCCCGCCGCTCGCGGTTCGGCGAGGGCCAGTCCTCGTCCTCGAGCTGGCGGAAGGCGTCACGCCAATTATTCGTGGTCTGCTGAATCGGCTGAGCGGCCGCAACGTTGAACGTTGCGGCCGCTGTCGCGATGGCAATCAGGCTGAAGTTACGCATATCCCAGATTCCCCATACCCCTGTTTGCGGGCTTCTATCTGGTTACGATGTAACGTCTGCGCGTGGAATCGTCACCCCATGCTTACTGTTTTGTCATCTTCCGGACTGTTTGCCGCAGCCGGAGCCGTATGACCGTTCTCCCGGCCCAGCGACATCAGCCAGGCGCCAAGGCCGATGAACATCAGGAAGAGACCGACCAGCGCACCCAGTCCCGGCACGGCACCCAGCGCCGCGGAAACCGCCAGCACCAGAATCAGGGACAGAAGGCGCATACCCAACCCCAGGGGCTGTTCCGGCTTGCGGTTGAAGATCAGGTCGCCAACCGCCAGCGCACCCAGCGCCAGGCACAGCAGCAGGAAGGGCCAGAACAGCAGCCACATGATCGGGATCAACAGCACGCCGATCACGGTGATCGCCAGCAGCACAGTCATGATGATCAGGAAGACCGGCGACAAGGCAAAGCTGATAAAGCCCAGGAAGCCGGACACGACAGGTTTGCGGCGGAAGGTGCGCGCCACCCGGGCGGTACCGCGCGGTGTCATCAACACAGCCAGCGCACCCAGCAGAAGCGCCGCACCCGGCACGGCCAGGCCCAGGAAGGCGAAGGGCGCACCGATGATTTCCCAGGGACCGTCGATATCGATATCGATATCGTCCCAGTGCTTGGCGCCGAAATTGAACGGTTCGTACTCATAATCGACCGAGCCGATCTGGGCGCCGGAAGCGACAACCGGCTGGGACGGACCGCGCACGGTGATCTCGCCGGTCACCCGGGCCGAATCGAGAATGTAGACTTCCTCGGCCAGGATCTCGACATCACCGTCGATCAGACCGGACAGCGTGACCTCGGAGCCTTCGACATCCACGTCGCCGCGGACAGTACCGGCAATCTCGATCTCGCCGCCGCCGACTTCCAGACCGTCGCCGAACACGGCATCGCCGTGAACGCCGACATACCCGCCGGCCAGCTGCACTGCGTCGCCAACGGTTGCATCGATCTCGACATTGCCGCCAGCAGCTGCCAGTTCACCGGCGATCGTGCCGCCGACATGGACGTCGCCACCAGCCGCGCTGACATCGCCGGCCACATTGGCGTCGATTTCGACATCGCCACCGGCGATCTCGATATCCCCGCCGACCGAGCCACGAATGGACACGTCGCCGCCAAAGAAGTGGATCGAGCCGGTAACGTCGGCATCGATCCGGCCATCGCCGGCAATCGCGGAAATATCACCCTGGACCTGGCCGCGGACTGTCATGTCTCCGCCGAGGAAGACGACATCATTGCCGCTGCCGTCGATCTCGACTTCGCCGCCGATCACCTGGGCGCCTGCGGCACCCGTCATTGCGGTGATGGCCAGCCCCAGGGCCATGATTGTGTGCTTGATGTTCATAACTCTCTCCCTGCGCCCCCCGGCAGTCAGGTCGTTTGTTGAAAAGAATCCCGGTCCCTACCGGTCTCAGTCGTCGATCAGGTCTTCGCAGTCGCGGCGGTCGCGCGGGGTGAAGACAAGGTCATCCACACGGGCGCCCGACTCGACCTCCGGCTCATGTTCGGCAAACACTTCGAACCGGCCGTCAATGCGGGCCGTCGACGCAATGGTCACGCGGATGCCGCAGACCTGGCCGCCATCATGGACACGGGCACCGATCTCGATATCGCCCTCATCGTCATAATCACGATTGCGGCGCATCTCGTTGATCGCAACGAGTTCAAGCGGACCATGGACCTCGCCATTGATCGTCATCGATCCGGCATGGGCTGTCAGGCCGTGCTGGAAGGTCGCATCGACCTCCATGTCACCGGACGCCAGGCTGGCCGGGCCCGTAATCTGGCCGTGCACGGTCAGGTCGCCTGCCGCGATGGAAAACTCGTCGCGGGCTTCGCCGTTCCAGCTCACATCACCGCCGGCAATGGACACCTCGCCATCGACCTTGCCGTTGAAATTCACGTCACCCGCCGCGATGGAGACTTCACCGCCGACTTCGAGACCGTCGGCATCGACATCGCCGGAGACCAGGCTGAGATCGCCGCCCAGACGGCCGCGCAGGTTCAGATCGCCACTCAGGCGGCTGAAATCGCCATCCCGGTCGAGTACGGTATAGCCGTCCGCGGACCGGTGCTGGCGCAGCATCTTGGTGCCGTCGCCTTCATCGGCGACGACAATAACGCAGCCCGACGTCATCAGTGCGGTGGTCAGGGCCGTGGCCGCAAGCCAGAGCTTGGTCATTCAACTCTCCCATAACGTCCCGGACCTCCTGCCGCCTGGCGTTTTGGAAATCCGGGTCTACGCTCCCCAGCGTTGATTCAGACCATACATTATCGAAAAACGATATCAAGGGAATTTTTCCGTTTTTCGATAAATGTTTTTTGAATTACGAGATGCCGCCCGCATAAAGCGGGGCCACACGCAGCCCCCCTCTTCCCTACGCTCCAAGGCCCGCTAAAATCGGCATCAATATACCGCGCCTGCACGTATGGGCGTACACGGGAGGATTACATGGCAGACACTCCGGCCGCCGGGCTCACCCCGGACACCGGTACGCAAGGCGTATCCGGACAGGTCTACAAGGGCGCCCACCTTGATCCGGCGCGCATTCGCAAGCCGGTCTTCAAGTCGCTGATCGAATCCAGAAACCGGTATGGCGGCAAGAAGCTCGCCGCCGTCGATGCCGACGGCCGGGAGCTCACCTATAACGATCTGGTGAAAGCTTCCTTCGCGCTGGGCCATGCTCTCAAGGCGGGAACCGAAAAGGGCGAAGCCGTCGGCGTGCTCCTGCCCACCGGCGCGGGTGCCATCATTTCCTTCTTCGCGATCTCGGCCTATGGCCGGATCCCGGCCATGCTCAACTTCACCGCCGGCGAACGCGCGCTGAAAGCGGCCTGCCAGGCCTGCAAGGCCAAGCGTATCGTCACCGCGCACCGTTTCATCGAGCTGGGTGAGCTACAGGATCTGGAAGCCGAGCTGAAGAAGGATCACGAGCTGATCTATCTGGACGATGTGCGCGAAAACCTGTCGCTCGGCGACAAGCTCGCCGCCGCCGTCGGCATGGTGATGCCGTCCCTGGTGCGTGCCCATCCCGATCCGGACAGCGCGGCCGTCTACCTCTTCACCTCGGGTACGGAAGGCGATCCCAAGGGCGTCGTGCTCAGCCATGCCAATCTGCTGGCGAATGTCGAGCAGGTGCGCGACCACATCAAGATCTACCCGACCGATCTTGTGTTCAATCCGCTGCCGACCTTCCACTGTTTCGGACTGACCGGCGGCGTGCTGGTGCCGCTCGGCCTCGGCGTGCCGGCGATCTGCCATCCCACGCCGTTGCAGGCCAAGACCATCGTCAAACGAATCGCCGAGACGAAGGCGACCATCCTGTTCGCCACCGACACCTTCATGAACCAGTATGCCCGCGCCGCCGATCCGGACGATCTGTCCTCGCTGCGCTTTGCGGTGTGCGGTGCGGAACGGGTGAAGGACGAGACACGCTCGGCCCTGCGCCGACGGTTCAATGTCGAGATCGTCGAGGGTTATGGCCTCACCGAAGCGGCGCCTGTCCTGTCGGTGAACCAGCCGGAAAACAACCGCCCGGGCACGGTCGGCCAGCTGATGCCGGGCTGCGAGGCGCGCCTGGTTCCGGTCGAGGGGATCGATGATGGCGGTCAGCTGCATATCCGCGGCCCCAATATCATGAAGGGCTATATCCGCCCCTCCGCCCCGCTGCAGCTGGAGGCGCCCGAGGGCGGCTGGCACGATACCGGCGATATCGTCTCGATCGACGAGGACGGTTTCATCCGCATCCGCGGCCGGGTGAAGCGCTTTGCCAAGCTGGGCGGGGAGATGGTTTCCCTCGCGGTGGTGGAAAACTGCGCCACCTCGCTCTGGCCGGACAATATGCACGCCGCCGCCGCCATCCCCGACAAGCGCAAGGGCGAACAGGTCATCCTGCTCACCGACTATGCCAAGGCCGACCGGGCGGACCTGGTGGCCTTCGCGCGCAATCATGGCATTTCCGAACTGGCAATCCCGCGCAAGATCATCCACGTCGAGTCGATCCCGGTGCTGGGCACCGGCAAGACCGATTACGGCACCGTCCAGAAAACGGTGGAGACGTTGATGGCCGAGGAATACAAGCCGGCCGCCGAGCCTGCGGAGTAAGGCCGCCCAACCATGATCCGCTACTCCTCCCCGCCGGCGATGGAACCGATCGGCGGGGTGCGGAGTTGTATCCTTCAACATCGCCTCCCAGGCGATCAGTCCCGCCTCGGGACGCTGCCGCAAGCAGCGAGGGGGCGACGGCAGATTGAGGAAAAGGATCAAGGCCGATGCGTGCCTATACGCTCATCACAGCCCCGGACACCCCCGCTTGTCACAAGGTCCGGACCTATCTGAGATGGCGCAATATTCCCTTTCTTGAAAAGCCTGCCACAGGTCTGGTCCTGCGCTCGGAGGTTCGTCCGCGGTTGCGCCGTATCGATGTGCCGCTGCTGATCGCCGCCGATCAACGCGCCTGGAGCGACAGCCGGGTCATCTTCGACGCCATAGACGCCAATCACGCCGGCTTCCCGATGCGTCCCGACAATGATGCCACCGATGTCGAAACCTGCGTGATGGAAGCCTGGCTCGACCAGCTGGTTGCCCCGGCCGCGAGTTTCTGGCTGTGGTCACGTGATGGAGAGATGGCTGGCGAACGCCTGGCCATGACGGCCTGGCCGGACCACCAAGCCGCCGCACGCAAGCGCCGCGCGCGCATGGCACGCCAGCAGATCGATTGCCGTTTCCGCAAGATGGGTTACCGCACGGGCGATCTGCCCGCGATCGAAGCCCGGCTGGACGATATCCTGGACATGGCCGAAGCCGTTCTGGTTGACACGCCCTTTCTGT
Organism: Maricaulis sp. ABE4_448; assembly: GCF_056160825.1. Lineage (NCBI taxonomy): Bacteria > Pseudomonadati > Pseudomonadota > Alphaproteobacteria > Maricaulales > Maricaulaceae > Maricaulis > Maricaulis sp. ABE4_448. Next base: position 25,739 of record NZ_JBSWXX010000005.1, read on the forward strand.
TCGGGGGCAGCCCGACCCTCGCCGACTGCTCGCTCCACGCCATCGTGCTGACCCTTACGGGAGCCGGAGACGGCCAGCGTTTCGTCCAGAACCGTCCGGCCCTGCAGGCCTGGGTTTTGCGCATGGCCGGGCCGATCGACCCGCAGCGGGAACCGGTCAAGGGGAGTGGCCGCATCCCCTCACCGCTCTCCTTCCTGCTGGAGCGGGCGGTGAGCGAATTCGTGCCCGTCGGTGTGCGCGCGACCTCGGTCGTTGCCGAATGGGGCGAAGCAAACCCCGGCCAGCAGGTACTGCCGCAAAGCTTTCCCGACCCGTCCGACCCGTCACCGGAGACTTACAATCCGCGCGCCCTGCGTCCGGCCGATGCCTGGCTGCTGCAACGCCTGTGCAACCGGATCCGGGAGATCAAAGGAGCCAGGGTCACCCGGTCGCGCGAGGCACTCGACCGGCTCGGCCTGTCCGAACTGCGCGAATTCAAGCCGCGCCGCACAGTCCAGCGCCGCAACTATCGTTTCGAACTGGAAATGGTGCCGAGCAATGAACGCCCCGTGCCCGATGCTGTCGTCCAGCAAGTGCTCGCAGCGATGGGAAAGGCCGGCCACGAAGCGGCGACGACCAGCGATGTGGTCAATCTCGTCCAGCCCTGACCGGCGCTGCTGCTAGATCCGCTCGCAATCGCGGCCGTCCAGCGCTTCCCAGCTGAACCCGTTCCCGCGCGGACGCGTATCGGAGATGATACGGACCTCTCCCTCCAGCCGCGCACCGGACCGCAGTTCGACTTCCGCGGCGCAGATCAGCCCGCCCTGCCCCAGGCGCCCGGAGATCTCGACCCGGCCATTGCCCTCGTCGCGCCCATGACCGCGCACGGTCACCGGCCCGTCGACATCAGCGCGCAGCACCATGTGCCCGCCATCCATCTCCAGTGCCCCGCGCAGATGACCGTCCAGCGTGACCCGGCCGCCCGCGATTTCGGTATTGCCGGCAATGCGCGCATCGATATCGGCTGTACCGGCCGAGATTTCGGCATCGCCGCCCACCTCGCCGGTGAAGCGCACCCGCCCGCCGGACGCTTCCAGATCACGCCCGACGATCATGTTCGAGCGCACGGTCGCGCCGGACAGTTCCAGATCCCGGCCGACGCGGCCATCGGCACCGACGAACATGCCGGAGAATTCAGCATCGCCGGGCACATCAACATTGCGCGAGGCCACCAGGCCGGCGGCATCGACCGAGCGATCCTCCCCCCGGCCATGAACATCATAGGTACAGGCCGCCAGAGCCGTTGCAGCCGCGGCGCAGAACAGGAAAGGTTTCAGCATGGCATCCTCACGAGATCGGGTTTCGATCCCATGATGCCCGGCACACGCGTTTTGGATGCAGATCAGATGTGCAGGACCCGCCCGTACGCGTCCAGCACGCTTTCATGCATCATTTCCGACAGGGTCGGGTGCGGGAAGACCGTGTGCATCAGCTCGGCCTCGGTCGTCTCCAGCTGGCGGGCGATGGCATAGCCCTGGATCAGCTCGGTCACCTCGGCGCCGACCATGTGGGCGCCCAGCAGCTCGCCGGTCTTCGCGTCGAACACGGTCTTCACCAGGCCCTGATCGTCACCCAGCGCGATCGCCTTGCCATTGCCCACGAAGGGGAAACGGCCAACCTTGACCTCGTGCCCCGCCTCCTTCGCCTTCGCTTCGGTCAGCCCGACCGAGGCGATCTGCGGATGGCAATAGGTGCAGCCCGGAATATTGCCGGTCTCGAAGGCGTGCACGTCCTGGCCGGCGATCTTCTCCACGCAGACCACGCCTTCGTGCGAAGCCTTGTGGGCCAGCCAGGGCGGTCCGGCGACATCGCCGATGGCATAGAGCCCTTTCACATTGGTACGGCCAAACCCGTCATTGACGACATGGCCCTTCTCGATCTTCACGCCGAGCTCTTCCAGGCCGAGATTCTCGACATTGCCGACAATGCCGATGGCCAGGATGACCTTTTCGACCTCGATCGTCTCGGTCTTGCCCTTCGATGTCTTCACGCTGACCTTCGCCGTCTTGCCCGAGGTGTCGAGCTTCTCGACCTGGGCGCCGGTCAGCAGCGTCATGCCCTGCTTCCTGAAGCTCTTGGCGGCGAAGGCAGAGATTTCCTCGTCCTCGACCGGCAGAACGCGATCCATCATCTCGACGACCGTCACATCGGCGCCCATCGTGTTGTAGAAGCTGGCAAACTCGATACCGATCGCGCCGGAACCGATGACCAGGACGGATTTCGGCATGCTCTCGGGCACCATGGCCTCGCGATAGGTCCAGATCTTGTCGCCATCCGGCTCCAGTCCGGCCTGCGGCACAGTGCGCGCCCGGGCGCCCGTCGCCAGGATGACGTGCTTGGCGGTATAGCTGTCCTTGCCGACGACGACCTTCGGGGCCTCGCCGCCCCTGGCCAGTTTCGCCTCACCCTCGATCACCTGGATCTTGTGCTTTTTCATCAGCATGCCGACACCGCCGGACAGGCGGCCCGCGACATCGCGCGAACGCTTGACGATCGCCTTGACGTCATAGCCGATCTTCTCGGCCGACAGGCCGAAATCCTTGGCGTGCTGCATGAGGTGATAGACTTCAGACGTCCGCAGCAGCGCCTTGGTCGGGATGCAGCCCCAGTTGAGGCAGATACCGCCCAGATGCGCGCGCTCGACAACAGCCGTCCTGAAACCCAGCTGGGAGGCCCGGATCGCGGCCACATAGCCGCCAGGTCCGCCGCCGATCACGATCACGTCGAATGCGTTGGAGCTCATGCGGAGACCTCATTTGTTTGCATGCGAAATATATCCCGGGCCGGGAGTCGCGATATAACGGCTGCACCCGTCGCGATCAATGGGAGAACCAGGCCGTACGCCTAGAGGTCCGAGATCGTCTGGGTCAGATCGCTGTCCGGATTATCACCGGTATTCACCACTCCGGCGCGCTCGATCAGCATCATGTGGACTTTCTCGGTCTGTGCGACCGGCCGGTGCCGCACACCCTTGGGAATCACGCACATTTCACCCGGTCCCAGAAGGACCGGATCGGCATTCTCGATCTCGATCTTCAAGATGCCGCGCGTGACAAGAAAGAACTCGTCCTCTTCCAGATGCGCATGCCAGTCGAACGCCCCTTCGGCCTTCGCCAGCTTGATCTCGTAATTGTCCAGCTTTGCCACCCGGCGCGGCGCCCAGGCGTCCTTGAACTGGCTGTGTTTTTCCACCAACGAGATGACTTCAACAGACATGGCATCCTCCGCCCGCCTATATGGCGATGATGTACCAGCCATACCATGATCTGCGCTGAACGAAGGAGTCCGCGATGCACGGCGAGACCGATCTTGAAACCCTGCTTAAAGGCATGTCTGCCCGCCTGCACCCGGGCGTGTGGGCGTTTGCCACCCTGCCGCCCGGCACGCCGGAACCGGCCGGCCTCTCGCCCCTGATGCGCTATGTCGAGGATGAGGGCGTCACGCTGATTCTAGACGCCGCTGCGGCCGCCGATGCCGGCCTGGAAACCGTCTTTCCCTGCCGCCGCATTACCCTGCACATCCATTCCGCCCTCGACGCCGTCGGCTTCATGGCGGCCATCGCGCAGGCGCTGGCCGGAGCCGGAATCGGCTGCAACCCGGTGGCGGGATATTTTCATGACCATCTCTTCGTCCCCGCCGACCGCGCCGACGACGCCATGGCCGTTCTGGAACGGCTCGCCGCCGGCTCCGATTTCGATTGACCGACCGGCCACCCGGCCCTATCAGCGCGCATCTTCCTCGACAGGTGACACGGCATTGAGCCTTCCTGCCCTCGGCCTGACCGGCCTGCCCGCCTTCAACGCCGACACGCTGTGCGACGATCTCGCCGGACAGGGCTGGTCGGTGTGCCGTCTTGCCGATGCGGACATGCTGGGCGCACTGGCGCAGGAAGCCGAAACGCTCTGGCAGGAGTCCGAAATGACCCCGGCCGGTATCGGCCGCGGCGACGCACACGAGTTGGTCCGCCAGGTCCGGCGCGACAAGACGAAATGGCTCGACGGCTCCAGCCCGGCGCAGATCGCTTACCAGGCCTTTGCCGAAGCCCTGCGCCGCGACGTGAATTACCGGCTCATGCTGGGCCTGTTCGCCTTCGAGGCGCACTACGCGGTCTACGAACCCGGCGGCTTCTACAAGCGCCATCTGGACAGTTTCCGCGGCGCCCGCAACCGCGTCCTCTCCACGGTGCTCTACCTCAATCGCGACTGGGACGCGGCCGATGGCGGACAATTGCGCATCTATGCGCCCGACAGCGACCAGGTGCTCGACGAGGTGCGCCCGGAATTCGGTACGCTGGCCGTCTTCCTGTCCGAGGACATTCCGCACGAGGTGATCCCGGCCCGGCGCGAACGCTTCTCCATCGCCGGCTGGCACCGCTGCAATGATCGCGGTCTTGCCCCCGCATTGCAGACCCGTGCTCTGCCCATCAGCTGACCGCGCGTCTAGACGATCCAGCGGCCCAGCATCCACAGCCCCATGCCGAGCATCATCAGGTTCTCGCTCAGCGAGACGAAGCCCAGCGGGACATTGCTGTCACCGCCCATGCAGGCGCATTTCAGTGAGCGCTTGTCGATGTAAACTGCCTTGAACACCGATACCGCGCCCACGCCGCCGATGAAGATAGCCACCGGCGCCGCGATGAAGGTCAGCGCGCCCGCGAGCATCAATATCCCGGCCAAAGCCTCGCCGAACGGGTAGAGGTAGGCATAGCGCACCCAGCGCCGGGCGAGCAGGTCATAGCCCAGGAACATGGTCGAGAAACTTTCGATATCGCGCAGTTTTTGCACCGCCAGCAGGCACATGGCGATCGGGATGGCGGTGACGAGCCACAGGCCCGGATCGAGGGCGCGAACCGCCAGCCAGCTCACCGCGCCGCCCATCAGGGCCGCCATCGCGAACAGGGCGATCACCAGCTGATAGGTCGTCTCGCCCGCCTTCACCCGCGGCTTGCCGAAATAATCGAGCAACTCGTCATAGCCGCCGATCCGCACGCCATCGATGAAGGTCTGGGGCGTTGTCTCCACCCCGTGCTCGGCCTTGAAGGCGTCTGTTTCAGGGCGGGAGGACAGGTGATGGTCCTTCACCTCATAGCCCTCACGCTCCAGCAGCGCCCTGGATTTGAGCCCGTAAGGGCAGACATGATCGGGCATGACCATGCGGTAGAGCCGGGCCGTGCGCGGAGCGCGGTCAGCGGTCTGGGTATGGATGGCGGTCATGATGGGGTTCCCTTCCAGCTCGACCGGTAAAACGGCCGTGCTGGAAGCTGGGTTCCGCTCGCCGGCATCGCCCAAAAGACTTTGCGAGCGTCTGGAACCCGCCTAGGCTGCGATACGATGAACTGGCGCAAACGGCCATTGAGCGGGACAGACACTTTGAAGCCACCCCTCCACCCGGATTCCCAGGCGCGCATTCAGGCGCTGCACAGCTATGATATCCTCGACACGCCGCGCGAACCGGAATTCGACCAGATCGTCGATCTCGTCGCCCGCCTTTGCAATGCGCCGATCTGTGTCATCAACCTGATCGACGAGGAGCGTCAGTGGTTCAAGGCGGAAACCGGTCTTGGTGTACGGGAAACCCCGCTTGAAACCTCGATCTGCGCCCATGTCATCCTCGGTGAGGACTTCATCGAAATTCCCGACACGCTGGAGGATCCGCGCATGTGCGACAATCCGCTCTGCGTGGATGATCCACATTTGCGCTTCTATGCCGGCGCGCTGCTGAAAACCTCCGAAGGCCTGCCCTTGGGTACGCTGTGCGTGCTCGACCATGAGCCCCGGCGCCTCACGCCACTTCAGGCGGACACGGTGCGTGTTGTCGCCCGCCAGGTGATGACCCAGCTGGATCTGCGCCGGACCCTCAAACAGCGCGATGTACTGCGGGCGGAAATCGATCACCGGGTGAAAAATTCACTGCAGACGGTCGCGTCCATGGTCAATCTCCAGGCTCGCGAGGCCGGAGCCGAAGAAAGTGCAGCGGTGACAGCAATAACGCGCCGGATCGAGGCGATCTCCTTGTTGCATGCGGAGCTGAACCGCACGGATGCTCACGACTCGATCGCTCTGGACCGTTACATGCGGCAGATTGGAGACCTGCTGACCCGCAGTGCACCAAGCAATATCGGCGTCATCATCGATATACCGCATCTTTTTGTCACCTCGTCTCTGGCCTCTTCCCTGGCGCTGATCGCCAATGAATTCGTCGCCAATTCGATCAAGCATGGTTTCGACGAGGCCGGCGGAGACGTCCGGCTGTACGGAGCACTTCAGCCGTCCGGCGATCTACAGTTCCGGCTGGAGGATAATGGTGCAGGTCCGGGCGATGCCACCGACCCGGCAGAGACCGGCGGGCTTGGCCTGAAGATCATGCAGAGCGCCGCGCTGCAACTCGGCGGCTCGCTCGAACGGGTTTCAACGGCACGCGGCTATGCGCTCGAAACCACCATACCGGCCGACAGGCTCGCACACCCGTCACAGCTGTCCCAAACTTGACCGAACAAAAAAGCCCCGGCCAAACGGCCGGGGCTTTCCTGTGTCGTGATTATGCCCTGCCCTAGCTTGCCAGGAAGGCCAGCAGGAGGAGTGCCACGATATTGGTGATCTTGATCATCGGGTTCACGGCCGGTCCGGCCGTGTCCTTGTAGGGATCGCCCACCGTATCGCCGGTCACGGAGGCCTTGTGGGCTTCCGAGCCCTTGCCGCCATGATTGCCGTCTTCGATATATTTCTTGGCATTGTCCCAGGCGCCGCCGCCGACGGTCATGGAGACCGCGACGAAGAGGCCGTTGACGATCACGCCGAGCAGCATTGCACCGACGGCTGCCAGGGCCTGGGCCTGATCGGCAATGCCGAGGATGACGAAGTAGAGCACGATCGGTGAAAGCACCGGCAGAAGCGACGGCACGATCATCTCGCGGATCGCCGCCTTGGTCAGGATGTCCACCGCCCTGCCGTAATCCGGCTTGGCCTTGAACTCCATGATGCCCGGTATCTCCTTGAACTGGCGGCGCACCTCGGCAACGACCGCAGTCGCAGCGCGGCCCACAGCCATCATCGACATGCCGCCGAAGAGGTAGGGCAGAAGCCCGCCGAACAGCAGGCCAACGATCACATACGGGTTCTCGAGCGAGAAGTTCGGCTCGATACCCAGGAGATGTTCGACATCGGTCGTGTAGGCCGCAAAGAGCACCAGCGCACCGAGGCCCGCAGAGCCGATGGCATAGCCCTTGGTGACGGCTTTCGTGGTGTTGCCGACCGCATCCAGCGTGTCGGTGGTTTCACGCACGGACTCATCCAGACCCGCCATTTCCGCAATACCGCCGGCATTGTCGGTGACCGGGCCGAAGGCATCGAGCGCCACGATCAGGCCGGCCAGGGCCAGCATGGTCGTCACCGAGATCGCGATACCGAACAGGCCTGCCAGCGAGTAGGTGCCCAGAATGCCGCCGATGATGATCAGCGCCGGCAGAGCGGTGGATTCCAGCGACACAGCCAGACCCTGGATCACATTGGTGCCGTGACCGGATTCAGACGCCCGTGCGACGGATTTCACGGGCCGGTAGCCGGTGCCGGTATAGTATTCGGTCACCCAGATGATGGCCGCTGTGACGACGAGGCCGATCAGGCCGGAGAAGAACAGGTTCTGCCCCGTGATCATCTTGCCGTTCACTTCGGCAATCTCGCCCATACCGATCGTGTAGTTCGTGACCAGCCACAAACCGCCGATGGACAGGATGCCTGCCACGATGAGGCCCTTGTAGAGCGCGCCCATCACATTGGTGCCCTTGCCCAGGCTGACGAAGAAAGTGCCGATAATCGAGGTGACAATGCAGACCGCGGCGATCGCCAGCGGGTAGAGCACCAACTGCGCGGCCAGACCGCCGGTGAAGAAGATCGCTGCGAGCACCATGGTAGCGACCACGGTCACCGCATAGGTCTCGAACAGGTCGGCCGCCATGCCGGCGCAATCGCCGACATTGTCACCGACATTGTCGGCAATGGTCGCGGCATTGCGCGGATCATCTTCCGGGATCCCGGCCTCGATCTTGCCGACCATGTCGCCGCCGACATCCGCACCCTTGGTGAAGATACCGCCGCCCAGACGGGCAAAGATCGAGATCAGCGAGGCGCCGAAGCCGAGCGCGACCAGGGAGTCGATGATGATACGGCCGGAGGCCCCTTCACCGAGGACCAGTCCCATCGGTCCGGTCAGTATCCAGTAATAGCCGGCGACCCCCAGGAGGGCCAGGCCTGCCACAAGCATCCCCGTGACCGCGCCGGAGCGGAACGCCACAGCCAGACCGGCGGCCAGACTCGTGCTGGCGGCCTGCGTCGTGCGTACATTCGCCCGCACCGAAACCAGCATGCCGATAAAGCCTGCCGCGCCCGACAGGACCGCGCCGATGGCGAAGCCCAGAGCGACCTGCCAGCCCAGAAAGACCGCGATCAGGATGCAGACGACAATGCCGACAATGGCGATGGTGGTATATTGGCGCTTGAGATATGCGTTCGCGCCTTCCTGGATGGCCGATGCGATCTCCTGCATCTTCTCGGTCCCTGCGCTCGCCGCCATCAAACGCTGCGTCTGGATGACGCCGTAGATGATGGCAAGGACAGCGGCCCCAATGGCCAATAAAAGCATGTTCATGGCTTCCAGCCCCGTTTTATGACTTCTCTTTGGTCACGAAAGGATAGGGGGAAGCATACGCGTGAGAACCACGCGAACTGCCTGCATGTCCCCCGCTTCTTCTTGTTATTGTTAAGGTGACTATGCCCAAGTCATAAGGGCGGCGCAACACGCGAACTTTGGATTTCGAAATCCAATACTTACCGCAGTTGCGAAGAGACTTTAGCGCATCAGGAGACGCGTATCGGAGCTGCGAATCTCGATGCGGTCGATCGCGTCGGCGCCATACTGTTCGCGCAGCACCTGGGCCCACACGTCTTCAGCCCGGGAAATGTCCAGCTGCTGACCGTCGGAACGGCTGACAGACGTGCGGTAGGCGGCCCGCACCAGGGCATCGAGCGCGTAGTGCGCGTTTTCCTGCATCGACCAGACATTCTGGCCGTCCGCGGCGCGCACCCGCACATGCACATAGGCAAAGCCCGTCAGGCGTCCGTCGCGTGACAGGGGGGCGACGAGGGCCGGCAGGTTGAAGGCGCGCGGATCATCGTCCACCTCGTCTTCATCGCCGACATAGCTGTCGCCATGATCATCCTCGTCCTCGACTGTCCGGTTGAAGACCAGGAGAAAGCGATTGCCATTGCCATTGTTGGATGAACCATTGCCGCCACCACCGCCGCCTCCGCCGCCGAGGGCAAAGGCCCCGGATTGCAGGGCAAGGGTCAGGATCGCGGCAAGCAGAAGGCGCATGGGATCAACTCCAATCGCCCGCAGCCTGCCAAAAACGCCTCAAAAATGCGTAAATCCGGCCCGGTCAATTGTCACGGGTTGGCCATCGGGTCCCAGACAGGTGACGCCCTCACCGTCCAGGGCACGGCCGATCCGCGTCACCGGCGCATCGAGTGACAGGGCTTCGATCTCTGAGCGACGCGAGGCCGGTGCGGTGAAGAGAAGCTCGTAATCATCGCCGCCGCTCAACAAGCGGCCCGGACCGCCCTCTCCGCCCGCATCGAGCCAGGCCCGCGCCGGCACCGACAGTGGAACCAGATCCGCGGATATCTCGAGCGCCAGCCCGCTCGCTTCGGCGATATGGGCGGCATCCGCCAGAAGACCGTCAGAAACATCGATGGCGGACGTCGCGATCCCCCTGAGCGCCAGACCGGCCGCCAGGCGCGGCATCGGGTGGGTATAGCGCGACACCAGCGCCTCCGGAGCGCCGGTTTCCCCCTCCAGTGCCGCCAGACCCAATACGGCATCGCCGATCGTGCCCGTCACCCAGACATCATCGCCCGCAATGGCACCGGAACGTAGCAGCGATGTCCCCTCTATGACGCATCCAAGGAGCGTCAATGTCACTGTCATGGGACCGGGAGTGGACGTGGTGTCCCCGCCCAGAAGCACCAGGCCGAACCGGTCCTGCTCTTCGGCCAGCGCCGCCACGAATTCATCCCGCCAGCGCGGATCGATCCCGCGCGCCCAGCTCAGCGCACTGAGATAACCCAGCGGCTCGGCACCCATCGCGGCGAGATCGGACACGTTCGAACGCATGGCGCGCGCAGCCGCCACATCGGCGCCGTCATCCGTCCGGAAATGCACGCCGGCGACCAGCGTGTCGCAGGCCAGCACCAGCCGCTGTCCTGCAGGCACATCCAGCACGGCAGCATCATCGCGCAAGCCGAGCGCCGCCGCATGGTTCCGGGTCAGCGGTCCCAGGCGTGTCCGGATGAAATCGAACTCGCCGCCGGACGCCATGCTCAGAATTCGTCCGGACGCGCCTGGCGGGCACAGCGGTCGAGCGCCGCATTGACGAATTTCGGCTCGGAGCCCTCGAAAAAGGCATTGGCGACATCGACATACTCGTCGATCACCACACGCGCCGGCACATCCTTGCGCTGGAAAAGCTCATAACCGGCCACGCGCAGGATGGCGCGCACCGTGGCGTCCAGCCGCTCCATGCGCCAGCCATCGGCCAGCAGGCCGTCGATCGCCGGATCGACCACGGCCTGGCGTTCCACGACGCCGGATACGAGCGAGTCGAAGAAGTCCTCATCGGCCTCGACGAATTCCTCGCCCTCACCGGCACCGCCGAAGCGGTGGTCGCGGAATTCACGGATGACCGTACTGGCGCCGCGTCCGCCGATCTCCATCTGGTAGAGTGCCTGAACGGCGGCCAGACGGGCCGCACGGCGCAGACGCGCACGGGCCTCGGACGGGGTTTCCTTGGATTTTTGCGGTGCGCTCATTTCGAACTCCCGAAGCGGTCGCGCAGCGCGATCAGCGCCAGGGCCGCATTCGCTGCATCCGCACCCTTGTTCTTGTCGACAGCCCGCTTGAGGGCCTGGGCACGGTTCTCGACCGTCAGGATACCATTTCCGGCGATGACACCGTTGAGATTCAGCTCCATCAGACCACGCGCGCTTTCGGAGCACACATAATCGTAATGCGTCGTCTCGCCCCGAATGACGCAGCCCAGGGCGACATAACCGTCAAAATCGGATTCGGCGATCTCGGCCTGGACGATGGCGCCCGGGATTTCCAGCGCACCGGGAACCTCGACCAGTTCGGCCGTGGCGCCGGCAGACTCGGCGGCTCCTTTGGCGCCCTTGATCAGGGCGTCGGCAATATCGCGGTAGAAAGTCCCCGCGACGATCAGGAGTTTGGGGGCGCTCATGCGCTAGTCCTCCGGAAAATGGCGCTCTTCGCGCACGCTCAGCCCGTAGCCCTCCAGGCCGACAATCGTGTGCGGCTTGGTAGAGAGCAGGATCATGTCTTTCACGCCCAGATCCAGCAGGATCTGTGCACCGACGCCGTATTCACGCAGGCGCTGGGCCTCGCGCTCATCATCCGCCTTCACAGGCTTGGCGCCCAGGCGTTCCATGATCGCGGTGTGGGAGGTCTCCCGGATGAAGACCATAACCGACGGCCCCTCGGCGGTCGCGATTGCACGTATACCGGCCTCGACCAGTTCGCCGCGCGGACCTTCTTCGTGCAGCACGTCGTCCACGAAGGAGACCTTGTGCATGCGCACCGTGGTCGGCTGGGCGTGCGAAGGCTCGCCCTTGACCAGCGCGACATGCTCGGCGCCATCGATCGTGTTGCGGAAGACGATGAGTTTCAGCGGTCCGCCATGCCGGCTGGTGAAGTCGGTCTCCAGGCGGCGCTCGATGAAGCGATCATTGCGGCGGCGATAGGCGATCAGGTCGGCAATCGTGCCGATCTTCAAACCGTGCAGCTGGGCGAAGGCGACGAGGTCCGGCAGGCGGGCCATCGTACCGTCCTCATTCATGATCTCGCAGATCACGCCGGACGACCCGGCCCCCGCCAGCCGGGCAACATCGACAGAAGCCTCGGTGTGGCCGGCGCGGACCAGAACACCGCCATCACGCGCCACCAGCGGGAAGACGTGTCCCGGTGTCGCGATATCGTCAGCGCCCTTCGACGGGTCGGTCGCCACCTCGATGGTGCGGGCGCGGTCATGGGCGGAAATGCCGGTGGTGACGCCCTCGCGCGCCTCAATCGACGTCGTAAAGGCCGTCTGGTGACGCGAGCGATTGTCCGACGCCATCAGCTTCAGCCCGAGATGCGCGATCCGCTCCTGGTCCATCGCCAGACAGATCAGACCGCGGCCATGCTTGGCCATGAAGTTGATCGCGTCCGGCGTCGCGAACTTCGCCGGGATGACGAGGTCGCCCTCGTTCTCGCGGTCCTCCGCATCGACCAGGATGAACATCCGGCCATTGCGGGCGTCCTCGATGATGTCCTCGATCGAGGACAGGGGGATATCGCTCTCGCTCACGCGGGGGTCTCCGAAAACTCGTTCAGGCGCGCGGCGTAGCGCGCCATCGTGTCGACCTCAAGATTGACGCGTGCGTCTTTTTGCAGCGCACCGAGTGTTGTGACCTCGGCGGTGTGCGGAATAATCATCAGATCGAAGGTGGTGCGGGTGACTTCATTCACCGTCAGGGACACGCCATCGACCGTGATCGATCCCTTTTTCGCGATGTATTTGTTCAGGTTTTCCGGCGGCTCGACGGTGAAGACCAGCCACTGGCCCTCCTCACGCCGCTCGACGATCCTGCCGACGCCGTCGACATGACCGGTCACGAGGTGGCCGCCCAGCTCGTCACCCATTTTCAGCGCGCGCTCGAGATTGACCGTGTCGCCCTCATCCCATCCGCTCAGCGTGGTGAGGTTCAGCGTCTCCGGCGAGACTTCCACCGTGTACCAGCCGCCCTCACCCCACTCGCCCTTGTCGACCACGGTCAAACAGACGCCGGCATGGGCGATGGAGGCGCCCATATCGATCGTGTCCGGCTTCCAGGGCGCCTCGATATCGAAGCGGCGCACCTCATTGCCGGTTATGCTTCGGATACGGCCCTTGGCCGTGACGATACCGGTAAACATCAGCGGATCCGTTCGTAGCTTTCCTGCAGGTCGGCACCGCGTTCGCGAATACCAGTGCGCTTGAAGATGGGGGCCGCCTCCAGCGTCTCAAGCCCGAGCGCTGCGACAACCGCCAGACCATCGCCACCAAGAACCACCGGCGCGCGGAACCATTCGATCCGGTCGACCAAATCGGCCGCAATGGCCGAGGCGGCAATCTGCGCGCCGGCCTCGATCATCACCGTATCGTAGCGGGCGACGGCCCTCGTCAGGTCCCGGTGCGGAACCAGCGTTACCGAACGCCCGGATTCCGCAAACACGGCCGCGTTGCTTGGCGTTCGGTCCCGGCTGTCCATGATCACGACATCCGGCTGGCGGTCGCAGCCGCCTTCCGGCCGCGCCGTAAGACGCGGATTGTCGGCTAGAACGGTGCCGATACCGGTCAGGATCGCCTCATGCGCCGCTCGCATGCGGTGCACCTCGGCGCGGCTCTCGGGACCGGTGATCCACTGCGACGCGCCATTGGCCAAGGCAATCCGCCCGTCCAGCGAGGTTGCCAGTTTCAGGGTGACACGCGGACGCGCCGCGCCGGTCATTCGTCGTCGTCAGCCGACACGCCCTTCATGGCGGTCAGGTGCTCGTCGGTGATGAATTCGCGGAAGTCCTCGACCTTATGGAAGTCCTTGTAGACCGAGGCGTAACGGACATAGGCCACCGCATCGAGTCCTTTGAGACCTTCCATCACCAGTTCGCCGACCCGGTCGGAGGTGACATCCGTCTCGCCCGTCGACTCAAGCCGCCGGACAATGCCCGAAATCATCTGGTCGATCCGGTCCGGTTCGATATTCCGCTTCTGCATCGCCAGCTGGATCGACCGGTTCAGCTTCTCGCGGTCGAACGGCACGCGCCGGCCCGACTTCTTGAGCACGGTCAGCTCGCGCAGCTGAACGCGCTCGAACGTAGTGAAACGGGCCGCGCAGGATGGACACTGGCGACGGCGACGGATGGCATTCCCGTCCTCTGCAGGACGGGAATCCTTAACTTGGGTATCGGGATGACCGCAAAAAGGACAACGCATCCGTGCAGTTTAGGCCAGTTCAGGGTAGATGGGGAAGCGTGCGGTCAGTGCTTTGACTTCTTCGCGCACAGCCGCCTCGATCTCGGCATTGCCGTCCGGGTTGTCCACGAGCGCGTCGAGCACCCGCACCATCATCTGACCGATCTGGGTGAACTCGGCCTCGCCGAAGCCGCGCGTGGTGCCTGCCGGCGAACCAACACGCAGGCCTGACGTGACCGTCGGCTTTTCCGGATCGAAGGGCACGCCATTCTTGTTGCAGGTGATATAGGCCCGCTCCAGCGCCTGTTCGGCGGCATTGCCCTTGAGCCCCTTTGGACGCAGGTCGACCAGCGCAAGATGGCTGTCGGTTCCGCCGGAGACGATGGCATAACCGCCATCGATGATCGCCTGGGCCATGGTCCGGCAATTGACAATGACCTGGCTCGCATAGTCCTTGAAGTCCGGCTGCAGCGCCTCGCCAAAGGCGACAGCCTTGCCGGCGATGACATGCATCAACGGACCGCCCTGCAGGCCCGGGAAGATCGCCGAATTGATCTTCTTGGCCAGCGCTTCGTCATTGGTCAGGATCATGCCGCCGCGCGGACCGCGCAACGTCTTGTGCGTCGTTGTGGTAACGACATGGGCATGCGGCACCGGGTTGGGATAGCTGCCGCCGGCCACGAGGCCTGCGAAATGCGCCATGTCGACGAGGAGATAGGCCCCCACCTCGTCGGCAATGCTGCGGAACTCGGCGAAATCGATCTCGCGCGGATAGGCCGAACCACCGGCCACAATCAGCTGTGGTTTGATCTCGTTGGCCTGCTTGCGCAGCGCATCGTAATCGATCCGGGCATCCTCCTCACGCACGCCATAGGCATGGGCTTCGAACCACTTGCCCGACAGGTTGGGCCGCGCGCCATGGGTCAGGTGACCACCGGCATCCAGCGACATGCCCAGGATCTTGTCGCCCGGCTTGAGCAGCGCCAGGAAGACACCCTGGTTCGCCTGGCTGCCGGAATTCGGCTGGACATTGACATAGGCCGCATCGAACAGCGCCTTGGCGCGCTCTATGGCCAGGGTCTCGACGACGTCGACATGCTCGCAGCCGCCATAATAGCGCCGGCCGGGATAGCCTTCGGCATATTTGTTGGTCAGCGGCGAGCCCTGTGCTTCCAGCACGGCACGCGAGACGATATTCTCGGAGGCAATCAGCTCGATCTGCTGTTGCTGACGCTGAATCTCGGCATGAACCGCGTGGGCCACCTCACGGTCGGATTCGACGATGGAGCGGGAAAAGAACGGGGTGTTGGCGCCCGTTTCGGCCTGATTGTCCGGCATGACGACTCCTTACTCGGCTGCCCCGTGTGATAAGGCCCGCTCCCGTGCGATACAAGCCGGGTTTCTGCCGGACAGCCCGAATTTTTCACACTCGTCTCAATTTGAGATTATTTGAGAGTGCTGCCGCCGACTGCTCTGTCACAAATAGAATTTGATACTTGAGCTTGAACTTCACATTGCCGCATAATATCCAACGTCCATCGATAATTTGAATCGGGCCACTATTCCGGCCCGGCCGCCCCCCGAACGTTTGAAGGTTTGATCATGGCAGATGACAATTTCCCCGAAATCGACAAGGAAGAACTCCTGCGCATGACGACGGATGTCGTTGCCTCCTATCTGTCCCACAATTCCATGCCGGCCGAGCATGTGCCCGATCTGATCAAGTCGGTGCATGCGACCATGAAGGACGTGTCGGAAACGACGGTCAAACAGGAACCGAAGACCAAGCCGGCGGTGGCCGTTTCGAAATCGGTGAGCGACGATTACATCGTCTGCCTGGAAGACGGCAAGAAGCTGAAAATGCTGAAGCGCTACCTGCGCTCGCAATACAACATGTCGCCGGATGATTATCGCCGCAAATGGAACCTGCCGTCGGACTACCCGATGGTCGCTCCGGCTTATTCGCGCAAGCGTTCGCAGTTTGCCAAGGACATCGGTCTGGGGCGTGGCAAGAAGGACGGCTGATCGCCCTTCGGATCATCACACACGAATACCACGGCCGGACCCTGTGTCCGGCCGTTTTTTATTGTCTGCATTGCGTGAGAGCTTCCACTCGACCTTCGCGCGGGCGAGCGCATCGATCTCTTCGCGCGGCGTGTTGCGGGGGACCTGGAAGACCAGCTCCTCGCCCGTCTCCGCATCGATGGCGGCGACCCGGAGCGCCTTCCCGATCGCGATCACCTCGATATAGATTTCACGACCGGACATTGCCGCTCCAGAATGACCGCCGCCGGTTTGTCAGGCGCGGGCCACCCCGGTCTGTTCCGACGCGCGCTGCCAGACATCGTCCAGCGCCTCGATCAGCGTGTCGAACATTGCGTCCGTGTGCAAGGGTGTCGGCGTCAGGCGCAGCCGCTCCGTGCCGCGGGGCACGGTGGGATAATTGATCGGCTGAACATAGATGCCGTAGTCGTCGAGCAGCATGTCAGAGATACGCTTGCACAGCACCGGATCGCCGACATGCACCGGCACAATATGCGTGACGGAGCTTTCCAGCACCGGGAAGCCGGCCCCGTTGAGGCGGGCCTTCAGTGTGGCGGCGCGTTCCTGGTGCTGCTCGCGCAGGTGATGCGATGATTTGAGGTATTCGACACTGGCGCGGGCCCCCGCAGCCAGGGCCGGCGGCAGTGCTGTGGTGAAGATGAAGCCCGGCGCCATCGAGCGGATCGCATCGCAGATCGCCCCGTCGGCAGCGATATAGCCGCCCATCACGCCGAAAGCCTTGCCCAGCGTGCCTTCAACGATATCGACGCGATCCATGAGACCATCGCGTTCGGCAATACCGGCACCGCGCAGGCCGTAGAGGCCCACCGCATGCACTTCATCGAGATAGGTCAGGGCGTTGTATTTTTCGGCCAGGTCGCAGACTGCCTCGATCGGACCGATATCGCCATCCATCGAATAGACCGACTCGAAGGCGATGACTTTCGGCGCATCCGCCGGCGCTGCGGCCAGCAATTCTTCCAGGTGCGCGACGTCATTATGCCGCCAGATCCGCTTCTCGCAGCGCGCGCCCTTCACACCCTCGATCATCGAGGCGTGATTGAGTTCGTCGGAGAACATGATCAGGCCGGGCAGGATCTTGCCCAGGGTCGACAGCGTCGCCTCATTGGCGATGTAGCCCGAGGTAAAGAGCAGCGCGCCATCCTTGCGGTGCAAGTCGGCCAGCGAACGCTCCAGTTCGACATGATAATGGGTCGTGCCGGAGATGTTGCGGGTACCGCCGGCGCCAGAACCGACATCGTCGATCGCCTTCTTCATCGACTCGACGACGCAGGGCACCTGGCCCATGCCGAGATAATCGTTCGAGCACCACACCGTCACATCGCGTACATCGCCGCCCGGCGACCGCCAGCGTGCAACGGGGAACTCGCCCTTGCGGCGCAGCAGATCGGCAAACACCCGATAGCGGCCTTCCGCCTTGACCCGGCGGACCGCGTCCGCAAAGGCGTTCTGATAGTTCATGGGCGGTGCCTTTCGTGATTCTGCAGCCAAATCAGGCCTCGGATCGGGTTTTAGAGGGATTGTTTCCCGATCGCGACAGGACAGAGCGCCGCACCTCTGCAATATTTCACAACAGGCGCCGCGCAGGCCTCTATAGCTGCATCATAACTGACACTTAGGCCCAAAGAAAAGGCGCGGCTTCCGGAGAAACCGCGCCTCGACCCAGGTCAGAGACAGTCGCTGCCTACATGCGGAACCGGATATGATCGGCCCAGAAACGTTCAATACGGGTCAATGCTGTATTCACTGCCGGCAACTGGTCGACATCCACGCCACCGACCGGCG
This sequence comes from Maricaulis sp. ABE4_448, assembly GCF_056160825.1. Taxonomy (NCBI): domain Bacteria; kingdom Pseudomonadati; phylum Pseudomonadota; class Alphaproteobacteria; order Maricaulales; family Maricaulaceae; genus Maricaulis; species Maricaulis sp. ABE4_448. Next base: position 43,686 of record NZ_JBSWXX010000005.1, read on the forward strand.
ACAGCGCCGTGCCTTGACGGGCAAACAGCGTATTGAGCTGGGCACGGACCGCGTGACCGGTCTCGGTCAGGCTGACGCGGACCGAGCGGCGGTCGACTTCCGAACGCTCGTGGCGGATATAACCCGCATCGACGAGCTTCTTGAGATTGTAGGAAACGTTGGAGCCAAGATAGTGGCCGCGCGTACGAAGTTCGCCGGCAGTCAGTTCCTGGTCACCGATATTGAAGAGCAACAGCGCCTGGACCGAGTTCAGATCGTCCAGCCCCTCGCGGTCGAGCTCGTCCTTCACAACATCCAGGAGCTGCCGGTGCAGGCGCTCCACGAGTTGGAGAAGCTCGAGATATTCCGCGTTCGGCGCCGCATCCGGCGCCATGTTTTCTGCCATGACCATTTTGACCACTCCACCCGATCTTTTTCGATCTTGTGGGAGAACCCTAACGGCAAAGGGCAAAAATCCCCTTAACGCAGGGAAATCCGTTGCGTCCGCCCCTGCCAGCCTCGCGCGCGGGACTGGCGGCGAACCGCAGTCCGCCACAGCGCAATGCCCGCCAGGAGCATGACCGCGATGACGGCCGGTGCGGCCAGCGTCGCCACTGTGTCCAGCAAGAAACCTGCGCGATCCAGGGGTTTTCCCTGGATCAGATCTTCCGCAAAATCGATGATTTCATTGGCCAGCTGCACGCCTGTCAGGAGCAAGAGCGGCAAGGTCGCGCGGCGCAGAACGAGAGCCAGCCCGAGATAGATCGCAAGGCCGAGCAGGATGTGAAGGTCGTAAGGCGTGGCGCCGGTGATCTGCAGCAGCAGGCTCTTGAATTCACCCCACATGGGACAGGCTCCGGTATCGGTTTGACGGTGAACGCGACCGCCCTCTCCCCGATACGCCGGCAAGCCTTAAGAAGTTGTCTTTCGTGCGGGCAAAAGCGCGCCGGCTATTCGCCCCAGCTGCCGTCGAGCAGTTTGTAGATGCCGGAGAAATCCGATGGGCCGCCACCGAGATTGTCGAACATGGCGTAGAGCGCTTCGGCCTGGGCACCCAGCGGCGTCGTCGCTCCGGCGGTCTGGGCGGCATCCTGGGCGAGTTTGAGATCCTTCAACATCATCGCCGTGGCAAAGCCCGGCTTGTAGCCATTGTTTGCCGGCGTGGTCGGGATCGGACCCGGGACGGGGCAATAGCTGGTCATCGACCAGGACTGGCCCGACGCCTTGGACGAAATATCGAAGAATTTCTGCGCATCCAGACCCAGCTTGTCAGCGAGCGCAAAGGCCTCGCACGTGCCGATCATGGTGATCGCCAACAGCATGTTGTTGCAGATCTTGGCCGCTTGCCCGGCGCCCAGATCGCCGGCGCGCAGCACCGCCTTGCCCATCGCATCGAGGAAGACCTCGGCGGCCGCAAAATCGGCTTCCGACCCGCCGACCATGAAGGTCAGCGTGCCGGCCTGGGCGGCGGCCACGCCCCCGGACACCGGCGCGTCGACAAAGCGGAAGCCTTTCTCCACAGCCAGTCCGCCGACATGGCGCGCACTGGCAACATCGATCGTCGAGCAGTCCATGAACAACGTGCCGGGCGACGCTGCGCCGAAAATTTCGCCTTCATAGACCGCGCGCACATGCTTGCCCGCCGGCAGCATGGTGACCACGGCTTCCGCAGCCGCAACCGCTTCGGCAGCCGATGCAGCGGCGCTGGCGCCACTGTTCACGGCGTGAGCGACAGCATCGGCGCTGAGATCGAAGGCCAGGACCTCATGTCCGGCCTTCACCAGATTGGCCGCCATGCCCGATCCCATGTTTCCAAGACCGATAAAGGCAATCTTCGCCATCGCTGCTTCTCCCGTGGAATTGTCTCGTTGGACCGGCGCTACTCGCCGAGGAATGTCATTTCATGATCGCTGTCGAGCGGCGCGAAAGCGGTCTCAATCACCGCGTCGTCGACCTCGACCACCGTCGCCGGCGACCATTTCGGCGCATGATCCTTGTCGATAATCACGGCGCGCACGCCTTCATAGAAATCCGTGCCCGTCAGGCACCAGCTGGACACGCGCAAATCCTGGCGCATCACGTCCTCGAAGCTGAGATCCCCGCCCTTGCGCAGGCAGGCTAGCGTCAACTTCAGCGCCGTCGGCGACTTGCCGGCGATGATCTGGGCCTGTTTGGCCGACCAGCTGTCGCCCGCACCCTCGATCCGCGCCACAATGTCCTCGACCCGGTCGCCCGCAAAGGCGGCGTCGATCAGGCCGCGCGTGTGCGCCAGCTCGCTGTCGCCGGGATCGCCGGAGAACTCCTCCAGCAAAACCTCCAGTGCGTCCTCGTCGGACAGGTCCGCCGTCTCCAGCGCCGCGATCAGCGCTTCGGTCTGGCCGGAGGGGCAGTAATGCGTCGCCAGACCCGCCGCGATGCAGTCCGGCGCCTTCAGGCGCGCACCGGTCAGTCCCATCCAGGTGCCAATCTCGCCGGCCAGGCGCGGCAGGAAATAGGCGCCGCCGACATCCGGATGAAAACCGATCCCGGTCTCCGGCATGGCAAACATCGTGCGATCGCCGGCCACACGGTGCGAGCCATGCACCGACACACCGACCCCGCCGCCCATCGTGATACCGTCGATCAGGGCGACATAAGGCTTGGGATAGTGATGGATCAGCGTGTTGAGGCGGTATTCATCGCGCCAGAACAACCAGGCCCGGTCGTCACCGGCCTTGCCCGAATTATGCAGCTGGAGAATATCGCCGCCGGCGCAGAACCCCTTCTCGCCGGCCCCGTCGACCACGACCGCCTTAACCGCGTCATCATCCTGCCAGGCTTCCATCGCCTCGATCATGGCGAGGCACATGCCATGGGTCAGCGCGTTGAGCGCCTTGGGACGGTTCAGCGTGATACGGCCCACCTGGCCGGTCTTGCGGGCAATGATTTCCGGTTCGTCGGTCATGGGCGCAGGCCTTTTTTGTCTTACTCACTGATGCGCTGTTTAGGCCGGGCGCCGCCGGCATCCAAGACCGCGTCTGCGGCCTATTCGGTATCGCCGTAGAATTCGCGCATCACCCAGTCGCCATCCTTCCATTCCGGCTCCAGGGCCGCGAAGACCAGACCGACCCAACCAAAGCGCTCATCATTGGATTCCTTTGCAAGCGCCTCGTCATGCTGCAGCGGCACCCAACAGACCAGATCGCCGGCATCCAGCCCCTTCTCCGGAGCGCCGATGGTGCGCGAGAAGACGACGAAACCGCCATCTTCGGACGCCACTTTCAGCATCACATTGGCATTGCCATCGCTGTCGAAAGCGAGCGGCGCGTCCGAGCCGAACTCGCTGCGCGCATCCAGGATCATGGCCGGCAGCGGCTGCTCCGGCACCAGAACGGTGTTCAGCTCGTCGCAAGCCGCCTGGAACGCGGCCTCGCTGGTCTCGAATGCCCGGTTCGGCAGGGCCTGCGTGTCGTCGGCGATGACGCTCTCCTACTTCAGTTCATCCTTGGCAATGATGACGCGCATGATCTCGTTCGTGCCCTCCAGGATCTGGTGCACGCGCAAGTCACGCACGATCCGCTCGAGCGGATAGTCCTTGAGGTAGCCGTAGCCACCATGCAGCTGCAAGGCCTGATTGGCGACGTCGAAACAGGTGTCCGTCGCAAACCGCTTGGCCATGGCGCAATACTTCGCCGCCGACGGATCGCCGGCATCGACCGAGGCCGCAGCGCGATAGAGCATCAGGCGCGAAGCCTCCAGCTCGGTCGCCATGTCGGCCAGCTTGAACTGGGTTACCTGGAATTGCGCCAGCTCGCGGCCGAACTGCTTGCGGGTTCCGACATACGCCTTGGCCACCTCGAACGCCTCGGTCGCGCCGCCCAGGGAACAGGCGCCGATATTGATGCGGCCGCCATTGAGTCCCTTCATCGCCAGGGTGAAACCCATGCCCTCTTCGGCGAGCAGGTTCTGCGCCGGCACGCGGCAATCCTCGAAATTGACGATGCGCGTGGGCTGGGCATTCCAGCCCATCTTCTTCTCATTGGCCCCGAAGGAGAGGCCCGGCGTGTCCTTTTCCACCACGATGGTAGAGATGCCCTTGGGCCCCTCGCCGCCCGTGCGGCACATGACGACGTAATAGTCCGACGTGCCCGCGCCGGAGATGAAGGCCTTGGCGCCGTTGAGCACATAGTGGTCGCCGTCGCGCACGGCCTTGGTCTTCAGACTGGCCGCATCCGAGCCCGCACCCGGTTCGGTGAGACAGTAGGAGGCGATCTTCTCCATCGTCATCATCTGCGGCAGGAAGCGCTGGCGCTGGTCCTCATTGCCCCAGGTGTCGATCATCCAGGCGCACATGTTGTGGATCGACAGGAAGGCCGCCGTGGCGACACAGCCGCGCGACAATTCCTCGAAAATGAGTGCGGCATCGAGACGCGTGAGATTGGAGCCGCCGACATCCTCGCGCGTGTAGATACCGGCAAAGCCGAGCTCGGCCGCCTCGCGCATCACCTCGACGGGGAAGTGTTTTTCCTCGTCCCAGCGGGCCGCATTGGGCTTGAGACGGTCGTCGGCGAATTTTCTCGCCATGTCGCGAATGAGGGTCTGATCTTCTGTGAGAGCGAAATGCACCGCAGCGCTCCTGTTGCTTATATGGTGTCTTGCAGACAAATTTTGCCGAAGCGATCTGGAACGGAGCCGTAACGCGGGCTGACGCGCACGGCAAGTTCGATAACGCACACCCCGGCCGACATTCCGGCCTCTGACGACAAGGACACGCGCCCGCCATGTACCCGTCTACACGCCTTCGCCGCACCCGTCAGGCCGACTGGTCGCGCCGCCTCGTGCGCCAGAATACCCTGACAGTGAACGATCTGATCTGGTCCGTCGTGGTGTCCGACACCGCCGATCCGGTCGAGCCGGTCATGGCCATGCCGGGCGTCGACCGCCTGTCGCTTTCCGCACTGGCGAAGGCGGCAAAGGAAGCCCAGGATCTGGGCATTCCGGCGATGGCGATCTTCCCGCACATCGACCCGGCGAAGAAGGATGATTCCGGTTCCGAGGCTCTCAATCCGGACGGTCTGGTCCCCAATGCGATCCGCACCATCAAGGACGCCGCGCCCAATGTCGGCGTGATCTGCGATGTCGCGCTCGATCCCTTCACCACGCACGGCCATGACGGCGTGCTCGACGGCGATCGCATCGCCAATGACGCCACCGTCGAACAGCTGGTCGCCCAGGCCCTGGTGCAGGCGCAGGCCGGCTGCGATGTCATCGCGCCGTCCGACATGATGGATGGTCGTATCGGCACGATCCGCGACGCGCTGGAGGCGGACGGCCATCACGATACGCTGATCCTCTCCTACGCCGCCAAATACGCCTCGGGTTTCTACGGCCCCTATCGCGAGGCGATCGGCTCGGCGGCCTTGAAGGGCGACAAGCAGACCTATCAGATGGACCCGTCCAATCGCGACGAGGCGATCCGCGAGGTCGAGCTCGATATCGCCGAGGGCGCCGACATGGTGATGGTCAAGCCCGGCCTGCCCTATCTCGACATTGTCCGCGCCCTTTCAGACACTTTCCCCGTGCCCGTCTACGCCTTCCAGGTCTCCGGCGAATACGCCATGATCGAAGCCGCCGCTGCCAATGCCTGGATCGACGGCGAACGCGTGATGATGGAAAGCCTGCTCGCCTTCAAGCGCGCGGGCGCTGCCGGGATCATCACCTATTTTGCGCCACGGGCGGCGCGGGTGTTGAACGGATAAGCGAGGTTGCCTGCATGAGTTGGGGGACAATCACCTGTCTGGATTGCGGGCACAAGTTCGACTCTGAAACCGCCGAGCTGAAAGCTCTGCGAAAGATCCAGGGGCCGGTCGGATCGCCGGCTCCGCCCTTTTTTTGGCATTCGGAAATCTCGGCTGTGGACCCGATCCCGCGATGCCCCGAATGCGGGCTCGCGCAACGGGAAGCACGCTGGCCCGCAGCATTCCTGCTGGTTCCGCTTGCCTTGTTGTGGATGACGGGACTGGCCGCGGCCGTAGCCGCCAGTTCCGAAAAAATTCCGTTATCCGTGGTGATGTATGGGGTCTGGTTCAGCATCGGCCTGACGGGCGCCGGCCTGATGGCCAGCCTTGTCGCCCACGCAATTGCCAAACCTGTGCGGTGCTAGACCTGGACTTCTTCGGCACCCCTGAAACGCGTCTATTCGCTGATCCGCACCCCAGGCAGCGACCATTTGAACCGGATCGCGCAGCCGCGCAGGATCAGTGCCAGCGCCGCCGAACCCAGGGTCACGGCGCTGGGATTGAGGCCCAAGGCCAGTCCCGCAACATAGGCCGCCGCGCCCGCCATTGCCGCGAGTGCATAAATGTCCTCGCGCAGCACCAGCGGCACGTCATTGACGATGATATCGCGCAGGAGGCCACCAAAGGCCGCGCTCATCATCCCGGTGAGGATGGCGATGGTCCAGTGCGCCCCGGCCGCCAGCCCGGCCTCGGCTCCGATGACGCAGAAAACGGAAAGGCCGATCGCGTCGGCCCAGATCAGGGCGGCACGGCGGGTGGCGATGGCCTGCGCCCAGGGCGAGGTGAAATAGCCCAGCAGCGCGCCGCCGACCGCAACCGCGAGATAGTTCGGTTCGGCGATCCAGTAGACCGGCAATTGCCCCAAAAGCACATCGCGCAACGTGCCGCCGCCCATTCCCGTCACCGCGCCGACGATGGCTGCACCGAACGGGTCGAGCGCCTTGCGTGCCGCCAGCATGCCGCCGGAATAGGCGAAGAAGGCGATGCCGCCATAATCCAGCAGGGTGAACAGGAATTCGACATTCATGATCCCGCTCCTGTTGCCTCGGGAAGCGCCGGCACAATCGGCACCCCCTCGCCTGTCTCGACCGTCAGCAGCACCGCCAGCCCGGTCAGGGCGACGATCAGCACGGCCCAGACCGCCAGATTGATATAGATCGACCGCGTCGCCGAGCGCCGCTCGAGCCAGGTGCGCGGCCTTATCCCCTTGTAGAAGAAAACCAGCAGCGCGGCGAGATTGACGCTGACCACATTGATCGCCAGCAGAAGGCCGGCGCGCAGGGCGAGTTCGGTCTCGCCGGCGCCCAGCAACAGGCCCGCCGTCGCCGCCGGCGGCAACAACGCCACGGCGACCATCACACCCACCAGGGTGGAGGACAGTCCCGTCGCGATCGACAGGGCGGCCGCGGCCCCCGACGCCAGGGCGAGCACGGTGGAATCGAGCCCGACAACCGTGCGGCCGGACAATTCCTCAGATGTCAGATCCGCGCCGAACGCCAGGCCGATCAGGGCCGACAGCGCCATCCCGAAGGCGAGCCCCACCAGCGCGGTGCGCGCCGAACGGGCCATCAGTTCCAGATCGCCCAGCGCCGAGGCGAAGGAGAAGGCGAGGATCGGGCCCAGCAAGGGTGCGATTACCATCGCGCCGATCACCACGGCGACATTGTCGGCCGACAGGCCGAACACGGCGACGATGGTGGATAACAAGGTCAGGAGCAGGAAGTCGCGATGCAGTTTCGCACCGCCCGCCACGTCCTGGTAGAGCTCCTCGCGCAGGGCGATGAATTTGCGGCGCGCCGAAGCCTCGACCAGTTTCGCCGCCGGCTTGGGCAGGCTGGCCTCGACCGGCAGCACGACCAGGCGCCAGTCTTCCAGACCGTCCATCAGGCCGTTGATCGAATCAATGGCGGCCTGCCCCTCGCCATCGCCGAAGACCAGACGCAGGACGCGCCGGCCGCGCGAGGTGGGCTCGCTCAGCACGGTATCGAGTGGTTCGGCCCGCTCGCTGGCCGCCATCAGGCGTTCCACAAGCGCCGCATCGTCCCGGAAGCTCAGCTCGATCAGACGCATCCCGGCTCACGCCTTGCCATTCTGGCGCGCGAGCATTTCGCGGCGCGCGTGTTCGAATTCCAGCAGGTCGGCCAGATCGCGTGCGCGCCAGGCCGCGCCCATCATCATCAGGCTGAACACCATCCACACCCCCAGAATACCGATCAGCGTATCAATGCGCTCAAAGCCGATCCGCAGCCAGAAATCCGGCTCCATTTCGGAAATGCCGAACACGGCCGCCACCGGGACCGAGACCAGCAGCAGTGTCGTTGTGCGAAAAACCCGCTCGACGCGGTGTGCATTGAGCGCGGCATAGGTTTTCAGGAATTCGACCTGGGCGTCGTCCAGCCCGCCCAGAAGGCCCAGCCCGACCTTCCAGTGCACCGCCCGCGTCAGCGGCGTAAGCTGGTCATTGGCCATCTGCGACAGCGAGCGCCGGGTGAAACCGGCCAGCAGCATGCGCCAGGTCGCGAACAGCGAAGTCAGGCGTTTCCACACGCCCATGGCGACCGGATCGGTGCGGATCAGCTGGCCCTCGCCGCTCACAGGTCACGCTCCAGCCGCGCGATCAGCGAGGAGGTGTCCCAACGATGGCCGCCCATGGCCTGCACATCGGCATAGAACTGGTCGACAAGCGCCGCCACCGGCAGGCGCGCGCCATTGCGCCGGGCTTCTTCCAGCGTGATGCGAAGATCCTTGCGCATCCAGTCGATGGCAAAGCCGAAATCGAACTCGTCCTTCACCATGGTCTGCCAGCGGTTTTCCATCTGCCAGGATTGCGCCGCGCCCTTGGAGATCGCGCCGATCACCAGCGCCGGATCCAGCCCCGAGCGCTTGGCGAAGTGCAGGCCTTCGGACAGGCCCTGGACAATGCCGGCGATACAGATCTGGTTGACCATCTTGCACAATTGCCCGGCGCCGGCCGGCCCGATCAGTGAGCTTGCCTTGGCATAGGCGTCCATCACCGGTTCGGCGCGCGCGAACGTGTCGGCCTCGCCGCCGCACATGATGGTCAGCTGGCCGTTTTCCGCTCCCGCCTGGCCACCGGAGACCGGCGCGTCGAGAAAGCCCAGACCGGCATCGCGGGCCGCCTGGTCTAGCTCCCGCGCCAGCTCGGCCGAGGCGGTGGTGTGATCGACCAGCACGGCTCCGGGCTTCATCGCCGGGATCGCCTTTTCGGCAACGCTGCGCACATCGGGATCATCGCCCAGGCAGGCAAAGACGAAGTCCGCATCCGCAACAGCCGCCTCAACCGAGGGGGCTGACACGCCGCCATGCTCGGCCGCCCACTCTTCCATTTTTGCCGCAGTGCGGTTCCAGACGACGACGTCATGGCCGGCTCCGGCGAGGTGGCCCGCCATCGGAAAGCCCATCACGCCCAGACCGAGAAATGTGCAACGCGCCATGAAGCTCTCCCCTTTGCGCTTTCCCCTTGCTAGTCTCCCGGCAATTGGGGAGCAAGTCATCATGATCGCACGTTTTCTTCGCTATGCCGGTCTGGCCGCCGCCGGACTGCTGGCCCTCGCCCTTGTCGCGGCACTGGTTGTCGGCAACCGTCTCTATGCCTCGCTGCCGCAGACGCGCGGCACCATGGATGCCCCCGGCCTGCAGAACACCGCGCATATCGTACGCGACAATTGGGGCATTCCGCACATCTTCGCCGATCGCGATCGTGACGCTTTCTATGCGCTCGGTGTTGCGCATGCGCAGGACCGGCTTTGGCAGATGGAGATCACCCGCCGGGCCCTGCGCGGCCGCGTCGCCGAAGTGCTGGGCGAACCCGGCGTCTCCTCCGACATTTTCTTCCGCACGATGGGGCTTGGCCCGGCTGCAGATACCGCAGCAGAAAACCTGCCGGCCGATATCCGGGCCGCGCTGGAAGCCTATGCCGCCGGCGTCAATGCGGTGATCGACGCACCGGGCTTCGTCGCGCCGCCGGAATTCCAGATCCTGATGATGCAGCCGGAACCCTGGACGCCGGCCGACACGGTGGTGGTCTACAAGGCGATCGCGCTCGACCTGTTCGGCAATGCCTTCGAGGAACCGCGCCGTGCCGCGCTGGAGGCCCATCTTGGTGAGCAGCGCACGCTGGAATTCATCGGCCGCTATCCCGACGACGCCCCCCGCTCGCTCTCCATGGCTGATCTGGGGCTTGAGGAAACGGGTGCGACACCCGAGCCCGAAACGCCGACTCAGGGGCCGGAAGACAATGGCCGCGACGGATCGAACAACTGGGTGCTCTCCGGCAGCCACACCGTGTCCGGCCTGCCCATTCTGGCAAACGACCCGCATCTTGGCCTGCGCGCACCGGCAATCTGGTATCTCGCCCGCATCACGTCACCGGACGGGTCGGTGGTCGGCGCCACCCTGCCCGGTACGCCCTTCGTGACGCTGGGGCGCAATGACAATATCGCCTGGGGATTCACCAATACCGGACCCGATGTCGGCGATCTGCATGCCGTGACCGAGGCCGATGTGACCGGCTCTCGCGAGGAGACCATCGCCGTGCGTTTCGGTGACGACATCACCATCACGCGGCGCGAGACGGCAACGGGCCCGGTGCTCGATCCGGAACACTTCCCTGCCTATACCATCCCGGAGGGCGCCGACTTCTTTGCGCTGCAATGGATGCTCGACGAACCGGACGACGCCACGACCGGTGTCGGCATGCATATTCTGGCCGGTGAGGACTGGCAGGACTTTGTCGACGCCGTGCGCAATTTCGTGGCGCCGCAGCAGAACATGGTCTTTGCCGCCCGCGACGGGGATATCGGTTTCTACGCCCCGGCCCGCATTCCGGTGCGCGACGCTGACGGCAACTGGGGCTCGACCATTCCCTTCGAGGAGCTGCCCCACACCCGCAATCCCGACCGCGGTTTCATTGCCACCGCCAACAACAAGATCGTGCCGGACGGCTATCCGCATTATCTGACCGGCGACTGGTATGGCGTGAACCGGATCCGGCGCATCTATGAAGGCATCGAGAGCACTGACCGCCACGATATGGACAGTATGGCTGCGCTGCAGATCGACACGGTTTCAGTGATGGCGCGGCAGGTTCTGCCGGTCCTGATGACCGCAGAGCCCGCCAGCGAGGCCGGCCGCGAGGCCCTGGCGATGCTCGCCGGCTGGGATGCCGACATGGCCGTCGACCGGGCAGAACCGCTGATCTATGCCGCCTGGATGCGGTCGCTGTCGCGGGCCGTCTATGCCGACGATCTCGGCGATCTGTTCGATCGCTGGTATGCCGACCGCCGCGTCTTCATGACCGACGTGCTGACCGGTGATCTGGGCGCCTGGTGCGATGACGGCACGAGCGATGCAGTGGAAACCTGCCTGGACCTTCTGGGCCCGGCCCTCGACGAAGCGATGGAACAGACGATCGCCGATCACGGGGCCGACATGTCGGCCTGGCGCTGGGGCGATGCCCATTACGCCCGTCACGCCCACACACCGTTTTCCGATTTCCCGGTCCTGTCGGACTGGTTCACCATCGAAACGCCGATCCCGGGCGATGGCTCGACGGTGAATGTCGCCCACTTCTCCTACCGCACCCCGGGATATGACGTCTTCCACGGCGCCTCCTACCGGGCGCTCTACGACATGGCCGAACCGGACGCCTCGCGCTTCATGATCACGACCGGCCAGTCCGGCAATGTCATGTCACGGCATTATGACGATCTGGCGCCGCTGTGGGGCCGCGGCGAATATGTGGAGATCCCGACCGGCTGGACGATGGACGCCATGCCCGAGGGCATGAGCGTGCTGCAGCTTCAGCCCGGTTCGCAATAGGTCGAGGCGTAGAAGACCAGCGCCGGCACGTCGCGCGGGGTGTCGAGATCGATCACCTCGCCGACAATGATGTCGTGATCGCCGCCGCGATGCACGGCGCTCTGCGTGCAGACGAAATGCGCCACGGCGCCATCGATCAGCGGCGCCTGCTCGCCGGTCCACAAGGCATGGCAATTGCGCAGGTCCGGCTGCAGGGCACAGGCATGGGCCAGCCCGGCCTGGTCGGCTGCGAGCACGTTGATGGCGTAGGTCTTTGCGTGCCGGAACATCGCATAGCGTTCGGTCTCGCACTCGATCGACCACAGCACGAGCGGCGGGTCGAGCGAGACCGAGGCGAAGGAATTTACCGTCATCCCGACAGCCCGGCCCTCATGAAAGGCCGACACGATGGTCACGCCGGTCGGATAACGCCCGAGTGCATCTCTGAATTCGCGGCTGTCGATCAAGGGGGCGACCTCGCAAGCTGGGATTTTGAAACCTGGCCTTAACGCTAACCGTCTACAGGAGGGAGGGATACGGAAACAAGGCGGGTGGACATGGCGTCGAAAGATCAGCCGATTGTCATCAAGAAAGTCGTAAAGGGCGGAGGCGGCGGTCACCACGGCGGCGCCTGGAAAGTCGCCTATGCCGACTTCGTCACCGCGATGATGGCCTTCTTCCTGCTGATGTGGCTGATCAACACCACCACACCGGAGCAAAAGCGCGGCATTGCCGACTATTTCGCACCCGCCAGTGTCTCACCGGCCAATTCCGGCTCCGGTGCCCCGCTTGCGGGCACCGCCCCCGGCGATGACGGCGTGCAGGGTTCCGGCGACAGCTCGATGCGTCAGCGCCTCGCCCCGTCCGCTCCGCAGCTCAATGACCGCGATCGCCAGCAAACGCCTGAAGGCTCGCCGGAATCGCCGGATGAGACCCAGGACGCGGCATCCCAGATCATGGCAGCTGCTATGGCCGAAGCCCAGGCCCGCCGCGACTCTGCCCAGCTGCATTCCGCCGCCATGTCACTGCGCCAAGCCATGCAGGACATGCCCGAATTGGCCGAGCTGTCCAACCATGTCATTGTCGACGAGACGCCGGAAGGCCTGCGCATCCAGCTGATCGACCAGGAAGGCCGCCCGATGTTCAACCCGGGCGACACCGAGCCGACCGACCGCGCCATCACCCTGCTGCGCGCCGTTGCCCGCATTGCAGAACGCCTGCCCAATCGCCTGTCGATTGCCGGTCATACCGACAGCGCCCCCTCGACCGGCGGCAGCTATACCAACTGGGAGCTGTCCTCGGACCGCGCCAATTCCGCCCGCCGCGTTCTGCAGACTTCGGGTATCTCGAACGATCGGATCTATGAAGTGCGCGGCAAGGCCGGCTCCGAACCGCTCTATCCCGACGATCCCTACATGCCGGGCAACCGCCGGATCTCCATCGTGCTTTTGCGCGAGGCCCCGGTCCTGCCCCAGGGTCACGAACTCTAGGCCGTTTCGTCACCCCGGCCTGCCGGGATCAGCCATCCACGGAAAACCCATTCAAGCGCCGGCATGATGAGATAGGTCATCAGCAGAACGATGACGGCGACGACGATGGTGTCGACCCAAAGGCGGTCGAGCGGAAACACGGCCTGGACCGCCGGCGGGATAAGATAGACCGGTCCCAGCAAACCCAAGAAGCTGAGAACTGCCAGCTTGTGGCGCGGCGGCGACCGGCGCTCCGGCCTTGGTGTCTTGGCATATTCTGACATGGTGGCGCTCCGAGTGCTGTGATCCCGGCATCGGGATTCCGGTGAGGGGAACCCGCGCCGGACAAGCGTTTCCGGCGCGGGTCTCAAGCCCTTCGGCCTGTCAGGCCAAAACAGGCGTTTTTGCCGTTGCACGGACCTGACCGACGAGGTTCGCCCAGTCCATGTCCAGCGCTTCGTAGACGGCCCCAGCCTCCTCAGAGGCATTGTCGCCCAGCACTTCGACCATGAGACTGGCTCCGTCGGCGACGACCACACCGCTCTGCACCAGCCGCATCAGCCCCGTTTCGCGCTTGGTGACATTGAATGTGCCGCTGGCATCAACGGCGACGTAGGCTTGGAAGCCCTCCCGCGCGGCCCGCATCGCTGGAAAGGCAGCGCAGACCTCAAGCGACACGCCTGCGAAAATCAGCTTGCTGCGCCCGGTTGCGCTGATCGCAGCTTCGACCCGCGGATCATCCCAGGCATTCACCGTGGTCCGGTCGATAAACTCGTGGCCGGGCAAGGCGTTCTGCAGTTCCGGGAAGGCCGGCCCCCAAAGCGCATCTGCCGAGGTTGTGGTGGCCACAACAGGCAGACCCAGCGCGAGAGCGGCGCGCGCCAGGCCGACCACATTACGCTTCAGGTCGCCGACGGAATAATCGCGGATACCGGTCATCAAGCCGACCTGGTGGTCGACCAGAACCAGCGCGGCATTCTCCCGGCTCAGCGGCTCGGGATTGAGGTGGGACAGTGTCATGGTTTGCTCCTTCTTTGGATCTGGATTTCAATGATCTGATTGGGACGTCTACGTCGCTGACGGCTCGATGCTTCCCAGTTCGCCCGCAGCGTAGGCCTTTGAAACGGCTTCGATTTCCTCGACCGTGCTCATCACGAACGGCCCGCGTTGCACGAAGCGCTCGCCAACCGGCGCGCCCTGGAGAAGCGCCAGATGCGCATCGCCCGCGCTGCGGATGGTGAGGGTCCGGGCCTGGCTGCGATTGTTCACCGCGATGGCCTGTCCCGCGCCGATGGCGGCGGCATTGCCTTCGATCTCGAACCGCACATGACCGTTCACGCCCACCAGCAAAACCGTCTCTCCGGCCGGAACCGTGTGCGCATAGCGCGCACCGGCGCCGAGCGTCATATCGAGCACAGTGAGCGGCAAGGCCGGGGACATCGCGGCGGCAATCTCGTTGCTTCGGCCGAGCACCACCCGTACCCGCACACCATCGGCGAGCACGACCGGCATGGATTCCGCCTGAACGTGAAGGGAGGCCGGCGCGTCCTGCTTCATGCGGGCCGGCAGATTGACGAAAACCTGCAGACCGTGCGTACGCGAACCCGGTCGGGGCGCCTCGTCATGCACGGCGCCGCGCCCGGCCTTCAGCCAGTAGAGATCGCCCGGCATGAGATCGAAGTCATTGCCGAGGGAGTCCCGGTTGTTGAAGGGGCCCTCGCTGTCCTCAAACAGGATCGACACGGCCGACATGCCGGCATGGGGATGCGCGCCGAATGTCGGCTCGGTCATTGTGTAGTGATCCAGCATCACGAAGGGATCCATCAACCCGTCAAACCGGTTGTGACGGAAGCTTCTGGCCGTGAAGCCGTTACCGATCGAGAGCGGCTCGCCAGCGACAATCGCTGACAGATCGACTTCCGGATCAGCAGTCGGGCTTTTCGTTGCAAACGTCATTCCGTGTCTCCTTTTGATGGAGCGCAATTAAGAACGGAACGTTGGTTGCAAAAAGTAGCGATATCGGGACTTATAGTTCTGCAAATGGAACGATACTGACCCGGGAGAGCCGGTGTGCCTGTGGACCTGAATGACTATTTCTACTTCGTCCATGTGGTCGAAAAGGGCGGGTTCGCCCCGGCCGGCCGCGCCTTGGGAATCCCGAAATCCAGACTGAGCCGGCATGTCGGCCAGCTCGAAGCGCGCCTCGAGGCCCGGCTGATACAGCGCACATCGCGGCAATTTCTGGTGACCGATGCCGGACGGGCTTTCTACGAACACGCCCGGGCCGCGCTGGACCGGATCGAGGCGGCCGAGGCCGCCGTCAGACAGAAAAGCCATGAACTGGCTGGCCGGGTCTCCCTGTCCTGTTCCGTCGGCGTCGCACAGTTTGCGCTCAGCCGGATCCTCCCGGAATTCCTCGCGCAGAACCCCCGGGTCGATGTAGTCCAGCACGTCACAAACGAGACCGTGGACCTGGTGGAAAGCGGGATCGACCTCGCCCTGCGCGGCCATATGGGCCCCCTGCCCGACTCAACCCTTATCCAGACCAAGCTCGCCTCGATCGAGTGGCGTCTGTTTGCCAGTCCCGCGTATCTGGATCAGGCTGGAAATCCTGCCACCCCCGACGCGCTTGAGAACCTGTCCGCCCTGAAGATCGGCTGGCGGCGGGAAACCGGGCAATGGATGCTGAACGGCCGTGGCGGTGTTTCGGTCAGCATTCCCTTCCGGCCCCGCTTCGCCAGCGATGACATGCTGTCACTGAAACGCGCCGCCGCGCATGGGCTCGGGATTGTGGCCCTGCCAGCCTATGTCTGCCGCGACGAGATCGCGCTGGGCCACCTTGTCCGGGTCCTGCCGGACTGGAGCGCCGGCGAGGCACAGATCAGCCTCCTCATGCCGTCCAGACAGGGCGTCATGCCCGCCGTTGAAGCCCTCTCGGCTTTCCTGCGCGAATTCCTGCCGGAAGCCGTCAGGCCGTAAGCCGGCTCTGCCGGCAAGCGGACACCCGCTGCCCTTGGCCGTCCGAGGGGCTTCGCAAGCGCACATGACGCGTGGTAGCGTCATGGATTGCACATGTCGGATCCATAGCCTCCTGAAATCACAATGATAGAAAGCGCGTCGCTAGACGTCTGGCAGATGTGGGCAATTCTCGGCGGCCTCGTCGTCGCAATTGTCTTCTTCATATGGGACCGGTTCCCGATCGAGATCGTTTCGGCCTCGATCGTGGCGGCGCTCATGCTGTTCTTCCATTTCTTCCCTCTGGACGATGGACGACCCAGCATCGCCGCCCTGCTGGAAGGGTTCGCCAATCCCGCCCTCTTCACCATCCTGTGCCTGCTGATTGTCGGCCAGGGCATATTCCAGACCGGCGCAATGGAGGGGCCGACGCAATTCCTCCTCTCCTCCTACGATCAGCGTCCGCGCGGCACACTGATCGCGATGTTCGCCTTCGTCTTCATCGTCAGCGCCTTCATCAACAACACGCCGGTCGTGGTGATGTTCGTTCCGATTCTCGTGGCAATCGCGCGGCGGATGGAAAAGAGCCCGTCCAAGCTGATGATACCGCTGAGTTATGTCTGCATCCTGGCAGGCATGACGACGCTGATCGGCTCGTCCACCAACCTGCTGGTCGCCGAACAACTGCGCACGATTTCCGGCGTCAGCCTCGACTTCTTCACGCCGACCATACCCGGGCTCTTCCTCGCCAGTTTCGGGCTGGTCTACATCGTCTTCGTCCTGCCGCGCCTGCTACCGGACAGGGACACGATGGAGGGCGAGCTCGCCGGCTCCGGCGAAGGCCGTCAGTACATCGCCCAGATCGAGGTCACCGCGGATCACCCGCTGGCCGGCAAGCGTCCCGTCGCAGGCATGTTCGCCGACCTGCCCGACATGACGGTGCGCATGATCCAGCGAGGCGAGCACGCGCTGCTGCCGCCCTTCGACCAGATCGAGCTGAAGGCTGGCGATCTCGTCATCGTCGCGGCCACCCGCCAGACCCTGTCCAACCTCCTGTCCAAGCGCGCCGACTTCATGCGCGGCATGCTCGAAGCGTCCGGGCCGGGCGAGAACCCGACCCCGGGCGACAGCCTGATGATCACCGAAGCCGTGGTGGCCCCGGGTTCACGCCTGATCGGCCGGACGATCCAGCAGATCGGTTTCCGGCACGCCACGGGCTGTATCGTGCTGGGCATCCAGCGGCGCAGCCGGATGATCCGTTCGCGCATGGGCGAGATCCGGCTTGAGGCCGGCGACACATTGCTGCTGTTCGGCTCGACGAGCTCGATGCGCCAGCTGCGCTCCGACCGTGATCTTCTGCTGATGGAATGGGCGACTACGGCCCTGGCCGATCCGCGCCGCGCCAATGTCGCGCGCGCCATCTTCGCCGGCGTGGTGATTGCGGCCGCGACCTCGCTGATGCCGATCGCGCTGGCCTCTTTCCTCGGTGCCGTGGCGATGATTGCCGGCGGCTGTCTCAACACGCGCCAGGCTGCGCGCGCCGTCGATATCCGCATCTATCTGCTGATCGGTTCGGCGATTGCCCTGGGCACGGCGCTGCAGATCACCGGCGGGGCCGACCTGCTGGCGACGGGTGTCGTCACGGTCTTCTCGCCTTTCGGGCCGGTCGTGCTGATGTCGGCCATGTTCATCCTGATCGCCTTGCTGACCAATGTGCTCTCGAACAGCGCCACGGCGATCCTGTTCACCCCGATCGCGGTCGGGGCGGCCAACCAGATCGGCGCCGATCCGTCGCTGTTTGCCCTCACCGTGCTGTTTGCGGCCAATACCTGTTTTGCGACCCCGATCGGTTATCAGACCAATCTTCTCGTGATGGGCCCCGGCCACTACCGTTTCATGGACTATGTCAAAGCGGGCGCACCGATGGTGGTGGTGTTCTGGATCGCCTTCACCCTTTACATTTCCCTCCTCTACGCCTTCGATCTGGTGTGAGTTAGCATGACGATCCGGTACAGCTGAGTCGAAGAGCGAGCAGTGACCCATCCATTCGCGACACGGCAAATTCCCTTCTTCCTGACGGCGGCAGCGCCGTGCCCGTATCTGCCCGGGCGCTGGGAGCGGAAAGTCTTTACCCGGATCGATCTGGGCGAAGGCCCCGCGCTCAATGACGCCCTGACCCATGCCGGCTTCCGCCGCAGCCAGGGCGTGCTCTACCGTCCGGCCTGCGAGGCCTGCGATGCCTGCAAGTCGGTGCGCATCGATGCCGGCGATTTCGACTGGAAGCGCCGCTGGCGCAAAAATCTCAACCGCAATGACGACCTCACCGTCTCCACCGAGGCCCTGACAGCGACGATGGAGCAGTACGAGCTGCTCACCCGCTATCTGGACAGCCGCCACGGCGATGGCGACATGGCCGGCATGTCCTTCGGCGAATACGTCATGATGGTCGAGGAAGGCGCCCAGCGCACACACGTCACCGAATACCGCGATGCCTCGGGGACGCTCGTCGCAGCGGTACTGACCGATGTGCTCAAGGACGGGATCTCGCTGATCTACAGCTATTTCGACCCGGGCGAGGAGAAGCGCAGCCTTGGCGCCTTCATGATCCTGGACGCCGTGCGCCAGGCCGAAGCGGCCGGCCTGCCCTTCGTCTATCTGGGCTATTGGGTGCGCGGCAGCCGCAAGATGAGTTACAAGGCGGCCTACCAGCCGCTGCAAGTCCTCACGCCGTCGGGCTGGCAGGCCTATGGCGAACTGGCTAACCATGAGGACGAAATCGACGAGGACTGACACCGGCCGGAACGGGCGGGCACGATCCTCAAGGGGGAGAGACATGGATCGACGCACATTCATCAGCGGCGGCGCCGTCGCCGCTGCGACGGTGGCCACTGCCTGCGGGGAGACGGGGCAGGAGAACGCGGCCGGACCGGCCGCACCGGCCGTCAATCGCGGTGTGAAACGCCTGCGCATGGTGACGACCTGGCCGGCCAATTTCCCCGGCCTGGGCACGGCCGCCAACAATGTCGCCGCCTATATCAACCGCATGTCCGGCGGTTCGCTGGATGTGCGCGTCTATGCTGCCGGCGAGATCGTCAGCGCTTTCGAGGCCTTCGATGCCGTCTCCGAAGGCACGGCCGACATGTATCACGGCGCGGAATACTACTGGCAGGGCAAGTCGCCGGCCTTCAACTTCTTCACCGCCGTGCCGATGGGCATGACCGCCTACGAGATCATGGGCTGGGTGGAATATGGCGGCGGCCAGGCGCTGTGGGACGAGCTCGCCGGCCAGTTCAACATCAAACCCTTCCAGGCCGGCAATTCCGGCCACCAGATGGGTGGCTGGTTCAAGCGCGAAATCAACACGCTGGACGATTTCCGCGGTCTGCGCATGCGGATACCGGGCCTCGGCGGCAATGTGCTGCGCGAGCTGGGCGGCGCGGCCGTCACCCTGTCCGGCGGCGAGATTTATCCGGCGCTGCAGAACGGCACGATCGACGCCACCGAATGGGTCGGCCCCTGGAATGACCTCGCCTTCGGTTTCTACCGCGAGGCGCCTTATTATTACGGCCCGGGCTTCCACGAGCCGGGCTCCTGTCTGGGCGTCGGCATGAACCGCACCGTCTGGGACGAGCTGGCCGACGATCACAAGGCCATCATCCAGTCGGCCTGCCTGGCGGCCAACAATCTCTCCCTCGCCGAATTCCAGCACCAGAACGGCATCGCGCTTGACGTGCTCGTCAACGAGCACGGGGTCGAGCTGCGCCGCTTCTCTGACGAGATCTGGACCCGGATCGGCGAGATTTCCGAACAGGTCGTCGCCGATACCGGCAATGCCGATGCGATGACGCGCCGCGTCTATGAGAGCTATCTGGATGCGCGCAACAAGATGCGCCAGTGGGGCCGGGTTTCCGAAATGCCCTACATGGTCCAGCGCGAACGCGTGCTGGGCGGCTGACGCCCATGCGCCCCGGTGACCGCCTGATCCTGGCCGTTCTGGCCATCATCATCGTCCTGACCGCACTGGATGCCGCCACCGGCGGCGCCATTGCGGGCTGGGCCAATACGCACCTGGCCGGCTGGGCACAGGCGCTGGGCGGCTGGCTGATGCGGATCGGGCTCTTCATTACGCCCATCCTGCTGCTGCCACTGGTCACCGCGCTGATGGGGCGTTTCCTGTCGGTGCCCGCCGGGGCGTGGAATTTCGAACGCAGCCTGATCGGTATTCTCGACCGCATCACCTTGACGATCGGCGGCGCAGCGCGCTGGTTCGCCCTGGGGCTGGTGGTCGCCACCGCGGTGATCGTGATCCAGCGCTATGTCTTCGGCTATGCCTCGACCAAGCTGCAGGAGAGCGTGATCTACATGCACGCCCTGCTCTTCCTGCTCGCTTCGGCCTCGGCGCTGCTGAATGGCGGCCATGTGCGCGTCGACGTGATCTATGAAAAGCTCGACGAGCGCGGCAAGGCCTGGACCGACCTGATCGGCACCTATCTCGCCCTGATGCCGATGAGCTTTCTCATCCTGTGGTCCTCGACCGGCTATATGAATTCCACCTGGCGCATCCTCGAGCAATCGCGCGAGAGCGACGGTCTGGCCTTCGTCTTCCTGCTGAAGACCGCCATTCCGGTGTTTGCCATCATGATGATCCTGCAGGGTTTCTCGATGGCCGCCCGCGCCGCGATGATGATCGGCAAGGAAACCCCGCCACCCCTGCCCGATACGTTCAAGGGCGAGGTCTGACGCCATGAGTTTCTTCGTCGAGATCCTGCCCTTCCTGATGTTCATCGCCGCCTTTGCGGCGCTGCTGCGCGGCTATCCCGTCGCCTTCACCCTGGCCGGCGTCGCCCTGGGCTTTGCGCTCCTGGGCATCTCCATGGGCCTGTTCGACCCGATCCATTTCCGCGCCTTCCCGCAGCGCATCTACGGCAATCTCATGGAGATGGACCGGCAGATCCTGGTCGCCGTGCCGCTTTTCGTCTTCATGGGCGTGATGTTGGAGAAATCGCGCATCGCCGAGGAATTGCTCGAAGCGATGGGCGCGCTGTTCGGCACGCTGCGCGGCGGGCTGGGCATTTCCGTCATCGTGGTCGGCGCCCTGCTCGCCGCCTCGACCGGCATTGTCGGCGCCACCGTGGTGACGATGGGCCTCTTGTCCCTGCCCACCATGCTCAAGCGGGGCTATGACCCGGCGCTCGCCGCCGGCTCGATCGCCGCCTCCGGCACGCTGGGCCAGATCATCCCGCCCTCCATCGTGCTGGTGCTGCTGGGTGACCAGATCTCCAACGCCTACCAGGAAGCCCAGCGCGCCCAGGGCATTTTCTCACCCGACATTGTCTCGGTCGGCGACCTTTTTGCCGGGGCGCTGATCCCGGGCCTGATGCTGGTCGGGCTCTACATCGCCTACCAGATCGTCATGGCGATCTGGAAGCCGGAAAGCGCGCCTGCCGCCCCGGCGAGCGAAGCCCATGCCGATTGGGGCGCCATCCTGCACGCCCTCCTGCCGCCGCTGGCACTGATCATCGCCGTGCTCGGCTCGATCCTCGCCGGACTGGCCACGCCCACCGAAGCCGCCGGTGTCGGCGCTGTGGGGGCCAGCTTCATTGCCGGCGCGCGCAATGCCGGCCGCGACGGCAATCCGCCGCTGGGCCAGCTGGCCAGCTATGCCGGTCTTCTCGCCCTGATCGCGCTGATCGGCCTGGTGGTCATCGCCAATATCGGCTCGGACAGCCGGGTCTATGTCACCGATCTTGGCACGCTGGGCGGTGTCGCCGCCGGTGCGCTGGTCACCCTCACCCTGCTGGGCGCCGGCTGGAGCCTGTGGCGCCTCAAGCGCAATGGCGTGCTGGACGAGGTGATGACTTCCACGGCGACCATTTCCGCCATGGTCTTTGTCATCCTGATCGGTGCCTCGCTCTTCTCGCTGATCTTCCGCGAGCTGGGCGGCGACGAAACCGTGCAGGCCGCGCTCGAGGCCGTGCCCGGCGGCGTATTCGGCGCGCTGGCGGTGGTGATGCTGGTGATGTTCGTCCTCGGCTTCTTCCTCGACTTCATCGAGATCACCTTTGTGGTGGTACCGATCGTGGCGCCGATCCTCTTGATGATGGGGGTCGATCCGGTCTGGCTGGGCGTGCTGATGGCGATGAATTTGCAGACCAGCTTCCTCACCCCGCCCTTCGGTTTTGCGCTCTTCTATCTGCGCGGCGTGGCGCCGAAAGCGGTGAAGACGACCGACATCTATCGTGGCGCCATCCCCTTCGTGATCATCCAGCTGCTGGCGATCCTCGCCGTTGCGGCCATGCCCTGGCTGGCCACGGCCCTGCCAAACTGGCTTTATGGCTGAGCAAGCCTGACGTCCGACAGGAGAGTGCATGTCACCGCGCCGCAAGTCCGAACTCCAGCGCATCTTCATCGCGGCGCTCGCCCTCGCGATCACAGTGGTGTTCGCCTGGATGATCCGCAATTATCTCGCCGCCCTCTTTCTGGCCGGCGTCGCGACGCTCTTCCTGGGCGGGCCGCATGACTGGCTCTCCGCCAGGCTGGGCGATCGCCGCGGTCTGGCGGCCGGCCTGATCGTCGCCGCCACAATCCTGACCTTCGTCGTCCCTGCCGCCATCCTGATGGGCGTCGTCGCCGACCAGGCCATCGACGTCACCCAGATGGTCTCGCCCTGGGTGCAGGAACAGGTCGCCCAGATCCGCGATGACGGGCTGTACGGCCTGCCCGACTGGATGCCCTTCCGCGACGCGATCATCCAGTACCAGGCGACCATCACTGCCCAGCTGGGCAATCTGGCCGGGACCGTCGGGCGCCTGCTCGTCTCCAGCCTGCGCGCCGGCACGGGTGGTTTCCTCGTCGCCACGCTGAACTTCTTCATTCTCGTCTACGCGCTCTATTATTTCCTGCAGACAGGCCGCGAGACTGCCCGGCAGGCCGTGGGGCTTCTACCGATGACGAAAGAGGGCCGCGAGATCCTGCGTGAACGTGCGGTCTCGACCATACGCGCGACGGTGAAGGGCTCCTTCCTGATCGCGCTCGTCCAGGGCGCGCTGACCGGTATCGGCCTGTTCGTGGCCGGCGTTCCGGGATCGATCTTCTGGGCCGCTGTCGCCGCCCTGCTCTCGATCATTCCGATGATCGGCCCGCCGCTGATCTGGATCCCCGCCGCCATCTGGCTGCTGGCAACGGGGCACCCCGTATCAGGCGCCGGCCTGGCAATCTGGGGGACGGTGGTCGTCGGCACATCCGATAACCTCCTGCGGCCCGTCCTCGTCGGCAAGGACGCCAAGATGTCCGACCTGATGGTGCTGATCTCCACCCTGGGCGGGCTGACCCTGTTCGGCGCCGTCGGCATCATCATCGGCCCCGTCATCGCCGCCCTCTTCACCTCGGTCTGGTTCATTTTCCGCGAGACGTATTCCGGTCTGCTGGAGGAGGAAGCTGAGGAGGAAGAGCCGGCGGAAACCGGAAACAACACGCCTACGGAAGCGCGGTAGATATCGTTCTCTCGCACCGGCCGGGAGAAATTCGCGCTTATCCTTCTCCCCCGTCGGGGAGAGGGCTGGCCTGGCTGACAATCGGAAAAACTTATCCCCACCCCCTCGGACCGGCCGCATAATCAGCCCGTCTTCGCACCACTCGAGGCCCGGACCGGTTATCCGGGGGTGCAAAGAGTACGGAGCTTGTCCGCGCCTGCCGGGTTGACCACGGCAGGCTCCGGCGAGGCCATCGGCAGGGACGACCGGCAAAAAGCTCGACCGGACCGTCCCCGCCGGTTTCGAGACGGGGCCCGCAAGGGACCCGGGTAAATCTCCGTGTGCGGGATGCCTCCGGCGCCACTCACACAAACACATAACACTCCGGCTCCGGCCGGCATCCCGCACGCCCTCATACCGCCAGGCGAAACCGCCGTGGCGCCATACCCGCTTGAAAAGGCTAGATTTCGGGGACGCTCGACCGGCCCAGAGACGGCGTGCCGCCGGCATATGTCACCAGCATCTCGATGCGTTTGGGGATGGGCGGATGGGTGGCGAACAGGCCCATGAAGCCGGTCTTCGGGTTCTCGATGAACATCTCGCGCACCTCGTCGGGTGCCTGTTCGATCTCGGCATGGCCGGAAATCTTGTTCAGCGCCGCGATCATCGCATCGGGATTACGGGTCAGTTCGACTGCACCTGCATCCGCCATGAACTCACGGCGCCTCGACAGCGAAAAGCGGATCACGATGGCCAGAACATAGGCGATCACCAGGATGGCCAGCGCCGCCACGATCACCAGCCCGCCCGAACGGCCGCCGGAGCGGCGATCGCCGCCCGAGCGCAGACCGAACCAGAAAATCCGCCGGAAGACGATCTCGGCGACAAAGGAGATGATCCCGACGAAAATGATGGCGATCACCAGCAGGCGCACATCCTTGTGCCGGATATGCGAAAGCTCGTGCGCCAGCACGGCCTCCAGCTCGGCATCGTCGAGCCGCTCGACCAGGCCGCGCGTCACCGTCACGGTGTACTGGCCCTCGCGCAGGCCGGACGCATAGGCATTGAGCGCCGGTGTCTCGATCACCGCCAGGTGCGGCATGGTGAGACCGCGGGAAATGCAGAGGTTTTCCAGGAGGTTCCAGACGCGTGTCTCCTCCTTGCGGGAGACCCGCCGTGCCCCGGTCGCGGCATTGATCATGGACTGGTGGAAAAACCAGGCGATCACGAACCAGATCGCGGCAAGGCCCAGCGACCAGGCCGCAATGCCCGGCAGGCGGGCCAGTTCGGCGGCAATGAGATCGGGCTGGGCACCCTTGCCGGCATAGCCGCCGGCAGAAGGGTCTGCCAGGCCGACGGTGAGCCATGTCACCGCCAGCCCGAGCAGGACCAGAAGGATGGGAAACCCGGCCAGTAGCAGGACGGATTTCAGATTATTGTTCCAGATATGGGAGCGAAGTCCGGTCGCACCCAGGAACATGGCCTAGAACTGCACCTTCGGGGCGGCACGTTCGGCTTCGCCGACTTCGAAATATTCGCGCTGCTTGAAGCCCATCGAGCCGGCAATCACGACAGCCGGGAATTGCTCGGTCGCCGTGTTGTACTCGTTGACCGCATTGTTGAAGAAGCGGCGGGCGGCAGCGATCTTGTTCTCCAGGTCCGCCAGCTCGTTCTGCAGCGACAGGAAGTTCTGGTTGGCCTTGAGGTCCGGATAGGCTTCGGACAGGGCAAACAGCTGGCGCAGGGCGCCGGAGAGCATGTTCTCGGCCTCCGCCAGGCCTTTCAGCGAGTTGGCATCGATGGCCTGCTGGCGCGCCTTGGTGACGTTTTCCAGCGTGTCCTTTTCGTGCGCGGCATAACCTTTCACCGTCTCCACGATATTGGGCACCAGATCGTGGCGCTGTTTCAGCTGCACATCGATATCGCCCCAGGCCTGGTTACATGTCTGCCGCAGAGCGACGAGACGGTTGTAGACCATCACCAGGAAGATACCGATGCCGATCACAAGGATCAGAAGGATAATACCGGCGTCCATATGTCGTCTCCTGTCGGCAGGACGTTGAATGACTTTCGAGACTTACCTATTCCGCCTTCGCCTGTGAAGCGAGGAATTCCGAGCCGCGCGGCGCAAAGCGGAGCGAGCGCGGGAAGCCGCGCGGCGCCATCTTGCCGGCCTGCGCCCGTTTGGCGGTCCACAATTGCCAGTCTTCCAGATTGAAACGGCGCCCGGCGCCATCGAGCCAGGTCAGCCCCTCTTCCGCCGAGAACGTCGTGGCATCGGCGAGACGCGCACCCTTGCCGCCCATCAGCCGCACACCCTTGCCGCGCGACATCTGGGGAATTTCCTCCAGCGGGAAGACCAGGAGTTTCTTGTTCTCGCCGATCAGCGCGCAGCTGTCGCCCATGGCCGGGATGCACAGCAGCGCCTCGTCACCCGCCATCAGGTTGAGGATCTGCTTGCCGCCCTTCTTCATGGCGACACAGTCCTTCTCCTGGATGCGGAAACCGGTATTGCCGGTCGAGGCGACCAGAAGCGTGCGTTCCGGATCGTATTTGAACAGGCCGATCGGCGCGGCATCCTCGGGCAGGTCGACATGAAGCCGCACCGGTTCGCCATGACCGCGGCCGCCCGGCAGTTTGGAGGCTTCCAGCGTGTAGAACTTCCCGTCCGTCGCGAACATCAGGAGTTTGTCCGTCGTCTCGCACTTCACGGCGAAGGCCGAACGATCGCCCTCCTTGAACTTCAGCTCGGTGACGTCGTTGATATGGCCCTTGAGCGCGCGCACCCAGCCCTTCTCGGACAGGACGGCCGTGATCGGTTCGCGCACCACGAAGGCCTCGATCGGTGCATCGCCGGCAATGTCCGGCGCCTTGCCGAAAGCCGAGCGGCGGCGGCCCAGCGGCGTGGATTGCGCATAATAATCAGCGACCTCGCCGATCTCCTGCCCCACCTTCTCCCACTGGCGTTCCGTGGAGCCGATCAGCTCCTTCAACACTTTGCGTTCGCCGCGCAGGGCCTCGTCTTCCTTGCGGATTTCCAGCTCTTCCAGCTTGCGCAGGGCCCGCAGGCGCATGTTCAGGATGGCTTCGGCCTGACGCTCGGTCAGCGAGAAAGTCTCGATCAGCTTGGCCTTGGGCTCGTCTTCGAACCGGATGATCCGGATCACCTCGTCCAGATCGGCATAAACGATGAGATAACCGGCCAGCACTTCCAGCCGGTCCTCCACCTTTGCCAGGCGCGTCTCGGCCCGGCGCACGGCGACCTCGCGGCGATGCTCCAGCCAGATCTGCAACACGTCCTTCAGCCCGATCACCCGCGGTGTGCCGGTGGGATCGAGCACATTCATGTTCAGCGAAATGCGGGTTTCCAGATCGGTGAGCTTGAACACCGACTCCATCAGCATGTCCGGATCGACGAGCTTGGATTTCGGCTCCAGCACGAGGCGGATATCCTCGGCGCTCTCGTCGAGAATATCGTCCAGCAAGGGGAGTTTCTTGGCGTCCATCAGCTGGGCGATGCGTTCGACCAGTTTGGACTTCTGGACCAGGTAGGGGATTTCGGTGATCACCACGCGCCACATGCCGCGGCCGAGATCTTCCTTCTCCCACTTGGCGCGAACGCGGAAACCGCCGCGGCCGGTCTCGTAGGCCTCACGGATCGATTCCGGCGACTCAACGATCGTGCCGCCGGTCGGGAAATCCGGGCCCTTCACATGTTTCAGGAGCGCGTCGGTTTCGGTTTCCGGATTGTCGATCAGCGTCAGTGCGGCCGCACAGATCTCGGCGACATTGTGCGGCGGGATCGAGGTCGCCATGCCCACGGCGATGCCGGTCGAGCCATTGGCCAAGAGGTTCGGGAAGGCACCGGGCAGGACCAGCGGTTCGCTTTCGGACCCGTCATAGGTCTCCTCGAAATCCACCGTGCCATGTTCGATATCGCGCAGCAGGAGTTCGGCGGCCTTGGTCAGGCGGGCTTCGGTGTAACGCATGGCGGCTGCGCCATCGCCGTCGATATTGCCGAAATTGCCCTGCCCCTCGACCAGCGGATAGCGCGAGGCGAAATCCTGAGCCAAACGCACCAGCGCCTCATAGACCGACTGGTCGCCATGCGGGTGGTATTTGCCGATCACATCGCCAACCACGCGGGCCGACTTCTTGAAGGCCTGGTCCGGGTTCAGCTTCAGCTCGCGCATGGCGTAGAGCAGACGCCGGTGCACCGGCTTCAGCCCGTCGCGTGCGTCCGGCAGGGCCCGCTGGGTGATCGTGGAGAGCGCATAGGCGAGATAGCGCCGCGACAGCGCATCCTCGAACTTCTCCTCGATAATGTGCCCGCCATCCGGATCGAAATGATCGCCCATGCCTCAACGCCTCGTGATTCGTATCCGGTCAGTATAGCCGACACGGCTGGCGAGGCAGGCCGGGAGCGCAGGATTAGCTGTGGGGAATGTGGGCCTGACTACGAACGAGATCGGTGATCTCCTGGTCGCTCAACCCTGCCTTCAGAAAGACTTTCCGAGCAGCCGCGACAATATGAGAATCAAACTCGCCAGCAAAGCGAAGCACAATAGCTTCGCCGACAAGCTCCAGCATGCCTCGCTGCCGGAGCATTTCGAATCCTTGAGAACGGCTTTCGCTCAAAGCCCAGTCCTCCAAGGTTTTCTTCTCTCCGACACGTTCAATTTTCTGCCGGGTGCGTGAAAGGCGGGTGGTTTTCCCGCGTTCCTCTTTCAAAACAGCCTCGAACGCGTGGATTGTTTGCCAGAGAGCATGCTCAACAGTGCCTGGTTGTACCGAAGGCAAAACAGCTATCAGCTGGCGGAAGGCGGCGTTTTCCACGTCTTGTGCCCCGGCGCGTTTTGCATTTTTGACCCACATCTCAAGCTTGACCGGATCTCTGCAATCTCTGATTTTTTCTATAATTTCCGAATGTTTCGACATAGCGCTCCCCATCGGAGCACAAAATACATGCTCAGCCAGTTTTTGTCCTAATCACAACCGCCCCATCCGCTCCAGCTCCGCGATCACCCGGCTACGCGCTTCGGGCAATTGCTTGTCGACGGGCCAGAGCACGCGGCGTTCGAGGAAATAGCCGGTCAGGTCCAGCCCCTTGGCGATATCGCCTTCGGCAATCTCGCCGGAGCCGCGCATGAAGCCCGGCAATTCCAGCAGCTTGGCCGCATAGGGCGCTGCCTCCTCGCGGCACACGGCGCGGCCGGTGCGTGGCGAGACATGGCTGAGATCATCGGTCTCGCCGGTCACGGCGCATTTCTTGAGATCGAGCCCGTAGCCCAGATCCGACAGCACGCCCGCCTCCCAGCGCACATAAAGTGCCGGCCAGAGGTCCTCGTCCTCGAAGGCGGACAGCAGGAGCTCGAACCCGGCATGCACCGCCGGATGCGCCTCGCGCTCCGGCAGCGCCATCACGGCCAGTGCACAGGCTGCATTGAGACCGGCGAGCGCGGCCCGGTCCTCCATCACGCCGCCGGCGCCGAGATGGTCGGCCTCGACCTGGAACATGCCGAGATGCTCGGCCAGCCTGGCACGCCAGCTCACCATCACCTGATTGCCCGGCTGCAGCACGGGGCGCATGGCCCGCGACCGCGCGCCCTTGACCAGGCCGGCATGCCGACCCTGGCTCTCGGTCAGGATTTCCACGATGGCACTTGTCTCGCCATGCGGCCGCACAGCCAGGACAATGCCCTTGTCACGCCATTCCATCGCGCGGTTGTAGGTGAGTCTGCCCGCAGCCGCATCCGGCAAATGCCCGCAGCCGGTGCGACGGCTTGCGCCCTCCCCCGCTCATTCAGGATAAACCGGCGGCCC
Source organism: Maricaulis sp. ABE4_448 (assembly GCF_056160825.1). NCBI lineage: Bacteria > Pseudomonadati > Pseudomonadota > Alphaproteobacteria > Maricaulales > Maricaulaceae > Maricaulis > Maricaulis sp. ABE4_448. The sequence goes on from NZ_JBSWXX010000005.1 coordinate 72,981, forward strand.
TGCCGGCCGTTATCCAGCCAGATCCAGTCTTACCGGTACGCCCGGCGCCAGACGGCCATCCTCGAGCTCGAAGGTCAGGATCACAGCCGACTCGGATCTTTCACCGTCGAATATGTCCACATAGAGCACGCTCAAACTGCACGCCCCGGACGGGCTCTCGCAGCTATCAACCAGTTCTGCATGATTGGGGCCGCCCCAGTCGTCCGCCGCCGTCGGCAGCGATCCGAACAGGCTCGCCAGGACACCCGGCAGGGTATGCGAAAGCCCCTGCGCGTCGAGCACGCCAATATAGTCCGGGCCCACAAACTCGACGGGATGATCGGCACCGGCGAGAATCAACGCCTCGAGTACCTGCGCGCTGAGCATTTCGTCCGCAGGCGCTTTCGGATCCGCATCCTGGGCGGAGACTGGATTGGCCGCAATCAACGCAAAAAGTGCAGAAGCCGCAGCCGTCAGCGCTCCTCGCATAGACAAGTAAGACATGATTTCCATCCGCGTCGGTTATCCGGGTCTCGGGTCAGGTTTTTAGCAACCAGCCAGGACCGAGCACAGGACAGGTCCCGGCCCAGGCAAGCCACCTTATCTGACTCAATCTTAGGCCGTGCCACGCGTGCTGCAAGCCCAATCGATGGACTGATTTCCGGCGCACTCGCCTTTGACTTGTATCCCCCTTTCCGGCTGTTAGTCTTGCCGCGCACAATCGGGGGGCACTGATGGCGGCGCTGGACAAAGTTCGTCCCGCACTGACGGGATTACTCGCGGCTTTTTTGGTGGCGTGTGGCTCGGGCGATGAAGCATCGGAGGAGGACGCACCGGGAATCGAGTCTACCGATGTCTCGCCCTTCCCCGGGACAGAAATGCCGCCCGACCTCGCCCCGCTCCCACGCCCGCAAGTACCGCTTGAACCGGATCAGGAGCCTGCCCCCGGCAAGTTTCCGGACCCGGTCGACGTCCGCGCAATCCCCGCCCCCGACACAGAAGCCACCCCCGCCACGGAGGCCACGCCTGTCTCCGATGGCATGACGGTTGAGACCCTCAGCACCCAGGCCGCGCGCCCGCCCTGTGGCGGGTCCACGACATGTCAGAATGCAGGATCGATTTCCGGCGCCCATGGTCAGCCAGCCATTGATATTTACTACGACCCGGAACGCAATGACGCCATTGTCCGATGGGGCAGCGCCCTGAGCGGCGTTATCGCGTGCGCCGACGAGGGCGACACGATCACTGCCTGCGTCGGGGCGGCGCCGTTTGAACAATCCTGCAAGGATGAGTTTGACCGCCTGTCCGCACTGGCTGACGAGCTGGCCGCTTTCGATGCCGTGTTCCTCACTGAAGGCAGTCCGTGCCGCCCGCAGGAGGGTCAGCCATGAACCGCAAGCTGGCAGTGTTCACCTTGGTCGCGACGGTCGGGCTGGGACTGGCGGCCTGGGACACCCGCGTGATCGCCGGTCACCCCTGGATGTCGATCTATCAGGAAGCCCCGTCTTCGAGCCTGCCTGAACACACCAGTGTCAGCGATGACACATTCGACTATCTCGACCCGACGGGTGATTTGCGCCGGCTGTTCGGCCGGGGCGGCAGCGCGACCCTGGACGTCGTCGATCTCAATGCCAGCCATTTCCGGGCCGATGAAATGTCCGATACGGCTCGCGCAGGCGATGATCCGGAGACCGCTGTCGAAGAACGCCGCATCCCGCCGCCCGGGCATTTTGCGGGCCTTCCGGACTATAGTTTCGCCCTCTATGACTGGCTGAACAAGAACACGACTTGTCCTGCCTTCCAGTCCTCCACCTACACCTCGCGCTGCCATGAGTTCGCCGGTTGGCTCGGAGGCCTGAACTCGGTCCATTTCGGGTCCCAGGCTACCGAGATGTACGCGCATCATCACCGCAATGCACTTGCTCTCGCCGGACGCGCCCGCGAGATGCGCGACGCCATGACCGATACCGAGCGCGAGCTCTATGCGGATGAGTTGAAAGAGGCGGAACTTCTGGCGCTCGCCTATGAGGGGTACGCCCAGCATTTCCTGCAGGACCGATGGGCGATCGGTCATATGTGGGAGCGATGGGATGCGCCCGACCCGCAGCAGATGCCGGTGTCCCTGCCGCAACACCTCCTGATCGGCGGACTGGCCGGGCTCATCCACGGCGCGGAAGCCCTGGTCAATCAGCATCGCTGGATGGAAGCCCTGCTGACCCGGGCCGATCCCATGTCCTCGCCGGTGGCCGGTCTGGGAAATTTTGCCGTGCCGATGCAGTATCGCCATGTGTCGGAAGACGCTGACGGCCCGCCCACCTCCGGGATCGGAGATGAGCGGTTCCAGGATGCCCTGGACAATAATTTCAGCCTCAGCAGGTATTCGCCCGGCGCGACCGATCAGATGTTGACTGTCCCGACCCAGTTCGCGGGAATGCGGGAATGTGCCGGCGCGGGCTGGGCGGAGGTCATCCGTGCACTGGGTCCGAACGAAGCCGGCGGTTTTGGCGTGTATCAAGCCCCGCTTTCGGCTTCAGCGCCGGACTTTGCGGTGATCGAACAGGATGATTGCTGGAATATGTGGGCCACCAATGAGTCGATGATGATCGGCCTGTTGGGCCCCAACCCGGAACGGTCTCTGGCCTTGATTTCGACCGCCGACTTTCTTGTCTCCCTGGGCGAAACACCCGGAAGCACCAGCCAGGCTGTCGGCGATCGGGCGGAGCTGGTGGCCTATGCGACGCGTCTCTGGCTCTATGGCCGCGAAGACCCCGACGGCACGCAGGTCGCTCGCGGCGAAATGACATCATTCGCCCACAGCCTCGCGAGCCTGCTCGGTCAGGAAAACCTGTCCAATCCCAATACGGTCTGGGAGTTTCAGGAAGGCGGGGCCTATGAATTGCCCAGCTATGTCGAGCCGGTCGGGCTGACCAGCGAGGCCGCTGACTGGACGATCCCGGCACTGCCTGAAAGAGATGTGCGCGGCCGGGATATCCAGACCCTCTACGGCGCCTTCACGGGCGCGCAATCCGACTATTGGTGCGAGAATCGCGATGTTTTGCGGGAATTGCGCGCCGAGCCGACCCCCCACAATCGCCAACTGTGCGAGCGCTTGGCAGGGCGCATGTATCAGGGCACCCATCCCGGCTATGCCGGCCCCAATGCCCGGGAGCGCGAATTTCAATCCAGCCCCGTGCGCTCGATCTGCCAGATCCGCGATGCAGGTGTTGAATCGGATCAGGTCGATGATCCCGACAATCCCTACTGGCTCGACCAAGGATATGTGCCGTCAGACCCGGCGCGGCAATCGCATCAACCCCGTTTCACCGGCGAGGATGCCGTCGCAAATTGGTGTGCCCGCGCGCCCGTCATCACACTGGTCGACGAACCTGAAGAACGCGATCGGAACACCGCCGCCCTCCTCTATGTCGGCGACAGCCAGCTCACCCTGAATGGATATGATTTCGGCGACCAGCCGGGACGGGTCCTGGCCGAACCTGTCGGAACGGGCCGCCCACGCCCGCTCGAAACGGTCATCAGCTGGAGCAACACGCAGGTTGTCGTGGATGTCTCCGGGTATGACTGGGAAAGCGGCGACACCTATGCCCTCACACTTCTGCCAGCCAATGAAAGCAATCGTTGGACACGGGGCTCGAGTGTTGGCGAGGCGTATCTGAGAGTGCGTGCCCCCCTCGCGATCGAAACCGTCACACTGGACCTCGGTGGGCGCGGTCCCTGCATGACAGACATCCCGGACTTCGACATCGTCAATCTGTCGCAATCGATCACCCCCGACATGACGCCGGACGAGATCAAGGACGTCGCTGACACGTTTTCAGCGGACATAGCGCGGGTGCGCGACTTCTACGCGACACAACTGGTTTGCATGCGACAACTCGCGTCGGAGCGCACACAGGACTTGCAGGATGGCGCTGTTGATCTGCGCGCCGGTCTCATCATTGCGAGACGCGGTGACTACTACCTCCCGATCTTTCTGAATGAAAACTGGGCTGCCGAATGGGTGTTCAACCCGCCGCCGCATGACTTGTCGGACATGTATTTGTGGCAGGATATCTACGCGACCTATATCGAACAGCTGCAGGGATCGAGCCGGTTCCTTGAAGGCGCTGACATGGTGGTTCAGGCTTGGGCCCTCGCCAAAGCGTCAGACCCACCGTTGGAACGGAATGGCACGGACCTCTCCACCTTGATGTCGTCGGCAACGAGCGTCCGGCAAGTGCTTGATCAGGGCTTTCAGGAGAGCCCGGAACGCCCTTCGACGACCACCCCCGGCATGCCGGATGAGGTGATCTCCGCGTTGCAGCAGCTTTCCTTTTTCGAGACGGGCTTTGAATTGGAAACCATTGGTGATGGCGTGCTGGCCAATACCGAAGAGACGATGAGAGGCCTGCGCACATGGACACAGGTGCAACATTCCCTGACTCAAATGGCCTTGCCGCAACTCGCGACAGAGATGGGCTATATGCGAAATGAGGCCCAGCGAGCGCTGGACAGCGCACTGGACGCGTACACGCCGGACGACTGCCAGCGCCTGATGAACATACCGGGTTGCCAGGTCTTTACGGGCGCGAGCATCGATCTCGAACGATATCGCGAGCTAAGCAATTGGATATCGTCACTGAGCGGCGACCTGACTGGACCTGGAGTGCAACAGCTCAGCCTGTTGAGTGGCTTCTTCGAGACCGAGAACGGACACCAACGTGCCCTGCTCAACTGGCCGTCGGAAGAATCCTATCAAGCCGCGATCGCCGGCCCGGGCCACGATGGCCCGCAAATCGCCAGGCCGCCGATGGGCGGTCCGAAATAGAAGGCCGCGACAGAGGCGCCTATACGTCGAAATCCAGGCCGACATCCTTGTAGTGGGAGCGGCGGGCCATCCATTTGGCGTCGACCTTCACATTGAGAAAGAGGTGGACCTTGCAGCCCAGCACCTCTTCCATTTCCTTGCGGGCCGCCTCGCCGATGGCTTTGATGGCACTGCCGCCCTTGCCCAGCACGATGGGTTTTTGCGTATCGCGCTCGACGATGACGGACTGCTCCACCCGGATCGAGCCGTCGCGCAGCTTCTTCCAGACCTCGGTCTCCACCATGGAGGCGTAGGGCAATTCCTCGTGCAGGCGCAGATAGACTTTCTCGCGCGTGATCTCGGCGGCCAGGATGCGGGATGGCAGGTCGGCAACCTGGTCTTCGGGATAGTGCCAGACGCCCTCGGGCATGAGGCCCGAAAGGAAAGTCTTGAGCTGTTTGACGCCGGAACCGGTCTTGGCGGAGATCATGAAGACGTCGGAATAAACGCCCGTCTCGTAGAGCTCCTGCGACATGGCGAGCAGATGATCCCGGTCGATCATGTCGACCTTGTTGAGCGCCAGGATCGCCTTGCGGCCGGCCTTGTTCAGACCGTCGATCACGCGCTGGTCATCCTGGACCATGCGTTTGTCGCCGCTCTTGGCACCACCATGTTCCAGCCGGGCCCGCGCACCGGCATCGATGACGTGCACGACGGCGTCGGCATCCTCGGCGCCGCTCCACGCGGCCGCGACCATCGACTTGTCCAGCCGCCGCTTGGGTGCGAACACGCCGGGCGTGTCCACCAGTACGATCTGGCTGCCCCCCTCCAGCGCCACGCCGCGCACGGCGAAACGGGTCGTCTGGACCTTGTGGGTGACAATGGTGACCTTCTCGCCGACCAGGGCATTGACCAGGGTCGACTTGCCGGCATTGGGCGAACCGATGACCGCGGCAAAGCCGCAGCGGGTTTGGGGCGTGTCAGACATGCTGTCCTTCGCGTTCGAGAAGTGCGGTGGCCGCAGCGCGTTCGGCGGCCTGTTTGGAACCGCCCTCGCCGATCGCCGGATCGAGCGGCGAGACGGTGACTTCGACGGTAAAGACGGGACGGTGATCCGGTCCCGAGCGTTCGGTGAGCTGATAGCGCGGCACGCCGTGCCCGGTACGAGCCGCCCATTCCTGCAGGGCGGATTTGGGGTTTTCCGGCTTGGCCTTCAGCGCCTCGATGCGCGGTCCCCAGAAACGGTCATAGAAGGCCTGCGCCGCCGGACGGCCGCCATCCAGATAGATCGCCGCGATCAGCGCCTCGCAGGCATCGCCCAGGATCGAGGTCTTGTTGCGGCCGCCGCCGCGTTCCTCGGACCGGCCCATTTTCAGCGCCTCGCCCAGATCGATCGACCGGGCGACATCGGCACAGGCATTCTTGTTCACCAGCGCATTGAGACGCGGCGCCAGCGCGCCCTCGCTGGCCTTGTCGAACAGGCGGAACAGGGCTTCCGCCGTCATCAGGCCCAGCACCCGGTCGCCGAGGAATTCCAGGCGCTCATAGGAACGCACGCCCTTGCGGCCATCGCCATAGCTGGCATGGGTCAGGGCGCGGTCGATCAGGCTCCTGTCCTTGAAGGCATAGCCGATCCGCGCTTCCAGTTCGCTCTGCGCGTCAGCCATGGAGCATGCCGTCCAGATGGTGGCCCAGCGGACGGGCCTCGATCACCACGAAAGCCTGGGCCCAGGGATGATCGTCGGTGATGGTGATATGGGCATGAGCCTCCATGCCCTGCGGCGTCAGCATGCGCAGACGCTCCAGCGCCCGCCCCGTGAAGGCGAGCGTCGGCTTGCCGCCGGGCAGGTTGACGACACCGATCTCCTTCCAGGACACGCCGCGCGCAATCCCGGTACCCAGCGCCTTGGCTCCGGCCTCCTTGGCCGCAAACCGCTTGGCATAGCTGGCCGCCCGCATGCGCCGCGCCTCGGATTTCGCCTGTTCGATCTCGGTGAAGACGCGCTGCACGAAACGGTCGCCGAACCGGTCCAGCGATTTCTCGATACGCCGGATATCCATCAGGTCGGAACCAAGGCCGATGATCATCAGCTTCGCTCCGCCCGCGCCTCGGCGATCAGGCCGCGCATGGTTTCGACGGTCTCGCGCAGACCGCGGAAGATCGCTTCGCCGATCAGGAAATGGCCGATATTCAGCTCGGCGATCCCGGGAATGGCGGCGACCGGCTTCACCGTGTCATAGGTCAGGCCGTGGCCGGCATGAACTTCCAGACCGCGGCCATGGGCGATGGCGGAAGCTTCCGCCAGCCGTTCCAGCAGGCGTTGCCGCCCGGCCGTGTCGCCGGCCAGTGCGGCCTCGCAATAGGCGCCGGTGTGCAGTTCGACCACGGCGGCGCCCATCGCCTCGGCGACGGCAATCTGCACCGGGTCCGGCTCGATGAAGAGCGAGACGCGGATCCCCGCCTCGCCGAGCTGACGCACAAAGGGCGCGATGTGATTATGCCCCGCGGCCACGTCGAGACCGCCCTCGGTCGTCCGTTCCTCGCGCTTTTCCGGCACGATGCAGCAGGCATGCGGCTTGTGCCGCAGCGCGATCTCCAGCATTTCCGGGGTCGCGGCCATTTCCAGGTTCAGCGGCAATTCGATCTCCGCCATCAGCCGGTCGATATCGGCATCAGTGATGTGGCGGCGGTCTTCGCGCAGATGCGCCGTGATCCCGTCCGCCCCGCTCTCGGCCGCCTGCCGGGCCGCACGCACGGGATCGGGATGGGCGCCGCCGCGGGCATTCCGGATCGTCGCCACATGGTCGATATTGACGCCGAGACGGATCGTCATGCCAGTCCACGGCTCCCGGGCTTGATCGCCGGAATGGCTTCCAGTTCCGGCGGCAGCTGGTCGGCCGGATAGGCCGGCACCTTGTATTCGGTCAGCGCGATCAGCGGCACGCCGACATCGGCCTCACCGCCGGAGCGATCCACCAGACAGGCCTCGGCCAGCACGGTGGCCCCGGTCGCCTGGATCGCCTCGATGCATTCGCGCGAGGAAAGCCCCGTGGTGACGATATCCTCGACCACCAGAACCTTGTCATCGGCGGTGAGTTCGAAGCCGCGGCGCAGGGTGAACTCACCGTTCTCACGCTCGACATAGAGGGCTTTCAGCCCCATCTGGCGCGCCGTTTCATAACCGGGGACGATGCCGCCGACAGCCGGAGAGACGATCACGGTGGGCTGTTCGGAGAGTTCGGCCTTCACCTTTTCGGCGAGCGCGCGGCACAGTTTTTCCGTCCGGGCCGGGTCGGCGAACACTTTGGCCTTCTGCAGGAAGACCGGGCTGCGCAGGCCCGAAGACAGGATGAAATGGCCTTCCAGCAAAGCGCCGGCACCGCGGAATTCAGCCAGAACCTCGTCGCGTGTCATCTATTCCTCGCTCTCTTCGTGATCGGCGCGCTTGCGCTCGGCGGAAACAACCGACGGGCACATGCGCAGCGCCGCCAGGATATTGGCCAGGTGCCGCGTGTCGAACACCTCGACATCGAATTCCATGTCGAAAAAGTCGGTCGAGCGGCGCCGCGTCTTCACGCTGGCGATATTGCCGCGATTCTCGGACACGGTTTTGGCGATCTCGGCCAGCACGCCCTGCCCGTTGTGCAGCACCGCCTCGATGCGGGCCATGGAGACCGCATTGTCCTCGGCCTCGGCCGTCCAGGCCAGGTCGAGCCAGCGATCCATCTCGTCTTCCTCGTGATCGGCCAGCGTCTCGCAGTCGATCGTGTGGATCTCGACACCCTTGTCCGGGATCAGGAGGCCGACAATCCGGTCACCGGGCAGCGGCGAGCAACAATCGGCGAAGTGCAGCGTCACACCCTGTGTGAGCCCGCGGCCCCGCACGAAGAGACGCGCCTTGTCGTCCTCGATCAGTTCGCGATCGGTGACATCGCCGCGCTCGTCGAGACGGCCCGGGAAGACCGCATTGAGCAGATCGCCGGACGACACCCGGCCCCGGCCCAGCATCTCGTAGAGCTCCTCGGCATCCTTCAGATCGAGCCGCGCCAGGGCATCGCCCAGATCGGTCTCGACCAGCTGGCGGCCTTCGCGGCGGAAAGCGTGCTCGGCCATGATCTTGCCGATGCGCTGGAATTCGTCGCGCTCGCTTTCGCGGATCAGGCGGCGGATCGCAGCCCGGGCGCGGCCGGTGATGGCCAGATTCTCCCAGCCCTGCGGCGGCTGGCGCACGCCGCCCTTCACGATCTGCACGACATCGCCATTGCGCAATTGCGTGCGCAGCGGACGTTCGCGGCCATTGATCTTGGCCGCTACCGTGGTGTGACCCAGTTCGGTGTGAACCGCATAGGCAAAATCCAGCGGCGTCGCGCCGGCCGGCAGCGAGATGAGATCGCCCTTCGGCGTGAAGCAGTAGACCTGGTCGGCGAACATTTCGAGCTTGGCATGCTCGAGGAATTCGTCCGGATCGCCGCCCTGGTTGAGGATTTCCACGAAGGGCCGCAGCCGCTCCAGCGGATCGCCACCGGCCGCCTGGGCCGCAGCAGGGTCGTATTTATAGGTCGAGTTCTTGTAGCGCCAATGCGCCGCCACACCGCTTTCGGCCACCGCTTCCATGTCCTCGGTGCGGATCTGCAGCTCGACGCGGACATTGTGCGGACCGATCACCGTGGTGTGCAGGGAGCGGTAATTATTCGGCTTGGGCAGCGAGATGAAATCGCGGAAGCGCTCGGGCATGCACCGCCAAGCCTGGTGGATCACGCCGAGGGCGCGATAGCACGCGTCCGGTGTCGTCACGATCAGGCGGAAAGCATAGATGTCGGCGATTTCCTCGAAGGTCAGCCCCTTGCGTTCCAGCTTGCGCCAGATCGAATAGGGCCGTTTCTCGCGGCCGAAGATCCGCGCCTCGATGCCGGCCTGTTCCAGCCGGTCGGTGATCGCCTGGGAGACGGCCGACACTTCCTGGGCATGTTCGTCGCGCAGGAGTTTGAGGCGTTTGTTGATCGACTCGTGGGCAGCCGGGTTGATGTGTTCGAACGCCAGGTCTTCCAGCTCGACGCAGACCCGGTTGATACCGATCCGGCGCGCCAGCGGCGCGTAAATTTCCAGCGTTTCCCGGGCGATCCGCTCGCGCTTGTCGGGCCGCGGGATGGCGCCCAGCGTGCGCATATTGTGCAGCCGGTCGCACAGTTTCACGATCAGCACACGCACATCGGCCGAGATCGCGACGACCAGTTTTTGCAGGTTTTCAGCCTGTTTGGTGCGCTTGGAGCGCAATTCCATCTGGCCCAGCTTGGTGACGCCGTCGACCAGGCTGGCGGTTTCCTCGCCGAACTCGCGGGTAAGGTCTTCCAGCGTCGCCGGCGTATCCTCGACCGTGTCGTGGAGCAGCCCGGTACACACCGTGGCCACGTCCATGTGCAGGTCGGCGAGGATCATCGCGACCTGTGCGACATGGGCAAAATAGGGCTCGCCCGACTGGCGCCGCTGCGGCCGGTGCGCTTCCTCGGCAAAATCATAGGCACGCCGCACATAGCCAGCGTCTACCTTCGGAAAATACCGATGGATGCGTGCGACCAGCTCGTCCGCACTGGGAATGGCGGGCGGCGGCGATGCCAGATCGGGTGACGTCGCGCCGTGGATCAATTCGCTCTACAGACGGCCGTCAGGCGCGCCGTCCCTGTCGTTCTGGAGCGCCTTGAGCATTTCCGCTTCGTCGAGCTCGACGGGCGGAGCCGGCAGGGCTTCCATGTCCTGCTTGGCGTCTTCCTTGGCGGCGTCTTCCTCGTCCTCACTCGGCAGCACGCGCTGAAGGCCGTGCACAAGGCTTTCCTTCAGGCTGTCCAGGTCGAGGGTCTCGTCGGCGATTTCGCGCAGCGCCACGACGGGATTCTTGTCCCGGTCGCGATCAATCGTCAGCGCCGAACCGGCCGAAATGTTGCGGGCGCGATGCGCCGCCATCAGGACGAGGCGGAAACGATTGGGGATTTTATCGATGCAATCTTCGACGGTGACGCGAGCCATGCGCGCGATCTCCTTGAACCAGCGCTGGAGTTGGAACCGCGTTTCCTAGCTCTGCCGCCCTGCAAAAGCAAGGCTTCAAGGCGCTTTCTGCGGAACCGTTTGCAGCTTTGACATGGCGTCGCGGTCGGCGCGGGGCAAGGCCTCGACCAGATCGCCAATGCTGCGGCCGCTCACAGGATCGTGCCAGCCGGGCGCAATTTCCTGCAGCGGCAAGAGAACAAAGGCGCGCTGCGTCGCCCGGGGATGAGGAATTTCCAGCCCGTCTCCGGCCTTCAGAACAGTGCCGCGATGATCGATCAGATCGAGATCCAGCGTGCGCGGCGCATTGCGCTGGCTGCGTTTGCGGCCGAACCGCGCTTCCACCCGGTGCAGAAGGTCCAGCAGCGCGCGGGCAGACAGGTCCGATCCGACTTCGGCAACGGCGTTCACATAGGGCGGATCGGAGGGATCCGGCCAGGCCGGGCTCGACCAGTCCGACGAACACGCGACAACAGACACGCCCTCGCCCGCCAGCGCCTTGAGCGCCAGGGCCAGCGTTTCCTGCGGCGTGTGGCCGCCTTCTGGAAGGTTAGCGCCAAGCGCGATATAGATGCCGGCAGCAGACATTTTCGATCCGTGATTTTTTAAAGGATACAATCAGATGGCATTTTATCCCGACGAGCGCATCGGTCTTTTCATCGACGGCGCCAACCTCTTCTCCACCACCAAGGCGCTGGATTTCGACATCGACTTCAAGCGGCTGCTGGATGAATTCCGCAAGCGCGGCAAGCTGATCCGGGCCAATTACTACACTGCCCTCCTGGAACAGGAGGACTACAACCCGCTGCGCCCGCTCGTCGACTGGCTGGACTATAACGGCTTCTCGGTCATCACGAAGCCGGCGCGCGAGTTCACCGACGAGAGCGGGCGCCGCCGCATCAAGGGCGATATGGATATCGAGCTGGCCGTCGACATGATCGAGGCCGCCGCCTACCTCGACCACATCATCCTGTTCTCCGGCGATGGCGACTTCCGGCGCGCCATCCAGGCGGCCCAGTCCCGCGGTGCACGTGTGAGTGTGGTCTCCTCGCTGAAGACCCAGCCGTCCATGGTCTCCGACGATCTGCGCCGGACCGCTGACACCTTCATCGAACTGGCCGATCTGGAAGGCATGATCGGGCGCAACGGAGGCGGTTCGTGAGCGCAGCCTATCCGGCCGAAGCCCCGCTCGACTGCCCGCTCTGCCCCCGCCTCGTCGCTTTCCGCGAAGCGACGGCGCGCGATCATCCGGACTGGCATAATGCGCCGGTTGAATCCTTTGGCGATCCTCAGGCGCGGCTGCTCGTTGTGGGGCTGGCGCCCGGGCTGCGCGGTGCCAACCGCACCGGCCGCCCCTTCACCGGCGACTGGGCCGGCGATCTGCTCTACGCCACGCTGGGCAAGTTCGGCTTCACCCGTGGCACCTATGACAGCCGGCCTGATGACGGGCTGACGCTTGTCGATGCGATGATCACCAATGCCGTGCGCTGCGTGCCGCCGGAAAACAAGCCGGTCGGTGCGGAAGCCAATGCCTGCCGCCCCTTCCTGACGTCGCGGATCGCGGCCCTGCCCCGGCTTCAGGCTGTGCTTTGCCTGGGCAAGATCTCGCACGACAACACGCTGCGCGCACTGGGCCACAAGATGAAGGACGCCACCTTCGGCCACGGCACCCGGGCGAAGCTGAACGGTCCCGACGGCCCGCTGCAGCTCTTCGACAGCTATCACTGCTCGCGTTACAACACGAATACCGGCCGGCTCACCGAAGCCATGTTCGACAGCGTGTTCGCCGACATCCGCGCCTATCTCGACTCGAATTGAGGGGGTGGCCCGGCGCCGGACGGAACTCATCCTGGCAGAAAAGGTGACCGGACGCCGCATCATGTCTTTGCCGGCCGTCCTAGCATCGCTTGGCAGGCAACAGGGAGCGTAGATCCAGGCCGGGTTATCCACACAGTTCAGCTTTTGCTAACCCTCTGTATTGCGCACCGCGTTCGCCGCCACCAAACCGTCGAAAAACTGCAGCGCCACCCGGAACTTGTCGCGACATCCGGGGTTACAGAAGCCGACAGTATGCCCGCGATAATCCGTCAGACTGTCGGCCGCCACCGGCTTGCCCGACCACGGACAGGTCTCGTTCAGCACCGTATTCATTCGCCCGGATTGCATTGCTCTCTTCCTTCCCGCCTCGCTTTGCGGTTTGATATTTCGAAGAAGCGATGGCACAAATGACGTTATGCCCACATTTTCTGCCAAACCCGAACATATCGAACGACACATCGCCTTCCTGACCTATGACCGGGTCAAGCTGCTGGACGTGACCGGTCCGTTGCAGGTGTTTTCCGATGCCAACGAGCTGCTCGGCCGGGGCGCGTACAACACCACCCTCGCCTCGCTGTATGGCGGTCCGGTGACGACCGACACCGGCGTCGCGCTGAACACGCGGCGCCTGGCGGGTGTGGGCCTGGACAGCAGCGATACGCTGATCGCATGCGGTGGCGACGGGGTCTATGCGGCCAGCCGCGACAACCGCCTGGTCGCCGGCATCCAGCGCGCGGCGGAGAAATGTGGACGGGTCGCCTCGACCTGCACCGGCGCTTTCCTGCTGGGCGCAGCCGGACTGCTCGACGGCCGCCGCGCGGTGACGCACTGGCAGCGCTGTAGTGATCTGGCCCGGATCTGCCCCAAGGCCGACATCGATCCGGACCCGATCTTCATCGAGGATGAGGGCGTGTGGACCTCGGCCGGCGTTACCGCCGGAATCGACCTCGCCCTGGCGCTCGTGGAAACCGATCATGGCCGCGACCTGGCCCTGGATCTGGCGCGCAACATGCTCGTTTACGTGAAGCGGCCCGGCGGCCAGTCGCAATTCTCCGAAGCCCTGAAACAGCAGACCCAGTCGGCCACCGGCAAGTTTGACGCCCTGCATTTCTGGATGAAGGACAATCTGACGGCCGATCTGCGGGTCGACGCCCTTGCCCATCGCAGCGGCATGAGCCCGCGCAATTTCGCCCGGATCTATACCGAGGAAACCGGCATGACACCGGCCCGCGCCGTCGAGCAGATGCGCGTCGAGGCCGCCCGCGCCATGCTGGAAAACCCCGGCGTCAGCATCAAGACGATCGCCATGCGCACCGGGTTCGGCAATGACGAACGCATGCGGCGCAGTTTTGCCCGCCAGCTGGGCATCACGCCGCAGGCCTATCGGGACCGGTTTGCCGTGGAAGTCGCGGACAGCGTCGCGGGCTGATCGCGGTCAGCCGTAATTCTTCAGAAGACGGGATTTCTGCTTATCCCACTCGCGGCGCTTGATCGTCTCGCGCTTGTCGACCGTCTTCTTGCCCTTGGCCAGGCCGATCTGGAGCTTTGCGATACCGCGATTGTTGAAGAAGAGGCGCAGCGGGATGATCGTCCGCCCGTCGCGGGTCACCGCCCCGGCCAGCTTCTCGATCTCGTTGCGCTTGAGCAGGAGTTTGCGATGCCGGCGCGGCTCGTGGTTGAAACGGTTGGCCGGGCCGTAGGGCGGAATATCCGCATTGACCAGCCAGATTTCGCCGCGTTCCGGGCTGACATAGCTCTCGGCGATATTGGCGCGGCCTTCGCGCAGGGATTTGACCTCCGAACCCATCAGCATCAGGCCGGCGTCGAACGTCTCCTCGATCTCGTAATCGAACCGGGCGCGCCGGTTGACGGCGACGGCGCCGGTCTCTGTCTTGGGTTTGCTCATGGGCGCATCATCTAGGCAGCGTCCAGCAGTCCGGCAATGACCATCGCCTCACGGACTGCAGCTTTCGACGCCTCATCCGGCTCGGTCAGCGGCAGGCGCAGCTCGGTATTCATCACGCCGAGCAGCGACATCGCATACTTGGTCGGGCCGGGGCTGGCCGAGGTGAACAGGGCATGATGCAGCGGCAGCAGGCTGTCATTGATCGCACGGGCCGTTTCCCAATCGCCGGACAAGGTGGCGGCCTGGAATTGCGCGCACAGGGCCGGCGCCACATTCGAGGTGACGGAGATCGCGCCGACACCGCCCGTCGCATTATAGCCCAGAGCCGTCGGGTCATCCCCGGACAGCTGCACGAAATCCGTACCGATCAGGCGGCGGTGCTGGGTCACGCGGGCGACATCGCCCGTGGCATCCTTGATGCCCACGACATGCTCAAGCGTCGCAATACGCGCCACAGTGTCGGCCTGCAGGTCGATCACGGTGCGGCCCGGCACATTGTAGACCACGATCGGCAGATCGACGGCGTCATTGATCGCCTTGTAGTGCTGGTACAGGCCTTCGGCATTCGGCTTGTTATAGTAGGGCGCCGCGATCAGCCCGGCATCGGCACCAAGTTCCTTCGCGCGCACCTGATTCTGGATCGCGACAGCGGTATTGTTCGAGCCCGTGCCGGCGATCACCGGCACACGGCCGCGCGCCGTCTCGACGACGATCTCGACGACCCGCATATGCTCCTCGAAGGTCAGCGTCGCGTTTTCGCCGGTCGTGCCGCAGGGCACCAGACCGTGCGAACCGGCCTCGATCTGGCGTTCGGCCAGCGCGGCGACGGCCGCCTCGTCAACGGCACCATTCTTGAACGGCGTGACCAGCGCAGTGATGGACCCTTTGAACATGTTTCAATCCCGGAAACCGAAAAACGAGCGCGCGACCATATCGACGGGCACAGAAACGGCCAAGTCTTGTTGTCAAGTCTGGACAGTGAGCCGGTCTTGCAGCGATGATGTCATGCCCCTTCGGTCAGAAAGTGTCCTACGATCCATGATCGCTTATTGCCTTTCCGCGCTGGCACTCATTGCCCTTGCCGTGCCGGCCTCTGCCCAGATTCCCACGCCGCGCATGCGGCCGGATCCGGTGAATTTCTCGCAATACCTCTCGGACGCCGATTTCACGCGCTTCCAGCGCGGTCTCGACGCGGCGGACGACGAGGACTGGATCCGCGTGCGCGAGATCCGCGATGAACTCACCGACACCTCGGCCCGCGATGTCCTGCTTTGGCGCATCGCCCTGGGTGATGCCCGCGCGAGCTTCCTCGAGCTCGACATGGCGCTGAACGAGCTGGACAACTGGCCGCGCGACAGCTTCATCCGCTCGGAAGCCGAATCCAAGATTGATGAAAGCGGCATGACCGCGCCCTTCATTGTCTCGTGGTTCGAGAACAATCCGGCGACCACGGGCCGTGGCGCGGTGGAATACGCCGAAGCGCTTATCGAGACCGGTCGCATCGAGGAGGGCGAGGCCCTGCTGCGCGAGACCTGGCGCCATGAATTCCTGCCCCTCTCGGTGCAGAGCGAGACCTATCAGGCCCACCGCGATCTCTTCACCGAAGACGACCACATGGCGCGGATCGACTATCTGATCTGGTCGAACCAGCGTACCGCCGCCCGCCGGGTCCTGCCGCTTCTGTCGGGCAATAATCATGACCTGGCCGATGCCCGACTGCGCCTGGCCGGCCGCCAGAGCGGTGTCGACCGCGCCGTCGACCGCGTACCGGCCTCACTGTCCAACGATGCCGGACTGGTGTTCGAACGCGCCCGCTGGCGCCGCCGGGCCGGTCTCACCGACACCACCCTGCCGCTGCTGCTGCAACTGCCGGACAGCTATGGCAATACCGATGCGCTGGAACTGATGTGGACCGAGCGCAAGCTCATGATCCTCAACCTGGTGCGCGATCGCGAGTATGAAACAGCCTACGCTCTCGCCCGCGCCCATGGCATGAGCGCAGGCGCCGATTTTGCCGATGCGGAATTCGTCGCCGGCTGGCTCGCCCTGGTCCATCTCGACCGCCCGGAAGAGGCCCTCGCCCACTTCACGCATCTGCGCGACAATGTCTCCACGCCGGTCTCGCGCTCGCGCGGTTCCTACTGGATGGCCCGTGCCGCCGATGCACTCGGCCGCCACGGGGAAGCCGCGGCCTATTATGCCGAGGCCGGCGAACACTCGACCGCCTTCTACGGCCAGCTCGCCCTGGCCCAATTGCCGGATGCGTCCGGTGGCGGCGTCATGGCGCTGGAACGCGAGCCGGAGCCGGACGAAGCAACCCGCGTGCGCTTTGAAGCGCGGCCGCTGGTGCGGGCGATGCGTCTTCTGGCCGAGCAGAATGAGGAATACTATTTCCGCCTGCTCTCCTATCGCCTCGACGATCAGCTGACCGATCCGGCGGAATCCGTGCTGCTGGCACGCCTGGCGAGCGAATATCTCTACATGCGCCAGTCGGTGCGCGCTGCGAAGGCCGCCCGCCAGCGCGGCATCATCCTGCCGCAAAGCGCCTATCCCACGATCACCCTGCCCCAGAGCGCGGCCCTGCGCCCCGAAGACGCCCTGACCCACTCGATCATCCGCCAGGAAACCGAGTTCGGGCAGCACGCCGTGTCCGGCGCGGGTGCCCGCGGCATGATGCAGATGATGCCGGCCACCGCCCGGCAGACCGCACGCCAGGTCGGTGTACCCTATCGCTTCAGCTGGCTGACGGACGACCTGGACTACAATCTCACCCTCGGCATGCATCACCTGGCCGATGTGGTGGAGGATTTCGACGGGTCCTACGTGCTGGCACTGGCAGCCTACAACGCCGGTTCCCACCGCGCCCGCCGCTGGATCCGGGATTATGGCGACCCGCGCGATCCGGACGTTGATCCGGTCGACTGGGTAGAAAGCATTCCCTTCTCCGAGACCCGCAATTACGTGCAGCGCGTGATGGAAAATCTGCAGGTCTACCGCTCGCGTCTCGATGACGATGCGGCCGTGCCGCTGCTGATCGAGGAGGATCTGCGCCGCGGTTCCGAACCGGTCCTGATCTTCACGGACGAGGCCGGCATGCCCCGCCCGTTCAATGTGGAAACGGATGCGCTCGAACCCGGTGAAACCGGTCTCGATGACGAGGGCTCAGCAGCCGGGTCGGAAGACGGGAATTACGAGCAGGCCGACGAATCGGGCCGCTAGGGAAAACTCGGGAGGCGTTGCCGGTGCCACGGCGCCGGCTTGCGCCTAGAGACTTTCCAGTGCGCGGGCGAACATGGCGCGGTCGACATTGCCGCCGCTGGCAATGACGCACACCGTCTTGCCGCGTGTCTCGACCCGGCCGCTCAGCACGGCCGCCAGGGCCACGGCTCCGCCCGGTTCGACCACGATCTTCAGATGGCGCCAGGCAAAGGCCACAGCCGCCAGGGCTTCGTCATCGCTGACAGCGGCACCGCCGGCCAGCTGGCCGGAATTGATCGACCAGGTCAGCTCGCCCGGTGTCGGCGTGATGATCGCGTCACAGACCGAGCCGGTCAGCCGCTCATTCACTTCCCGCTTGCCGCTGGCGAGCGAGCGGCGGAAATCGTCGAACCCGACCGGCTCGGCCGCCCACACCTGCACTGACGGGTGGTGGTGCAGCATCGCCATGCCGGTACCGGCAATCAGACCGCCGCCGCCAGCCGGACAGATCACGACATCCGGCACGGCCCCGGCTTCAGCCATCTGTTCGCTGGCTTCCAGTGCAGCCGTGCCCTGGCCGGCAATGATAAAAGGGTCCTCATAGGGCGGCACGAGAACGCGGCCCTCGGCCTCGGCAATGGCGCGGCCCATCTCCTCGCGATTCTGGGTGCCGCGATCGTATTCCACGACCTCACCGCCCCAGAACTTCACGCCCTCGACCTTCGAGCGCGGCGCATCGGCCGGCATCAGGATCTTGGCCGTCGTGCCATTGATCCGCGCCGCCGCGGCAACACCCTGGGCGTGATTACCCGAGGAGTAGGCCATCACGCCGCGCGTCTTTTCGTCTGCATTCATGCGTGAAATGCGGTTGAACGCGCCGCGGAACTTGAACGATCCCGTGCGCTGAAGGCATTCCGCCTTCACGAACACCCGGGCGCCGGTGCGCTCGTCGAGCACGTCATTGCGCAACAAGGGGGTACGGACCGCATGTCCCGCCAGGCGTTCCGCTGCGTCGGCGATATCGGAACAGGACGGCGGGATCAGCGGGCTGGACATCAAAACTCTCCCGTGGCGAGACGCAGATTGGGCTGGCGAAAGCCGTCAGGACCCCATAGGCAATTCACATCGATTGAGCAAAGGGATTGCGCCGCGGCCCGGGAATTCGTTTGATGGGAAAAACACCAAAACAACACAACGGTTGACCAGTTAAGGGGAGAGAGCATGACATTCCGCGCACACATGATGGATTGTCCGCTGATGATTTCGGACATTCTTGTCCACGCGGCCAAATGCCATGGCGGCCAGGAGATCGTGACACGCCTGCCGGAGACGGGCGAGATTCATCGCGAGACCTATGCCCAAGCACATGAGCGTACAAAACAGCTAGCGAATGCACTCAAGAAGAAGCTGAAGATTCGCGAGGGCGACCGCGTCGCCACCATCGCCTGGAACTCGCATCGCCATTTCGAGCTCTATTACGGCATTTCCGGCATGGGCGCCGTGGTCCACACGGTCAATCCGCGTCTCGATCCCAAGCAGATCGTCTGGATGCTGGAGCACGCCCAGGCCAAGGCGGTCTTCTTCGACAAGCAGTTCGCACCGATCATCGACGGCATCTCGAAGATGTGCAAATCGGTGAAGAACTGGGTGCTGATGACCGACCAGTCGCACGCCGATGCGGTCAAGACCAAGTGCAAGACCTATGAGGAACTGATCGCCGAACAGTCGTCCGATTTCGACTGGCCGGTGTTCGACGAGCACACCGCGGCCGGCCTGTGCTACACGTCCGGCACGACGGGCGACCCCAAGGGTGTCCTTTATTCCCACCGTTCCAATGTGCTGCACGCGATGGCCTGCTCGGCCTCGGACGTGATTGGCGTGGGCGCGCGCGGCACCCTCTTGCCGGTGGTGCCGATGTTCCACGTCAATGCCTGGGGCATCCCCTACGCCGCGCCGATGAACGGCGCCAAGCTCGTCATGCCCGGCGCGCAGATGGACGGGCAGAGCATTCACGAGCTAATCGAGGGCGAGAAGGTCAACTATGTCGCCGGCGTGCCGACGGTGTGGCTGGGCCTGCTCAACTATCTGGAACAGGAAGGCAAGCGCATCGACTCGATCGATCGTGTGCTGATCGGCGGCTCGGCCCTGCCCGAAGCGCTGCTGCGCGCCTATGAGGACAAGTATGACGTCGTCATGCAGCAGGGCTGGGGCATGACCGAGATGAGCCCGCTGGGCACGGTCAATGCCTCCCTGCCAAAACATGACGCGCTGGACCGCGAAGAGCAGATCAAGATCAAGCTCAAACAGGGCCGCCTCGTTTTCGGTGTCGGCATGCGTGTTGTCGACGATGCGGGCAAGGAACTGCCCTGGGACGGCAAGTCCTCCGGCCATGTGCAGGTGCGCGGTCCGTGGATCGCGTCGGCCTATTACCGCGGCGCCGGTGCCGACAGTTTCACCGAAGATGGCTGGTTCAAGACCGGCGATGTCGCCTATCTCGACGGCGATGGCTATATGACCATCACCGACCGCTCCAAGGACGTGATCAAGACCGGCGGGGAATGGATTTCCTCGATCGATCTGGAGAACGCCGCGATGGGCCATCCCGATGTCGCCATGGCGGCCGCAGTGGGCATGCCGCACCCGAAATGGCAGGAACGGCCGCTGCTCGTCGTCCAGCCCAAGCCGGGCATCACGCCGGACGCCGAGTCGATCCTGGACTATCTGCGCGGCCAGGTGCCCAAATGGTGGGTGCCGGATGCGGTGGAATTCATCGACGAGATGCCGATCGGCGCCACCGGCAAGATCCTCAAGACGAAGCTGCGGGAAATCTACAAGGATTATGAATTCCCGACCGTCGACGCCTGATCGGTCCTTGCCTTATTGACGCAATGTGCAACGCCCGCCCCTCCCGGGGGCGGGCGTTCGCGTTCGGGATCAGAGCGCCTGGCCGCCGGAGACCTCGATACGCTGCGCCGTTAGCCAGCCGAAATCGCCGGTCAGCAAGCTGGAGATCGCGCCGCCGATATCGTCGGGCTGACCGACCCTGCCCAGAGCCGTCACCGAGGCGATTTCGGCATTCATCTGCGCATTGTCACGCACCATGCCACCACCGAAATCCGTCTCGATCGCGCCGGGCGCGACCACATTCACACGGATCCCCCGCACGCCCAGTTCACGGGCCTGGTAGCGGGTCAGCGCCTCAATGGCCCCCTTCATTGCCGCATAGGCGGCAAAGCCGGGCAGCGTGATGCGGGTCAGGCCCGAGGAGATATTCACGACATGCCCGCCATCGCGGATCAACGGCAGGAGCGCCTGGGTGAGGAAGAAAACGCCCTTGAAGTGGACATTCACCAGCCCATCGAATTCGGCCTCGGTGACTTCGGCGAAAGGCTTGTAGACGCCATGGCCGGCATTATTGACCAGGAAGTCGATCCGGTCGCGCTGCCAGCCCTCGGCCAGGACAGATTTCACGACCTCGGCAAAGCCGGCGAAGCTGGCGATATCGCCGGTGTCGAGCTGCAGGATCGCCGCCCGGCGCCCCAGCGCCTCAATCTCGGCCATGGCGCTTTCCGCCTCCGCGCGATTGCCGCGCCAAGTCAGGATGACATCGACGCCCTTGCGGGCCAGATGAAGGGCGGTATTGCGGCCCAGCCCGCGGCTGCCGCCGGTGATCAGGGCGATGGGGATGGTTGATTGGGTCATGGGAAAGGCTCCGGTGTTCAAGACGCCCCTCATCTAGCGGCGGCCGCAGGATGCGGCCTGCCGCATGCTCCGGAAAACCTGCCCGATCCTCCGCAACTCCGGACTGCCCCGCTTGCACGGCGCGCCGCCCGCGCGTAGTCCATCGGGGCAGGAGCCATGCATGACCGATCTCGACAACCTGAAACGCGACATGACCCGGAATGCCGACCTGCTTGGCTTCGACGCCCAGCCGAACGCGACCGGTGTGCCCGGCCTCGACCTTGTGCGCAGCCGGGCACCGACGCCGCTCGATATCGTCGACTACCGGCCAATTTTCTGCCTGGTCCTGCAGGGCGCCAAACAGACCGTGATGGGCGATACCGCGCTCACCTTTGCCGCCGGCCAGACCCTGATCGTTGGCCTCGATCTGCCGACCACGGCGCGCATCGTCTCCGCCAGTGCCTCGGCGCCCTATCTCTCGCTCGGTCTGGCGATCGATATCGCGCTCCTGCGCGAACTCATGGCCAGCCTGCCGGCCGATGCACTGCCGCCACCGCGCACGGAGTATCGCTGTTCCGCCATGACGGTGACGGAAGCCGATCCGGCCCTTGTCGATGCCATGGCGCGTCTTTACCGCCTGCATGACCAGCCGGACGATCTGCCGGTCCTGGCGCCGCTGACGGTCCGGGAAATCCACTATCGCCTGCTGCGCAGCCCGGAGGCGCCGCTCCTGGCCAGCCTGACCCGGCCGGACAGTCATGCCAGCCGTATCGCCCGCGCCATCGTGCGCATCCGCCGCGAATTCGACACAGCTCTGCCCGTTGCCGATCTGGCCCGCGAGGCGGGCATGAGCGCCTCAGCCTTTCACGAGCATTTCCGCAGCCTGACCGGTACGACGCCGCTGCAATACCAGAAGACGCTGCGCCTCATGGAAGCCCGCCGCCGGCTGACCGACACCGCCGAGAGCGTCTCGGCCATCGCCTTTGCCATCGGCTATGAAAGCCCGACCCAGTTCTCGCGCGAATACAGCCGCCAGTTCGGCCGCCCGCCGCGTGCAGAACGGGCACTCAGGACCGCCTGACGAAGCCGGTTCCCGGACATTCCCGAGGCCTTGCAAAGAGAGGCGGGACGAAAATCCGTCCAATCCCCCCTTCCCCGCTATTGCGCTCCGCCGGCCCCGCTCATACATTCATATCGAAATTCGATATGAAGTGGAAACGGAGATGGAGATCGTCATGATGGGTGGAGCGGAGTTCGGCATCATCGCCTTGCTGCTGATGTTCCTGCCGACGCTGATCGCGCTCTTGCGCGGTCACGACAACACCTTTGCGATCTTCCTCACCAACCTGCTTCTGGGCTGGACGGTGATCGGCTGGGTCGTCGCACTGATCTGGTCCTTCACAGCAATCCGCCGGCGCATGCGGGCCTAGGGTTCCCCCCCCCGAACGGGAAACCGGTTCCCTCACTCCCGGTTTCCCTGGCAAAAGCGCCCCGATCAGATAACGGTTGGTCGGCAAATCTGGCGCCCGGATCCTCCCCCGATCCGGGCGCCCTGTTTTTTGGGCAATTGTCCAGTGAAGTGCTTTCCCCCTCATCCGCCGCTTCGCGGCACCTTCTCCCCGGGGAGAAGGGGGGCTTGCGGCACGCGGGATCGAAACTCCCTCTCCCTGGGGAGAGGGTCGGGGAGCGGGGGAAGACACCGCCATCGGCGGGTTCGCTCACAACCAGGTCGTGATCTCGTCCAGGGATTTTTTTACCAGCGCGTGTTCCGGCACGGTCGCACCCTCGGCCGGATAGCCGCCGACGATCAGCATGTAGGGCTTTTCAGACACCGGACGTTCGCAGACCTCGTTGAGGAAGCGCATCGGATTGGGCGTGTGGGTGAGCGTCACCAGACCGGCCTCGTGCAGCGCTGCCAGCAGGAAACCGCAGGCAATGCCGACGCTCTCATTGATGTAGTAATTCTTCTTGTCCTGCCCCGCGCGCTCGCCGCCGCGCTTCTGGGCGAAGACCGCGATCAGCACGGGCGCTGTCTCGAGAAACGGCTTGTCGGCATCCGTGCCCAGCGGCGCGAGCGCCTCGAGCCATTCCTCCGATGCCTTGCCGGCATAGAAGGCCCGTTCCTCTGCCTCGGCCGCCTCGCGCAACGCCTTGCGGCGCTCGGCGTCGCTCAGCACGACGAAATGCCAGGGCTGGTGATTGGCTCCGGACGGGGCCGAACCGGCGGCCAGGATGGCCTGTTCGACGATCGCACGATCAACCGGACGGTCGGAATAATCGCGCACCGTACGGCGGCGGCGGAGGTTTTCGGTGAAGGCCGCAACCCGGGACGACATGTCCTCGGGCGCATACTCGACAAACCCTTCCAGCGGAACGCGTTTCTCGGCACCCATGATCAGCTCCAGTCCAGAACCACCTTGCCCGACTTGCCCGCCCGCATGGCGTCGAAACCCTTCTGGAAGTCGTCGGCGGAATAGCGGTGGGTGATGATGCGCGAGACGTCGAGACCGCTTTCGAGCATGGCGATCATCTTGTACCAAGTCTCGAACATTTCCCGGCCATAGACGCCTTTCAGCGTGATCGCCTTGAGAACGAGCTGGCCGAAATCCACCTCGATCGGCTTGGACGGCAGGCCGAGCATCGCGATCTTGCCCCCCATCACCATGGACTGGAGCATGGAGCCGAAGGCTTGCGGCGCGCCGGACATTTCCAAGCCGACATCGAAGCCTTCCGTCATTTTCAGGTCGGCGCGCACATCGTCGAGGCTTTCCTTCGAGACATCGACCGTGCGGATATTCGGCGCGACCTGGCTGGCCAGGTGGAGGCGGTGCGTATTGATATCGGTCAGCACGACATGGCGCGCACCGACATGGCGCGCAATCGCCGCCGCCATGATGCCGATCGGTCCGGCACCGGTGATCAGCACATCCTCGCCGATCAGGTCGAACTGCAGCGCCGTGTGCACGGCATTGCCCAGCGGATCGAGAATGGCGCCCATCTCGTCGGGCACTTCTTCCGGCAGCGGCACGACATTGAAGGCCGGCAGTTTCATGTATTCGGCAAAGGCGCCGGGGATGTTCACACCGACACCGCGCGTGTCTGGATCGAGGTGGAAACGGCCTGCCCGCGCCGCGCGCGAGGTCGCGCCGACGACATGGCCCTCGCCGGACACGCGCTGGCCCACTTTCACGCGGGTCACATTGCCGCCGACCTCGACGATCTCGCCGGCATATTCATGACCCACCACCATCGGCGTCGGCACATTCTTCGCGGCCCAGTCATCCCAGTTATAGATGTGGATGTCGGTGCCGCAGATGGCGGTCTTGGTGATGCGGATCAGCACATCGTCCGGGCCGATCGTGGGCATCGGCACGTCGTCTATCCAGATGCCTTCTTCCGGCTTGGCCTTGACCAGGGCTTTCATGGCGTTTCCTCGACCTTTGCTAGCGGGTGCCCTTCTTGCGGGACCCTTTGGGCTTGGCGAGAAAATACATCACCGCGGCGGCGGGAAAAGTGAGCATGAATGGAATGAGCAGTATGCTCATGATTTCTGCGACATGGCCGTTCGACCCGGTCAGCCAGGTGAGGCAGATGGCGAAGGCGGCCAATGCAGGCGGCACCGCCAGCCAGCGCCGCCATTCATGCCAGACCGGTCGTCCGGAAAACCATAGCAAGGCCGACAGCAGCACCGCATAGGTCGCCATCAGCGCCCATTTGATCCAGGTGTCCTCGCGCAGGAATTCGATCCGGATCGGCAGGAAGCTGTCGAACACGAAGGAGGCCAGTTCCAGCGCCGGCGGAGCATTCTCGAACACTTCGTCCGACAGGCAGTCGCGCAGGACCGGATCGCCGGCCTGATCGTCCGGCACGGTCTGGGCGTTGCAATGCGGGTTCTCGATCTCGTCGAGAATATCGTCGATCGTGGCGTTCTCCTGCCAGTCCGCAACGATCGTCGCCACGGCCAGGCCGACACCGAGAACGGCGAGGATATTGCCCCGCATCGCCATGCCCAGAAACAGGCAGGCGGCCATGCCCGCATAGGCGATGGGGAAGAAGACATCGATGAACTGCACGTGCCGGATATAATCGCGCATCTCTGCGCCGGCCTCGCCCTGCAGGAAATCCAGATGCGCCACCTGCGTGGCAAATTCCAGGGCCAGGATGGGGGTGCTGAAACCGGAATGCAGCGGCACGGCCGGTTTCGGCGGCGTGCCGAAGGCGAGCGTCAGCAGGGTCGTTGCCAGCGCAAACAGGATGCAAAGCCCGAAGGCCCAACGCGATGGTGTCATGTCAGCCTCCCCGTCCCCGGCGGGATTTGGGCATGATCGGCGCGCCGCGACAAGGATAGCGTTTGCCGCTCGAAATTTTGTCATCCCGGCGGGATGGCCCGCGAAGGCGGGCCGCAGGGCCGGGACCCACAGACTCGTTGTTGGCCGAAAGCCGGTTTGATGGCGGAGCCTGTCAGGCGTGCACCGGGATTATGGGTCCCGGACCTGCGCCCGGCCCAAGGCCGGGCGTTCATCCGGGATGACAAGGCTATCAGTCTAGCGGCTACCCCGCCAGCATCGCCGCGACATGGTCGCCGATGGCCAGCGAGGCCGTCAGCCCCGGGCTTTCGATACCGAACAGCGTGACCAGGCCCGTCATGCCGTGCTGGCCCACGCCGTCGATGCGCCAGTCCGGGTGCGGTTCGCCGGGGCCGTGCAGTTTGGGGCGGATACCGGCATAGTCGGGCACCAGAGCGCCGTCGGGCAGGTCCGGCCAGAAACGGCGGATCGTGGCGTAGAAGGCCTCGCCGCGGGACAGGTCGACGCTGTAGTCCTCGGTCGCGACGAATTCCAGATCGGGCCCGAACCGCGCCTGCCCGCCCAGATCGCCGCGGTAATGCGTGCCCAGCGCGCCGGGAATGGGCAGCGGATAGACGAGATGTTTGAACGGCGCCTTGCCGGCCATGGTGAAGTAGACGCCCTTGCCCAGATAGAGCGGCGGAATGGCGTCGGCCGGATAGGTCTCCACCATACCGGCGGCCGCCTGGGCACCCAGACCGGCCGCGATCACCAGATGGCGCGCCGTGACCTCCGTCGCATGTTCTCCGCCCGTGCGGATCGCAAAACCGCCGCCCTCCAGCGGCCGCGCACCGGCAAAGGGCGTGTTGACCGCAATCGCCCCGCCCCGGGCGGAAATCTCGCCGGCCAGCGCATCCATATAGCCATGGGCATCCATCACGCCGCTGGTCTGCGAGAGCAGCGCTGCCTCGGCCCGCAGCCCCGGCTCCAGCGCCCGCGCTTCCGCGCCGGTCAGCCGCTGCATGCCCTCCACACCATTCGCTGCGGCCTGGTCGAGGATGGCATCCAGCCGCTCGATCTCGTGCGGCTCGGTCGCCACGACCAGCTTGCCGCAGCGTTCATGCGTCACATGATGGCTGGCGAGGAAGTCGTAGAGCTTGCGGCGCCCCTCGACGCACAGCCGCGCCTTCAGCGAACCCGTGGGATAGTAGAGCCCGCCATGGATCACCTCGGAATTGCGCGAGGAGACGCCCTGCCCGATCGCCTTTTCCTTCTCCAGCACGATCGTCTCGAAACCGCGCTGGACCAGGGCATAGGCACAGGCCAGCCCGACAGCCCCGGCCCCGATGATGATGGCGTCCGTATCGTGGGTCATGCCCTCTCGCCTCCTGCTGCGAATGCCATGATCGGTGTTCCCGGCAAGGGCGTAAATGCCTGGCCGTCATCAAGACCGGACAAAAGAAAAGGCCGCCCCGCTTTCACGCAGGGCGGCCTCGTTTCGTTGTCGACGCGGGCGGTCAGCCTTCGGCGGCGCTGACCGGCGGGAAGATGCGGCCGAGGGGGCCGCCCTGCGGGATGGGCAGAAGCAGGATCCGGCGCACCGGGTTCCAGGCCGCGCCCAGCAGGACAACAATCCCGCCCAACACCAGCAGCGTCACGGCGACCACGACACCAGCGCCCAGATCGGTCGAATTGACGATGACGCCGATCGACACGCCCGCCGTGACCAGGCCGGAGACGATCAGCGCACGCCGGTTGATCAGCAGCGAGACCAGCGCGAACAGGCCGATGACCACCAGAGCGGTCACCGCAAGGCGCATCGCTTCGGCACTGTCGGCGGCCAGCGCGGCAAACAGATTGATCGCATCAGGGTTCGCAAAATCGCTTTCGTCGAGCGTGAGGCCGACCTGCGCCATGTTGAGCACGGCGCCCAGCAGGATCGGCGCGGCGAAGAAATGCAGCCAGAAAGCCGTGCCGGACAGGCGCGTTTCCCGTGCCGGATCGCGGGCGTCGAACAGGATTCCCGCCAGCAGCAGCGCCGCACCGGCGGCGACATTGATCGCCGGCATCCAGACAATGGCCGTGTAGGGCTCGATGACCAGCAGGGTCAGCACGGCCGTCATCACCGTGCCCGCCCCGACCAGACCGCCGGCAAACGGCAGGCGATAGACGCGATAATAAGCGATCATCGGCAGCACGAAGGCGAGGCCGAACACGACCGGCATGATGCGCACCGAAAGCGGGATCTGCGACACGACCGCCATCACCGCTTCGCGGCCGAAGGCCATATTGTCGGCGCTCTCGCTGCCCAGCTCGAAACTGCTTTCGGCAATGCCGGTGACATGGATCAGGAACTGCGCATAGCCCCAGACCAGAACGACGGCAGCCGCGATGCCGAACACGCCGGACAGCACGATGCCCGGCAGGATGCGGCGCTGCTTGCCGACCAGAAGCGCGGACAGGAACCAGGCGAACACGGCGATACCGCCGATCAGCGCCATCAATATGTTCTGCCAGGCCTGGCTGCCTTCGGCCATGTCGAGCCCGGCCATCACCTGGCCGGCGCCGACGCCAAGCCCGCCCAGCAGGATCAGCACGCCGAGCGTGGTGAAGATGTCGTGGAAATTATTGAGGAAGGGCAGCATCTCGTCGGAAGGACGGGCGCTGCTGGCGCGTATTTCGCTGGTATCCGTCATATCGGTCCCCTGTGTCACCGTTACCCGTGTGATGCCCCCAAGCGATCATTCGGATGCAGGAATTCGCCAAAAGAGCGAGTCTGCCCGACGATACTAGCGCGGTTCGGGCAAAGAGGCAGCGGGAAACCGTCGGCGCGCGTCCCCTCAGCAAGACGCCGGCACCGTCTAAACGGCACCGGCGTGTCCGGCCTATTCGGCCAGGTGACGGCTGGCTTCCAGCAGCGGCAAGCCGGCCTCGGTCGGGATGTAGATCACATCCTGGCCGTTCTCGCCCAGCGACTGGATCCACAGATAGCGCAGATAGCCTTCCGGACCGCCCAGGCCTTCGGCCACGATGGCATTCGCTTCGGCGACACCATGGGCGCGCGCGATCTCGGCCTGGGCATTCAGCTCCTCGGCCTCCAGACGCGCCTGGGCTTCGAGCACGGCGATACGGCGGTTCTGCTCGGCGCGGACCAGTTCGGCCCGGCCGGCCAGTTCCTGCTGCCAGACGCCATACTGGGGCAGACCCCACATCAGGGCACCGACAGACACGGCAAGGATGGCGGCACCGCTAACAAGCAGACTGAGTTTCATACGTCCCTCCATTCCAGCTAAACTCTTGAACACCAAGATGTTAGCCGGAAAACCCTTAGGGAATTAGAGGGATTGCGCCCCGCCGAATCCGGGGGGAATGGCGGGCCGGGAATCCGGGGTCAGATCACGCCCATTTCCTTGCCCACCTTGGTGAACGCCGCCACCGCCCGGTCGATCATCTCCGGCGTGTGGGCGGCGGACATCTGGGTGCGGATACGGGCCTTGCCCTTGGGCACGACCGGATAGAAGAAGCCGATCACATAGACGCCCTCCTCCATCAGTTTCGCCGCCATTTCCTGGGCCAGTTTCGCATCGCCCAGCATCACCGGAATAATCGGGTGCTCGCCCGGCAGGAGATCGAAACCGGCTTCGCTCATGCCGGCGCGAAAGCGTTTGGCATTGTCGAACAGGCGGGCGCGCAGATCGTCGCCCTGCGCCACCATGTCCAGCGCCTTCAGCGAGGCGCCCGCAATGGCCGGCGCCAGCGAGTTGGAGAAGAGATAGGGCCGCGAGCGCTGGCGCAGCATGTCGATGATCTCCTTGCGCGCCGCGGTGAAGCCGCCCATCGCCCCGCCCAGCGCCTTGCCCAGCGTGCCGGTGATGATGTCGATCTCGCCGAAAACGCCGCAATGTTCCGGCGTGCCGCGCCCCTTCGCGCCCATGAAGCCATGGGCGTGGCAATCATCGACCATGGTCAGCGCGTCATACTGTTTCGCCAGGCGCACGATCTCCGGCAGATTGGCGATATAGCCGTCCATGGAAAACACGCCGTCGGTGACCACGATGATATGGCGCGCGCCATCGGCCCGGGCCTGTTTCAGCTGCGCTTCCAGATCCGCCATGTCAGAATTGGCATAGCGATAGCGCTTCGCCTTGCACAGGCGCACACCGTCGATGATTGAGGCATGGTTGAGCGCGTCGGAAATGATCGCGTCCTCCGGCCCCAAAAGCGGTTCGAACACGCCGCCATTGGCGTCGAAGGCGGCGGCGTAGAGGATCGCATCCTCGCAGCCGGTAAACGCGGCAATCTTCGCTTCCAGCTGTTTGTGCAGATCCTGGGTGCCGCAGATGAAGCGCACCGAGGCCACGCCGAAACCATGACTGTCCAGCGTCGCCTTCGCCGCCTCGATCAGTTCCGGCCGGTTGGCCAGGCCAAGATAATTATTGGCGCAGAAATTGATGACATGGCTCTCATCACCATTCGCCCGCACATCGATCTCGGAGAATTGCTGCGAGGTGATGATCCGCTCGCGCTTGTACAGCCCGTCCGCCTCGATGTTTTCCAGCTCGGCTTTGAGATCGGCGAAAAAGGCGTCGGACATGGCGGGGCTCCTTGGGGATTCGTTGCCTTGTTTCTATTGCTCCCGATTTCCATTGTCATCCCGGCCCAACGCCACCTCTCCCCCGCCCGGGGGTGGGAAGTTCGGTGCCACTTCCCCCGGACCTGTTCCGGGGCCGAGTATGGCAGTCAGGGCAGGCCCCGGAATTCGCTGCGCTCCTCCGGGGAAATTGGAGCGCGGGTTTCAACAAAGATATCAAATCCCGTTTTTCCCGGAACGCTTGAGCGCTATCCGGGACCAACGAGAAACGCACCGTCTGGTGTATCGCTCGGTTGGTCCCGGCACGCCGCGACGCTATGCGCCGCCCCCCTCAGTCGGCTTCGCCGACAGCTCCCCCGCAAGCGGGGCGAGCCCTCCGCAAAAGCTTCCCCTGCGGAGCGGGGGAAGTGCCGAGCGCAGTGAGGCGATGGGGGTGTGTCCGCTCAATCCACCGACGGCAAATCCAGCCCCTGCTCGCGCGCGCAGTTCTTGGCGATCTCATACCCCGCATCGGCATGGCGCATCACGCCCGTGCCCGGATCGTTCCACAGCACGCGGCCGACGCGTTCGGCGGCTTCCGGTGTGCCGTCGGCCATGACAACCTGGCCGGAGTGCAGGGAATAGCCCATGCCGACCCCGCCGCCATGATGCAGCGAGACCCAGGTGGCGCCGGAGGCGGTGTTGAGCAGCGCGTTGAGGAGCGGCCAGTCGGCGACGGCGTCGGAGCCGTCCATCATGCCCTCGGTTTCCCGGTTGGGGCTGGCGACCGAGCCTGAATCGAGGTGGTCGCGGCCAATCACGACGGGCGCCGAAAGCTCGCCCTTTGCCACCATCTCATTAAAGGCCAGGCCCAGCTTGTGCCGTTCGCCCAGCCCGACCCAGCAGATCCGCGCCGGCAGGCCCTGGAACTGGATGCGCTCACGCGCCATGTCGAGCCAGCGATGCAGGTGCGGATTGTCCGGGATGAGTTCCTTAACCTTGGCGTCAGTCTTGTAGATATCTTCCGGATCGCCGGACAGTGCCGCCCAGCGGAAGGGACCGATGCCGCGGCAGAAGAGCGGGCGGATATAGGCCGGCACGAAACCGGGGAAATCGAAGGCGTTCGCAACGCCCTCATCCTGCGCCATCTGGCGGATATTATTGCCATAGTCGAGCGTCGGGATGCCCATCTCCCAGAAGTCGAGCATCGCCTTTACCTGCACGGCCATCGAGGCCTTGGCGGCTTTTTCGACGGCGGCGGGATCGCTCTCGCGCTTCTCGTCCCATTCGGCCAGCGTCCAGCCGGCGGGCAGATAGCCATTAACCGGATCGTGGGCCGAGGTCTGGTCGGTGACCATGTCCGGCTTGATGCCGCGTCTGACGAGTTCCGGGAAGACCTCGGCCGCATTGCCCAGCAGGCCGACCGAGACCGCCTCTTTCTTCGCGACGGCCGCATTGATGATGGCCATGGCCTCGTCCAGCGTGTCGGCCTTGCGGTCGAGATAGCCGGTCTTCAGACGCATCTCGATCCGGCTCGGCTGGCATTCCACGGCCAGCATGGAGGCGCCCGCCATGGTCGCGGCCAGCGGCTGGGCGCCGCCCATCCCGCCCAGACCGCCGGTCAGGATCCAGCGGCCGGCCAGATCGCCGTCATAATGCTGGCGGCCGGCCTCGACGAAGGTCTCATACGTGCCCTGAACGATGCCCTGGCTGCCGATATAGATCCAGGAGCCGGCCGTCATCTGGCCGTACATCATGAGCCCCTTCTTATCGAGCTCGCGGAAATGCTCCCAATTGGCCCAGTGCGGCACGAGATTGGAATTGGCGATCAGCACGCGCGGCGCGTCCTTGTGGGTGCGGAACACGCCCACCGGCTTGCCGGACTGGACCAGCAGCGTCTCGTCTTCCTTCAACCGTTTCAGGGTCGCAACGATCCGGTCGAAACTCTCCCAGTCGCGCGCGGCCCGGCCGATCCCGCCATAGACGACCAGTTCTTCCGGCTTCTCGGCCACTTCGGGGTCGAGATTATTCATCAGCATGCGCAGCGGCGCCTCAGCCGCCCAATGGGTGGCGTCGAGTTCGCTGCCGTGCCTGGCGCGGATGACACGGGAATTGTCGCGGCGGGTCTGGGTCAACTTACTTCACCTCTCCGGAATAGAGCATCGCGGCCGCTTTCAGGGCCGCTTTCATCGTGTCCTTGAGCGCCAGGCGCAGCCTGCCCGCCTTGTCTTCGCTGAATGTCCAGGGTTCGCCCTCATCCATGTAGGCCGACTGGGCGAGTTCCATCTGCAGGGCGTGCACGTTCAACCCCGGGCGGCCATAGGCGCGCGTGATCCAGCCGCCCTTGAAGCGGCCGTTGACGATGGAGGCATAATCCTCGTGATCCATCATCGCCTTCACCGCCCAGCGCTCGATGGTCCGGTCGCAGCTCTCCCCGCCATTCGTGCCCAGATTGAGATCCGGCAGCACGCCCTCGAACAGGCGCGGCACTTCATCAAGGATGGAATGGGCGTCCCACAGCACGACATAGCCGTGCTCCATGCGCACCTTGACGATCATCTCGGACAGGGCGCGGTGGTAAGGATCGTAATAATCCGTACGGCGCTGCTCGATCTCGGCCTCGTCCGGCTCCTCGCCCGGCCGGTAGACCGGCGATCCGTCGAACAATGTCGTCGGCACCAGTTCCGTCGTGGCCTGGCCGGGATAGAGCGAAGCGCCCGTCGGATCACGATTGAGATCGATGACATAGCGCGAATAGGTGGCGCGGATCGTGCTGGCGCCGAGGTCGTCTAGAAAATCGTAGAGCTCCGGCACATGCCAGTCCGTGTCCGGCAGGCCGCGAGCCGCCTCGGTCATCCGCTCGGCCATTCCGTCGGGCAGATGGGTTCCCGAATGCGGCATGGACACGATCAGCGGCGAGCTTCCGCGTTTCTCGAAGAAGACGTTCATCTAGGCAATCCCGGGCAATTCACCCGCCGCCGCGACGAGCCCCCTGCCCGTCACCAGGCTTCGGGCGCTGGCGATATCGGACGCAAAATAGCGGTCGTCGCCGTAGGCGGGAACTGCCTCGCGCAAACATGTCCGAACGGCCTCCAGCCGCGGCGACGAGATCAGCCCGTCGTGGAACTCCATCCCCTGCACGGCGGACAGCGTCTCGATCGCCACCACATTGTGCAGGTTCTCCGCCATTTTCAGGAGGCGGAAGGCGCCATGCGTGGCCATGGAGACATGGTCTTCCTGGTTGGCCGAGGTGGGAATGCTGTCGACCGAGGCCGGGTAGGCTTTCTGCTTGTTCTCCGAGACCAGCGCCGCGGCTGTGACATGGGCGATCATGAAGCCGGAATTGATGCCCGGATTGGGCGTCAGGAAGGCTGGCAGGCCGGACACGGCCGGATCCGTCAGCAGCGCCACGCGGCGCTCGCAGATCGAGCCGATCTCACAGGCCGCCATGGCAATCTGGTCGGCGGCAAAGGCCACCGGTTCGGCGTGGAAATTGCCGCCGGAGATCGCTTCGCCCGTATCGGTGAAGACCAGCGGATTGTCGGTGACGGCATTGGCTTCGCGTTCCAGCACCTGGCCGGCCTGGCGCAGAAGGTCCAGCACGGCGCCCATCACCTGCGGCTGGCAGCGCAGGCAGTACGGGTCCTGGATCTTGTCGCAATTCTCGTGGCTGGCGAGGATGCCCGATCCCGTGAGCAAATCGCGCAAGCTCTGCGCCACATCGATCTGGCCGGGATGACCGCGCAGCTGGTGAATGCGCGGATCGAACGGCGCGACCGAGCCCTTGGCCGCCTCGACCGACAGCGCACCGGACAGCAGCGCCGCCTGGAAACCGCTTTCCACCTCGAACAGGCCGGCCAGCGCCAGCGCCGTCGAAGCCTGGGTCCCGTTCAGCAGCGCCAGTCCTTCCTTGGGGCCGAGCCGGACCGGTTCCAGCCCGGCCTTTTTCAGCGCGTCCGCGGCCGGCAAGCGCTCGCCCTTGTAGGTCGCCTCGCCGGCGCCGATCAGGGCGGCAGACATGTGGGCCAGCGGTGCGAGATCGCCCGAGGCCCCGACCGAGCCCTGGGACGGGATCACCGGCAGCACGCCGGCCTCCAGCATGGCCTGGATCGCCGTGATCGTGGTCCAGCGCACGCCCGAGGCACCGCGGGCCAGCGACGCCATCTTCAGGGCCAGGATCAGGCGCACGACCGCTTCGGGCAGCGCATCGCCGACACCGGCCGCATGCGACAGCACCAGTCTTTCCTGCAGCGTGGCCAGTTCCTCATTGGCGATCCGGGTCTGGGCCAGCTTGCCGAACCCGGTATTGAGCCCGTAGACCGCCCGGCCCGAGGCGATGAGATCGTCGACCGTCTGCGCCGCGGCATCGACATCCGGCTTGGCGGCCGGATCGATCGTCACGCCGGCACCGCGCCAGATTGCGGTCCAGTCGGCCAGGGTCATCCTGCCGGGGGTTACGGTCACCGAACTCACAGCCATTCTCCTCCCAGGATACGGCCATGCAGGGGCCGTTTTCCGATCCACTGAACCAGTTCCGCCGGACGCTCGATGTCCCAGACAGCCAGGTCCGCCACCTTGCCGGCCTCGATCGTGCCGATCTCGCCGGCCAGACCCAGCGCCCGTGCGCCCTCGCGGGTAATGCCGGCGATCGCCTCCTCCACGGTCAGGTGGAAGAGCGTGCAGGCCATGTTGGCGGCGGTCAGCAGCGAGACGAGCGGCGAGGTGCCCGGATTGGCGTCGGTCGCCACGGCCATCGGCACACCGGCCGCGCGCATCGCCTCGACCGGCGGTCTTTGCGTCTCGCGCAAGGCATAAAAGGCGCCGGGCAGCAGCACGCCCACCGTGCCCGCCTTGCCCATCGCGGCAATGCCCGCCTCATTCGTGTATTCGATATGGTCCGCCGACAGACCGCCGAACTCGGCGACCAGCTGGCCGCCGCCGGTGTCGGAGAGCTGGTCGGCATGCAGTTTCACCGGCAGGCCGGCCGCCTTGGCGGCGATAAACAGGCGCCGCGTCTCTTCCGGCGAAAAGGCAATGCCCTCGCAATAGGCGTCAACCGCATCAGCCAGGCCCGTCCGCGCGGCCTCGCGCACCAGCGGGATGCAGACCTCGTCGATATAGGCGCCCGAGCGGCCCTCATACTCCACCGGAACGGTGTGCGCCGCCAGCAGGGTTGCGGAAATGCGCATGCCCGAGGCCAGGCCGACGCCGCGCGCCGCTTTCAGCTGCGCCAGCTCGCTGTCATGCGTGAGGCCATAACCCGACTTGATCTCGACCGTGCCGACACCCTCCTGGGCGTAGGCATCCAGCCGCGACAGCGCCCCGGCGGCCAGCTCGGCCGCCCCGGCCTTGCGCGTCGCCTCGACCGTCTTGCGGATCCCGCCGCCGGCGCGGGCGATGGCGGCATAATCCTCGCCCGCCAGCTTGCGCTCATACTCGTCCGACCGGTCGCCGGCGAAGACGAGATGGGTGTGGCAATCGACCAGGGCCGGCGTGATCCAGCGCCCGTCCATATTCTCGGTGACAGCGGCCTCGCCCGGCACTTGCGACATCGGTCCGGCCCAGGCAATCCGCTCGCCTGAAATCCCGATCGCGCCGCCCTCGACGGCGCCATAGGCGGTCCCGCCGGGCACCATTGTCGCCAGGCGCGCATTCGTGAGAAGACGGTCGAATTGCATGGGGCGGCCTTTGCATGCGGCTAATTGTCTATACAATAAATTCCCCAAACCGAGTCTGTCCAGCGGGGTCATGCCGCCATGGCTGAATTTTACTGCCAGTCTGCCCTCCTGCCCGACGGCTGGGCCGATGGCGTTACGATTCGTGTCGATGCGGCCGGCTTGATCGCCGGTATCGACACGGACACACAGCCCGCCAAGGACGCGATGCGGCTGGGCATTGTGGTGCCGGGCCTCGCCAATCTGCACTCGCACAGCTTCCAGCGCGCCATGGCCGGCCTCACCGAGCGGCGCGGCGAGACCGAGGACAGTTTCTGGTCCTGGCGACAATTGATGTACGCCTTCAACGACCGCCTCACCCCGGACCATGTCGAGGCAATCGCTGCCTGGGTGCAGGTGGAGATGCTGGAGAGCGGCTTCACCTCTGTCGGCGAATTCCACTATCTCCATCACGGTCCCGACGGCACGCCCTATGATGATCGCGCCGAGATGGCCGGGCGGATCTGTGCCGCCGCCGCGTCAACGGGCATCGCGCTCACCCTGCTGCCCGTCTATTACCGCTATGGCGGTTTCAACGAAGCCCCTGCCAGCCATGGCCAGCGCCGTTTCCTGCATGATCCGGACAGTTATGCTGCGCTCATAGAGGCCGCGCGGGCGCATGTTGCAGCCCTGCCCCATGCCCGGCTGGGCCTGGCGCCGCACTCCCTGCGCGCCGCCCCCGTTAAGGATATTTCTGCCATTCTGCCGCTTGTGGAAAACGCCCCGCTGCACATCCACATTGCCGAGCAGACACAAGAGGTTGAGGACTGTATCGCCGCGACGGGACAGCGCCCCGTGGCCCATCTGATGGACCATGTCGCGGTTAATGCGGATTGGTGCCTCGTCCACGCGACCCATATGGACGCCGGCGAAACACACGCCCTCGCCCGCTCCGGCGCGGTGGCCGGGCTGTGTCCGCTGACCGAGGCCAATCTGGGTGACGGGCTTTTTCCGGCGCGGGATTATCTCGACGCCGGCGGCCTTATCGGTATCGGCTCGGACAGCCATATCCGCATCGATCTGGCCGAGGAGTTGCGCCTGCTGGAATACGGCGTCCGCCTCACGGCCCGCCGCCGCAATGCCCTCGCCGCCCCCGGCCGCTCGACCGGCCGCACCCTGTTCGAGGCCGCCCTCGCCGGCGGTGCCCGGGCCCTGAAACAGCCCGCCGCCGGGCTCGCCCCCGGCCAGCGCGCCGATTTCGTCGAACTGGACACGGAAAACCCGCATCTGACGGGACGATCTACGGATACCTTGCTGGACAGCTGGATATTCTGCGGCGACAAGGGGTGTGTCCGCTCGGTGCATGTCGGGGGGCAGGCGCAGGTGACAGCAGGCCGCGCCCGGGCGCGCGAAAGCGCGCTGGCCGCCTATCGCACCGCCATTGCGGACCTGCTGCACGGAGGGGGCTGATGCCGCAGATCGAGGCTATCGAACTGGACGGACACGGACCGGTCTACGACCAGATCAAGCGCGCCGTGACGGCGCAGATCCGCTCCGGCGCGTGGAAGCCGGGCGACCGCCTGCCCTCGGAAGCCGACCTTTCCCAATCGCTCGCCACGGCCCGCATGACGGTCAATCGCGCCCTGCGTGAGCTGACCGAGGACGGCCTGCTGGTCCGCCGCCGCCGCGCCGGCACCTTCGTGGCCCAGCCCGACGCCCCCGCCGCCCTGCTGAAAATCGTCGACATGGCCAAGGCCATTCCCGCCCGCGGCCAAGCCTATGGCTATGTCTGCGAGACCGACGACACGGTGCCCGCCTCGCCCGGGATCGCGAAAGCCATGCGCCTGCCGCCCGGTGCGCGCCTGCAGCATGTGGAATGCCTGCACACGGCCGATGGCGAGATCGTCGAGTTCGAGGAGCGCTGGATCAATCTCGCCCTGCTGCCCGGCGCCGCCCAGGCCGGTTTCGAACGCGAGGGCCCCGGCGGCTGGCTGCTGCGCGCCGCGCCCTGGACCGAAGCCGAACACACCGTCTCCGCCGTCAATGCCGATGCAGATCTCGCCCGCCGCCTCGGCGTCGAGCCCGGCGCGGCCTGCCTCGTACTGGAACGGCGCACCTTCCAGGGCCAGGACGTCGTCACCTATGCCCGCCTCACCCATCCCGGCTCACGCCACTCGATGACCGAACGCTTCAGCCCGCAGGGGTGAGGCTTCCCCTGCGCCAGCGGGGGAAGTGGCCGAGCCCGGCCCTCGGGCCGGGTGAGGTCGAAGGGGGTGAGTCTGCGCGCTTCCGCACTCTGCGCTGCTTTGGCAGCGCCCCCTCAGTCCGCTGACGCGGACAGCTCCCCCGCAAGCGGGGCGAGCCCTTGAGACTCTGCCCCTACTCCTGCACCGCCTGCATCAGATGGCGGATGAACTCGCCGCGCTGGCCGGCATCGATCCAGCGGACCACGGCGACGATGTCATGCTCGGGGTCGATGAAGATCATGTTCGCGCCGGCACCCAGATAGGCAAAGCTCCCGGCCGGCGCCTCCTCCACCGCGATGGCCGCGCGCTCATCGCCCGGCTGGTTGAGGAAGAAATTCATATAGCCATAGGACGGCATCACATCGGTCGGCGTCAGCGAGCGCTCAAACCAGCTCTCCGACAGCAATTGTTCGCCATCCCAATTGCCGCGATGGAGACCCAGCAGGCCGAAGCGCGCCTGGTCATAGGCCGAGATCATCATGCCGCCGCCCCAATGGCCGCCGCCGGAGACCGACCACATCGTCTCGCCGCCGATCTCGACATGACTGTTCTCATAGCCGTGCCACTCCCAGGAGCCGGACGACCCGATCGGATCCATGATCCGCTCGGCCAGCACATCCGGCAGCGGGCGCTGCCAGACATGCAGTGCAGCCAGTGCCAGAGCATTCACGCGTACATCATTGTATTCCCACGCAGAACCCGGCTCGGGCGGACCGGCAACAAGATCGCGCGCGGGATTGTCGCGTGCCGGACGGTCGGCCCAGGCCGGCTTGCCGAACAGCGTGCCCCACCAGCCGGAAGTCTGGCGCAGCATCTGGTCCCAGGTGATCGGCGCATTATGCTGCGTGCTGAAACGTTCGTCTGCGACATAGCCGGAGACGGCATCGTCGACGCTGGCGATCAGCCCGTCATCCACCGCCAACCCCACCGTGTGCGACAGGAAGCTCTTGGAGATCGAGAACGTCATGTCGACCCGCTCCAGATCACCCCACTCGGCGACGATATAACCATCGCGCAGTATGATCCCCGCCGGACCGCCACGCGGCCGCAACTCGCCCACCGGGCTGGAAAAGGGCTCATAGGCCCAGGTCAGCGGCACCATGACGGACAGATCGCGCACATCCACACCCGTCCAGCCGTCCGGCGGCGCGGTCTCATTGGCGATGGCAAAGTCCACGGCGGCCTGCAAGGCAACGGGATCCAGCCCCATCTCCACCGCCTCCCGCCGCTCCCAGCCCGCATCCCCGCGCGGCGGGAAATAGTCCTGGGCGGTGGCGGTAGCTGTGAGGGCCAGCGCGGCTGTGGCGGCGGTCAGAAAATGTTTCATGCGGTTCTCCCGGTCGGCGACCTGATTGCGCCGGCGCATGCCATCCTTCCCCTTGATGGGGAAGGGGGACCGCGCCGAAGGCGTGGTGGATGGGGTGGGGGCGAGGTATCGGAAATTTCCAGCAAACCTGTCGGCACCGGGATTCACCCCTTCCGACCCCTCCTTCGCCAAGGCTAAGGAGGGCGCACCTTCCCCATCAAGGGGAAGGATGACGCTGTGCTCCATCAGACCCTTCCTTTGGTGCACCACAACCCTCGCCCTACCCCGTCACCCGAATACCCACAGTGACACCGCGCGGTTCGCCGGGGAAGTAGCGGGCATTGCCGAAGGCGTAGTCGGCGCGGTTGGCGTAGGCTTCGCCGGTGAGATTGCGGATGGCGCCGTAGAGGGTTGTGCGGCCGGTGACGCGGTATTGCGCGCGCAGGGTCAAAAGGTCGTGGCCCTCATAGGTGTTCAGATTGCCGGCATCGGTGAAATACGCGCCGACATGGGTCCATTCCAGCGACACGTCCGCCCGGGCCACAGGCGTCCAGGCGAGACGCCCGGTCCACAGCCAGCGCGGCGCCGTGTCGACATCATTGCCGGCGGCGATGCCCTCGCTGGCCGCGCTGACGGGACGGTCGAAGGCATAGGTGTGGCGCGCCCATGTGCCGGTCAGTCCGGCTTCCAGCGCGCCGGTCAGCGGCCAGGCGATATCGAACTCGACACCGTGATGATCGGTGGCGCCGTCGGTGACATTGAACCCGTCGGCATCGCGGAAGAAGACATTGGACTTTTCCATCGCGAAAGCCGTGATCTCGATCCGCCCGGCACCGATATCCTGGCGCCAGCCCAGCTCGGCACTGTCCAGGGTTTCCGGCTCGATCCCGGCAATCGTCTGGCCGGGCTGCAACCGGTAGAGCTCGGCGGTCTGCGGCGCCCTCACCCCGCGCGCAACACGCCCGAATAGTGACGCCTTTTCCGATACTTCAAACAGAAAACCGAAGTCCGGTGCGAAGGTTGTGAAATCATCGCTGCGGTCGGGAAGGCGCAGATAGCGGCCTACCGATCCGTCCGCCAGACGGTTGTCATAGTCAAAGCGTGTCGCCTCCCAGCGGGCGCCGGCAATCAGGCTCAACCGCTCGCTCGCCTGCCAGCGGGCCCGGGCATAAAGCGCGGCCACGCGGGCATTGACGGCATAGTCGTAATGATCGCCCTGGACGAAGGAGAATTGCGTCGGGTTTTCCTGGGTTTCCGACAGCCAGCCGCGCGTCCATTCCAGATCGCTGCCCAGTGTGATCCGCCAGGCGCCGCGCTCGCGATGCAGCGCGCCCTGCACACCCGCCGAACGGTGCCCGCTTTCCTCCAGCGGATCGGTCGGGAAGAAATGCATGCGGAAATCCATCGCATTGGCGCGCCAGTAGGGCGTCAGCGACCAGGTCCAGCCCTCCGCCGCTTCTCCGCGCAGGGCCAGGCTCATCCGGCCGGCGATGGCGTCGCGGAAGGCTTCCGGGTCGCCATTGGCCCGCGCTGTGGCGCGGTCGCGATAATCCGCGGCATAGCCCGCCGTTTCCTGGTTCAGCTGCACCAGGGCGGCGGTGAAGCGCCAGTCGATGCCGCGCGTTTCGCCGTCGGCCCGCACCAGGGCGCGCACATGATCGAGACCGGCTGCCTCGCGCCAGCCCTCCTCGTGGCGGGCAGACACCGCGATGAGGGAGGACACCGTCTCGCCCGGCCGCGCCAGCACGGCCTCGCCGCGATAGCGTCCGAAACTGCCGGCCTCGGCGACAAGGCGCGAGGGCGTTGTGGCCGGGTCGGGCGTGCGCGTATTCACCAGGCCGTGCAGGGCGTTGGAGCCATAGAGCGACGGCCCCGGCCCGCGCAGCACCTCCACCGCACCGGCGAGCGGGCCGATATCCTCGAACAGCCCGTTCACATTGGCAAAGCCCGGCGCGCGCAGGGCAATCCCGTCTTCCAGATAGAGAAAACCGCCCGCCCCGGCCCCGCCCGTCAGGACGGGCGAGCGGATCGCGGTGAGATGCTCCGCACCATTGCCGCGATGGATGAAAACACCGGCTTCCCGGTTGAGCAGTTCGGCCGGATGCTGGGCGGCGATCTCCGCGATCTCCGCCGCACCGATCACGCCGAGCGACAGCACGCTCTCCTGGCGCGCCTCGCCGGTCCGGTCGCCGGTGACGACGATGGCATCCTGGGCGCTGGCGGGCACCGCTGTACCGATTGCAACGACCAGCGCAACAAGCCCGGTTCTGGCCATTTCACGCCTCCCCAAAAATCAGACCAAGGCTTCCCCTGCGTGAGCGGGGGAAGTGGCCGAGCCCGCCCCTCGGGCCGGGTGAGGTCGAAGGGGGTGAGTCGGTGCGCGCTGACGCGCTCTGCGCTGCTAATGCAGCGCCCCCTCAGTCCGCTACGCGGACAGCTCCCCCGCAAGCGGGGCGAGCCCTTCTAGCTCTGCCCCGTCTTTTCCGCACGCACGGCATGGCGCTTGCGCAGCACGCCGACGACGTCCTCGAGCGAGAGGTCGCGGCTTTCCAGCAGCACCATGAGGTGGAAGAGCAGATCGGCAGCTTCGGCTTTCAGCGCGGCCTTGCTTTCCGACACCGCGGCCATGGCCACCTCGACACCCTCTTCGCCGACTTTCTGGGCCGGACGCTTCGGTGCCCGCGCCATCAGCCCGCCGACATAGGAGCCCTTCGGCTTGTCCTTCCGGCGCTTGCGGATGATCGCGCGCAGATGCGCCAGGAAGCCGAGGCCCGGCGCCGGATCATCGCCGAAACAGCTGACCGTGCCGGTATGGCAGGCCGGGCCTTTCGGCTTTACCTCGACCAGCAACGTGTCCTTGTCGCAATCGGCGGCAATGGTCACCAGCTTGAACGTGTTGCCCGAGGTCTCACCCTTCTTCCACAGGCGCTGTTTGGAG
Source organism: Maricaulis sp. ABE4_448 (assembly GCF_056160825.1). NCBI lineage: Bacteria > Pseudomonadati > Pseudomonadota > Alphaproteobacteria > Maricaulales > Maricaulaceae > Maricaulis > Maricaulis sp. ABE4_448. The sequence goes on from NZ_JBSWXX010000005.1 coordinate 115,407, forward strand.
CGCGAGAAGAAGTGCACCTTGCCGGTCTCGACCGTCTTCGCCAGCGCCTCTTCATTCATATAGCCCAGCATGAGGACCTGGCGCGTGGCATGATCCTGGACAATGGCCGGAATGAGCCCGTCGGACTTCTTCCAGTCCAGGGTGTTCGCTTCAATCATGGTCTGACCCTGATTCCCTCGGCGGCAAGATAGGCTTTCAGATCGCCTATCTCCATGACCCCTTTGTGAAATACGCTGGCCGCCAGCGCGCCGTCGACATTGGCCAATTCGAACACGGATTTGAAGTGTTCTTTTCGGCCGGCCCCGCCCGATGCGATCAGGGGGGTCGAACAGATCGCCCTCACGGCCGCGAGCTGCTCGATATCATACCCGTCGCGAACGCCATCCATGTCCATGCAGTTGAGCACGACTTCGCCGGCGCCGCGGTCGAGCCCCTCGGCGACCCAGTCCAGCGTGCGGCGTTCATCGGTGCGGGTCTTGTCCGGATCGCCGGTATACTGGTGTACCCGCCATTCGCCCTCGATCTTGCGGCTGTCGACGCCCAGCACGACACACTGGCTGCCGAATTCATGCGCCAGCCGGTCGATCAGGTCCGGGTTTTCCAGCGCCGGGGAATTGATCGAGATCTTGTCGGCGCCGGCGAACAGGCGCGCGCGGGCATCGTCGACACTGCGGATACCGCCGGCGACGCAGAAGGGAATGTCGATCTCCCGCGCCACCCTGCTCACCCATTCCGGCTCCACTGTCGCTCCGCGCGCCGAAGCGGCGATGTCGTAGAAGACCAGCTCATCGGCACCGGCGGCGGAATAGCGGCGGGCGAGATCGACGATCGCGCCGACATCCTCGTGATCGCGGAATTTCACGCCCTTGACGACGCGGCCATCGCGGACATCGAGGCAGGGGATTATCCGTCTTGCGAGCATATCAACGCCTCCGCAAGAGAAAACCGGCCTTCATACAAGGCCTTGCCGGAAATCGCCCCGGCAACACCCGCATCCCGCACCGCCGTGATATCGTCCAGGGATGCAATGCCACCGGAGGCCTGCCAGGCAATGTCACGGAATTGGGCACTTATGTAGCGGTAAAGTCCCACATTCGGGCCAGAAAGGTCACCGTCACGTCCGATATCCGTGACAAGTGCGTGGCGCAATTTCGCCCCGTCATACGCTTTCACAACATCGTCCAGCGTGGTCTCCGCCAGGTCCGTCCAGCCCTTCAATGCCAGGCGATACTGGCCCCCGACCGCCCGCACATCCAGCGCCAGCGTGATGTGTTCGCTGCCATAGCGGGCCAGCCATCCGGACACTTTCTCCGGATCCGTTACCGCAAGGGATCCAACGATCACCCGCTCGACAGCCATCGCCAGAAGATCCTCCACATCCTCGGACGAACGCACCCCGCCGCCGGTCTGCACCCGCAGCCCCGTCCGGCAGATATCGCGGATCGTATCGCTCTGCCGGCGCTGGCCGTCGCGGGCGCCGGACAGATCGACGACATGGATCCAGCTCGCGCCGGCCTCGCCGAACTTTTCGGCCACAGCAACGGGATCGTCGCCATAATCCGTGACGGCGTCGAATTCACCCTTGTGCAGCCGCACCACGCGGCCGTCGAGAAGGTCGATGGCTGGATAGAGGATCACGCCTTGATACTCGCAAAATTGGAAAGGATACGCGCGCCCAAGGCTCCGGAGCGCTCGGGATGAAACTGACAGCCGGAGACCTGCCCCTCGCGCACAATCGCCGAGACCGGGACGCCGTAATCGCACTGGGCCTGCGTCACCCGGCCGGCAGGAGCATAGTAGCCGTGGACGAAATAGGCATGGGATCCGGCCGAAATGCCGGTCAGCAGCGGCTCCCCGACAGCGAACCCCTCCAGCGCATTCCAGCCCATGTGCGGCCAGACCAGCCCGTCCGGACGCGGCAGGCGTTCGACCCGGCCCGGCAGCAGTCCAAGCCCGTCGACATCTCCCTCGGCCGAGTGCTCGAACAGGAGCTGCATGCCCAAGCATATCCCCATCAGCGGCCGGCCGTCCTGCGGCAATGTCTCGGCCCAGCCGCACGCTTTCAGCCGCTCCATGGCCGGGCCTGCCGCGCCGACGCCGGGCAGAATGATGCGGCTACAGTCTGCAGCGTCGGCCGGTTCGGTGACCACAGCATGGTCCAGCCCTGCCCGCTCAAGCGCAAACCGCACCGAGGCGATATTGGCGCAGCCGGTATCGATCAGGGCGATGGTCATGCCAGCATCCCCTTGGTCGAAGGCAGCGCGTCGCCCTCGACCCGTACAGCCTTGCGCAGCGCGCGGCCAAAAGCCTTGAAGCAGGCTTCCACCATGTGGTGGGCATTCTCGCCCTCGACTTTCACATGGATGGCCGCCCCCAGGCTCTCCGCGATGGAGCGGAAGGCATGCGCCGTCATCTCGACCGGAAACTCACCCACGCTCTCGCCGGGGATCTCGCCCTCGAATTTCGCAAACGGCCGGCCAGACAGATCGATCCAGACCGCAGCCCGCGTCTCGTCCATCGGCAATTCGAACCCGAAGCGGGCAAGACCGCGCTTGTCGCGCAGTGCCTCACGCAGCGCCTCGCCGAAGGTCAGGCAGACATCCTCGATCGTGTGGTGGGCATCGATGTGAAGATCGCCCTCGACGGCCACGTCCAGCGCGATCCCGCCATGCCGGGCGACCTGTTCGAGCATGTGATCGAAATAGCCCACCCCGGTGGCGATCCGGCTGGGACCGTCGCGATCGAGATTGACGGTCACGGTGACATCCGTCTCGGCAGTCTTGCGGCGTTTCGTACCCGCGCGCGGACCGCTGGCTACAGCCACGCCTGGCTGAGCCTGAGCCCGTTCGCGGCGCAGACGCATCGCTGTCGCGTGGGCCTCCAGCCCTTCCAGCGCGGCCAGCCGCTCGACAGCGGGGGCCATGGCCGCCGCGCCTTCGGCCGTGGCGCGCAGGATGGTCGTGGTCTTCTGGAAAGCTTCCACCGTCACGCCGCCATAGGCCCGCGCCGCCCCGCTGGTCGGCAGGGTGTGATTGGGACCGGCGGCATAGTCTCCGGCCGCCTCCGGCGTGAAGGCGCCGACAAAGATCGAACCCGCATGCCGGACCAGGCCAACCAGGCGCTCGGCCGCATCGGCCTGCAGGATCAGGTGTTCCGGGGCGTAGGCGTTGGCGATTTCGGCCGCCGCCTCCAGCGTGTCGCAAATAACCGTGCAGGACTTGGCCAGCGCTGCCCGCGCGATTTCAGCTCGTGGCAATTGCGCCAGCTGGGCTTCGGTCGCCGCGATCACGCGGTCACGGGTCACGGTATCGAAGCAGACCAGCACGACCTGCGCCGACGGGTCGTGCTCGGCCTGGCTGAGCAGGTCGCTGGCGACGAGTTCCGCATCAGCGCGTTCGTCGGCAATCACCATCACCTCGCTCGGTCCGGCCGGCAGATCGATCGCAGGCCCGCCCGGCAGTCCGGCAACATAGGATTTGGCGGCGGCGACATAGGCATTGCCGGGCCCGAAAATCTTGTCAGCCCGCGGCAGTCCTGCCGCACCCGTTGCCAGGGCCGCAATCGCCTGGGCCCCGCCGATCGCATAGACCTCGTCAATGCCGAGAATGTCGGCCGTTGCCAGCAAAGCCGGGTTCACCCCGCCCTCACCGGCCGGCGGCGCCACGACGACAATCCGCGGCACACCGGCCAGCTGGGCCGGCACGGCCAGCATGATCAATGTCGAGACAAGCGGCGCGCTGCCAGCGGGCACATAGAGCGCCGCCACATCAACCGGTGTCGCCCGGCGCGAGGCCATGACACCGGGCCAGGTCTCGACGGAATATCCCGAATAGCCCTGGCGAACGTGGAAACGCCGCACAGCGTCCGCTGCCGCCTTCACGGCTTCCACATCAGCCGGATCCATACTCTTGCGCGCTTCGCGCAGCGCCTCGGCCGGCACACGGAAATCGTTCGGCGCGTAGCCGTCCAGCCGGGCGGCATAGGCGCGGACCGCTTCGTCGCCACGCGCCCGCACGGCGTCGACAATCTCGCGCGCGGCCGCATCGGCGGTGCCGGTCTCAACCGGACGCGCAAGCGCCTGACGCCGTTGTGCCGGCGTGGCGTCTTTCCAGATCAGCGTGTCGAGCATGGCGAACCTCAGGCGAGCATTTTCTCGATGGGCAGAACGAGGATGGCGCGCGCGCCCTCCGCTTCCAGGGCTTCCAGGGTTTCCCAGAACACCCGTTCACGGCAGACCGCATGCATGGCCACCACATCATCCCGCCCGGCGACCTGGGCGATGGTCGGCGCGTCGGCACCCGGCAGGAGGGCCCGGATCGCCTCCAGCCTGTCCTTGGGCGCATTGAGCATGATGTATTTAGTCTGCGAGCTGGCGATCACACCCTCGGCCCGGCGCATCAGCACGTTCGCCACCGCATCGGTCTGGGGATCGCGGCCAGCACTGCGCCGGATCAGAACGGCCTCGCTCTCCAGCACGGTCTCGAAAGCCGCCAGCCCGTTCGCCTGCAGCGTCGCACCGGATGAAACGAGATCGCAGATCGCGTCGGCAATGCGCAGGCGCGGCGCGACTTCTACCGAACCGCGCATCTCGACGATTTCAGCCTCAATCCCCCGGTCGCGCAGATACTGTGCGGTGAGCGCGGGATAGGAGGTCGCAACAGCCTTGCCCGCCAGATCGGCAGACGAGCGGATTTCTCCACCCTGTGCAGCAGCCAGTTTCAGCGTGCAGCTGGCAAACCCCAAGCGCAGCGCCACATCCAGCTCACGGGCCCGTCCACCGGCCGCCTGTTCCTCGCGCAGCACATTCTCGCCGACGATGCCGTAATCGCACGCCCCGGACGCCACGAAATTGGGGATGTCGTCATCGCGGACCAGCATAAGGTCGACCGCCATGTTCTCGGCCCGCTGGTGCAACTTGTCCCGGCCATAAGCGAAACGAAGGCCGCAGCGCTTCAACAGGTCCATACCGCCCTCGGCGAGGCGGCCCTTGCTTTGAACGGCGATACGCAGACGCGGGGAAGTCACGATTTCGGCTCCTTGAGGCGGTCGAGAATGGTGCGGTAGCCCTGCCAGGGCTCCTGGCTGAGGAAACGGGCGACCCGGGTCACCGTCGTGGTTGAAGCGCCGGTCATTTCGGCAATCTCGCGATAGGAATGACCGCCCTCGTCCAGCAGCCGCGCCACGCGCCAGCGCTCCACGAGCGTGCGGATCTCGCCTGGCGTCAGCAGATCGCGCAGGAAGCGATCGGCCTCTCGCTCATCGCGCAGGGCGAGCAGCGCCTCGCTAAGCGGCGCCAGATCCGGCGCCGAAGCGCGCGTGTTTTCAGACAGGTCGTCCATGGGTCGGTCTCCTTGGGGGCTGGTATAACGTGTTAGCGCGCTAACACAATAGCTCAGTTCAGTGCGGGGTGCAGTGCAGCTCTCTTTCTTCCCGCATCGCGGGGAAGTGGGCGAGGCAAAGCCTCGGGTCGAAGGGGGCGCGGCCGCAGGCCGCGAACGACCGTCGAGCGAGGCACCGCCATTCCGCCGCGTATCGCGGCGGCCCCTCCCCCGTTTCACGGGTCCCCCTCCCCATGAAATGGGGAGGAAAGCCCCCCTTCCCCCACACCCCGCAATCACCTACACACCCCTGTAGCTACAAATTACTGCAGGAACACCATGCAATACGACGAGATGCGGCCCGTCGCCGAGGAAGTATCCGAGATCATGAAGACCCTCGCCCACCCCAACCGCCTACTGGCCATGTGTGCCATGGTGGAAAAGGAGCGGTCCGTCGGCGAGCTCGCCGAGGCGCTGGACATGCGGGCCCAGGCGATGTCGCAGCAATTGGCGATCCTGCGCAATAAGGGGCTGGTGCGCACGCGGCGCGACGGTCAGACCATCTACTACGCCCTCGCCGACACGCGGCTGGAACACCTGATATCCACCCTCTACGACACCTATTGCCGACCCTCCGGATAGGCTAGACAGTCGCCGCCTGCGACCGCGCGCCGCATAGTTTCATATTTGCATGAATACGCACATAACCTATATCGAGTCCGAGTAATCCGCCAGGAGCCCGCCACCATCATGTCCCAGCTTGCCGTAAAGTCCTTCTTCGACCCGGATACGTTCACGATCTCCTATGTCGTGTCGGATCCCGAGACGGACCGCGCGGCGATCATCGACAGCGTGCTCGATTTCGACCAGGCCTCCGGCCGCACGGCGACCCATTCGGCCAATGCGATCATCGAACATGTGAAAGCAGCCGGCCTGACGGTCGACTGGATCCTGGAAACCCATGTCCACGCCGATCACCTGTCGGCGGCGCCCTATATCCAGAGCCGGCTGGGCGGCAGGATCGGGATTGGCGGCCATGTCACCGACGTCCAGAAAGTCTTCGGCGACCTGTTCGATGCCGGCCCGGATTTCGCCCGCGACGGCTCGCAATTCGGTCATCTCTTCAAGGATGGCGAGACCTTCAAGATCGGCAATATCGAGGCCGAGGCGATGCACACACCGGGCCATACCCCGGCCTGCATGGTCTATCATATCGGCGATGCGGCCTTTGTCGGCGACACGCTGTTCATGCCGGATTTCGGTACGGCCCGCTGCGACTTCCCGGGCGGCGATGCGCGCCAGCTCTATCACTCGGTGCAAAAGATCTACGCCTTGCCGGACGAAACCCGTCTTTTCATGTGCCACGACTACAAGGCGCCGGGCCGCGATTTCTTTGCCTGGGAGAGCACGGTGGCCGAGGAAAAGGCCGGCAATATCCATCTCAATGCCCAGACCAGCGAGGAGGAGTTCGTAACCTGGCGGACCGAGCGTGATGCGACGCTGGATATGCCCCGCCTGATCCTGCCCTCGGTGCAGATCAATATGCGCGCCGGCAATCTGCCCGAGCCGGCCGCCAACGGCGTGCGCTATCTCAAACTGCCGATCGATGCGGTCTGACACCTTCATCGATCGCGCCGCCCGTTTCCTGCCGGGTCTCGGCTGGCTGAAAACCTATGACCGCGCGACGCTGAGCGCGGATGCACTGGCGAGCGTGGTCACCGCCATCCTGCTGATCCCGCAGAGCCTGGCCTATGCGCTGCTGGCGGGGCTGCCGGCGCAGGCAGGGCTCTACGCGTCCATCGCCCCGCTGATCGCCTATGCCCTGTTCGGGTCGAGTCGCGTACTCGCGGTCGGTCCTGTTGCCGTCGTTTCGCTGATGACGGCCGCCGCTGTCGGCTCGCTTGGCCTCGACAACCCCGCCGACCAAATCGCTGCGGCCGGGGCGCTGGCGCTCCTCTCGAGCCTCTTTCTCCTGCTGTTCGGCGTATTTCGCCTCGGCAGTGTCGCGAATTTCCTCAGCCGACCGGTGGTGGACGCCTTCATCACCGCTTCAACCGTGTTGATCATTGCCAGCCAGCTGCGTCACATGCTGGGGATCGACATGCATGGTGCGACCCTGCCTGAACTGGTGATGACCTTCGCCCAGGACCTCGCCGGCTTTGACGGGATCGCGCTGCTGGTGGGCGGAGCCAGCCTGGCTTTCCTGTTGATGGCGCGGAGTGTCCTGCCGGCCCTGCTGCAGCGCATCGGCCTGGACCAGGCCCTGAGCGACAGCCTGGTGCGCGCAGCGCCAGCTGCCCTGGTTGCCGCGGCGACAATCGCCGCGTGGTCCCTGCACCTCAACGAACAGACCGGCCTCGCGATCGTCGGCAGCCTGCCCTCCGGCCTGCCGCCGCTGCAATTCCCGACGGTCGATCTCCAGACCTGGCGTGCCCTGCTCGGTCCGGCAGCCCTGATCTCGCTGATCGGTTTCGTCGAGAGCGTCTCGGTCGGCCAGTCTCTGGCCGCCAAGCACCGCGAACACATCCAGCCCAATCGCGAGCTTTTCGGCCTGGGCGCGGCCAATGCCGCAGCGGCGCTGACCGGCGGCTATCCGGTGACGGGCGGCTTCGCACGCTCGGTCGTCAACGAGACCGCCGGTGCCCGCACACCCTATGCCGGCGTTTTCACGGCGCTGCTCATCCTGCTCGTCGCAGCCTTCCTCACCCCGGCCTTTCACCATCTGCCCAAGGCCACGCTCGCTGCGACCATCCTGGCAGCGATCTGGAAACTCGCGGACTTCAAGGGCGCCTGGCACGCCTGGACCTATTCCCGCTCCGATGGTGCGGCGGCCTTCCTGACCCTGTTCGGCGTGCTCTTCCTGGGTATCGAGTTCGGCCTGACCCTGGGCGTTGCCGTCTCGGTCGGCCTGGTGCTCCAGCGCACCATGCGGCCGCACTGGGCCCGGCTGGGACAGGTGCCGGGCACGCATCATTTCCGCAATGTCGACCGGCATGATGTGATCGTCTCGCCGCACGTGGTCTCGCTGCGGATCGACAGCGCGCTCTACTTTGCCAATGCGCGCTTCCTCGAAGAGTTGATCGCACGGATCGCAGCAGGCGAGCCGGAGATGACCGATCTCGTCCTGATGTTCCCCGCCGTGAATTTCGTTGATGCGAGCGCGCTCGGCAGTCTGCGCACCATCAATGCCCGGCTTCAGGAAGCGGGCATCCGCCTGCACCTGTCCGAAGTGAAGGGCCCGGTCGCCGACGGGCTTATCAAGGCCGGCCTGTTCGACGAATTGTCCGGCCAGGTCTTCCTGTCCCACTACGCCGCCCTGCGCACCCTCGACCCGGCGACCACGCTGCGCGCCGAGGGATAGTTCGGCACCGGCAATTGCGCACGACCGGCAACGCGTTATCGTGCATCCCAACAATCACAATCTGCCAAGAACGCCCGGGGAGTGCCCTCATGTCCCATCACGATCCCGACGAAATCTACCCGGTCCCGGAAGGCCGCGCCGAAACCGCGCTGATCAATGCGGAACGCTATACGCAGATGTATCGCCGCTCGCTTGAGGATCCGGACGGGTTCTGGCGCGAGGAGGCGCGGCGGATCGACTGGATCACGCCCTTCACGGAAATCTCCGACGTGTCCTGGGACAAGGACGATCTGCACATCCGCTGGTTTGCCGACGGCAAGCTGAACGCCTCGGCCAACTGTATCGACCGCCACCTCGCCGAACGCGCCGACGAGACGGTGATCCTTTGGGAGGGCGACGATCCGGCTGACGACAAGGCGATTACCTACCGCCAGCTGCACGAGGCTGTGTGCCGCCTGGCCAACGGGCTGAAATCCATCGGCGTCCAGAAGGGCGACCGGGTCACGATCTACATGCCGATGATCCCGGAGGCTGCCTACGCCATGCTGGCCTGTGCCCGGATCGGCGCGGTCCATTCGGTCGTGTTCGGCGGCTTCTCGCCGGACGCGCTGGCGGGCCGGATTTCCGATTGCGAGAGCCGCTTCGTGATCACGGCTGATGAAGGCCTGCGCGGCGGCAAGACAATTCCGCTGAAGGCCAATGTCGACAAGGCGGTTGAGAGCGCCGGCGATGTCGACCAGGTGATCGTCGTCCGCCGCACCGGCGCCGAAATCGCTTGGGACGGGACCCGCGATGTGGACTACGCCACGCTGGTCGCGGGACAGGATGCGAACTGCGATCCGGAACCGATGAACGCCGAGGATCCGCTCTTCATCCTCTACACCTCCGGCTCGACCGGCAAACCCAAGGGCGTGCTGCACACGACAGGCGGCTACATGGTCTGGGCGTCGATGACGCATGAATACGTATTCGACTACCGGCCGGGCGAAATCTACTGGTGCACGGCCGATGTCGGCTGGGTGACGGGGCACACCTATATCGTCTACGGCCCGCTGGCGAACGGCGCGACGACGCTGATGTTCGAGGGCGTACCAACCTGGCCGGGGCCGGACCGGTTCTGGCAGGTGATCGACAAGCACAAGGTCAACACTTTCTACACCGCCCCGACTGCCATCCGCGCCCTGATGCGCGAGGGCGATGAACCCGTGAAGAAGCATTCGCGCGCCTCGCTGCGTTTGCTGGGTACGGTGGGCGAGCCGATCAATCCGGAAGCCTGGTGCTGGTATTACCGCGTGGTCGGCGACGAACGCTGTCCGATCGTGGATACCTGGTGGCAGACCGAGACAGGCGGCGCACTGATCACCCCCCTGCCCGGTGCAACCGAGATGAAGCCGGGTTCCGCGACACGGCCCTTCTTCGGGGTCGAACCGGCCCTGATGGATGCCGGGGGCAACCGCCTCGCCGACAATGGCGCAGCCGAGGGCAATCTTGTGATTGCCCGCTCCTGGCCCGGCCAGATGCGCACCGTCTATGGCGATCACCAGCGCTTTATCGATACCTATTTCACCGCCTATCCGGGCTATTACTTCACCGGCGACGGTGCCCGGCGCGACGCCGAAGACTATTGGTGGATAACCGGCCGGGTCGACGATGTGCTGAATGTGTCCGGCCACCGGCTCGGCACGGCGGAAATCGAGAGCGCGCTGGTCTCCCATGACGATATCGCGGAAGCCGCCGTGGTCGGCTATCCCCATGATGTGAAGGGCCAGGGCATCTATTGCTACGTCACCCTGATGGGCGGGCGCAAAGCCGAGAACGAGGATGTCGCCGAGATCAAGGCCTGGGTGCGCCAGGAGATCGGGCCGGTAGCAACGCCGGACCTGATCCAGTTCGCACCCAGCCTGCCCAAGACTCGCTCGGGCAAGATCATGCGGCGCATCCTGCGCAAGATCGCGGAGAACGACTTCTCCAATCTGGGCGACACCTCCACCCTGGCGGATCCGTCCGTGGTGGAGGATCTGATCGAGAACCGGAAGAACCGCTAGCCCCCTCGCCTCTCGCCGTTGCCGGGGAAACCGGCTATAGCGGACGCGGGGCATCGCAGTGACCGGAGTTCAAGCCTTGCGTATTCGACTTGCCGTCCTCACCACCGGAGCCACCGCGCTGCTTGCCGGCTGTGCCACGGAGACCGTTCCTGCCTGCCGGGCCCCTCAATCTTACGAGATGGCAGCCTTTTCCGGCGTGATCAGTCACAATCCCAATGCCCTGGCGACAGCGACGGCGCCGGGCGCCCTGCGCAACGCGCTGATCAGCGGCTCGCCGGCTGTGCGCGGACATTTGTGGGGCTATGGCGGCATCACTGACGGTACGGTGGTCGGCATCCTGTCCCAACCACCGCTCTGCATCATTGACGATCCGTCGGCCCCGGACAGCGAGACGGTGCGGCAAGTTCTGGTCTACCCGCACAGCCGGTTCGACCGCGTATCACCGGCGGCGGAAACCCCGCTCGCCGATGCCCCGCCACCCTATGGCGTCTCCCGGCGTGACTATCTCTCCTGCCGTTTCGAGATGACGGCGGAAGGCTGGAAGCTTGCGGACCTGTGCGGATATACACGCCCGGTTGCAAGCGCCGTCACGGGCTAGAATTACGGGCTGAGATGCGTAGCCGCCGGGCTGCGCCACGGCCTTCCCCGACTCGGCATGGCGCTGTTACCGACGATACCGCCCTAGCGGCGTGTAGCGTTTTGGTGAGTGCCATGCCCGTCATCCTGGAAACCGGTTCTCCGGCCAGTCTTCTTCTTGTCCGTTTTTCCGGGACACTGACACCCGACGGGGTTGCCGGAGACCTGGCGCGCATCTCGGAAGAGAGCGCAGCTTATTCGGCCCTGCTCGCCGACTGGCGCGATGCCGAGATCAGCCTGTCGACGATCGAGTTCATGACATTGACCGATGACTGGTTCCGCATGCCGGCGGCCCGCCTGAAAGCCGCCCATATCTTCCATGCCGAGCGCCACAAGGACCAGGCCATGCTGTTCCAGACCAAGGGCTTTCTGGTCGGCGGCCAGTTCCGGGTCTTCTCCGAATACGGCGAAGCCCGATCCTGGCTTGAAACCTGGACCGGGCCCCGCTCCTGAGACGACCAACCGTCATCAGCTCTTGTTATTCACTCAATCCTCGAACTCCATCAGACGCATCGGTGCCTTGAGCTCTGCCGTAACCCGGTCATAGGCCGGCAGGGTCAGGAATTCGGTGAACTCGTCCGAAAGGACCAGGTCGGAGAGGATGTCTGCTGCCGTCTGGATCCGGTCGCACAGCTCGTCCTGGCCGGGCACTTCGTCCTGAATGGCCGCACAGATGTCAGCGATCTTGTTTTCCAGGAAGGCCGCAGTGATCGCGGTGCCCTCCTTCGTGGACTTGTCGAAACGGCGCCATTGCCACAGCTGGGCGCGGGCGATCTCGGCGGTCGCCGCATCCTCCATCAGGTTGCGGATCGGCACGGCACCGCGACCGCCCAGCCAGGCAGCGATATAGCGGATGGCAACGTCGATATTGTCGCCGACGCCATGATCGGTGATCTCGCCCTCCGGCGCCGCCAGCAATTGCTGTGTCGTCACCGGCAGATCATGCGGGTCGGCCGGACGATTGATCTGGTTCGGCCCTTTCATGTGCTGATCGAAGACTTCCATCGCGACGGGCACGAGGTCCGGGTGGGCCACCCAGGTGCCGTCATGGCCGTTCTTTACTTCGCGCAGCTTGTCCTGGCGCACCTGTTCGGTGGCCGCGGCATTGGCCTTTTCATCGCCCTTGACCGGGATGAAGGCCGACATGCCGCCCATGGCGTGTGCCCCCCGGCGATGGCAGACCGAAATCACCCGGCGCGAATAGGCCGCCATGAAGGGCACGGTCATGGTCACCGCCGAGCGGTCCGGCAGGACATGTTCAGCACGTGACCGCAGGCGCTTGATATAGCTGAAGATATAGTCCCAGCGGCCGCAATTGAGACCGACGATGTGGTCCTTCAGCTCGTAGAGGATCTCGTCCAATTCGAAAGCCGCCGGCAGCGTCTCGATCAGCACCGTGGCGCGCAGCGTGCCGCGCTCCAGGCCCAGCTCGTCCTCGGCATGCTGGAAGACCAGGCTCCACAGACGCGCTTCCAGACGGCTTTCCAGCTTGGGCAGGTAGAAGTATGGCGCGGTGCCACGCTCCTTCAGCGCCTCGTGATTGTGGAAGACGTAGAGACCGAAATCGAACAGCGAGCCGGACAGGGCGTGGCCGTTGATATGGACGTGACGTTCGTCGAGATGCCAGCCGCGCGGGCGGACGATCAGCACCGCCGCGTCGTCATTGACCTGGTAGCGCTTGCCGGATTTCTCGTCGGTAAAGTCGATCTCGCGGCGATTCGCGTCGCGCAGATTGATCTGGCCGTCGAGCAGGTTGGACCAAAGCGGCGCGGTCGCGTCCTCGAAATCCGCCATGAAGCATTTGGCGCCGGAATTGAGGGCATTCACCACCATCTTGCGGTCAACCGGTCCGGTAATTTCCACCCGGCGGTCCTGCAGATCGGCAGGCGCGGGACGCACGGTCCACTCGCCGGCCCGGATATCGGCCGTCTCGTGGGGGAACATCAAGAGCGCGCCCTGATCGAGCTCGGCCTGGCGTTCCTTGCGGTAGCGCAGCAGGGACTGGCGGCGCTTCTCGAACCGGCGGTGCAGGCCGGCCAGGAAGTTCAGCGCTTCATGGGTAAGGATGTCGCCATAGCCGGGCTCGAGATGGCCCAGAACTTCGACGCCGGACGGTGCAATGAGTGTCATGGCTTGCTCCTGTGGGGTTGGAGGCAGTTCCGGGGTGCGCCTTGGGGATGCGCACCCCGGTGTACAGGCTCGGGCAGGGCCTGCGCTCTATTCGGCAGCGTGGAACTGCGCGGTCTCGGTCGAAGCGCCCATCGCCGTGGTCGACGAGGTGCCGCCCGAAATGGCCAGGTTCACCTTGTCGAAATAGCCCGTGCCCACTTCGCGCTGGTGGCGCGTGGCGGTGTAGCCATCGGCTTCAGACGCAAACTCGGCCTGCTGCAGTTCGGAATAGGCGCCCATGCCACGGTCGCGGTAGCCGGAAGCCAGCTGGAACATGCCGTGGTTGAGCTGGTGGAAGCCGGCCAGGGTGACGAACTGGAACTTGTAGCCCATCGCGCCCAGCTCACGCTGGTAGGTCTCGATCGTGGCCTTGTCGAGATTGGCCTCCCAGTTGAAGGAGGGCGAGCAGTTATAGGCCATCATCTTGCCCGGATAGGCCTTCTGGACCGCCTCGGCAAAGCGCTTGGCCTCGTCCAGGTTCGGCTTGGAGGTTTCCCACCACAACAGGTCAGCCACCTTGGCATAAGCCAGACCGCGCTTGATGCAGTGATCGACGCCCATACCTTCCTTCAGACGGAAGAAGCCTTCCGGCGTGCGGCCGGCATCGAAATCGATGAATTCATGATCGCGCTCGTCGATATCGGAATTGATCAGCGTCGCCGATTCCGCATCGGTGCGGGCGACGGTAATCGTCGACACACCCATCACATCGGCAGCGAGACGCGCTGCAGCGAGATTGCGCTCATGCTGGCTGGTCGGGATCAGGACCTTGCCGCCCAGGTGACCGCACTTCTTTTCAGCTGCGACCTGATCTTCGAAGTGGACGCCGGAAGCGCCCGCCTCGATGAAGGCCTTCATGATCTCGAAGCAGTTCAGCGTGCCGCCGAAACCGGCTTCCGCGTCCGCCACGATCGGGGCAAACCAGTCGCGGCTCGGCTTGCCGTTTTCCGACACTTCGATCTGGTCTGCGCGCTGCAGGGTGCGATTGATCTTCTTGGCCAGTTCCGGCGCGGAATTAGCCGGATAGAGCGACTGGTCCGGATACATGGCGCCAGCGGTGTTGGCGTCGGCGGCAACCTGCCAGCCCGACAGATAGATCGCCTTCAGGCCAGCCCGGACCATCTGCATGGCCTGATTGCCCGACAGGGCACCCAGCGCGTTGATGTAGGGCTCGGTCTTGAGCAGCTCCCACAGCTTCACCGCACCGCGCTCGGCCAGCGTGTGCTGGATCTGCACGGAACCGCGCAGCTTGGCGACGTCTTCGGGCGTGTAGGGACGCTCGATACCGTCGAAACGGCCTTCCGGAGCACTCGGAACCAGATCCTTGAAAGTCGTCATTCTCGTCTCCCTGATGGGTTGGGGCAGATGCCTGTTGCGTTGCAACCAAGCTGTCAAACGGCAGGGATGGTGTCGATATGGCTTTTCCTATAAAGAGGATGGCATGTATGATAATTACATTGTAACGATGTCACTTTGTAAATTTGAGCACAAAAATGAATGACGGACAGGGCCTCGAGAAGATCTTTGCCGGCGCGCGCCTGCGGCGATTGCGTCGTGAACGCGGACTGACACAGGCCGAAGCTGCCGAAGCGCTGGGCCTGTCAGCCAGCTATCTCAACCTGCTGGAACGCAATCAGCGGCCGGTGACGGCCCGCGTCCTGCTGGCCCTCGCCGACGCTTTCGATGTCGATGTGCGCGCCTTTGCCAATGAGAGCGACCGTCAGCTTGTCGCAGACCTACAGGAAGCGGCCGCCGACCCCGTCCTTTCGGGCCTGGGCATGGACCGGATGGAATTGTCCGAGTTTGCCGACAGCCAGCCGCGCGCGGCCGAAGCCTTTGCCCGTCTTTTCCAGGCCTATCGCGAAACCACGGCGGCCACCGCCGACCTTGCCACGCGCATGTCGGGGCCGGGCGCTGCGACCGGTGGCCCCGGTGCCGTGCTGGAAAGCGTGCGCGATGCGCTGGATGCCCGCCACAACCACTTTCCTGAACTTGAGGAGGCCGCCGAAGCGCTCGTCGAGCGGATCGGTTTGCGTACCCACCGGCGCGAACAGCAACTGGCTGATTACCTGCAACATACCCATGGCTTCACCATGCGCGTGCTGGACGAAGACATCATGGCAGGCGCGCGCCGCCGCCTCGATTTTCACGGCCGGCGCCTGTTGCTCTCCGAAGCCCTCTCTGCAGGCTCGCGCGCCTTTCATATGGCGGTCGTCCTGGCCAATCTCGAACTCGGCGATTTGCTGGATAAACTGTCTGCCGAGCCTCACCTGCCGGCCGAGGAAGGCCGCAAGCTCTACCGTGTCGGTCTGGCCAACTATTTCGCCGGCGCAGTTCACATGCCCTATGCGCCCTTCCTGAAGACCGCCGAGGACACGCGCTACGATATCGATCGGCTGCAGCGGCGCTTCGAGGTCAGTTTCGAACAGATCTGCCATCGCCTGACAACGCTTCAGCGGCCCGGCGCCCGAGGCTTGCCCTTCTTCATGATCCGTGTCGACAGCGCGGGGAATGTGTCCAAGCGGTTCGGCGGCGGTATCATGCCGTTTGCCAGGTCCGGCGGGGGATGCCCGAAATGGAATCTCTATGACGCCCTGCACACGCCCGAACGCCTGATCGCCCAGACCTTCGAACTGCCCGACGGCACGGCGATGCTCTCCCTCGCCCGCGGGCAGATATCGCCCGCCCCGGCCGGACACCCGCCGGTCGTCCATGCCATCGCGCTGGGATGCGCCCTCGAGCATGCGCCGAAAATCATCCATGCCGACGCGGTCGCCAGCGCCGAACCGGCCGCCGTCGGCATAACCTGCCGCCTGTGCGACCGGGAAGACTGTGCCCAGCGCGCCTTCCCGCCGCTCAACCGCAAACTCGTGCTCGACAGCCACATGCTGCGCGCCTCGCCCTACAGCTTCAACGAGGACTGAGCCGGTTTTGCGCTGCACACGCTGGCGGCGTGGAGTAATCTGCCCGAATGATGGGGGAATCGGCGCAGAAGCCGGAGAACGGGGGCGGCATTGACGCCGGCAGGACGATAGACACTTCAAGGCCGAACGCTGCGCGCCGACAAGCTTATCAGGCGCCCCACACCATCGCCCGCTTCACCGCCGTTGCGATGGTACTGGCGACGCTTGGCTTTATCTGGCTTGTTCTGTCCCTGGACAGCGCCAACCTCGCCGCAGAGCGCCACCCGGCCCGCGACAGCATCTTGCTCATCATCGGCCAGGAGCCGTTCGATCTGGCCCCCAACACCCCTGTGTCGTTCAGCGGCATTGCCGGCGAAGAACTGGTAATCCCCGCCGCAGACTTGGCAGCTGACCCGACACTGTCCTCCCCGCAACGTCATCGGCTGGCAGAGCATCTTCGTGCCGGCCTGTCCACGTCAGCGCGCTTCACTGACCCGTCCGGCGTCCAGCAAGTCCGCGACATCCGGCCTCGCTCCGCCGGGCTGGGTGACTTCAAGGGCGGTGACTGGATGGGCCTTACCAGCGCCCTTCTGGGCGCCCTGTTCGGCCTGGCTGTCTGGGCGTCGCGGCCCCGACTTCCGACCGCCCGCGCCTACAGTATTGTCGGAGGCATGCTGCTCGCCTCAGAGCTGACGCATCGGCTGTCAGCTCAATTCGGCCTGCTGACAACGCCCGAACTCGCGATCGCAACAAGCGTGTTGAACGGGACCTTTCTGCACGTCTTCGCCCTCGCATTCGTCTTCGTCTTCCTGCTCTTCCCCAAAGCCCTGCTCACCCACCGAATGGCGGTTGCTACAGCCGTGGCGAGCGGTATCGCCGCACTCGCTGCTGTCGCGCTCGGTTTCTTTGTGGATGCCCGCATCTCCTATTCCATCCAGATGGGGGAATATCTGGTGCTGCTCGCGCTCGTCGGCATCCAGTTCTGGATCGGCCGCAAGGACCCCATCATCCGCCCCTCGCTGGTGATGCTTCTGGCCACCATCCTGCTGGGCATCGCGCTCTATGCGCTGATCGTCCTGCTTCCCATTTCAGGCTTTGTGAAAGTCACCCTGGGCGAGGACGCCGCCTTCCCGCTCTTTGTCCTGATCTATTGCGGCATCGGCGCGGCGATCGTGCGAACCAGCCTGCTTTCGCTGGACGGATGGGTACGCAACATCGTCCTGTCCGTAGCCTTTTTGGCCGTGATCCTGCTCGTGGACATCGCCCTGCTGACCTTTGTGACCCGGCAACAGGATGTGGCACTGGGCCTCGCCTTCGCCGGCGCTGCCCTCGTGTATTTCCCGCTGCGGGAATGGCTGGCGCGGCGGCAGGAACGCCGGCGCCTGGCTGTCGTGCAGCACGCGCTATCGCGCGCGGCGGACCTCGCCTTCGCAACGCATGAGGATCAACGCTCGGAAAGTTGGCACGCCGCCGTTGAAGCGAGCTTCCAGCCGCTGGAGATCGAGGTCGATCCCGCACCGCTCGCAGACCCGACGATCGAGCGGAGCGGTACGGTCCTGCGCTTGCCAGCGCTGGGCGGCGCCCCTGCCCTGGTGTGCCGGCACGCGGATGCCGGGCGCCGGCCTTTTGTAGCTGGCGATCTCGACACGGCAAGAGCCCTTGTCCGAATGACAGAGCGCCTCATCGCAACGCGTGACGCCTACCTGGCCGGCGTGACCGAGGAGCGGCATCGTATTGCCCGCGACCTGCACGACGATGTGAGTGGCAAGCTGATGATCAGCCTGCACCGGCCCGATGCTAACGGTATGCGCCGGGATGTACGTGAAGCCATGGCCGACATCCGCACCATCGTCACCGGATTGGCCGGAAAGCCGCGGGAACTGGCTGACCTCCTGGCCGACCTGCAGGAAGAATCCCGCTCGCGCTGCGAAGCGGCGGGCTTCTCGCTGGACTGGCCAACCGATGAGATTGAAAGGGGATGTCCGCTCGACTACGCCGTCTACCGGCACCTGCTTGCACTGTTCCGTGAGAGTGTAAGCAACGCCATCCGGCATTCCGGCGGAGATCGGGTGACGATCCGGACCACGCTCAGCCAAAACCGCCTGTCAGCGCAGATCACCGACAATGGATCAGGCGATGCGAAAAACGTCCCGCCCCGCAATGATGGCGGACACGGTCTCGACAATTGCCGCCTGCGCGCCCGCTCACTGAACGGCCACTTCACGTTCGAGCAAACTCCAGCCGGCAGCAGGGCCTGTTTCGACATCGATTTGTCTGCATCACCCGTCGCAATTGAACCCGGTCACTGATCCGCCCGGCCGCGCCCTGCCCAACCCGCCCGCGTCAGGCGCATTACTGTGCAGTCGTCATCGCCAAAGCGGCGCGGCCCGACCACTTCGAACCCCAGGCGCCGGTAGAAACGCTGGGCGCCGGTATTCGTCAAAAGGGGGTCGATCAGGATCGCGGTGACCTCCGGCGGAGCAAAACAGCGGTCGATCGCCTGGGTCATCATCTGGGTCCCCAGGCCCTGCCCCAGGCAGTCAGGCTCACCGATCCAGATATCGATGGCCCGCAGGTTCCGCTCGCAATCGCCCCAGTAGCGGGTCGGCTCCTCGGCCGGATCGATGATCTGCACGACACCAACAGGCCGCCCACCGTGATCGCCGATCAGCGTCTGGAAAGCCGGGCCCGTCAGACTGATATCTTCAGCCCAGTCCGGCGGCGCGTCGCTGCCGGTGGCGGCAATGACATGCGGCTGGGCGTCCCAGCGCTGCAGGACGGGAATGTCTTCCGGCGTCGCCGGACGGAGCTTCAGGGACATGGCGGGCCTCCTCGCTGCGCATGTAGGACAGCGGTTCAGGCGACACCAGAGCGCTCACAAAAAAGGGACCCGCGACGGGGTCCCCTCAGGCGCGCCGCGCCAGAAGCAGGCGAGTGCTTCCGGCAATACGGCGTCTGGCTTATTCGGCGGCGCCGGCAACGGCCTTCACATAGGCTGTGCGGACATCCTGGTGCTTGGTGTCCAGGTCGCGGGCAACCTCCTCGTCCTGCTTGGCCAGCAGGTCGAGATCCTGGTCGGCATAGTGCAGCACGCCCATATCGGCATACGCCTTCTGGATCTTCGGCCCCCACAGACCGATATCCTTCACCACCGGCACGATGCGCTGGAACAGCATCATCTTGAACAACTTGCTGATCTCGGACTGCTCGGCCCACTCCAGGCATTCCTCGAGCGGCAGGCCCATCACCTCATAGACCTCCCGCGCCTGGAAGCGGTCGCGCATGTGGTAGCAGGCCTCGACCAGGAATTCCTCGCGCTCGTCACGCTCGGCCTGGGTGAGCTGCGGATAATAGTCGCGCAGGGACAGGCGGCCGAAGGCGACATGGCGTGCCTCGTCTTCCATCACATAGGCATTGACCATCTTGGCGAGCGGGTTCTGGGCGAGGTCGCGGATCGTGCCGAAGGCGGCCAGCGCCAGGCCTTCGATGACGACCTGCATGGCCAGATAGGTGAAGTCCCAGCGGCTGTCGCGCAGCGCCTCGTCGACGAGCTGGCGAAGCGGTTCGGTCATCGGGTAGGCGACGCCGAATTTCTGCATCAGCTTCTGATAGGCCTCGACATGGCGGGCCTCGTCCATCACCTGGGTGGCGGCGTAGAATTTGGCGTCCAGATCCGGCACCGATTCGACAATCTTGGCGGCGCAGATCAGCGCGGCCTGCTCGCCCTGCATGAATTGGGAGATATTCCAGGCTTGGGAATGACGGCGGAACTCGATCTGTTCCTTCTTCGTCATCTTGTCCCAGATCGGCGAGCCCTTCAGAGCGATGCCCTCATCGGGCAGCTGCATCGGGTTTTCGAAGTCGAGCTCGAGGTCCCAGTCGATGCGGTTGACCGCATCCCACTGCATGTCCTTGCCCTTCTGGTACAGGTGCATGAGCGTGGTGCGACCTTCGTCGTATTCGAAGTCGAACGTGGCATCGAATTGCTGCGGAACCGACCAGTGCTTGTCGATATCCGGTATCGGATACAGCTCGCGGAGCGTTCCCATGGCGCGTTACCTCCCCAGGTGCGACCAATCATTATCTTTAGTGAACATTGTTCACATGCCCAACGTGATTCAAATCTGTGCACTTGGCAAGGGGGAAACAAAAAATGTGATGGCCGCTCTGCAAGCGTGCGGCGTGCGTTCCTACAATCGTCCGCCGGGATGCGGCAGAGCGTGCTCCGCCAGTTCCCGCGTGATGTAGGCGAAAGCGTCGTCGACCGAATCCGTCCGGTAGATGAGATCCAGATCCTTTGCGTCGATCGTGCCGAACTCGACCATGGTGTCCAAATTCATCACCTTGTCCCAGTATTCCGTGCCGAACAGCACCACCGGAACGCGCTTCTTGATCTTGCCGGTCTGCAGCAGGGTCAGCGTCTCGAACAGCTCGTCCATCGTGCCGAACCCGCCGGGCATCAACACCAGCGCCTTGGCCAGGTAGAGGAACCAGAATTTGCGCGTGAAGAAATAGTGGAACTCGAAGCTGAGTGCGTGCGTGACCCAGGGATTATTGCCCTGTTCGAAGGGCAGCGAGATGCCCAGACCGATATTGTCGCCATGGGCCTCCGAAGCTCCGCGATTGGCGGCCTCCATGATGCCCGGCCCGCCGCCCGTGCAGACCACGAAACGCCGGCCCGACTTGTCACGCAGGCTCTTCGACCACTGCGTCAGCCGCGCCGCGAGTTCGCGCGTCGATTCATAGTATTCGGAGAGTTTGAGCTTGTTCAGTGCCGGTGTCTCGTCATCGCCGGCCTTGCGCAGGGCGTCGAGCTCCGCCTCGGCCTCCTCACGCGAGCGTATCCGGGCCGAGCCGAAGAACAGGATCGTGTCCTGGACATTGTATTCGGCAAAGCGGGCCTTCGGCTCGAGATATTCGGACAGGATCCGCACCGGACGCCCTTCGGGCGCATTGATGAAATCCTCGTCCTTGTAGGCCTTGGCAGGGTATTGCTGGGATTTTCCGGAAGACATGTGCACGTCCTTGAAAACAAAGGCGGCGGCACATCATGCGCCCGCCCCGCAGCCGATGCAATCTGGAAATAGATGTACGAACCAGCGCGTTTCGCCGCGCGCTTTCAGAGCGGCCAGAAGGTCAGTACGGCAGGCACGCCCACGGCAATGATCAGGATTTCCAGCGGCAGACCCATGCGCCAGTAGTCGCCGAACCGGTAACCGCCCGGTCCCATGATGATCGTGTTGTTCTTGTGCCCGATCGGCGTCAGGAAAGCACAGGACGCCGCCACTGCTACCCCCATGAGAAAGGCATCCGGATTGACGTCCAGCGCCCGTGCGATATCGAGCCCGACCGGCGCAGCAATCAGGGCGGTCGCGACATTGTTGAGGAAGTCCGACAGTGTCATCGTCACCATCATGAGGAGCGCCAGGATCGCCCAGACCGGCAACGTGCCTGTCAGCGAGAGAATGCCCTGCGCAATGAGCTGGGTGCCGCCTGTCTCTTCCAGGGCAAGACCCAGCGGGATCAGCGAGCCCAGCAGCACCAGGACCGGCCATTCCACCGATTCATAGACTTCGCTGGGACCGACGATATTCAGCAGGGCGTAGAGGATCACCACAGCCGCAAGCGCGACCACCAGCGGCACCAGACCCGTCACGGCGGCCGCGACGGCCGCGACGAAAATACCGATTGTCATCAGCGCCTTGGAGCGCTGGACAACACTGTGCCGCCGCTCCGCCAGCGGCAGCACACCGAGCCATTCGGCGGCGTCATTCACCCGGCTTTCCGGCCCCAGCAGCAGGACGAGATCGCCGGCCCGGATCGGCAGTTTACGGACACGCTGGTGGAAACGCCGTCCCTGGCGAGAGACGCCTAGCAAGGTGACGCCGCGCCGGTAAAGCAGCCGCAGATCCGTCGCCGTCCGGCCGACGATGCGAGCATCGCGCGGTACAATGGCCTCGATCAGCGCCAGCGACTTGCCCGTCAGGCCGTCGTGCGCGTCTGCCCCCGGCGGGTTCAGCTCGGCGGCGCCGATGAAAGCCTCGATCGAGGCCGGATCGCCTTCCAGAACCAGATGATCGCTCTTGCGGATTTCCTCGCCTGCGGCGAAGCCGCCCAGACGCTTGCCGCGCCGCACCAGGCCCAGAATGGTGACGTCATGGCTGTCGGCGAGCGGATAGAGATCGGCCGGCGTCTGGCCGATGGATTTGGAGTCCGCCTTCACCCCGGCCTCGGCGACAAAGACGCTGCCCGCGCCCTCTCCAGCCATGGTGCGTGCTTCGCCCTTCGGAATCAGGCGCCATCCCACCAGGGTGACGAAACCGATGCCGACCACGGCACAAATCAGGCCGACCGGCGAAAAGTCGAACATAGAGAAGGGCTCGCCCAGCGCCCGGCCGCGAAACTGCGCCACGACTATGTTCGGCGGTGTGCCGATCAGCGTGATCATTCCGCCCAGAATGGTCGCAAAGGAGAGCGGCATCAGGGTCTGGGCGACCGAGCGCTTGGCCTTGCGCGCAGCCTCCATGTCCAACGACATCAGCATGACCAGTGCGGCGACATTGTTGATGATGGCGGACAACGCCGCCCCCACAACCGAGATCAGGCCGACATGAGCCGGCAGCGAGCGGGTTGAGGACAACACGAAGCGCGCGACAAGCTCGACGGCACCCGCATTCGTCATCGCCCGCGATACGATCAGCACCAGGGCGATGATGATCACCGCCTCGTGGCCGAAACCGGCAAAGGCGTCGTGCACCGGCACAACCCCGCCGATCACCGCAATCACCAGCGCGGCAAAGGCAACCAGATCATAACGCACCCGCCCCCAGACCAGCAGCGCAAAAACAATGCCCAGCAGGACAAACAGGAAGATCTGGTCATAGCTCATGCGGCAGCAATCCCCGGCAGAAACAAGTCGTTCCAGACGTAACGCGACTCAAGGCGAAAGGAAGCAGGCTTTTGTCCGCGCTCGCCTGCTGACGGCCGAAAACCCGATAGCTTTCCCGCTCGGGACAAGGTCGGCGTTCACACTCGTGATATGCGGCCGCCGGAAACAGGGTGGCGGGCGCCGGTAGTTGAGGGGAGGCTGGTGGGCAGGCCGCGTTCGACGCGGACTGCCAGCCAGGCGAAGGCCTCGGCCTCCAGGAGATCGCCGCGCCAGCCGACGGCCTCGACCGGTTCGGCCGCAACACCCAGATCTTCACCCAGCATCCGCATCAGGGTCGGGTTCAGCCGTCCGCCGCCGGTGACCAAGAGACGATCCGGCCGGCCCAGACGTGTGATGGCATCGGCAACGCTGCGGGCGGTGAATGCGGTCAGGGTGGCGGCACCGTCGGGCGCAGCGAGATTGCGCACGGGCTCGAGGGTGAAATCCCAGCGATCTAGGGATTTGGGCGGCGCCAGCGCCAGGAAGGGATGCTGCAGCAGATCGTCCAGCGTCGCCTCGTGCACCCGGCCGGACGCTGCCAGCGCCCCGTCCCGGTCAAACGCCTCGCTGGTATGACGTGCGCACCAGGCATCGATCAGCCCGTTGGCCGGCCCCGTGTCGAAGGCGACCGGATCGCGGCCCGGCGCCATCCAGGTGACATTCGCAACACCGCCCAGATTGAGGACGGCAACAGCGCCGTCCAGGCCCGCATGATCGGCCAGGGCGCGGTGATAGAGCGGTGCCAGGGGGGCGCCCTGCCCGCCGGCCAGCATGTCGGCAGTGCGGAAATCATGGACGACATCAATGCCCAGCCGGCTGGCCAGTTTACCTCCGTCGCCGATCTGCAGCGTCTGCCCGCTGCTGCCGCCCGACGGCGCGCGGTGCAGCACGGTCTGGCCATGAAAGCCAACCAGTTCGACAGCATCCAGGTCGAATCCGGCTGCAGCGGCAACACGCTCGGCAGCCTCGGCATGACGGTCGGTCAGCACGGCTTCGGCGCGGCGGAAATCCGGCGCCGGGCCGATGAACTGCCAGTCCAGTGCAGCATCAACGGCCGCCTGCAGGATCGCCCGGTCCTCGCGGGTATAGGCAACGGTCTCGCCCGGCCCGAAGGACGTGATGCGTACGCCGTCCGTCTCGATCAGGGCGGCATCGATCCCATCCAGCGAGGTGCCGCTCATCAGTCCGATTACGCGTTTCATGCGCGGGCCCTCTTTTCTCGCCGCAGCGCTCGACCTAGAAGCGCTCTATCAGGAGAGCGATCATGAGCGAATACAAATCCAAACTCGTGCGCACGCTTGTCGAGCGCGGCTACCATTTCCAGTCCACCGATCTGGAGGGTCTCGACGAGACCGCCAGCAAGGGGGTGGTCACGGGCTATATCGGATTCGACGCCACCGCGTCCTCGCTGCATGTCGGTTCGCTGGTGCAGATCATGATGCTGCGCCGCATGCAGCAGGCCGGCCACAAGCCGATCATCCTGATGGGCGGCGCGACGACCAAGATCGGCGATCCCACAGGCAAGGACAAGATGCGCACCATGCTCGACGAGGCCCAGATCGAGGCCAACAAGGCGAGCATTCTCAAGCCCTTCTCGCGGCTGATGTCGATCGGCGACGGTCCGACCGACGCCATTGTCGTGGACAATAATGCGTGGTTCTCCGAGTTCGGCTATCTGGAATTCCTGCGTCGCTTCGGCACGCATTTCACCATCAATCGCATGCTGACATTCGAATCGGTCAAGCAGCGCCTGTCGCGCGAAGAGCCGATGACCTTCCTGGAGTTCAACTACATGCTGCTCCAGGCGGTGGATTTCCTCGAGCTCAACCGGCGCCACGACTGCACGCTGCAGCTGGGCGGCGGCGACCAGTGGGGCAATATCGTCAATGGCGTCGAATTGTGCCGCCGGGTCGACCAGAAAGAGGTCTTCGGCTTCACCACCCCGCTGGTGACGACGGCGTCGGGCGCCAAGATGGGCAAGACGATGGATGGTGCCGTCTGGCTGAATGCCGACATGCGCAGCCCGTACGAGTACTGGCAGTTCTGGCGCAATACCGAGGACGCCGATGTGGGCCGCTTCCTGCGCCTCTTCACCGACCTGCCGCTGGACGAGATTGCCCGTCTGGAAGCACTGGAGGGCGCCGAGATCAACGACGCCAAGGTGCGCCTGGCCAATGAGGCGACCACCCTGCTGCACGGCGCCGACGCCGCCCGCGAGGCCGAGGCGACGGCAAAGCAGACCTTTGCCGGCGGCGGGACGGGCGATGCCCTGCCCACCGTCACCTTCGACATGTCGGACGAGACGGTGACCCTGGTCGGCTTGTTCGTCGAAGCCGGTCTGGCCGGTTCGAACGGCGAGGTGCGCCGTCACATGAAGGCCGGCGCTGCCAAGGTGAATGATGCCGCGCTGAGCGATCCCTTCGCCCGGCCGACGGACGAATTGCTTATCGACGGCGCAATAAAGCTGTCGGTCGGCAAGAAGCGGCACGCCCTGGCCAAGCCGGCGTAGGAGGCGAGGACTACCCGCTTCTCCCGTGGGGAGAAGGGCCCGGAGGGCGGATGAGGGGGAATCCCGGTCCCGGCGTTCGTGGCGCCGATGACGGTGTTTCCCCCCTCTCCCTCGATCCCTCTCCCGAGGGAGAGGGAGGTGGGACTATTCGTCCGGCCCCGATTCTTCAGGCGCGTCTTGCGGCTCCGGGGCAAGCTCTTCCACACCCGCCTCGCGAACCCGGTCACGCGCTGCGCGTTCGGCGGCCGTGCCTTCGAAGATGCGGCGCAGAACGCCCGGAGCCAGGGCTGAGAGCGGATTTGCAAAGACGGTGAGACTGTCGAATGGGCCCTCGACGGAATAGGTGATGCCGATCACGCCCTCACCGGGCCGGGAGACCAGGATGTCGCCGATCACCGGCACCCCGCCGAACAGGGAATTGAGCGCATAGGACGGGGCAAGATTGCCGTCGATCGCCGCTCGCTCGGATGCGAAATCGATTGTTCCCGCAGCCGTCACGCCCAGCGCATTGCCCGCCGCACGGGCATCGCCGATGGTCATCAGACCGTCCTCATAGAGCAGGTCGGCATCGATCCGGTCGAACACGATTCCCTCGCCATTGAGCAGCGCCGCCAGGCCCTGAAAGGAGCCGGCGGCGAGAATCCGGGCGAGAATCGGCACGCGGACGAGCGTCAGATCGGTTACTTCGAGCCGGGCCGACAAGGGCCCTTCCATGCCCAGGGGCGGCGCCGAACCCAGCATCGCCATCCGTCCGCCCAGGGCATAGGGTTCTCCCCCGAACAGGGAGGCAATACGCTCGACGCTGGGCGCCTGCAGACGGAATTCACGTGCGCCACCCGGTTCGCTGGCACCGAAAGCGGCCTGGAAGGACCCGTCCATGGTCTGACCGGAGACGGAGAAGGCACGGATGCCCGCCGCCTCACTGCGCCAGATCAGGTTGAACTCGTCCAGCACCGAGCGTTCGGACAGGATGAGCCGCGCAATATCGGCATTCACGGACAGGGGCATCACCCCTCCGCCCTCACCGAGCGACGTCAGCTGCGCCACGAAATCGGACACATCGACATACTGGCCGGACAGCTGCAGATCGAGCGGCGCGCCCGCGGTTTCCGGCACGGCCAGCCGAGCCGAAACATCCGCCAGCCCCTCGATGAAGAGCCGGTCGAGATCGACACGGTCCAACCGGTTTTCAGCTCCCATGACGAGACTGCCGGTGACCTCCACCCCTTCGCTGCGCACGGCCAGCGCGTCGACAGAATAGCGGCCGGTTTCGTCCACGGAGATGCGCAGCTCGGCCTCGCCAGGCACGCCAACAGCCTTGCTCCACACCCCGCCGGGTGTTTCCAGCAAAGCCTGTTCCAGATCGGCATGAAGATCGATCGAGCGGAAATCCAGCCCGTCCGACACAGCTTCGCCGATGAGACGGATGGGGCCGTCGAAATAGCGCCGCACCGGGATGTTGAACACATCCAGCGTCGCCGCTGTGACATCCGCTGACAGGCCGATCCGGGTCGAGGCAGCATCATCCGGCAGGCCGAATGTCTCGGTCCAGTCGATATGCACCGGCGTTTCGCCGAACAGGGCATCGCCCGAGGCTTCCAGCCCCTCCTGGCGCGCGGATATCGCGATCTCGCCACCGGTCAGTTCAACCGGCGTACCGGGGACGTTCAGGCTGACATTGGAGAAAGTGCCGTCAATGAAGAAGGGGATCTCCTCGACCGGAACGTCGGTCAGCATGGCACGGCGGATCTCGAAACGCATCTCGCCCTGCCCGCCGACCAGCGCCGGGTCGAGCCCGTATTCAGATGGCAGGTGCAGCGGCGGTTCGTCGATCAGGGCCAGGATATCCGACGCATCACCGCGGGCCACACCGCCATAGCGGGCGACTGCCCCTTTGGGATTGAGCCGCGGGATGTCGACGAAACCGTCGACCAGTTCAATATCGCCGATACGGCCGCTTTGCATGGCGACCTCGAAAGCATTGCCGCGCAGGACGGCATGTCCGCGGCCCTCAACCAGCGGCGTCATTGTGGAGATGTAGAGAACAGAGGCGTTCTCGAAATCGAAGCCAAGCGTCATGCGCTCATTGTCCATCTGCTCGGCCTCGATATCCTCGGCCCGCAGGTCCAGGTCGAACCGCGCATTGTAGAAACGGCCGCCCAGAATGCGCTCCTGCACCCAGCTGCGGGCGCTGTCGGCCAGCTCTACCGGCCAATAGGCCAGCACGGTCTCCGGCTGCACATCCCCCACGATGGGCCCTGTCAGGCGTAGATTGGGAAGGAAACGGCCATCCCCGGCCCGGCTCAGCGACACTTCGCCGGCCAGCTCGGCGCGGATGGTATCGACGGCGAGTTCGAGCCGGTCGAGCGTCGCCGCATACTCGTCCAGCCGGATCTCGCCCTGGGCGATCAGAGCCTCCCAGGACGGGTCGCGCTCGAACACATCGCCCAGCGCGACAAAACCTTCGCCGACACGGATATCGAATCGTCCGCGCGTCGGAAGAGCGCCGTTGTATCCACCGATCTCGGTCACCTCGCCCTCAAGCCGGGCCGAGAAGACATCCGACTCGATCCAGCCTTCATGGATACTCATCGTGCTCTCGACCGGGTCGAACCGGGCCGACAGGTGCGCGCCGGCGATCCGGCGGGCTTCGCCGCCGGTCAGGATCTCGCCATCGCCGACATCCAGAACGATGGATGCGGTGCGGATCCCGCCCTGGCGCGTCGCATCGACCACAAAGTCCAGATAGACCGGCGCATCCACCACACGCAGCGGCGCCAGAGGGCCGCTGTCGGGCAGCACGCCGGCGGGCGATAATTGCTGGAAGCGCGCCTCGAACAGCAGCGTCTCCAGATCGGCACCGGCCTGCAGGCGCAGCTCGACCGGCGCAAACCCGGACGGTGTCGCGAACTGGCCTTCGATCTCGGCCAGGATACGCGTGTCGTCTCGCTCGAAACGCACACCGGCATCATCCACCAGCCAGGCAATGCCGCTCTGGCCATCGACGATCCGCACGGCCGCCTGTTCGATACGCACATGCTGCAATCGGGCAAGACGGCTGGCGGGATTCTGCGGATCGGCCAGAAGCTGGAACAAGCTGGCGCTTTCATCACCGCCCCGTTCGGGCAGCTGCGCATTGGCAGCCACACGCTCGGCACTGCCCAGCCCGGCCCCGACAGCGCCATCGGCCCGGCGGACGAGCGAGAGAGAGCCGCCCTGGATATTGAGCGCAACCGGTTCCAGCCGGCCCAGCAAAAGGGCATCAACCGCCAGACCGGCCTCGATGCGTGGCGCCCGGGCAATGACGTCACCAGTCTCATCAGCAACGGTCACATCGCCCGCCATCAGCATCAGGGCGCGTGTCTGGGGATCAAAACCGGCCTGCAGCTGGCCGAGCGCTACGACATCGCCCTCGAAGGCCCGGGCCAGCATGCGCTGAGCATCCTCGCGCAGGAAGTCGAGCTCGACCGGACCGCTGGACAGACGCCACAGGACCGCGGCAATGCCGAAGATCGCCAGCGCCAGCAGAACGGCGACCGCCTCGAGCAGGTAGATCACGCTCCAGCGCAGGGACTTGCGCAGCATCAGCGCCTCCCGAGCGCAGCGGGAAGACTGGACGCGCCGGATTCTACGCGCATTTTACACTCATCAGCCCGCATCCACGGCAACAAGCGCAAGAGGGATATGATGAGCGAACTCAAAACCGGCGACCTTGCTCCGACTTTCAAACTGCCCGCCGATGGCGGAAACGAGATCGACCTGGCCGATCTGCGCGGCAAGACCGTTGTGCTCTATTTCTACCCGAAAGACGATACGCCGGGCTGCACCACGGAAGCGATCGACTTCACCCGTGCACAGGCCGACTTTGACGCGGCCAACACGGTCGTCATCGGTGTATCCAAGGATAGCGTGCAAAAGCATGACAAGTTCAAGGCCAAGCATGACCTTTCAGTGGCACTGATCGCCGACGAGGCCGGCGAGATCTGCGAAGCCTATGGCGTCTGGGTGCTCAAGAAACTCTACGGCCGCGAATACATGGGCATCGAACGCGCCACCTTCCTGATCGGTCCGGATGGAAAAATCGCCGAGGTCTGGCGCAAGGTGAAGGTGAAGGGCCATGCCGACGCTGTGCTCGAGGCGGCCCGCAAGCTCGCCTGATGAGCGACGAGACACTTCTTCGCCTGGCCCTGCGGGTTCTGGAAACGGCAGACCCGCGGGCCAAGGCGGCGGCCGCGCGCGCTGCCGCCCGGGCCTGGACCGGCGGAACCGTGCCGCTTGGCGGACCGGTCGAGGCGCCCGACCGACCGGCGCGGCCTGCAGAGCCGGTCTGCGTGGCGCCCGGCAAGGTGCCGCGCCGCCGACTCAACACGCTCGCCGGCCACTGTGCCCTGATGCATGCGATCGCCCATATCGAGTTCAATGCGATCGATCTCGCTTTCGACATGGTCGTGCGTTTTGCACTCGATCCGGCGCTGGATGATGCCCGGCGACCGGAATTCGTCACCGACTGGATCGGCGTCGGCGATGACGAAGCCCGCCATTTCGAGATGGTGGCCGACCGTCTGGAAGCCA
This sequence comes from Maricaulis sp. ABE4_448, assembly GCF_056160825.1. Taxonomy (NCBI): domain Bacteria; kingdom Pseudomonadati; phylum Pseudomonadota; class Alphaproteobacteria; order Maricaulales; family Maricaulaceae; genus Maricaulis; species Maricaulis sp. ABE4_448. Next base: position 145,848 of record NZ_JBSWXX010000005.1, read on the forward strand.
TGGGCAGCCATTACGGCGCCCTGCCCGCCCATGATGGATTATGGGATTCGGCCCGGACCACGGCCGGTGCACTGGACGCCCGGCTCGCCGTGGCCCCCATGGTTCTGGAGGCGCGCGGACTGGATGTAACACCCGGCATGATCGAGCGGCTCATGTCTGCCGGTGACCGCGAAAGCGCCGGAATTCTTCGGATCATTTATCAAGAAGAAGTCGGGCATGTCGCCGCAGGCGCCCACTGGTTCAGATACTTATGCGAAAAATCAGGCCACGAACCGGCGTCATATTTTCAGACCCTGGTAACCAAATATTTCCGCGGGCGCCTCAAACCTCCCTTCAATACCGATGCGCGCAAGCGTGCCGATCTGCCGGCGGATTTTTATGGCCCCCTCGTCTGAGACGGCGCAGCTCTTGCATTGGCGTGTATTGATATCCAGCGGGCTTTTGTGTCACATGCTCGCGCAGGGAATTTGGGGCAGGCAAAATCTAAGCGGCGTAACGCATGTTATCACGAGTCAAAGAAGCTGTTTGGGGAACGGCTCAGCGCTGGTTTCCGGATCGGCAGATCTATCACCGGAGTGACGGGCAAGTCCGTTATTTCGCGATCTCCACCGGCGTCCAGATCGGCGCACTCCTCGGGGCAACAGCTCTGGCAGGGTGGCTGTGTTTCTCGACCGTTTCCGTCGCCTTCCACGGGCGCGCCATCGCGGCAAAGGATGCCGAGATCGAGCGCGACCGGATTTACTATCACCGCATGGTCGCCGAGGCCCAGGCCAATGAAGCGACGGTCATCTCCTTCATGGAATCGCGCATGGAGGAGTTCGATCGCACCGCGTATGAATTCCAGATGCGTCACGAGACGCTGCGCCAGCTGGTCAGCTTTGCCGAGCAGCTGACCGGGACGGAAATGTCCCCCTCGCCCGCGCTCGACGATGGCCGGGTCCTGATGGCGGCGGCGCCCGCCGACCCGTCACCGCGTGAAGCGCGCGATCCCATGGCTGCCGTCGCATCCGTCACCTCCGACGCGCCGGAAGACCAGATCGCCTATCTCATGGGCGAACAGGATGCCGTTCTCGCCCGCGCCGAAGACGCCACCGAAGCCCGCCTGCAGAATCTGCGCGCTGTCCTGCGCCTGACCGGGCTGGACATCGAGGACGTGATTGCCGATCAGCGCGAAGGCGAAGAACGCGGCGGTCCCTTCCATCCGATTTCGGAGACCGATCTTTTCTCGGCCGGCTCCAACCCGAACTTCGAACTCGATGACGCTTTTTCCTCGCGCATCAACCGCATCGCAGCGCGCCTGCTGGAAGTGGAAGAACTCGAGGACTTTGTCACTTCCGGCCCGCTGGGTGTGCCGATCGGCGACACCTATCGCCGCACCTCGGATTTCGGGGTCCGGATCGATCCGTTCAACGGACGTCCCACCTCTCATTACGGTCTGGACTTCGCCGCCTATCGCCGGGCACCGATCATTGCGACCGGTCCGGGCGAAGTGATTTACGCCGGTTGGCGCTCGGGCTATGGTCGTACCGTGGAGATCGACCATGGTTACGGCTTTGTGACCCGTTATGGCCATCTCCACGAAATCGCAGTGCGGCGGGGCGATACGGTTGACCGCGGACAACTCATCGGGGGGATGGGGTCCACGGGACGCAGTACCGCGACCCATCTGCATTATGAAATTTGGTACAACGGATCGGCTATCGATCCGGAACGTTTGTTGAGAGCCGGCCAGTATGTTCAACAAGGCTAAAGAGACCTCGTCCTCCGACAGCGGAGCGTCGTTTGCCCCTCCCCCGAAAAGGACCGCCATGAAATCGAAAGCTCCGTCCATTCTGTCCAGCGATCTGGTTCTGACCGGGTCGATTGTTTCCGATGGCGAAATCCAGCTCGACGGCCAGGTTGATGGCGATGTTCGCGCCGGATCCCTGATCATCGGCGAGGACGCCTCTGTCTCGGGTGAAGTCTCAGCCGAGACCGTCGTGATCCGCGGCAAGGTGACCGGCAGCGTCCGCGCCCGCCAGGTCCAGCTCGCCTCGACCGCACGTATCGAAGGCGACATCGTCCACGCGACGCTCTCCGTGGAAGCCGGTGCCTATTTCGACGGCAACTGCCGCCACGCGTCCGATCCGATGCAAACCGGCGACGCTTCGAAATCGGCCAAGCCGAAAGTCGAGGCACCGAAGGCCGACAACAAGCCGCCGGCCCCCGGCAAGCCCGACCCGCTCGACTCACTCGAGCCACCCGTTGCGGCATCGAAGTCCGGCTTCTAAGGCCCGGATTGAATGAGGTTTGAGGAGCCGGCGCCCAGCGCCGGCTCTTTTTTTGTTTGATTTCCATTGTTTTCAGCACCGGAGCGCGTTCCGCACGAACCGGAAACCTCACCAAAGACGCCACGCGCAGACTGGTTTGTTTTTTAAACTTGTCTGTGCTATCTGATGGTCATTGGACACGATCGAGCCGGAAGACCGCACTTTCCGCACAGACCGGCACGCCGAACAGGAGCAGCTGATGACCGACACCCCCTCCCCCTCACTCACCGCCGGTGGCGGCGTGCCGCCGGACCGGCTGCACGCGCTGGATGCTGTTCGGGCTTTCGCCTTGCTGCTCGGCGTCGTGCTGCATGCCGGCATGTCGATGATTTCCGGCTTTCCGATCTGGATCATCCAGGACAGCCAGGCGCAGGAATGGATGGGCCTGACCTTCTTCATCCCGCACCTGTTCCGCATGTCCCTCTTCTTCCTGATAGCCGGCTACTTCGCCCGGATGGCTATCAACAAGAAAGGACTGGGCCGCTTCACCCTTGACCGTGCCAAACGGATCGCCCTGCCACTCGTCAGCCTTTGGCTGCCGATCTTTGCGCTGATCGCGACGGTCTTCGTTTGGGGCGCCATCAAGGCCAATGGCGGCGAAGCGCCCGAGGGGGAAACGCCGCCCCTGACGGTCGACACCTTCCCTCTCACCCACTTGTGGTTCCTCTACCTGCTGGTGATTTTCTACGCGGTCTGCATCCCGCTCACCGCCATCATGCGCCTCGTAGACCGTGCCGACGTAACGGGCCGGGCACTCGATTTCATCACACGCTGGCTGGCGCGTACGCCACTGGGCCTGATCCTGCTGGCCATGCCGATGACGGTATGGTTCGCCACGGCACCGCAGTGGTGGAGCTTTTTCGGAATTCCGACGCCGGATACCGGCCTGATTCCGAATACGGGCGCCCTGTTGGCCTATGGGCTGGCCTTCGCCGCCGGTTGGGCGGTGCATCGCAGCAGCGACGTCGTGCTCGCCGCGTGGAAGCGCAGCTGGTTCATCAATCTGGGTGCCGCCATTGCCCTGACCGTCTGGCTGGTGCTGGAGATTGGCCTGGTGCCGAATTTCGTGCCCGTTGCGCCGGGTCTGGACCGACTGCCGGTAGCCGCTGGCTACACGCTGGCTACCTGGACGTGGACGTTCGGCCTCACCGGTGCGGCACTGGTCGTCTTTGAACGGCCCAGCCGGCTCTGGCGTTATCTCGCCGACAGTTCCTACTGGGTCTATCTGATGCACCTGCCCCTGGTAATGGCGTTGCAGGTACTGGTTTTCGACTGGCCGGTTCCCGCTGCGATCAAGCTTGCAGGCATTATTGCCGTAGCGCTGGCAGTACTGTTGATGAGCTACCACTATCTAGTGCGAAACACGTGGCTGGGCGGTTGGCTCAATGGCCGCCGGCAGTCCCGCGCGCCAGTGCCGGCCAAGCAAGACAGTCCGGCAGCTGCGCCAGCCGGCTGAATCACCGCATAAAGCCGGAGCGGCCCTTTGTGGCTGCTCCGGTTCATTTGGGGAGCTCCGCCATGACCGATGACCTCGCCAGCGCCCGCGCCGACCTCGCCTTTCTGCGAGACCTCGCGGAAGGCGACCCGCGGCCCAATGCCAGCTTGGGCTTGCTTTTGATGTCCGGTGGCCTGTTCTATGGTCTGGAAACCCTGATCCATTGGTTGGGCACTTCGGGACTCGTGGGCGTGCCGGGCTGGTTGCACTTTGCCGCCGCCATAGTCGGCACGGGCGGCTTTCTGACGGTTGTCGTTCTTGTGCTGGTGGCAACCCGGCATGAAAAAAGCAGTGCCGTCACGCGCCGCGCATACGAAGCCGCGTTCCAGGCGACCGGACTGGCCAACCTGTCCATGGTCTGCGTATTTGCGTATAACGCCGTAAGAACCGGCGATTTCACAATCTGGCTTTACTATGTTCCCGTGGTTTTTGCCTTGCAGGGCGCTGCCTGGTTCGTGGCCGCGAACCTGCGCCGGCAATTTTGGTATGGCGCTGTGGCAATAGGCTGGTTCCTGGGCGCCGTAGCGCTGGGCATGAGCATGGACCAGCCGTCGCGTTTCAACCTGATCGCCTCGCTCAGTCTGATTTTTTTGATGGCCCTGCCCGGTTTTGTGATGTGGCGTCTGACGCTGCGGGCGCGCTGAACGTCCGCCATGACCGCTTCGCCGCTTGACCAGATTGACGAGATCATCCACGGGCGTCTTCGCTTGGGGGTGATGACATATCTGGCCAACGCGGAAGTCGCGGACTTCACCGAGCTGAGAGATGCCCTGGGCGCGACCCAGGGCAATCTGTCGATCCATCTTCGCAAACTTGAGGATGCCGGCTATGTCGCCATCGACAAGAGTTTCCTCAACCGCAAGCCGCTCACCCGGGTCCGCATGACGCCCGCGGGCCGCAAGGCCTTCACCGCCTATATCGAGGCGATCGGCCGGCTGCTGGGGCAGTCCGGCGACAAGGACGGCTAGAGCGGCAGCCCCGAGAACAGGCCCATCGGATGATGGGTCCGGGCGACAGTGACGATGAAAAGGAAGACGGTCGCCGCAGCGACGGTCGCGACCAACCGGATGGGTGCCGGACGCGATGGCCGCAAGGCGATGATGCCCAGGGCGATATAGACGACGAGAAGCGCGACCTTCACCGTCAGCCAGGAGTCCGCGAAGGGGTATTGGCCGGTCACCACGGTCAGGGCGATCGCCGAAGCGAGCAATACGGTGTCGATTGCATAGCTGCTCATGCGCACGGGCCGCAGGCGGGGCCAGCCGGCCCCGGCCAGATTGACGGCAATCGCGCGAACGAGAAAGAACATCCCGCTCAGCGCAATCGTCGTCATATGGATGTGGCGCAGCGCGGTGTACCAGCTTTCCATATCGTCAAATCCCGCTCGCCGCCCTAGCCCTCGGCCTCGTCGTCGCCACCGACCCGGGCCGCCAGGGCTGCCGCCATGAATTCGTCGAGATCGCCGTCCAGCACGCCGGACGTATTCGACGTTTCCACATTCGTCCGCAGATCCTTGACCATCTGGTAGGGCTGCAGGACGTAGGAGCGGATCTGGTGGCCCCAGCCGATCTCGGTCTTGCTGTCGGCCTCGGCCTGGGCCGCGGCCTCGCGGCGTTGCAGCTCGACTTCATAGACCCGCGCGCGCAGCATGTCCCAGGCTTGGGAGCGGTTCTTGTGCTGGGAGCGATCATTCTGGCACTGCACGACGATCGGCTTGTCCTCGCCAGGCATGTCGTAGGTCAAGCGCACCGCACTGTCCGTCTTGTTGACGTGCTGGCCGCCTGCCCCGGAAGCGCGATAAGTGTCGGTTCGCACTTTCGACTCGTCGATCTCGACCTCGATCGCATCATCGATCTGCGGATAGACGCCGACCGAGGAGAAGCTGGTGTGACGCCGGGCGGAACTGTCGAAGGGCGAAATCCGCACCAGCCGGTGAACACCGCTTTCGGTCTTCAGCCAACCATAGGCATTCTCGCCCTTCACCAGCAAAGTCGTGGACTTCAGGCCCGCCTCTTCGCCGGCCTGTTCTTCCATCGTCTCGACCTTGTAGCCATGGGCGTTGGCCCAGCGCGAATACATCCGCGCCAGCATGGCGGTCCAGTCCTGGCTTTCCGTACCGCCGGCGCCGGAGTGGATTTCCAGGAAGGCATCATTGCCGTCGGCCTCACCGGAGAGCAGCGTCTCCAGCTGGGCGCGACGCATGCGTTCGGCCAGCTGTTTCAGGCCGGACACGGCCTCCTCGACCATGTCCGCATCGTCTTCCATCTCGGCAAGTTCGATGATCTCGATCGCGTCGGACAGCTCGCGCTCAGCCTCGACAACGGTCTCGATCGCCGCCTCCAGCCGGTTGCGCTCGCGCATCAGGAGCTGAGCCTTCTGGGGCTCATTCCAGAAGTCCGGCGCTTCGGATTTGGCATTCAGCTCGTCGAGGCGTTTCTGGGCAGTATCCCAGTCAAAGACGCCTCCTCAGCAGGCCGACTGCCTGCTGGATTTCGTCGGAAAGGCTCTGGATTTCAGGTCGCATGATGGCAAAGATCTGGCTGATTCAAACAGGTGTGTCTGCCGGGATAGAGGGGCACGGCACGCGAGACAAGATGGTCAGTACAGACCGCCCAGCTCGTCGTCTTCCGGATCCTCTTCCTCCTCCTGCGTCTGCTGCGAGAGCAGCAGGGCAAGCGGGTCATCGCTGACACTGTCGCGGGCAAAGGACAAACCGCTTTCTTCATCCTCAGAGGTGCGCGACGGCTCCGTTCCGGGCCGGAAGGCTTCCAGGATCACACCGGACTGACCCAAGGCACCCGGAGTGCCGTTGGAGCGGTCGATCGGCACAAGACGCACCCCCTCGGGCACACGGAAGGGCGCAACCGGGTAGTTCTCCAGCGCGACTTCCAGGAAATCGCGCGCGATCGGCGCCGCAACGCGGCCACCTGCTTCATTGTTGCCCAGCTGGTAGGGCGTGTCGAAGCCGACATAGACGCCGACCACGATGTCCGGGCCGAAGCCGACAAACCAGGCATCGCGGAAATCATTCGTGGTGCCGGTCTTGCCGGCCAGCGTGTGGCGCAGGGGGCGCAACGCGGTACCGGTGCCGCGTTCGACGGCACCCTGCAGCATGTTGACCACCTGATAGGCCGTCACCGGATCGACGACTTCCTCGCGCGTCTCCGGGAACAGCGGCTCGTGCAGTTCCGGCGACCATTCGGCCGCGTCGCACGTGTCGCACGGCAGCACTTCGTGGGCAAAAATCGTGGCGCCGGAACGGTCCTGCACCCGGTCGAGGATGGTTGGCTCGACGCGGCGGCCACCATTGACCAGCGTCGCATAGGCCGAGACCAGCCGGTAAAGCGTGGTCTCCCCTGCACCCAGCGCCATGGCGAGGACGGGTTCGAGATCGTCATAGATGCCGAAGCGTTCGCCGTAGTCCGCGATCGGCTCCATGCCCATTTCCTGAGCCAGGCGCACGGTCATGACGTTGCGCGACAGCTCAAGCCCAAGGCGCAGTGTCGACATGCCGTAATAGCGTTCCGAATAGTTGGACGGCATGTAGAAGCGCTCGTCCGGACCACCCGCCGCGATGAAAGGCGCATCCAGGATCAGGCTGGCCGGCGTATAGCCATTGTCCAGAGCCGCGGCATAGACGAAGGGTTTGAAGGACGAGCCGGGCTGGCGGCGCGCCTGGGTGGCCCGGTTGAACTGGCTGTGCTGGAAGGAATACCCGCCCACCATTGCCAATACGCGGCCGGTATGCGGATCCATGGCCAGGATGCCGCCATTGATCTGCGGCACCTGACGCAGCCCGTATTGGCCTTCCGAATAGCCTTCCTGGTCGGCAATCGAGGCCACCAGAATCACATCGCCCTCGCCCAGTACATCCGACGGGCGATTGACCGCGGCACCGAGCAGCCCGTCCGGCAGGGTCTCCCGGGCCCATTCCAGGGCCGACATCGGGATCTCGCCTTCTTCGCCGTTCAGAAAACCGATCCGCGCCAAATCGGCCGTGGTTTCCAGCACCATGGCCGGCATCCAGCCCTCATCGAGATCACCGGGGATATCGACCTCGGACAAGCGCTCGACCCAGCCATTGCCGGTTTCGATCGTGGCCAGCGGCCCGCGATAGCCGTGGCGGCGGTCATAGGCTTCCAGCCCATCGCGCAGGGCACGCCGCGCAGCCAGCTGCATCGAGGTGTCCAGTGTCGTGCGGATCGACAGGCCGCCATCATAAAGCTCGTCCTCGCCATACATGGAGAAGACTTCGCGACGGACATTCTCGACGAAGTATTCGGCCGCCGTGTAGGTCGCGCCGGACAGACGATCGACGGTTTCAAGCGGCTGGGCCTGGGCTTCGCGGGCGGCCTCTTCGGAGACATAGCCGTTCTCCGCCATCCGCTCGATCACCCAGTTACGGCGCGCGATCGCGGCCTCGCGATTGCGTTCGGGGTGATAATTCGACGGCCCTTTGGGCAGCGCCGCCAGGTAAGCGATCTCGTGCAGCTCCAGCTCGTCCAGCGACTTGCCGAAGTAATTCAGCGCCGCTGCCGCCACGCCATAGGCGCGATTCCCCAGATAGATCTCGTTGAGATAGAGCTCGATGATCTGGTCCTTGGTGAAGGCACGCTCGATCCGGCGCGACAGGATCATCTCGCGCACCTTGCGCTCGATGCGCTGTTCCGAGGACAGGAGGAAGTTCTTGGCGACCTGCTGGGTGATCGTCGAAGCGCCTTCGAGACGGCGTCCGTTCAAGACATTGCCGACATTCGAGATCGCCGCGCGGATGATGCCGCGCAGGTCGAGACCGCCATGCTCGTAGAAATTCTTGTCTTCCGCCGAAATGAAGGCATGCACGACATTCTGCGGGATATTGTCGATCGGCACGAAAACGCGATGCTCGCGCGCATATTCAGCGATCAACAGACCGTCGCCCGCGTGCACCCGGCTCATGATGGCCGGCTGGTATTCGGCCAGCTGCTCGTGATTCGGCAGGTCGTCGGTGACACGCACGACATAGACAGCCGCAGCCACGAAGGCGATGACGCCCAGCACGACAGCGGCGATGCCGCCCCACAAAGCGGTGCGCATCAGGTTACGCAGAGTGAAAATCTTCATTACGCCCTCTGGCCGCTCGACATGCAGCCCCCCATCGTGTCCGACGGCACGATACCCAAGACCACGGCCGCATTATGGCCGCCTGCGGCCCGCGATCATAGGGGGTTACCGCGCCCGGGTGGCAATCGTGTCACCGCCGGCGAACTGCACATCGTCGCCGCGCTGGGCAAAATAGCCGTCGATGCCACGAACCACAGCCGCCATTTGCGTCCGGCGTGCGCTGGCCGAGGTGAGATTGTTCTCGTCCGCCGCATTGGTCAGGAAACCCATTTCCAGCAGCACCGCGGGAACACGCGGGTCCAGCAGAACAAAGAGGTTCGCCTGGCGATGCGGATTGTTCAGCAACGGACCGGCCGAAGCGAGGTTCTGCAAGAGCACTTCGGCAAAAGCCGAGGACTGGTTGCGCTTCTCGCGCAGCTCCAGCTCAACGAGGATGTTGTTCACATCGATCTGCATCGTGTGATCCGCGTCCTCACGAGCCCGTTGGCGAGCCCGGTTCTCGGCCGTGTCATTGAGCGTGTAGACCGCCGCACCGCGAACGCCCGAATTGCCGGACGAATCCGCGTGCAGCGAAATGAACAGGTCCGCGCGGACATCGGCCATCACGGCTACGCGCTCGCCCCAGGACGGATAGACATCGCGCTCGCGGGTCATGAAGACCTCATAGCGTCCCGTCGCCTCCAGCTGGCGGCGCAGTTCGCGCGCGGCATCCAGTGTGACATCGCTTTCATGCGTGCCCGACCGGCCGATGGAGCCGGGATCGTGCCCGCCATGCCCTGCATCGACAACGATAACACGACGCTCACGTTCCGGCGGCACATAGACCGCCTCGACACGCTCTGCGATCAGCGAATCGAGGCTTTCGGCACGGGTCTGGGAAAAACCCGAGGACGATTCGAAGGTTTCCGCGGTAACGCGCTCGACATCGATCACAAGGCGATGGTTGCCGCCGGGGTCACTCGGTTCGAGCGCGAACTGATTGATGATGACGGCGGGTTGCTCAAGCTCGAACACGACCCGCGAGCTCGACGTGGAATTATTGAAAAAGCGGAAGGTATCAACCAGGCCGTGGCCCATGCCTTCGCCCGTCATCAGCCCGGACACGGACCAGCTCATATCGGGCATGTCCACGACCAGGCGGTTGGAAAAACCGTCCAGGGTAAATGCCCGGAAATCGGCAGGTTCGGCCGTTTCAATCACGACGCGCGTGCGTTCGCCTTCAACGCCGAAGCGCACATCACGGATTTCCTGATCCGCCAGGCTTGCGCCCGCGAAGCTCAGAACGCCCGCAATGGCCGATACAAACAACTGAAACCGCATTTCCACACCATCATCGCTACCGTGATTCTCGAACGGCCTTTTTGCCAGACTAGGTTACGGAGCTTGACGTTTCGTTGATGCCCCGGGAAGAAATCTCCTGCAAGCACGGGACGGCGACAAACACTTTTCTTCGTGTCTGGAATGTTGCATGTTGCCAACGCCTTGGCGACCTCGCGTTTTACTCGCGAATCGGGCCGCCGGGCAGGACCGGCCAAGCCCCAGGGCCGCCGGAATCACTATCGCCGTTCCGGATCTCTTGAAGACCGGAGCCCCGACCGCCGCGCCCGACGCCCTCTCAGCAGGCCGGGAGGCGCACATGGTAACTGCCGATGCGCGAGGAGCGCCTGATGCAACGTCGATCGCCAGTGTTTTTGAGATCGACGACGACAGGCAGCCCCCCGTCCATCACACCCCCGCCGCCGCCGACGATTTTCACCGTTCCACCGGAACGGCCCGTCCTGCAGGCGTGCGCAGGAGAGACTTTTAATGTCCAAGAAAATGTTGATCGACGCAGGTCATCGCGAAGAGACCCGCGTCGTTGTCGTAGACGGTTCCAAAGTTGAGGATTTCGATTTCGAGGCGGAAGCCCGCCGGCCCATTCGCGGCAACATCTACCTCGCAAAGGTCACGCGCGTAGAGCCGTCGCTGCAGGCGGCTTTTGTCGAGTATGGCGGCAATCGCCACGGCTTCCTGGCCTTCAACGAAATCCATCCCGACTACTACCAGATCCCCTATGAGGATCGTGTTGCCCTCGCCGAGGAAGAAGCCTCCGCCGCGCGCGAGGATGACGAGGAACCGCATGCCGAGGAAGCCTCTGCTTCCGACGACGCCGAGGACACTCCGGAAGCGCCGGAAACCATCGGCGACGATTCCGAAGACGATGTCGACGATGCCCAGGCGGCCCGCCGCCGCCGGCAGATGTTCCGCAAGTACAAGATCCAGGAAGTCATCAAGCGCCGCCAGATCCTGCTGGTCCAGGTGGCCAAGGAAGAGCGCGGCAACAAGGGCGCGGCGCTGACGACCTACCTGTCTCTGGCCGGCCGTTACTGCGTGCTGATGCCGAATACGCCGCGCGGCGGCGGCATTTCCCGCAAGATTTCCAATGCGGCCGACCGCAAGCGCCTGAAATCCGTGGTGAATGACCTGGATCTACCCAAGGGTGTCGGCCTGATCATCCGCACGGCCGGCGCCAGCCGCACCAAGACCGAGATCAAGCGCGACGCCGATTATCTTGTCCGACTGTGGGAGAATATCCGCGAGCTGACGCTGAAGTCCGTCGCTCCGGCGCTGATCTATGAGGAAGGCAATCTGGTCAAGCGTGCCATCCGCGATCTCTACGACAAGGAGATCGACAGCGTGCTGGTCGAGGGCGAGGAAGCCTACAAGGAAGCCAAGGCCTTCATGCGGATGCTGATGCCGTCCCATGCCAAAAAGGTCCAGCACTACAAGGAGACCGTGCCGCTCTTCCTGCAGCACCAGGTCGAGGCACAGCTTGAGGCGATCTACTCGCCGATCGCGCCGCTCAAGTCCGGTGGCTATATCGTTATCAACCCGACCGAGGCCCTGGTCTCCATCGACGTCAATTCGGGCCGCTCCACGCGCGAGCGGAACATTGAGGCGACGGCGCTGAAGACCAATCTGGAAGCGGCCGCGGAAGCCGCCCGCCAGATGCGTCTGCGCGACCTGGCCGGCCTCATCGTGATCGATTTCATCGACATGGATGAGAACAAGAATAACCGGGCCGTCGAAAAGAAGATGAAGGACGTGCTCAAGCGTGACAGGGCCCGCTTGCAGGTCGGCCGCATCTCGCAGTTCGGGCTGATGGAAATCTCCCGCCAGCGACGCCGGACCAGCCTGCTGGAAGGGTCCACGACACCATGTCCGCATTGCCGCGGCACCGGCTACCTGCGCTCGACCGAGTCGAGCGCCCTCGTTGCCCTGCGGGGTCTGGAACGCGAAGCCACGCGCGGCAAGGCCAAGCGCGTGCGGATTTCGCTGCCGACCGACGTCGCCATCTATATTCTCAACGACAAGCGTGATCACCTGCTGGCGATCGAGCAACGCTTCGCCATTCGCATCGCCGTGGCCGCGGATGACACGATCCTGGCGCCCGAGTTCACCATCGAGGCGCTGGAAAGCCGCGAACCGGGCGAGGAACTGCCCGTCGCACCGCTCTCGGTCGAGTCGATCGAGGAGATCGATATTCCCGATCCGGTCGAGATCGAGGACGAGGCCGAGGAGAGCCGCGAAGGCTCCAGCCGCCGGCGCCGCCGCCGTCGCCGTCGCAAGCCGGGTTCCGGCGAGGACACGTCCAGCGCAATGGATGTCATCAAGGTCGAGGATGGCGATGACGCCGAGGCGGCCGATACCGGTTCTGACGAAGACGGCACCGAAGACGGTGACGATCAGCCCCGCAAGCGCCGCCGCCGCGGCCGCCGGGGTGGCCGTGGCCGCCGCCGCAATGCCGAAGGGCAAAGCGATGAGCAGGCCGCTGTTGGCGAGGTCATTGAGGGCGAAGCCCACGAAGTAATCGAAGGCGCGCCGGCCCAGGACGCCGAGACCGCCGAGGAACCGGCTGTGGAAGAAAAGCCCAAGCCCAAGCGCCGGACCCGCCGCAAGAAGACGGAAGAGCCCGATGCAGCCGCCGAGGCGGCCCCTGCCGGGGACGCCGTCCAGGCCGAGGCGCCGGACGCTGCCGAGGCACCGGCCGCCGAGGACGAGAAGCCCAAGCGCCGGACCCGCCGTCCGCGCAAGAAGGCTACCGATGTCGAGGCTGCTCCGGCTGAAGAGGCCCAGGCTGCAGCACCGGCTGAAGCACCGGCCGAGCCGGTTGCGGAGCCGGCCGCGGAGGAGAAGCCCAAGCCGAAACGCCGGGCACCGCGCCGCAAGAAGGCCGAACCGGAAACCCCGCCGGCAACCGAGGCCGAGGCTCCTGTTGAGGACGCCGCAGCAGAGAAACCTGCCGCTGAACCGAGCCCGGAACCGGAAGTCCAACCTGAACCGGAAGTCCAGCCTGAACCGGCTGCAGCCGAAGCCGGCGGCAAGGCCGACGCCAAGGCTGACGACAAGCCCAAGCGCCGTGGCTGGTGGAACCGGACCGGCCTGTTCGGCAACTGATCGCAGACCGGCCCGGCCTCTCGCGCACAGCGAGGCCGGGCCGGCGCACCTAAATCACCGGGTGGCGCATGGGGATGGCGCTGCTATCATGCAGACATGAAATGGCGGGGGCCGAGTAGTGGAGGCAGGATGTCCGTCCTGAAAACCATCGCCGCAGCTGTCAGCCTTGCCGTGACCGCCCAATCCGCGGGCTGGGCACAATCGCTGATCCGCGACACCGAGATCGAGCATATCATGCGCGAATATGCCGATCCGATCATCGAGGCCGCCGGCCTCAATGTGAACGATGTCGATTTCTATCTGGTCGCTGATCCGCAGATCAACGCCTTCGTGACGGGTGGCCAGAACATATTCATGCACACCGGCATGATCGTGCAGGCCGACACCCCCAACCAGCTCAAGGGCGTTATCGCTCACGAAACCGGCCACATCACCGGTGCCCACCTGGCGCGCTCCGGCGATGCCATGTCCGCCGCGCGGGCGCCCATGTTCGTCAGCCTCGGCCTCGGCGTACTGGCTGCACTGGCCGGCGAAGGCGGCGCGGCCGGCGCGCTGATGGCATCGAGCCAGCAGTTCGGCGCCCTCTCCTATCTCACTTACAGCCGAGCCCAGGAAGCCAGCGCCGACCAGGCCGCGCTTCAGTTCCTGGAGGCCGCAGGCGAAAACCCGGAAGGCCTCGTCGGCTTCTTCGAACGCTTCCGCTACCAGGAAGTGATGTCCCAGGCCCGGCGCTTTCCCTATTTCCGCTCGCATCCGCTCTCGTCGGACCGGATCGCTTCACTCCGCGTCGGTGTCGCGGCTTCACCCTATTCCGGTCAGCCGGACTCCCCCGAAGACATTGCTGAACTGCGCCGGATACAGGCCAAGATCTACGGCTTTCTTGTTGAGCCGGAATACGTCTTCTTCCGTTATCCGGAGAGCGACACCTCCCTGCCCGCGCGCTATGCCCGGGCCGTAGCCTATTATCACGATGCCCGCCTGGAGCGTGCGGTCGAGGAGATTGAGAGCCTGCTGGCAGAAGAGCCGGACAATCCCTATTTCCACGAACTTCACGGCCAGATGCTGTTCGAGAGCGGCCATCCTGAAGAGGCGATTGCACCGCACCGGCGCTCGGTTGAGCTGGAGCCGACCGCACCGCTATTACGGGTCAACCTGGCGATTGCCATGATCGCGACCGAGAATCCGGACCATCGCGAAGAGGCTGCCCAGCACCTGCGCGTTGCGCTCGATATCGAGCCGGACAACGCCTTCGCCTGGTATCAACTGTCCATCCTGCACGACCGCAATGGCGACACCGCCCTTGCCCAGCTGGCCGTCGCGGAACAGGCTTTTGCGGTCGGCGACAGGGTTCGGGCCTACCAGTTCGCCATGCGCGCACGGGAAGGCCTCGACCAAGGAAGCACCCCCTGGTTCCGCGCCACGGAGATCCAGGCCGTTTCGCAGCCGACCGAGGACGATCTGCGCGAAATGCGCCGCCGCGAACGTCAGCGGATGAACTGACGGACCGCCGGACCGTGACACCGCCTCCTGCCGATGACGACCGGTCCGCGCCGGAGCTGACCCTGCGTTCGGTCACCGGTCTGTCCGGGATCGAGCCGGCCGCTTGGGACGCCGTGGCGAATCCGCCGGGCGCAGAATACGACCCGTTCATCAGCTGGGACTTCCTCGAAGCACTCGAGTCCAGCGGCTGTGTGGGCGAAGAGACCGGCTGGCTGCCGCGTCACCTTGTTGTCGAAGACGCATCGGGCCAGCTGCGCGGAGCCTTGCCGCTCTATCTGAAAACCCATTCCATGGGCGAATACGTCTTCGACCATGGCTGGGCTGACGCCTATGAACGCGCCGGCGGCCAGTATTTCCCGAAACTCCTCACCGCGGTGCCCTTCTCGCCGGTGACCGGACGGCGGCTGCTCTCCAGCGATGCCGGCATCCGCCGCGCGCTCGCATCCGCCGCCATCCAGACCGTGCAGCAATGGGGCCTGTCCGGCTGGCATGTGAATTTTCCGGGCGAGAAGGCCTGGAAAGAGCTGGCGGATTACGGCCTGCTGCAGCGCCTCGACCGCCAGTATATCTGGTCCAATCGCGGCTATGCCGATTATGACGCCTTCCTCGCCGACCTCTCCTCGCGCAAGCGCAAGGCCCTGCGCAAGGAGCGGCGCGACGCACAGGCGGGCATTGAGATCGAACATCTCTCCGGCGCAGCGCTGCAGCCGGAACACTGGGACGTCTTCTTCGCCTGCTATCAGGAGACCGGCTCGCGCAAATGGGGCTATCCCTATCTCAACCGTGCCTTTTTCGACCTGCTTCACCGCCGCATGGCCGACCGGGTGATCCTGGTGATGGCCAGGAAGGATGGACGCTATATCGCCAGCGCGCTGAATCTTGTCGGCTCGAACGCCCTCTATGGCCGCTACTGGGGACGCCTGGACGACCATCCCTTCCTGCATTTCGAGCTGTGCTACCATCAGGCCATCGATATCGCGATCGCGCGCGGGCTCGACCGGGTCGAGGCCGGGGCCCAGGGCGAGCACAAGCTGGCGCGCGGCTACCGGCCCCGCCCGGTCTATTCGGCGCACCATATCGAGAATGAAGGCTTCCGGGACGCCGTCACCGACTTCCTCAAGCGCGAACGCGCTGCCGTGGAAACGGATATCGCCCTGCAGGACGCGGAAAGCCCGTTCAGGCGGTCAGCGTGATTGAACGTCAATCAGGCGCTTTGCCCTGAAGAACCACGGCGGGCGGCAAGAACAGCGTACAAGCGGCCGCGCCTTGGCCGCCCCTCCCGAAACCGCTAGAAACATGCGGGGACTAGGGGGATCGTGTGAACACAGCCAATCTAATCCGGCGCACGCTTGCGTTCGTTTTTCTCGGCGCGTTGATCATAGGCGGCTTTGGCGCCTATTTTGCGCTCAAGGCCCGCGCGTTCGACGATGCAGCGCGAGAATCGCGTCTGCTGCTCACCACCGCGCTCGCCATTCGCAGCTATACGATCGAGCACGTCGCTCCGCTTTTGGATGCCAGCGGATATGATGGCGAGTTTCACGCCGAAACAGTGCCCTCTTTCGCCGCCCAGACCGTTTTCGACAGCGTCTCGGCAGAGGATGTCGCTTACACCTATCGCGAAGTCGCGCTCAATCCGACCAGCCTTGACGACCTGCCGGTTCCCTTCGAAATCCAGCTCATCAATGCGTTCCGGCAGAACCCCGACCTTGTGGAGCGGATGGGGCACTGGGAATTCGAGGGACGCGAACTCTTCTATCTTGCCCGTCCGATCCGCATCGAGAACGAGGCCTGCCTGTCCTGCCACTCCACACCGGAGGCTGCCCCGGCCGCCATGATCGCCCGCTACGGCCCCAATAACGGGTTCGGCTGGCAATTGGGGGAAACCGTCGGCATCCAGATGGTCACCGTGCCCATCGAGCAGGAGATGAAAGGCGCCTACGAGCTCGTCCTGATCCTGACCGGCGGCCTGGTGGCGATTTTCGTGATTGCCTATGCGCTCCTGTCCGGCACGATCCACCGTAATGTCGTTCTGCCCCTTCAGGCACTGGCGGCACGGGCTGACGATGCTTCGGTCGGAGCCGGCGGGGGAGACCCGCTGCCGGAAGACGGTGCCGAGGAGGTCCGCAAGCTCTCACGGGCCATCAGCCGTCTGCGGACCAGCCTGACAAAAGCGCTGCGCGACCGGACCGGTCAGGACGCGGAATAGATGGTCCGGCTAGCGCTACTCGGCTTTGTTACAGCACTGGTCTGGCTGATTTTTGCCTGGTCGGACGGCAACCAGCTGTTCAGCAACAGCTTCATGCCGATCACACTGCAACATCTCGCGATCGGTCTCACCGCAGCGCTGGTCGCGCTGGCCGTTGCCGGTCTCGTGCTCAATCTCGGTCTGCGCCAGGGGCTCGGCGTGGAGCCGACGGGCGCGCAGCGGGTCATCGTCTATGCCCTGGTGACCTTTGTCGCCAGCGCCGTGGCGCTCAAATTTCTTGGCCAGAACATCACGGCGATCCTGACCACATCGGCGATCATCACGGCGATTGTCGGGTTTGCGCTCCAGCCCACGCTGGGCGGTCTGTTTTCCGGTGTCGCCCTTCAGCTCGACCGGCACCTCCGCCCGGGCAGCGGCATTGTGTATGAGGGCGAGGACACCCGCATCGAGTCCATGAACTGGCGCTCGGTCATCGGGCGCCGCCGGGACCACTCCCTGATCGTCATTCCCAACTCGAAGCTCGCCAACGAGGCGGTCGAGATCTACGCGGAAGACCGGGCGATCCGCCATGACACCGACTTCTACGCCCCCGTTTCGATCCCGCCTCAACGCATATCCAAACTGGTGCGCGATCTGGTCTCCGATCTGACCTATGTCGAAGGCACGCATGCGGTCATGGTCTCGCCTGTCGAGCAATTGCCGGACATCGCCGCGCTCAAATACCGTGTGCGCTACCGGGTCGCCTATTATTTCGAAATCCCCGAGGTCGAAGGCGAAGTCTATCGCCGCATCTGGTACGGCTTCCAGCGTCACGATATCCCCTTGCCCGTCTCGCGCCTCTACAGCGAAGCGTTGCGCGACCGGCAGACGGGACAACTGGGTTTTCCAGAGGGGTTCGATTTTCGCGATGCCGTCCGGGCCGCGCTGGCGGGCTCCGTGACCGGCGATGAGGTCGAGGCTCTGGCCGGAAGGCTGGAGGCGGAAAGCCGGGTTCTCCTGTATGGTCCCGGCGAGCGTATATCCATCCCGACACCCTGGAGCGGACGGCGCTATCTCCTGGCCGCCGGCAATCTCTCCCAGGACGATCCGGAGTTTGCCGACCGCCGGTGCTACGGCCCCTACCCGACTACCGGCGCAAGACGGCTTTTCGTCCACCAGCTGTCAGACGGCGCACGGCTGCGGCGTATCGCTGACGAGCTCGCCCATATCATCGGGCCCTATGCGGAAACAGCCGTGAAGCAGGCCGCACTGAAAGCGCGAAACCTGACCGATCTGTGCTACCGCCTGGCGGAGGAAATCGACACAGCGGCCGAACGGGAGCGTTTTCTCGCCGCCTGCCTGCCTGCCGAGGCCGACAGCTGGACACCGGGACTGGTATTCGAGGCGCAGCGCGATGTGACGGGGCATTTTCTGTCAGTTCCCCACTTCCGGGCGGTCGACGAAGCCGTCATCATCGTCTTGCCTGATGATCTGAAAGACACTTTTGAACTTCGCGAAGGAGACATGTCATGAGCCTGGAAGGTCCTTACGATCCAGACAATATCTTCGCCAAGATCCTGAAAGGCGAGATGCCGTGCGTGAAGGTCTATGAGGACGAGCATGTGATCTCGTTCATGGACATTTTCCCGCAAGCCCCGGGGCATACGCTCGTCGTGCCGCGCGAGCCGGTGCGCAATGCACTGGAAATGACGGACGGGGCCCTGCAGGCGACCATCGTGCGGGTCAAGCGGATCGCCAATGCCGTGAAGTCGGCTCTCAAGCCGGACGGGATCGTGATCACCCAGTTCAATGGCGCGCCGGCCGGCCAGACCATCTTTCACGTCCACTTCCACATCATTCCGCGCATGGACGGCGTGGCTCTGGGCGCGCATGGCGGTGGCCAGGCGGACATGGACGAACTGAAGGCACAGGCCGAAAAGATCGCCGCGGCGATCGAGACGCCCTAGACGGTCTCGCGCGAAGCGGGGCCGGCCTGGCCATAGGGGACGCTCGATCCGTCACGTGCCTGTGCCTGAATGGCGTCGCGCTCTTCCAGCCACATCAACAGGGCCTGCTCCAAAATGGCGCTGAACCCGTGCGGGCCGGCATGGCGGGCCGCCCGGCGCACGAGTGCGTCAGGCAGATCGACGGAAAGGGTACGCTTTGTGACAGGTGGCATGGTCGTGTCCTGAAGGCCGGGGGAACAAGCGGGACCCTGCATAGATTATGCGCATCTTTTTTCAGGCAGCGTGTCCGCCATCACGCGCAATTTCCTGCGGACGCTATCAGCGCAACCGGCCGTCGAAGACGAGGATCACAAGCAAGGCAATGATCATGCCTTGCAACGTGAAGGAAAACATCGCCCAGACATCGACGGCGACCATGTTCGAGAACACGACATTGCCGGTCATCATGACCCATTCGGCCCGGTCCAGAACGAAGGACAGGATGAAGGCCGGCAGGGCCCACCAGCGCATTTTCCACACCAGACCCAGGACCACGGCATTCATGATCACATGGGAGAAGAACAGGACTTCCTGCGTGACGGTCAGTGATGACACGAATGTCCGCGCCGCGTCGGTATCCGCCCACAGGCCCAGCCGGGCCGAGATGTCGTGCAGCGCCCAATAGCCCGCATAGATCACCTGAATGGCGACCAGGCTCAGAAGGGCAAGATAAGGCAGACCAGACCGGTGCATGTCCATTCCTCGGCGTACGCCTGATTGAGGCCATGAAACGGCGGAGCTGTCACCCGCACATACCCCTCCAAGGGAGCGGCTGGCTGCAATTAAACCCTCAGCTGCGCCCGGCGATCACCTCGAGAAAAGCCGCGCCGTACTCGCCCAGCTTCTTCGGACCCACGCCCTTGACCAGGCCGAGATCGTCGATCGTTGCCGGCTTCAGGCGGCACATCTCGATCAGGGTGGCATCGGCGAACACGACATAGGCCGGCACATTGCGCTCGGCGGCGAGCGTCTTGCGCAGGCCTTTCAGCTCCGCCAGCAGGCCGGTATCTATATCCGCGTCATCGGGCAGTGCCGCCATCTTCTGACGCCGCTTTTCCTGCCGCGAGAGGGTGATTTCGCGAATTTCCAGACGCTCGCGCCCTTTCAGCACCGCATCGCCGGACGGCGTCAGCTTCAGCGCCCCGAAGCCCTCGATATCAAGCTCGAGGAAACCGCCCGCCAGGCATTGCCGCACCAGGCCCTGCCAGAAGGGTTTGGGGCGGTCGGCGCCGACGCCCCAGGTCGGCAGCTGGTCATGCCCGCGCTCGCGGATCTTTTCGGTATCGGCCCCGCGCACCACATCGATGACATGGGCGGCGCCGAAACGCTGGCCGGTCCGCACGATGGCCGACATCAGGATCTGCGCCTCGCGCGTGCCGTCAACAAGCTTGGGCGGATCGACACAGACATCGCAATTGCCACAGGGCTTGCCGCCCGTCTCGCCGAAATAGGCCAGCAGCGCCAGCCGGCGGCAGCGCGTTGCTTCGCAGTAGGCCAGCAGCGCATCCAGACGCTTGTGCTCGCGCCGTTTGTGGGCGTCGTCCTCGCCGTCCTGGTCGATGAATTGCCGCCGCATGCGCGCATCCGACAGGCCAAAGGACATCATTGCCTCGGCCGGCCGGCCGTCACGGCCCGCGCGGCCGATTTCCTGATAATAGGCCTCCATCGAGCCCGGCATGGCGAGGTGAACGACATAGCGGATATCCGGCTTGTCGATCCCCATGCCGAAAGCAATCGTCGCCACCATCACCACGGCGTTCTCCGCCATGAAGATTTCCTGGTTCTCGCGCCGCACGGCTGCATCCAGGCCGGCATGATAGGGCAAGGCGCGATAGCCTTCGGCGACCAGGGTTTCGGCGATCGCCTCCGTATCCTTGCGCGACAGGCAGTAGACGATGCCGGACACGTCACGCCGGTCCTTGAGATAGTCCAGCAATTGCGCCCTGGCTTTCGTCTTCGGTTCGACGCCCAGGAAGAGGTTGGGCCGGTCGAAACCGTGCACCACGATCTCCCCGCCCCCGCCGAACAGCTTGGCGGCGATATCGTCCCGCGTTGCCGCATCCGCCGTCGCGGTGAAGGCGGCCAGCCGGGCGTCGGGGAAGCGGGTCCGCAGGGCAGTGAGCTGTTCGTATTCCGGCCGGAAGCTGGCGCCCCATTTGGAGATGCAGTGCGCCTCGTCGACCACGAAAAGCGCCGGCGCCACGGTCTCCAGCGCAGCCAGCATGCGCCCGGTCATCAGGCGTTCGGGGGACAAATAGAGCAGCTTGATCTCGCCGGCCTGGAAGCGCCGCCAGTCCTCGACATTATCCTCCCGCGTGCGGCCTGAATGGATCGCGGCGGCCGCCACACCGTTCGCCTTCAGCGCGGCCACCTGGTCGTCCATGAGCGCCGTGAGCGGCGACACCACGATGGTCGGCCCGTCCAGCAGCAGGGCCGGCACCTGGTAGCACAGCGACTTGCCCGCCCCGGTCGGCATGACGCACAGGGTGGGCGTACCCTCGAGGATATGGTCGACAATGCCGGCCTGGCCGGGCCGGAAAGCGTCGAAGCCGAAGACGGATTGCAGGATGGAGCGCGGATCGGACATGCAGGCATCCCTCCCGACCTGCCCGCATCCGTCAAGCCAGCCGGTCAGCCTTCGTTCAGCCACGCCACAGCGGCGGCCAGCGCCGGGTCGTCATTTGCATCGCCTGCAAAACCAGCCTCAGCAGGCAGGGGCGGCGTGAAGGCTTCGCGCGGTGTGCCGTCCACGTGCGACAGGCGTTCGAAGGGCAGTTTGAAGATCCAGCCCGTCTCCTCAAGCCGGTAATCGCCGATCGCACCCAGCAGCCCCGCCATGGGCGACCCCATCACGCCGACACCCAGCGCATCGAACCCGACCGCCATCCCCTCGCCCATGCTTCCGGTCCAGCGGCCGACGAGAACGACCGCCTGCCGCTCGCCGGCAAAGACCGGCTGGCGTGGCGAAACCTCCTCGATCCACGACCGCTGTACACCGGTTTCGCGGGCTTCGACCGGCAGGGCGTGACGCTGGTAAGGCGCCACGGCGTCGGTGAAATGCCCCAGAACGCCGCGCGCGATACTGGTATCGCCGCCCGACGGCGTCTCGCGCAGATCGATGATGAAGCGCGTGTCCGCCGGCGCGTCAGACACGGCAGCGTCGAACGCCGCAATCGTCGCGGCCTCACCCAGACTGTCATTGAAGACGATATGGCGCAGCTGTGGCGCGATATCCTGAACCGAAAGAGGACCGTCCGGCCGCTCGATCCCACGGGTGTAGAGACCGTCGATCTCGACCGTGATGGCCTGGCCATCCCGCTGCACTGTCAGATGCCGCGCGCCCTGCCGGGGGCCCGCAGCCAGCACACGCGCGGCATAACCCGCACAGGCTTCGCCCTGAGGCGGTTCGCTATCCCAGAAAGCCGTCACGGCATCGCCGGTTGAAACCCCGCCGATTGCGACAAGGTCATCGCCCGGCATCAGGCCGGCTGCCGCAGCCGGACTGCCGCGCCGGACCTGGGTGATCGGGAAACTGCCGTCCGCCTCTTCCACCCACAGATCGGTGAAGCTGGGCACCAGCGCGGCGGAATCCGGCGAGGACGGGCCGGTGATCGCGTGATGATCGCACAGGCGGTGCAGGGCCGTCTCGGCAAAGCCGAGCAGCTCGCGCCGGGTCTCGATCAACCCGATCGCATCGCGAAGGCCAGCGTGATGATCCGCCCACCCCTCCGGCACGCGTTCCGGATAGGCATAATTGTGCTCGACCAGGTCCAGCATGGCCGCTGCATCCGCCTGCAGACCGTCCACGGTCTGGGCCAGGGCGCTGCAGGGCAAGGCGACGGAGACGAACAGGGCAGACAGGACACGCATGACGGACACCATGAAAACGGCCGGAATCGGCCAGTTGTGACCAGTGTACACGCTGCGCACAGGCTGGTCGCGGTATCCGCAGCGCTTGCGTCCCTCCCCTCAGACGTGCGGGCTCCACATCGCCATCCAGGCGCCGAACACGCCCAGCGCGGTCAGGCCCGCCGCAGCCAGCATCACCGCGGCCATCCCCAGCTTCACCGGCACGGCGCGGCTGTCGCAGGCGCGCAGATAGAGTTCCAGGACCGCCCAGGGCAGAAGGAAACAGGCATAGGCCAGTGCGTAGTCTGTCGGACCGTTCATGCGCTCGCCGATCCCGGCCCCGCCCGTTGTGATCCCCCAAGCCATGTAGCCGACACGCAGATACCAGACGCCACTGACGAAGATGAAAAGCCGCATCGCCCAGCGGCGGTGCCGGTCGATCTGGCGGCGGCGGATGAAGTACAACGCAAAGGCGGCGGCGACCAGGATCAGGATGCCATCGATCGTCGTCGCGAGGCCCGTCACATCATTCAGGCGGGTGCCCCGCCCCCAGATCAGAACGATACCGCCCACCGCCATGAAGACACTGACAGCGAGGAATATCCGCCCCATCCAGCGATGGAGGACAGGCACACGCTGGCGCAATTGGGGGATGAGCTGGAGCGTGCCGCCCAGCGTGATCACCGCCGCCAGCAGGACATGGCTGATAAAGCCCAGATTGCCCGGCAGATCGCCCTCGATGAAACCGTGGATGAGCCCGATCTCGTCCCAGCGCTCCCACGCCCCCGACAGGGTCGGCGGCATATAGGCGGCCAGGATGTAGTAGACGAACAGCCACTGGCCCGCGATGACGGCGAGGAACCAGAGCGCGCCGGAGCTTTTCAACACGCGCTGGGCAAGCGGAATGGATGGCAGGCGCACAACGGGCGCAACGGTTTCGGACATGACAAATCCCTTGAGCACACGGCATCGCGAGACGCCCGGACATGCGGGATTGAGGGCGGCGCGATGCCACTTGTCTTGCCGATTTGGAAATCGGCTATACTAACGCATCCCTTGTGCAGGTTTGATCGGCGCCCCTCACACGCCGCATGCTTGCAGCGACACGGACAGGCGGGAGTCGGGACATGCTGGAAATCGCGGGAGCCATCAAGCTGGCAGTAGCCGGTCTCGCCCTGACCTGGATCATTGCCATCGCCGCCATGCCGAAGCGCTCGACCCTGCACCTGACCTGGGCTGTGTTCTGCACCGGTCTGACGGCGATCATGGTCCGCGAGGTGTTCGGTGACGCGCTCGGTCCGGCGACGCCACTGGTCATCATTGCCGGATGCGGTACCTGCAGCGTTTTCTGGCTGGTTGCCCGGGCCTTGTTCAGGACCCGCACGGTCATCGGTCCCGTCGAGCTGCTGCTGGTCGCAGGTATTTTCGCACCAACCGTAATCGACCAGGCCGTTCTCAGCCCCATCATGCCGGATACGGTCAGACACATCTATTTCCCGGCCATGGCGGACGGGCTGGACGGGTTCCAGACCCTGTTGAGCTCGACCGTGCTGATGCTGGCCTTCTGGGAGGGGCTGCGCGGCTGGTCCAGTGGACTGGCTATAAATGAGCGCCGCATGCGCCTGCTCTATCTGTCGACCTTCGGTTTGTGCGTGTCGACCTGTGTGATGTTGCTGGATCATGGCAGTGCGCCGCTGCCCGCCGAGCTGATGGCCGGCATCCAGGCTGCCTGCGCCCTGGCGATCCTGATCGTGACGAGCGTGGCCATCCGCTATCGCGCCACGCATCCGCTCACGGCGGAAGCCCCCGCCCGCGCGGCCGGTCCGGCCAGCGAGGATGATCGTGCCCTTGGCCGCCGGATCCGGGATGCACTGACGTCCGAACAACTCTATCTCGATCCGGAGCTGAAAGTGGCCGGCCTTGCCCGCAGGCTGCGCGAACCGGACTACCGGATCAGCCGGGCCATCACGGCCGGGCTGGGCGAGCCGAACTTCAACCGGCTGGTCAATCGCTACCGGATCGAGCACGCCATGGCGCAACTGCACGCGCCTGAAAGCGCGGACCTGTCGATCCTGGAAATCGCCCTCGACAGCGGTTTCGCCTCGATCGGCCCCTTCAACCGGGCTTTCAAGGAGATGACCGGCCTGACGCCGCGCGCCTTCAGAGCGGCCGGGCGCAGCGCCCTCCCCGGACTGGCTGCAGAGTAGCCTCCAACGAAAAACGGCGCCCCGCGGGGCGCCGTTTCCGTTTCAGCGATGGAGAGGGATCAGACCTCTTCCTTCTTGCTCTTCTTGGCATTGCGCGGCAGCAGCCGGTCGCCGGGCGTGATATGGAAGTCGAGCCGGTCGGCATCGGCCGGGTCGATATCGACCTTCACCAGACCGCCCTTCTTCAGCTCGCCGAACAGGATCTGGTCGGCCAGCGGCTTCTTGATGTGTTCCTGGATAACCCGGGCCAGCGGACGGGCGCCGAAGCGGCTGTCATAGCCGCGCTCGGACAGCCAGGCCGTCGCTTCCGGCGTCAGCTCGAAGGTCACACCGCGATCAATCAGCTGGGCTTCCAGCTGCAGGACGAACTTCTCGACCACGCGGCCGATCGTGTCGCTGGACAGCGGCGCGAACGGAATGACGGCGTCCAGACGGTTGCGGAATTCCGGGGTGAACAGGCGTTCCACCGCGGCATCGGCCTCGTCCGTCTTCTTGCCGGCATTGAAACCGATCGACTCTTTTTGCGCATCGGCAGCGCCCGCATTCGTGGTCATCACCAAGATGACATTGCGGAAGTCCACCTTCTTGCCATTCGAGTCGGTCAGCGTGCCATTGTCCATCACCTGCAGGAGGATGTTGAACAGGTCCGGATGCGCCTTCTCGATCTCGTCGAGCAGCAGCACGGAGTGCGGGTGCTGGTCGACAGCATCGGTCAGGAGACCGCCCTGGTCGAAACCGACATAGCCCGGAGGCGCGCCGATCAGCCGCGAAACGGCGTGACGCTCCATGTATTCGGACATGTCAAACCGGTGCAGCTCGACGCCCATGATATCGGCCAGCTGCTTGGTCACCTCGGTCTTGCCGACGCCCGTGGGGCCGGAGAAGAGGTAGCAGCCGATCGGCTTGTTCGGCTCGCGCAGGCCGGCACGGGACAGCTTGATCGCCGTTGCCAGTTTCTCGATCGCATTGTCCTGACCGAACACGACATGGCTCAGATCGGTCTCGAGATTCTTCAGCGACTGCTCGTCATCCTTGGACACCGTCTTCGGCGGGATGCGGGCCATGGTCGCGACCACGGCTTCGACTTCCTTCACACCGATCGTCTTCTTCCGCTTGGACACGGGCTGCAGGCGCATCTGGGCACCGGCCTCGTCGATCACGTCGATCGCCTTGTCCGGCAGTTTGCGGTCGCCCATGTAGCGCGCCGACAATTCCACCGCCGATTTGAGCGACTCATTGGTGAAGCGCACATCATGGAAGTCCTCGAAATAGGACTTCAGGCCCTGCAGGATCTTGATCGCGTCGGGCACGGACGGTTCGGACACGTCGATCTTCTGGAAGCGCCGCGCCAGGGCCCGGTCCTTCTCGAAGTGCTGACGGTATTCCTTGTAGGTCGTCGAGCCCATGCAGCGCAGGCCGCCGGACTGAAGCGCCGGCTTCAGCAGGTTGGAGGCATCCATGGCGCCGCCGGAGGTCGCACCCGCACCGATCACGGTGTGAATTTCGTCGATGAACAGGACGGCATTGTCCTTGTCCTCGAGCTCCTTGACGACCTGTTTCACGCGCTCCTCGAAATCACCGCGATAGCGGGTGCCTGCCAGCAGCGAGCCCATGTCGAGCGAGTAGATCGTTGCACCGGCGAGCACGTCGGGAACCGCATTCTCGACGATCTTGCGGGCAATGCCTTCGGCGATGGCCGTCTTGCCGACGCCGGGATCGCCGACGAGCAGCGGATTGTTCTTGCGGCGGCGGACCAGGACCTGGATGCAGCGCTCCACCTCGGCGTCGCGGCCGATCAGCGGATCCACCCCGCCCTTGCGCGCCTTGTCATTGAGGTTGACGCAATAAGCGGTCAACGCATCGCCGTCCTTCTGGGCGTCCTCGGCCTCTTCGGTACCGCGCACGGCACGCTCTTCCGTGGCGCCCGGCTTGCGGCCGATACCGTGGGAGATGAAGTTCACCGCGTCGTAGCGCGTCATGTCGCGCTCGGCGAGGAAATAGGCCGCATGGCTCTCGCGTTCGGCAAACAGGGCCACCAGCACATTGGCGCCCGTCACTTCCTCGCGTCCGGCATTCTGGACGTGGATCACGGCGCGCTGGATCACGCGCTGGAAGCCGGCCGTCGGCTTGGCGTCCTCGTCATCATCGACGACCAGTTCGGACAATTCATTGTCGACGTATTCGGTCAGGGTGGCGCGAAGCTCATCCAGATCGACATCGCATGCCTTCATCACGGCGCTGGCGTCCTGATCATCCACGAGCGCGAGGAGAAGGTGCTCCAGGGTGGCAAATTCATGCCCACGCTCATTG
The DNA here is from genome assembly GCF_056160825.1 of Maricaulis sp. ABE4_448. NCBI lineage: Bacteria > Pseudomonadati > Pseudomonadota > Alphaproteobacteria > Maricaulales > Maricaulaceae > Maricaulis > Maricaulis sp. ABE4_448. Next base: position 173,249 of record NZ_JBSWXX010000005.1, read on the forward strand.
GCGTAGCCCAGAGCGCGGTGCAGGCTGTCTTCGAGATCTGAAGAGAATGAGGGCACCACTCTATTCCTTTTCCATTGTGCACTGGAGCGGGTGTTGGGCCCGCCGTGCGGCGTCCATGACCTGGGCTACCTTGGTTTCGGCAACCTCGTACGTGTACACGCCGCACATACCGACCCCGTTCTGATGTACATGCAGCATGATTCTCGCTGCATCCTCGGGCGATTTTCGGAATATCCGGACGAGAACCTCGACCACGAATTCCATCGGCGTGTAATCGTCATTTAGTAAGAGGACACGGTAAAGCGAAGGTTTCTTGGTCGCCGGGCGTGTCTTCGTGGCGAGGCCTGTGCCTTCTTCTTCGCCTGCATCTTCATGATTTCGTTCGGTCATATTATAATCGTACTCGGTTATTCATCGCGGCCCCGAATGCAGTTCGGGGCGTCCGGTGGCACAAGACGCTTAACGCGGCCGGGACCACGCACCGGACGAAAAGATAGCACGGCGGCCAATTTCTTTCTTCCCGTTTCGTCCGCGAGGACATAAGAAGAAGTCCCCTCAATTTACAGGGGAACCACCGGTTCGATATCAGGCCCGGTCGGGGAGGACAGGCCTCCGGCACCCGGAAAACCGGGGTCGAGGCTACAGGGCGCGAACCCGTAGACGCAAGCCATGCCTGGCGTTCCGCCCCAAGAATAACGGCTTTCCAGCCGCTCTATCCACAGGCGGGATGACCCGAAAAAAAATGGGCCCGGTGAAGATCACCGGGCCCAGTCGGGGAGGAAAACTTGATTCGCCGGTGCGTCAGCGCTGGGCTTGCGCGAGCTCCACGGCGGCCGAGACGCGTGCGTTGAGCGGCTTCAGCGTGTCCTTGAAAACGTCCGAGAACAGGTCGGTCGTCTTGTTCAGCTCGGCGAGATAGTTGTCCATCGCCGCCTTGGTGAACTGGGACTGGATCTCGAAGATCTCCTGGACCGACTTCGCCGAAGCGACCGCCTTCGTTGCGGTGACGCTGTCTTCCATGAAAGACTTGGCGTAGGTCACGGCATTGGTATTGGCCGTTTCGAAACCCTTGCCGGCGACCGTAGCGGACGCGATCATCGCGTCGACGGTTTCCTTGTGGAAATTGCTCGCCTCGGTGACGGACTTCAGGGTCTTCTCGAAACCTTCCTTGAGCGCTTCATTGCTCGCGGTGGTCATGCTTTCGATGGTCTGGTTCATAGGATTGTTCGCTTTCGTGCGGGCTGCCGCCTGGGGGGCCGGCTTGGCAGCTTTTGTGACCTTGGCGGGCTTGGATTTCGGCGCCGCCGGCTTGCCGACCGTCTTTTTCGGCGCTGCGGCTTTCGCCGGAGCCGCCTTGGAAGACGCCTTGACCGCTTTCACCGTCTCCGGCGCTGCCTTGGGCGCAGCCGGGGCGTCCGCTTGAACAGCGGAGGCTTTGGTGCCGGTCGTCTGGGTTTTATCGTCGGTCATGTTCAAACTTGTGTTGCAACCGCTCTTCGCAGTCGCAGCAAACATAGCCCGCGCACCCGCTATCGTCAAGGAAATTTTGTGCACCGCACAAAAGCGTCGTAATTCCTGATGAGACGGGCTTAACCTGCTGGAAACGGCCTTGCGAGACAGTGCAGGCCATGGTTACCGCACGCCGCCTCTTTCTGAGCCTTCTGGCCCTCGTCGTCCTGCTGCTGGCCACGCCGGACAACGCCCATGCCGACACGTCGCGCTATGCCGCCTTCGTGGTCGATGAAAACTCGGGCGTCGTGCTGCATTCACGACGTTCGGAAGCCGCGCGGTATCCGGCCTCGCTGACCAAGATGATGACGCTCTACATGCTGTTCGACGCCATCGAACAGGGCGAGATCGGGCTGAACGACCAGATCCGCGTATCCGCCAACGCCGCCAATGCCGTGCCCTCCCGGCTGGGCTTTACGGCCGGTGACACGATCAGTGTGGAAGACGCGATCGGCGCGCTTGTGGTGAAGAGCGCCAATGATGTCGCCATTGCCGTCGGCGAACGCCTGGGCGGCGGCGAGAGCCGGTTCGCCGAGATGATGACGCAGACGGCGCGCGAGCTGGGGCTGGAAAACACGACCTTCCGCAATGCCTCCGGCCTGCCCGACCGGCGCCAGACCACCACGGCCCGCGACATGGCCCGACTGGCTGTCGCCCTGCACCGTGATTTCCCGGATTATTTCGAGTATTTCAACACCGAGCGCTTCCGCTGGAACGGCCGCACCTACCGCAATCACAACACGCTGGTCGGCCGCGTCGAGGGCGTTGACGGTCTCAAGACCGGCTATATCCGCGCCTCCGGTTTCAATGTCGTGGTCTCGGCCGAGCGCGGTGAGCACCGGCTCGTCGCTGTCGTCATGGGCGGGCCCAGTGCCGCCTCCCGCGATGCGCACGCCGAAGAACTGATCGAGGCCGCCTTTGCCACCCTGGAGCAGCGCGAGGATACCCGCCTGTTCGCCGCCCTCTCCTCGCCGCGCATCTCGCCGATGCGTCAGCAGGAGCTGATCGCGATCGATGTTGCCGCGCTTCACCTCGCCGCCCCGACCGAAGTCGGTTCCGGCCAGACCGCCCCGCCGGTCCAGATCGTGCTGGCCGATGAGGACGAGCTGCAGGCGCCTGTGACGCAGCAGGCTGCGCCGGTCTCTGCGGCTACGGCCGAGCCGGACCTCCTGCGCGGCGCCTGGTCGGTGCAGGTCGGTGCGTATAACTCAGCCGATGCCGCGCATCAGCAATTGCAGCGCGTCACCGGCTTCTCGCTGGCGCTCAATGCCGCCCAGCCGGCAGCCCGCGCCGTCGATGTTGCCGGCGACCGCCTGTGGCGGGCCCGTTTCGAGGCCCTGACCGAGACCGAGGCGCGCCGCGCCTGCAGCGATCTCTCCGCCCGCAGCCAGGCCTGTTTCACGGTCGCTCCGGGCCGCTGACCCTCCCCTTTCAACGCCTGTCCTGTGCGGCGGGCTGGAATCTTTGCGTCGGTTGACACAACCTGTCAGCTCGAACACTTTCGCGCGCCTTGGCTGCCGCCCGGCGGCCCACAGCCTCACGTCTGGACGCAAATGCCGATGAATGTCGTCGTCGTAGAATCCCCGGCCAAAGCCAAAACAATCAACAAATACCTCGGGTCGGACTACACGGTTCTGGCGAGTTTCGGCCATGTGCGAGACCTGCCGCCCAAGGATGGTTCGGTGAAGCCGGACGAGGATTTCGCGATGGCCTGGGAGGTCGACACCCAGTCCGCCAAACGCGTCAAGGCGATCGCCGACGCTGTGAAGGAAGCCGACCGCCTGATCCTCGCAACCGACCCGGATCGCGAAGGCGAGGCCATTTCCTGGCACCTGCTGGAAGCGCTGCAGAAGCGCCGCGTGCTGAAGGATGTCACGATCGAGCGTGTGGCCTTCAACGCCATCACCAAACAGGCCGTGCAGGAAGCAATGCGCCATCCGCGCGCCGTCGACATGGAACTGGTGAACGCCTATCTGGCCCGCCGCGCACTGGACTATCTGGTCGGCTTCACCCTGTCGCCGGTGCTGTGGCGCAAACTGCCGGGCTCGCGCTCGGCCGGCCGTGTGCAGTCGGTCGCCCTGCGCCTGATCTGCGACCGCGAGCTGGACATCGAGAAATTCCGCGCCGAGGAATACTGGACCATCGATGCCGATGTGACGGCCGGGTCTGATCCCTTCCGCGCCAAGCTGGTGACGCTGGACGGCAAGAAGCTGCAGAAGCTGTCGATCCAGGATCGCGCCAGCGCCAATGCCGCCGTCGAGGCGATCAAGGCGGCCAGCCTGTCGATCACCGGCGTCGAGGCCAAGCCGGCCAAGCGCAACCCGCCGCCGCCCTTCACCACCTCGACGCTGCAGCAGGAAGCCGCGCGCAAGCTGGGCTTCTCGGCGACCCGCACCATGCAGACCGCCCAGAAGCTCTATGAGGGCGTCAATATCGGCGGCGAGACGACCGGTCTGATCACCTATATGCGGACCGACGGCGTCTCCATGGTGCCCGAGGCGATCAGCCAGGTCCGCGATGTCATCGGCAAGGAGCACGGCTCGCTCTACGTGCCGGCTTCGCCGCGCATGTATGCCACCAAGGCGAAGAACGCCCAGGAGGCGCACGAGGCGATCCGCCCGACCTCCTTTGCCCGCCTGCCCGAGAGCCTCAGTCTCGACCAGGACATGGCGCGCCTCTACCAGCTGATCTGGCGCCGCGCCGTGGCCAGTCAGATGGAAAGCGCGCGCTTCGAGCGCACCACGATCGACATCACCAGCGCCGACGAAAAGACCGGCCTGCGCGCGGTCGGTTCGGTGCTGATGTTCGACGGCTTCCTGACGCTTTACCAGGAAGGCCGCGACGACGAGGAAGACGAAGGCGAGAACCGCCTGCCGAAAGTCCAGCAGGGCTTGGCGGCCGATGTCGCCAAGACCTATGCCGACCAGCACTTCACCCAACCGCCGCCGCGCTTCACCGAAGCCTCGCTGGTCAAGCGGATGGAAGAGCTGGGCATCGGCCGGCCGTCGACCTATGCCTCGACGCTGCAAGTGCTGCGCGACCGCGACTATGTCCGCATGGACAAGAACCGTTTCCACCCGCTCGACAAGGGCCGCGTGGTCACCGCCTTCCTCGAGAATTTCTTCAAGCGCTATGTGGAATACGATTTCACCGCCGCGCTGGAGACCCAGCTGGACAAGGTGTCGGCCGGCGATCTCGACTGGAAACAGCTGCTGCGCGATTTCTGGACCGAGTTCCGGGCCGCCGTCGACGATATCGGCGATCTGCGCATTGGCGCCGTGCTGGATGCGCTGAACGAGGCGCTGGCCCCGCACATCTTCCCGGAAAAGGAAGACGGCAGCGATCCGCGCCTCTGCCCCTCCTGCGGCGAAGGCACGCTGTCACTGCGCCTGGGCAAGTTCGGTGCCTTCCTGGGCTGTTCGAACTATCCGGACTGCAAATTCACCCGCCAGATGGGCGAACAGGATGCCGAACCCGCGATCGAGGGCGATGGCGAGATCTGCATCCACCCGGAGACCGGCAAGCCGGTCGTCATGAAGGACGGGCGTTTCGGCATCTATCTGGAGATGGAGATCGAGGGCGAGGACAAGCCCAAGCGCGCCTCCATTCCCAAGGGCTGGGATCCCAAGGAGCTCACCCCGGACCAGGCGATCAAGCTGATCGACCTGCCGCGCACGGTGGGCGAACACCCCGATGACGGCCAGCCGATCACGGCGGCGATCGGCCGCTATGGTCCCTATGTCCATCACGACAAGACCTATGCCAACCTGCCCACCGTCGATGAAGTCTTCGAGATCGGCCTCAACCGCGCCGTCTCGGTGATCGCCGACAAGCGCGCCAATGGCGGCCGCCGCGGCGCGTCGGCCACGGCTCTGAAGGATCTGGGCGAGCATGACGGCAAGCCGATCAAGATCATGTCCGGCCGCTATGGCCCGTATGTGAAGTACGAGAAGATCAACGCCACCCTGCCCAAGGGCACCGAGCCGGACGATGTGACGCTGGAAGCGGCCATCAAGCTGGTCGAGGAAAAAGCCGCCAAGGGCGGCAAGAAGAAAGCGCCCGCCAAAAAGGCCGCAGCCAAGAAGGCCCCGGCGAAAAAGAAGGCGCCCGCGAAAAAGACGACATCCGCAGCCAAGAAGCCGGCCGCCAAAAAGACCGCCACCAAGAAGACCAAGGCGGAGTAGAGCGGATGACCGGCGACACGCATAACGAAGCCGGTTCCCTGCGCGAGGCGGTGATCGAAGCCATCAAGCTGGGCGAAGGCGCGTTCGGCAAGCGCGAGATCGCGCGGGCGCTCAAGCTCAAGGGCACCGACGCCAAGCGCGATCTGAAGGACGCGCTGACAGCGCTGGAAGCGGATGGCGCCATCAAGCGCACCGCCTCGAAGACCTATGCCCTGGCCGGCGCCCTGCCCTCGGTGACGGTGGTCGAGATCACCGATCGCGACAATGATGGCGAACTGCTGGCCGAACCGGTGCGTCCCGATCGCGATGCCCCGCCGATCCGCCTGGCGCCCGGCGAAGGCGCCGGCGGCAAGGGCGAGCCGGCCCTGGGGATTGGCGACAAGGCGCTGGTGCGCCTCACTCCGGACAATGAGGGCGGCTATGAAGCCCGCCTGATCAAACGTCTGGGCCAGAGCGCCCACAAGCTTCTGTGCGTGCTGCGCAAGCCGAAATCCGGCCCGATGCGCCTCCTGCCCGTCGACCGCCGCTCGCGCCATGAACTCGTGCCGGCCCGCGGCGAGGCGGAGAAGGCCAATGATGGCGACCTCGTCCTGTGCCAGCTGGTCAAGGAGCGCCGTCACGGCCTCAAGACGGCGCAGATCGTGGAAGTCGTCGGCGATGCCAGCGCGCCCGGCGCCGGCAGCCTGATCGCGCTCTATTCGCACGGCGTGCCCCAGGGCTTCTCCGAAGCCGAGCAGCGCGAGGCCGACACGGTCAAGGCCGCCACGATGGCCGGCCGCGAGGATATCCGTAACCTGCCCCTGATCACGATCGACCCGGAAGACGCCAAGGACCATGACGATGCCGTCTGGGCGGCACCGGACGCGGATCCGAAGAATGCCGGCGGCTGGCAGGTCATCGTCGCGATTGCCGACGTGGCCGCCTATGTCACACCCGGCGATGCGCTCGACCGCGGCGCCTTCAAGCGCGGCAATTCGGTCTATCTGCCCGACCGCGTCGTGCCGATGCTGCCGGAACGCCTGTCCAACGATCTGTGCTCGCTGCGCGAGAATGAGGAACGGCCCTGCCTGGCCGTGCGCATGGTTTTCGACAAGCACGGCAATAAGCGCGCCCACCGCTTCCTGCGCGGCTGGATGAAGTCCGCTGCCAAACTGGCCTATCAGGAGGCCCAGGATGCGATCGACGGCAAGGGCGGCGACAAGGCCGGCCCGCTGCTGGACGAGGTCCTCAAACCGCTCTGGGGCGCCTATTTCTCGGTCCGCGAAGCGCGCCAGCGCCGCGAGCCGCTGGAGATCGACGCGCCGGAACGCCGGGTCCGTGTCGGTGAGGACGGCAAGGTCGCCGGCGTGGAGACGCGCGAACGCTTCGATGCCCACAAGCTGATCGAGGAGTTCATGATCCAGGCGAATGTCTGCGCGGCCGAAAGCCTGGAAGACAAGCGCACGCCGCTGATCTACCGCGTCCACCAGGAGCCCTCGAAGGAGAAGATCGACAATCTCGCCGGCTTCCTGCCGACGGTCGGCCTGAAATGGACCCGCGGCGAGCGCGTCGTCACGGGGCGCTTCAACACGCTGCTCGCCCAGACCAAGTCCTCCGAACACTATGAGACGATCAACGAGGTCGTGCTGCGCAGCCAGTCGCAGGCGGTGTACGACACCGAGAACCAGGGCCATTTCGGTCTCAATCTCGACCGCTACGCCCACTTCACCTCGCCGATCCGGCGCTATGCCGACCTCACCGTGCACCGCGCCCTGATCCGCGCCCTCAATCTGGGCCCGGACGGCCAGACCGACGAGGAACGCTCGCGCCTGACCGTGATCGCCGAGGAAATCACCCATTCGGAACGCCGTGCCATGGCGGCCGAACGCGATGCGGTCGACCGTTTCATCGCGCTCTATCTGGCCGACAAGGTCGGCGGCGAATTCGATGGCCGGATTACCGGCGTGACCCGTTTCGGCGCCTTTGTGCGCCTCAACGAGACCGGCGCCGACGGCCTGGTGCCGATCAGCCGGCTCGGCGATGAGCGCTTCGAGCATGACGAGACCGCCCACGCCCTGGTCGGCCTGCAGACCGGCAGCCGCTATCGCCTGGGCATGCCGGTGACGGTGCGGATCGAAGAGGCCCAGCCGGTCACCGGCGGCCTGCTGCTCGACATCCTTACCCCGGCCGAGAAGGGCCCCGTGCCGAAAGGCCGGCGCCGCCAGCATGGCGGCCCGCCCGGCGGGCGGCGTTCCGGCCGTCCCTGGAAACAGGGCCGCAAGGGCAAGCGCAAATGAGCGACGAACGCCGGCGCAGCGATGTTCCGCCGATGCGGCCACGCCTGGCCGCCTCGCTCATCCTGACGCGCGGCCGCGGCGAGCGCGCCGAGGTGCTGATGGGCCGGCGCTCCTCGCGCCATGTCTTCATGCCCAATAAATACGTCTTTCCCGGCGGCCGGGTTGACCGCGCCGACGGCACGGCGCCCTTTGCCCGCGACCTCGACCGCGGCGTGATGGACATCATGCAGCGCTTCCTGCCCGAACGCCGGGCGCGCGCAGCAGCGGCCGCCGCCGTGCGGGAAACCGCCGAGGAGACCGGCCTGCTGATCGCCCGCGAAGGGGCCTGCCGCTCGCGCCACACCAACTGGGCACCCTTCCGCCAGCACGGCGTGGTGCCCGATCTGGCGCCCCTGTCGCTGATCACCCGCGCCATCACGCCGCCGGGGCGCACCCGCCGTTTCGACACCTGGTTCTTCACGGCCGATGCCGCCGCGCTGCATGGCGACCGCCCGCCCAGGCCGAGCTCCGAGCTGGAAGACGTGCAATGGGTGCCGCTCGCCGAGGCCCGCGATCTCGACCTGCCCAGCGTGACGCATTTCGTGCTGGACGAGCTGGTCCGCGTACAACCGCCCCGCCCCGAACCACCCCGCCACATCCGCGACCGCCGCGGCAAAATGTGGGTCGAACCGCTCTAGAAGGCCGCTCCCGCGGCCGCCCCTCATCCGCCCTGCGGGCACCTTCTCCCCGGTGGGGGAGAAGGGGTTACGCACCTCCTCTCCCCGACCGGGGAGAGGACTGAGGTGAGGGGCGCGCGGCAACGCCGCGCAAAACAAAAAATCCGCCCTGCCCCCGACACGAGACGCATCGCGGCGCTTTGGCTATAGCTGCGGCATGACTGCTGCTGCCGAACTCACCGATCTGCGCCGGGGCAATACGCGCTCGCTGATCGCCGCCATCTGCTGTGCCGGCGTGTGCGGGATCGTGTTCGGCCTGTCCATGCCGCTGATCTCGCTGCGCCTGGAATACATGACCGGATCGGGCCTTCTCGTCGGCCTCAACGGTGCCGCCGCCGCCATTTCCACCCTGATCATGGCGCCGCTGGTGCCGCGGGTCATGCAGCTCGCCCCGGCCCGCTTCATCCTGGTCGGGGCGCTGGGCGGAGCGGCGCTGCTGTTTTCGCTCTTTCCGGTCTGGATGACGGTGACCGGCTGGTTTGTGCTGCGCTTTGCCGTGGGCTGCCTGATGACAGTGGTTTTCGTGATTTCCGAAAGCTGGATCAACCAGGTGGTGTCGCAGCAGCGGCGCGCCTTCATGCTCGGCGTCTACGGCACAGCGCTGGCGGGGGGGTTCGGGGTCGGTGGCCTGCTGTTCGCGGCTTTCGATCCGCAGGGCAATACCGGCTTCTACGCGGGCGCCCTGATCTTCCTGGCCGGCATATTGCCGATCAGCCTGCTGCGCGGCCCCCAGGCGGTCGCTCCGGACCGGGACGGGGCATCGCTGAAAGTCATGCTCTCGGCGGCCCGTTCCGCGCCGGCCGCGATCTTCGCAGGCCTCGCCTTCGGCGCTCTGGAAACCCTGATCTTCTCGCTGATGCCGGTCTATAGCGAGCGGATCGGCCTGACCCACGCAATGATCGGCATGGTTATGGTCGCCGCGGCGCTTGGCGCCCTCTCCTTCCAGATCCCCCTGGGCTGGATCGCCGATCGTACCGACCGGCGCGCGACCCTGTTCTGGATCGCCGCAATCGCCACATTCACGCCCCTCGCGGCCGGGATGGCCGGTGCCTCCATCATCCTTCTTCTGCCGATCATCTTCCTGCAGGCCGGCGTTGCCAGCGGCCTCTATTCGGTGGGTTTGTCGCTGCTGGGTGAACGGTTCACCGGCGGTGCGGTGGCCGCAGCCAATGCGAGCTTCGTTTTCGCCTACGGGCTGGGCAGTTTTGCCGGCCCGCCGATTGCCGGCAGCACCATGGATACAATCGGCCCCTGGGGCCTGTTGTGGACGCTGTCCGCTATCTCCGGCAGCTATGTGCTGATGGTCGGACTGCGCAGCGTCATGGACCGGCGCGCCTGACCGCCGAGAACAGTTGACACTGGCGCGCCCATGCGTATGTTCGCGCGCTCCCGCGACGGCATGCGCCGTGGCGCACGTGACATCCGGGACTGCAGACAGGATTTAGAGCCATGGCGAAGCCGACAACCATCAAGATCCGCCTGAACTCGACGGCCGGTACGGGTTACTTCTACGTGACCAAGAAGAACGCCCGCACGATGACCGAGAAGCTCGTGCTGAAGAAGTACGACCCGGTCGCGCGCAAGCACGTCGAATTCAAGGAAGCCAAGATCAAGTAGGACAGGCGCCCGACGCTTTTCCGAACGCATCTTGCGACGACTGACACAGAACGGCCCCGCCGGAGAAATCCGGCGGGGCCGTTCTATTTGGATATCAAACCGGAGTGAGATCAGGCCGCGCTGGCGACCTGGACCTGGTTGCGGCCTTCATGCTTGGCCGTATAGAGCGCCCGGTCGGCGCGGCGCAGCACGGCCTCGACGCCCTCGCCCGGCAGCGCCTGGGCCAGACCGACACTCACCGTAACCGCGATATCCGTGCCGTCCTCGAGCAGGAAGGGCGCATCTGCCACAACGCTGCGCAGGCGCTCGGCGGCGATCCGCGCTTCGGCTAGGCCGGCCGCCGGCATCAGCACCAGAAACTCCTCGCCGCCGTAGCGCGAGGCCAGGTCGAGGGCGCGCATGGCCTTCTGGATCCGCTCGGAAAACCCGCGCAGCACAGTATCGCCGGCTTCGTGGCCGTAGAGATCATTGATCGACTTGAAGTGATCGATATCGGCGATCAGCACCGAAACCGGCGCGCCGCCATTGCCGGCGCTGGCCAGCGCCTGGCGCAGGCGTGAATTGATATAGCGGCGATTGTGCAGCCCGGTCAGCGGGTCGGTCACCGCCATTTCCAGGCTCTGGTCGAGCTGGCTGCGCAGCCGGTCGGCATAGCGCTTGCGGCGCAGCTGGGTGCGCACACGCGCATTCAGCTCGCCCGCATCCACCGGCCGGTGGATGATGTCGTTCACACCCAGATCGAGCGCCCGCACGGCCTGGGCCGTATCGTCCGGGCTGACCACGGTCAGGATCGGCAGCGGACGGGTCGCCGTGTCGGAGCGGACCCGCGCGCACAGGCGCAGCCCGTCGAATTCGGGGTGGGTCAGATCGACAATCAGAAGGTCGATCCCCTTGCGCATCTCGGCCAGGGCCTCGACCGGATCGGTGACCACCTGGGCGCGCACCTGTTCCGGCAGCGCCGAGGCATAGCGGGCGCCGGCCCGCGGGTCAGCGCTGACGATGATAGCGGTGGAAATCTCGGCCGGATCGTCGGCGAAATCGGCCTGCAGCTCGGCAATGGCCGAACTGGTTTCGCGATAGCGCAGCTCGTCGAGCACGGCCTTCAGCCGCAGCAGGCTGCGCACGCGGGCGAACAGCGCGACATCGTCAATCGGCTTGGTCAGGAAATCATCGGCCCCGGCCTCGAGCCCGCGGATCCGGTCCTCGCGCTGGTCCAGCGCCGTGACCATGACGACCGGGATATGCCGGGTGGAATTGTCGGCCTTGAGCCGCTCGCAGGTCTCGTACCCGTCCATGCCGGGCATCATCACATCGAGCAGGATCAGATCGGGTTGTTCAAGACGCGCAGCCTCGATGGCCTCGTAACCATTGGTGGCGGTGCAGACATCGAAATATTCGGCCTGGAGGCGGGCTTCGAGCAGGCGGACATTGGCGGCCTGGTCGTCAACGACGAGGATACGCGCACTCATACCTGTTCGCCCCCAACGCTGACGCCTGTCCCTAGTCCAGGAATTTCCGGACCGTCTCGATGAAGGTTGTCACGGTGATCGGCTTGGACAGATAGGCCTCGCAGCCGCCCTCCCGGATCCGCTCCTCATCGCCCTTCATGGCAAACGCCGTCACGGCCACAACCGGGATCGCCGACAGGGTCTCGTCATCCTTCAGCCACTTGGTGACTTCGAGGCCGGACACTTCCGGCAGCTGGATGTCCATGAGAATCAGATCGGGCGTATGCTCGCGCGCCATCTCGAGCGCCTTGAAGCCGTCCTTGGTCTGCAAGGTCTCGTAGCCATGGGCCTCCAACAGGTCGTTGAAGAGCTTCATGTTGAGCTCATTATCCTCGACGATCAGGACCTTTTTGGGCATGACCTGCAGCATGTCGGCGACGCGCTTCCCGTTTGATGCACTGTTTGTACAGTGCGTGTTTAACCCCGCCTGCATCAAACCCGATCTTCCTTAACCAACCATGAGTCAACGGGTACTTTTCGCCCCCTCCGGAACAAGATAAGAACAAAATGGCGGATTTGAAGACCGGTCTTGTCCACGGGGGGTGCGCGGCATGATACGAATCGGGATCGACCTTGGCGGTACGAAGATCGAGGCTGCCGCCATGAATGCCGCCGGCGATATCCTGGCGCGCGAGCGACGTCCGACACCGGGCAATTATACGACATTGCTGGACACTCTTGTTGCTCTTATCGGGCACCTGGAGAGCAATTATGGGGCTGCCAGGGTGGGGGTTGGTCACCCCGGCTCCATCAGTCCGAAGACCGGCCATATCCGCAACGCCAACTCGCAATGGCTCAATGGCCGCGCCCTGGGCAGCGACCTGGAAGCCCGTCTCGACCGCCCGGTCCGTCTCGCCAATGACGCCGACTGTTTCGCCCTGTCCGAAGCCCGCGACGGTGCTGCAGCCGGTGCCGGCATCGTATTCGGCGTCATCCTGGGAACCGGTACCGGCGGCGGAATCGTGATCGACGGCAAGCTGCTCGACGGTGCCCAGCGGATCGCCGGCGAGTGGGGCCACAATCCCCTGCCCTGGCCTCAGCCGGACGAGTATCCCGGTCCGCAATGCTGGTGCGGCCAGACCGGCTGTCTGGAAACCTGGCTGTCCGGCCCCAGCATCGCACAGGACCATGCCCGCCGCACGGGCTCCACGCTGACAGCCCTCGAGATTGCCCGCTCGCCGGACCCCGCCTGCCGGGACAGCATGGCCCGCCATGCCGACCGGCTGGCCCGGGCGCTGGCCAGCGTCGTCAATCTGATCGACCCGCACGTGATCGTCCTGGGCGGCGGTGTCTCGAACGTCGACGGCCTGGCAGAGACGGTGCAGGAGCGCCTGTCCGCCCATATCTTTTCCGACGTGCTGAAAACGCGCGTCGTCCGCCATCTCCATGGCGACAGTTCCGGCGTGAGGGGGGCGGCCCGGCTGTGGCCGGCCGAGCCGCAATGAACGGCGATCCGGGCTATTGCCGGTCCTGCCTGACACCGCTGCCGGACGGTGCCGGCGACGCCTGTCCCGCCTGCGGATCCCACAAGCTGCTGCGCCACCGCGAACTCAACACGCTGTCGATCGCCCATATCGATTGCGACGCCTTCTTTGCCGCCATCGAGAAACGCGACAATCCGGCGCTGGAAGAATTGCCGGTCATTATCGGTGGCGGCCAGCGCGGCGTGGTCTCGACCTGCTGCTATGTCGCGCGCCTCTATGGCGTGCACTCGGCCATGCCGATGTTCAAGGCCCTGAAAGCCTGCCCCGACGCTGTGGTGATCAAGCCCGAGCACGGCAAGTATGCCGCCGAAGGGCGCCGTATCCGCGAGATGATGCAGGACGTCACCCCGCTGGTCGAACCCTTGTCGATCGACGAGGCCTTTCTCGACCTGACCGGCACGACACGGCTGCACGGCGCGCCGCCGGCCCAGACGCTTCTGCGCCTGCAGCGCCGTATCCGTGAAACCGTCGGCATCACCGTCTCCGTCGGCCTGTCCTTCAACAAATTCCTGGCCAAGACCGCGTCCGACCTCGACAAGCCGCACGGCTTTGCCGTGATCGGCGAAAGCGATGCGCAAGCATTCCTGGAGAAACAACCCGTTCGGGCCATCTACGGCGTCGGTCCGGCCTTTGCCGCGAAGCTCGAGCGCGACGGCATCCGCACACTGGCCGATATCAGCCGGCATGGCGACAAGGAGATGGCGCGGCGCTATGGCGAGACGGGCTTCCATCTGGCACGCCTCGCCCGCGGCGAGGACACCCGCCGGGTCAAGCCGGACCGCGACCGCAAGAGCGTGTCGAGCGAGACCACGTTCAATGCCGATCATGACGACCGGGAGACGCTAGAAAAACAGCTCTGGCGCCTGTGCGTCCGCGTGTCAGACCAGATGAAGGCACAGACGATTTCCGGCTCGGTGGTAACGTTGAAACTCAAGACGTCCGGCTTCAAGACCCGGACGCGACGGCGCACCCTGTCCGAGCCCAGCCAACTGGCCGACACGCTGTTCCGGGTCGGAAAGGAATTGCTGGCACCGGAGATTGACGGCACGCGCTACCGGCTGATCGGGATCGGTTTTTCCGGCCTTCAGCCCGCCGTTGCCGACAGCGGCGACCTTCTCGATCCCAATGCCATCCGCCGCGCAACGGCCGAGCGCGCGATCGACAAGGCCCGCGCAAAATTCGGCGGCGATGCCGTCGTCAAGGGCATCGCCTTCCGCGCCAAGCCGAAGCGGGAGCGCTAGAACCGGTCATCAAGCCACCGTGTCGAACCAGTCGTACGGCATCGGCCAGAAGGCCTCGGCACCGCGCCGGAAGGCACCGGAATGCCCGACCCGCCCGGCGCCGATATCCTTGGGGGCAAGGGTGACGAGTTCGGTAGGTGCAGCGGAGTAAAGATCGAGAATGTCCTGCGCGGCGCCTGCCGTCGCAATCGGATCGTCGGTAAACTGGTAGGAGCGGATCGGAGCCTCGACCGCGCCGAAACCGTGTTCCCCGATCGCGTCGAAATCATCGCCCAGATAGCCCGGTCTGGATGCCCAGCGCCGCCATTGCAGAAACACATCCCGCGGCAGCGCCGTGCCGCCCCACAAGCCACCCGGCGGGATATATCCTTTCAGGGCGAGGCAAGCCGGGCCATAGGCGAACCAGAAGAACAGGACCTGCGGCCGGTAATAGGCCAGATGCCGCCCCCAATGCCCCGATCCGACACAGATGAAGGCATGCGCACGCGCCTTCGCCGCATTGCCGGCCAGACCGACCAGGTGCCCGCCCACCGAATGGCCCAGCGTGAAGAGCGGCTGGCCGGGCGCCAGCGCCTCAGCCCGGTCGAGCGCGGCAGGAAAATCGAGCCGGCCCCAGTCGACGATATTCGCCGTGGAGCCACGCATCCGCGCCGGTGCCGACCCCGCAATGCCGCGATAATCGTAGAGCAGGCAGGCATAGCCCCGCTCGGCACCGGCCAAGGCAATCCGGCGGTAGAAACCCTTGGGAAAGCCGGTCCCTGAAGAGATCAGCACGGCCGCCCGCGGCTGTTCGGGCGCGATAATCCGGCCCGACAGCGAATAGCCGTCACGCGCATCGAATCGGATTTCGTCTTCACGGATCATCGTCGTCATATGCGCACTGTGCCGGATGACGTACGCGTCAAGTCAAGCAGGCAGATTGCATGGGGCCGATACGTCACTAAGTTGTCGGCATATCGAGCCAAGGAGCGCCCCATGTCCGCCATCGAAGCCCGTCTTGCCGAGCTCGGCATTTCCCTGCCAGAACCGGTTGCCCCGGTCGCCAATTATGTCCCCTTCGTGCGCACCGGCAGCCAGGTTTTCCTGTCCGGCCAGGTCTCGATCGGTTCTGATGGTCTGGTCGCCGGCACGCTGGGCAGCGACATGGACCTGGAAGCCGGGCAGGCTGCGGCGCGGCTGTGCGGTATCAATCTCATCGCCCAGATGAAAGCCGCCTGCGAGGGCGATCTGGAGCGCGTGAAGCGGGTTGTCCGTCTCGGCGGTTTCGTGGCTGCCGCCCCGTCCTTCACCGACATTCCCAAAGTGGTGAATGGCTGTTCCGACCTGATGGTCGATGTGTTCGGCGACAAGGGCCGGCACGCCCGCTCCGCCGTTTCCTGCCCGGTTCTGCCGCTGGGCGCCGCCGTCGAGGTCGACGCCGTCTTCGAGATCGCCTGATGAAACGTATACGCGCACGCGAATTCACCGCCGAACGGGCCTGGGGCGCCGAACGCCTCGCCCTGTTCGGATCCACCGGGGTCAGCCTGCACTGGACCGACCAGCCCTATCGCTGGCACCGCAATACCGGTGACGAGGTCTTTGTGGTGCTCGATGGCCGCGTCGAAATGAAATACCGCGAGGCCGGTGTCGAGAAATCCATGCTGCTGGAGGCCGGCGACGCGCTGGCCATCGGCGATGGCGAGGAACATGTCGCCCACCCTGTCGGCGAGGCCCGCATTCTCGTCGTCGAGGATGTCGACAGCGATTAAGCGCCCGCCATGTGGCTGATAAAGATCGACAGGCCGATCCCGATCAGAACCGCACCGCCGGCGATCTCGGCGAAGCCGCCCAGCTGCTCGGCGACCCTGGGGCCGATGCGGTAGCCCAGGCTGGCCATGACAAAGGAGGTCAGCCCGATCGCGAGAGCCGACCAGGCCGGGCCGCCGGCAAGCGCCAGGGCGATACCGACCGCGGCAGCGTCGATACTGGTCCCCAGCGCGGTGATAACCGTGGCCAGCAGAATCAAGGCGATCCAGTGATCGACGGCGGTTATCCAGTGCGCCGCAATCCGCGCCAGCAGCCAGCCCGCCAGACACATCAGGCCTTCAGCCAGACCGAATACCGCGCCGATGCGGACGGCACGAAGCGTCCGGGCCGACGGGTCCGATGCCCCGCGCGCCAGCGCAGCGGCAAAGGCGTCGGTCGACAGGGAAAGACTGGTGAGCGGAAGAGTCAAAACCGAGATCATGTCCCCGCATAGGCGCGAGGATGCATACCCGCAAGCCGCTGGTACGCCTTGAGGTCCCACACAATGATTTTACACCGTAAAACCTCGCAGTGCGGGGCAAGACCGGCTAGATGTGCGGCGCTACCGGTTTCAAAGGGTTCGATCATGACACGTTTCGCGGGCATATTCGCCGCCGCCATTCTTCTGATGGGTTGCCAGCAAGGCGATGCCAGCGCCCAGCTGTCCGATGCGCAGCGCGAGGAAGTGCGCGACATCGTACGCGACTACATCCTGGAGAACCCCGAAATCATCGAGGAAGCCCTGATCGAACTGCAGCGCCGGGCCCGCGCCCGCGAGATGCAGGCGGCCTATGATGCTGTCGAAGCCCAGTCCGAGGCGATCTACAACGATCCGCGCGACCCGCGTCTCGGCCCGGATGGCGCCGACATCGTGATCGTCGAATTCATGGACTACCGATGCTCCTACTGCCGGGTCGCCAATAACTGGGTCGAGGATGTGCGCGAAGAGCATGGCGACCGCATCCAGTTCATCGTCAAGGAATACCCGATCCTGGGCGAGGATTCGCTGGAAGCCTCGCGCGCGGCCATCGCCGCCCTGCAACAGGGTACGGACGTCTATGAAGCCTTCCACAATGCGATGGTGTCCTCCTCCGGCCCGCTGCCGAGCGAGCGCATCAACCAGCTTGCCCGCGTGTCAGGTGTGGATGTCGAGCGCATGCGCGAGGCGATGGAGAGCCCGGCCATCATGGAGCACATCAGCCAGGTCCGTTCGCTCGGCCAGGTGCTGGGTGTGACGGGCACACCCTTCTTCCTCGTCGACGGCACCATCGTATCCGGCGCCAACGAGCTGGCGCTTGACCAGGCCCTGCAGCGGGCGCTCGCCGAGTAGCCCCTGCGTGCCGCCTTCGCGTCCCCGGAACAGGGGATGCCCGCATCCGGTCCGGTTCAGCTAGACAATGGCAGAACCGGGACCGGAGACGCGATGCGGTACGTACTTATCCCCATGGCCTGTCTTGCCATCCTGCCGGCCGCCTGTGGCAAAATGCCGGGCGAGCTGCGCGAATACGTGCAGCAGGAGGGCAATTGGGGCTGGGGAAACGGGACGGGGTGCAAGGACCGGACGGATGTCTGGCATATCTCGGGCGATCAGATCACGATCTACAGCCAGGGCGAGATTGCCGGATATCTGCGGCTGGATGAGCGTCGCGGTCTTTACTCCAACGGGCTGACCTCCGGCAGCGGTGCCTGGACCGACATGCTGTGGATCCTGCACGGTCCGGCCCCGGACGGCAGCGGCAACACCGGTCACCAGGAAATGCGCCTTGCGATCCGCGGCGCCTCGGGACGGACGACCGCCCTGCGCACCTATAATCACAGACTTTTCATCGATGATGCGACGGGAGAGCGCCGCCGGATCGTCGAGCCCCGGCGCGGCGACCGCATGATCCCCTGCAGTGAACGCAGGTGAGAGCCGCCGGACTTGCAGTCCCTCCCCCATTTTACGCCCGCCATCGCGAGCCGGACAAACGATCAGACACTCATCTCGACATGCCCGGCCGCATCGATCGTCCAGGCCGGATTGTGCGCGACTTCCCAGGCGTGTCCGTCCGGATCGGCGAAATAGCCGGAATACCCGCCCCATGGAGCTTCCTCGGCCCGTTTCAGCACGCTGCCCCCGGCCGACACAGCCCGGTCGAGCGCCGGATCGACCTCGGACCGGTCGCGGACATTGTAGGCGAGCGCGATCCGGCCCGTGCCGTCATTGTCGCGTTTCATGTCGAGATCGAAACTGTCGCGCCGGAACAGGCCCAGCACGATGCCGTTCAGCTGGAAGAAGACGACTTCCTCATTCTCGAAGGCCGCCTTCCAGCCCAGCTTTTCATAAAAAGCCCGCGAGCGCGCGGTATCGGCAACGCCGAGGGTGATAAGCGAAACACGCTGTTCCATCCCGGTTCTCCCTGTTGGAAAACCAGAATAGAACAAAAACAGAACATCGCAACAATGAAATGAATCAGATCAGACCGGAAAGCGGGCTGGACGGATCGGCATAGCGCTTTTTCGGCATGCGGCCGGCCAGATAGGCCTCGCGTCCGGCAATTACGGCGTGACGCATGGCACGCGCCATCCGGACCGGGTCCTTCGCCTCGGCAATCGCTGTGTTCATCAGCACACCGTCACACCCCAGCTCCATCGCCACGGCTGCATCGGATGCGGTGCCGACACCGGCATCGACGATTACCGGCACTTTTGTCTGTTCGACGATCAGACGGATATTAACCGGGTTCTGGATGCCCAGGCCCGAGCCGATCGGTGCGCCCAGCGGCATGATGGCGCAACAGCCGGCCTCTTCCAGCTTCCTGGCATAGACCGGGTCGTCCGAGCAGTAGACCATGACGTCGAACCCGTCCTTGATCAGCATTTCCGCCGCCCGCAGCGTCTCGGACATGTCGGGATAGAGGTGTTTGGGGTCGGACAGGACTTCCAGCTTCACCAGATTCCAGCCGCCCGCCTCGCGCGCCAGGCGCAGCGTGCGGATCGCATCCTCGCCGGTAAAGCATCCCGCGGTATTGGGCAGATAAGTGTAATCCTCGGGCGAAATAAAATCGACCAGACGCGGCTCATCCGGATTGGACAGGTTCACCCGGCGCACGGCAACGGTGATCATCTCGGCGCCGGACGCCTTCAGCGCCTCTGCATTCCGGGCATAAGTTTCGTACTTGCCTGTGCCGATGATGAGGCGGGAGGTGAAGGTCCGGCCGGCGACCACCAGCGGCGTGTCCTCCGCGCTCTTCGGGGTTACGGCATCATCCATCTCATCCACCTCCAACAAATGCGACAATCTCGATCCGGTCACCGTCCTGCAGCGCCATCCCGGCATATTGCGACCGCGGAACGATCTCCAGATTTCGCTCCACCGCGATCTTCCGTCCGTCCAGATTCAGGTCGCTCACCAGGTCCGCCACATGGGCCCCCTCGGCAATCGACCGGCTTTCGCCATTGACTGTTAGCTGCAGCACGGCTTCGTTTGACCTTTCGTGAGTCCCGATATCACTCACCTCGTAATTCTCCTTGAGGCTTCAAGGCAAGGCCATGAGCAAACCCATTCACATCCTCAACGGACCGAATCTCAATCTTCTCGGCACCCGCGAGCCCGAGGTCTACGGCTCCATGTCGCTTGCCGACATCGAACAGGCCTGCACCGCCCACGCCCGTGATCTGGGGTTTTCCATCGTGTTTCGCCAGTCCAATCATGAAGGCGAACTGATCGACTGGCTGCATGACGCAAACGTCAACGCGTCTGCTATTGTCTTCAACCCCGGTGCCTATACGCATACATCGGTCGCTTTGCATGACGCCGTTCGCGCTATAGAACCTCCGGTCATCGAAGTTCATTTGAGTCAGACAGCGGCACGCGAAGCTTTCCGACATCACTCCTACATCGCATCCGCCGCGCGGGGCTCGATTACAGGGTTGGGGCTGAACAGCTACCTGCTCGGTATCACTGCTGCCGCCGGATGCATCGAAACGCAATAGACGGAACCAAAGGCCTGATCATCATGAGTTCTGATTCCCGTTCCCGCTCCCAGATCGACCCCCAGCTTGTCCGCGAGCTCGCCGACATCCTGCGCGAGACGGAACTGTCCGAGATCGAAGTCGAGCATGACGATCTGCGTCTGCGGATTGCCCGCCAGCTGACCGCGGCGCCGGCCGTACAGACCGTGTCCGTTCCCGCTGCTGCCCCGGCACCAGTAGCGGCTGCAGCCCCCGGCGCGGCTCCCGCTGCAGCCGAAGCCGCCGAAAAGGCTGGCACGGTGAAATCGCCGATGGTCGGTACGGCCTATCTGAAGCCGAATCCGGACGCTGCGCTGTTCGTGCGCGTCGGCGACACGGTGAAAAAGGGCGACACCATCCTGCTGGTCGAGGCGATGAAGACCTTCAACCCGATCACCGCCGAGAAAGCCGGCACGATCACGGACATCCTGGTCGAGGACGGGCAGCCGGTGGAATACGGCGAAGCCCTCTTCGTCCTCTCCTGACGCCCCAACCGACGCGAGCGCCGACATGTTCGAAAAGATCCTGATCGCCAATCGCGGCGAGATTGCCCTTCGTGTCCATCGCGCCTGCCGCGAAATGGGCATCCGCACGGTAGCCGTTCACTCGGAAGCCGACGCCAACGCCATGCATGTGCGCCTCGCGGACGAGAGCGTGTGCATCGGCCCGCCTCCGGCCGGCAAGTCCTATCTCAATATTCCCGCCATCATCACGGCGGCTGAAGTGACAGGCGCCCAGGCGATCCACCCGGGCTATGGCTTCCTGTCGGAAAATGCCCGCTTCGCCGAGATCGTCGAGGCGCACGGCCTGGCCTTCATCGGCCCGACGGCCGAGCATATCCGCATGATGGGCGACAAGATCACCGCCAAGAAGGCCGTGATGGAAGCCGGTATTCCGGTGGTCCCGGGTTCGGAAGGCGGCGTGGCGACCTATGAGGAGGCCCAGCCGATTGCCGCGGAGATCGGCTATCCGGTGCTGATCAAGGCTGCCTCGGGCGGCGGTGGCCGCGGCATGAAGGTTGCCGAAAGCGCCGACAAGCTCAAGGAAGCCATGGAGACCGCCTCCGCGGAAGCCTCGGCCGCCTTTGGCGACGGCACGGTCTATCTGGAAAAATATCTCGGCCAGCCGCGCCATATCGAGATCCAGGTGCTTGCCGACACGCACGGCAATGTGGTGCATCTGGGCGAGCGCGATTGTTCGCTGCAGCGCCGTCACCAGAAAATCCTCGAGGAAGCGCCCTCACCCGCGCTCAGCCCGGAAGAACGCGCCCAGATCGGCGAGACGGTCCGCAAGGCCATCGAAGCCATTGGTTACCGCGGCGTCGGCACGATCGAATTCCTCTGGGAGAACGGGGAATTCTATTTCATCGAGATGAATACCCGCCTGCAGGTGGAACACCCGGTCACCGAGATGATCACCGGTATCGACCTGGTGCGCGAGCAGATCCGCGTCGCCGACGGGGCACCGCTGGATATCACCCAGGACGACATCACTTTCGAAGGCTGGGCGATCGAATGCCGCATCAATGCGGAGAACCCGAAGACCTTCGCGCCCTCGCCGGGCACGGTCACGGAATTCCATGCGCCGGGCGGCCTCGGCGTCCGCCTCGATTCCGCCCTGTATGCGGGCTATTCCATTCCGCCTTACTATGACAGCCTGATCGGCAAGCTGATCGTTCACGGCCGCACGCGTACCGAGACCCTGTTACGCCTGCGCCGTGCGCTGGAAGAAATGGTGGTCGGCGGAGTGGAGACAACGATCCCGATCTTCCTCGACCTGCTAGAGGAACCGGATTTCGTGAGCGGGGACTACCACATCCGCTGGCTCGAGGAATGGCTGGCCAATCGCAACGGCTAGCCGCAGGGACCTGACGGTCCCGCATCTTGAGCAATGGCGTGGCCGTTCCTGCCCGGACGGTCACGCGTTGGGAGCGGTAGCCCGATGCGCGGTTTCGGCGCAGAAGACCTGATCGAATGCTATGCCCGAGGCGTGTTCCCCATGGCCGAGGGGCGGGACGATCCGCGCATCTACCTGCTCGATCCGGACGAGCGGGGCGTGCTGCCGCTGGAGGGGTTCCATATACCGCGGACCCTGCGCAAGACGGTCCGCCAGAACACGTTCGATATCCGTTTCGACACCGCCTTCGAGGCCGTGGTGGCAGGCTGTGCCGAGCCGGCGCCGGGCCGCGAAGAGACCTGGATCAATGACGGCATTCTCAGCCTCTATCGCGAACTCTTCCAGCTGGGCTTCGCCCACAGCGTCGAGAGCTGGCAGGACGGCGAGCTGGTCGGCGGTTTGTACGGGGTTTCACTGGGCGGGGCCTTTTTTGGCGAGAGCATGTTCTCACGGCGCACGGACGCGTCAAAGGTGGCGCTCGTCCATCTGGTCGCGCAGTTGAAGGCCGGCGGCTTCATCCTGCTGGATACGCAGTTCACCACGGAGCATCTGGAACGGTTCGGCGCGATCACCATCCCGCGCGACATGTATCATCTGCGGCTGGCCGATGCTCTGCAGATCGAGACGGGGTTTCCAGCCGTGCCCGAGGGGATGAGCGGGGCTCAGGCCCTGCAGTCGATCACCCAGACATCATAGACGGGGTGTTCAAGCGGGTTCTGGGCCGGCCGTGAGGCAAACATCCAGCCGGAGAAAATCTCCTCGCCATCCGTATCGACACCGAAACCGTCGGTACGGCGGTCACGGACTTCCAGGAAGGCATAGGTTTCCGGCGTCTCTTCCGGCGGGCGGCGGCGGCAATAGCGCGGCGTGATGTCCAGAGCGCCGAAGTTCACCGTATCGCCGATCGTAATCTCGAAATCGCGGGTCCGGGCGGTGACCTTGTCCAGTCCGCGCAGCACGACGATGCTGCCCGGCTCGCTCGACAACTCCTCGCCGTCGCGCGCATCGGGATCATCGCCCCGCAGCATGTCGCCGATGGGATCATTGTCCTGCGCCAGCGCGGCGGCGGCGAGACCCAGGGAAAGAAGACAGGCGGTGAAGACAGTTTTCATGACGCGTACTCTGCCCTGACAATTATGACCGTGTCGAGACGGCCCATGGCAGGACCGCGCCAGGTCTGCGCAGGAAGCGCTCAGGCCTCGTCGGGCGACCAGGCTTCGTAATCGGCTGTGGAGGCCTGGCGGCCCTGCGGCGTCAGCAGGCTGCCCGAGGGGCGATAGGCATAGACCGTGCCCGTGAGATTGGGATGGTGATCCTTTTCCCAGGTCTGACGACGCAGCGGTTCCTCGCTGGGGGGCGTCTCGAAAGTGTGGTGTAGCCAGCCATGCCAGTCCGACGGAACGCGGGAAGCGTCGGCATAGCCCTTGTAGACCACCCAGCGGCGCTTGTTGCCGTCGGGGCCGGTCACGCCGCGTTCCTCGAAATAGCGATTGCCGTACTCATCCTCGCCGACCTTCTTGGCGCCACGCATGGCCAGCGTCAGGAGAGTTCCCGGCGTGGCGTCTTTCCACCACACGAAAATCTTGGCGATCGTTCCGAACATTGTCAGCGGCTCCGAGTCGGTCGACACAGGTTGCGGCCTATATGCCCGCATGGCGCGGGCGGGTCCAGTACCGAACGCGGCTGCACGGTGTCGCAGCCTGCCAGCCCGCAGGCTTCTGACCGGCCACGCCACGCGGTAGACTGACAGCTTGTCCGGGCGATTCGCGGCCTATGACCGGAGCCCGGCCGGTGTCTGAGGGTGGACGCATGGAAGTCTTCGATCGTTTCGCGCAGCAGCTGGTCCGGCAGGGCGAACGCCTTGCGCCGGAAGAGCGTACGGTAACCGCAGCCGGCGACGATCCCGAGCTGGCGGCCACCAGCCGGACGATCACTGTTCCCGCCGACTGGAGTGCGAACGCCGCCCAGAGCCTCGCCGATCTGCTGGACATGCCCCGCCCGCTGCGCACCACGCCACGCCCGGGCGTGAAGGTGATCGGCAGCCTGACGCCGCACATCGCCGATGACGAGACCCGCATTACCGAAAACGGGCTGGAAAGCGTCACCACGCGCCTTGCCGGATCGCTGGCTTGGTCGGCGGCCCGCCAGGGGGCGTTCGAGACGCCGGAAATAGCCGAGACCTTTGCCCGTGAACTCGCGGCCAGCCTGACCGGCCGGCATGTCATGCCCGACGCAAACCTGATTGCCGAGGGCGGAGTCGACTGGGCCTATGGCGATACGCCGCAAAGCCCCGAAGCGCCCGAACTGCCGCTGCAGATCCGCGCTGCCGCACGTACCGCTCCAGGTCAGTTGCGTCGTGTCGCAGAAACCGCCCTGCGCGGCTCGATCCTCGAGGTCGGTGCGCGGGTCACCCGCGAGCGGCTGGAGGCGATCGGCGAAGCCTGCCGACGCTGCTCCGGCGAACCGGAGGACTGTTTCGATCCGCGCAGCAATGCCGCCCTCGCCCGGGCCATGCGCCGCGCACTCAAGGACGGCATTCCCGAGGAAGCGGTCGAACGTGCTCTGTCGCTGGCTCGCCAGGGGACCGGCGATGATGCCCTGGGTGCGCTGATCCCCGACCCGCTGCCACAGCGCAAGGCACGGCTGCACATCCCGCCGGCCCTGTGCGAGGCCATTGCCAAGGACGAGGCCTGGAGCTTCGACCAGGACGGCGGCAGCGTGCGCGCCCGTGATTTCCGCACCGGCATCGCCCGGACCGTCTGGAGCTTCGGCACCCCGTCCCTCGCCTTCCATGAAAGCCCGGAACCGGCCGGGCCGACCCTGTTCGTCAACCTGCCCGCCTATATCGGAGTGGATGGCAGTTTCGACGCCGACCTCCTGTTCGATGCCGTGCGCTACTGGGCGGCAGCCCTGGCCCTGAGCGCGCCGAAGGGCGCGGCCTCGTCCGGCACGATCAGCCTGACCGGGCTGGGCGCAGCCCTGACGGCCTGCGGATTGGCCTATGACAGCGATGAGGGACGCACCGCTGCGGCAGCGATCGCCCGGCTGGCGACTCTCGCCCTGCGCGATGCCGCAGCCGGTACCGGTGCCAGCGCACCGGGACTGGGTCCGGACCTCCCGCTCGACACACTTCCGGCCGGTTTCGAGGCCGTGGCCGCGCGGCTGGAAGACGCCGCAACGCCCTTCCTGCCCAAGGCCGCGCTGGCTCGTCCCGGCGTCGTGCTGGCCTGTGGCCCTGTCGACAGCGCTGTGGCGGGCCTCATGGATGCAGACAGCGATGGCGCAGCCCCCGTCCTGGGCGCCACAGCGACGACGGATGATGTGTTCGGCGCGGGCCGCACCCTGCGGCGCTGTGTCCGCCAGGGTCTTGAGGCCCTGGACCAGTCAGCCGCCCGGATCGAGCAGGCCGAGGATCATGCTGCCGGCCGCGGTACGCTGGCAGGCGCGCCGGCCCTGTCGCTGGACGCACTGGCCGAACGCGGCCTGCCCCAGGACGTGCTGGAGCGGCTGGATGATTCGATCGCGGAAGGCGCCTCGATCCGACACGCCCTCAACCGCTGGACGCTGGGAGACCGGGTCTGCCGCGAGCTGGGCCTGTCCAGCGATGTGGTCGAGGCAGAAAGTGCCTCCCTGTGCCGGGCTCTGGGCTTTTCCGAAGCCGATATCGCCGCCGCCGACCGCCATGCCCAGGGCACGGGTGAACTACACGACTCACCCGCCCTTCCCGCCGACATCCGGTCGGTCTTCGCACCGGTCGCACCGCACGGCATCATGCGCATGGCGCATGCCGTCGAGCAGCAGATCGGCGGGGCCTGCGCAATTGCCCTCGAGCTCGAGGGGGATGCGACCATCGACGATGTGTCGGCGCTGATCGATGCCGGAGCCGATCTGGGCCTGCGCCGGCTGGATATCCGCCGGACCGCATCGGGCCTGTTCGACCTTCTGCCGGCGATCGACTTCGACAAGGGCGATTATGCCGCCGACGCCGCGCCCCAGATCCAGGAGCGCATTGTCGAACGGACGGTCGAGCGCGTGGTCGAGAAGCCCGCCGCCCGCCGCAAGCTGCCGGACCGCCGCAAGGGCTATATCCAGAAGGCCACAGTGGGCGGCCACAAGGTCTATCTGCACACCGGCGAGTTCGACGATGGCGAGCTGGGCGAGATCTTCATCGACATGCACAAGGAAGGCGCGGCCTTCCGCTCGCTGATGAACAATTTCGCCATCGCGATCTCCATTGGCCTGCAATACGGCGTGCCGCTGGAAGAATATGTCGACGCCTTCGTCTATACGCGCTTCGAGCCGGCCGGTGCGGTCGAGGGCAATGACTCCATCCAGCAAGCGACCTCAATCCTCGACTATCTCTTCCGTGAACTGGGTGTGTCCTATCTGGGCCGCGAGGACCTAGCGGAAGTCTCGCCCGACCGCGCCGATCCCGGCGGTCTGGGCAAGGGGGTCCAGCAGGAAAAGCTCGCCCAGGAAGACGCCTCCAAATTCATCTCCCGCGGCTTCTCCCGCGGCCAGGTGCCGGACAATATCCTGATGTTCGCCAATGCCCCGCGCAAGGCCGCAAACGGACGGGACGACGGTTCAAGCGAAACCGGTCACTACGAGCTCGAGGATCACACGGTCACACGAGCCGGCGGTCGCGACATCACGGCCTACTCCGGCGATCCATGTCCCGAGTGCGGCCATTTCACCGTTGTTGGCGGTGATGGCGAACCGCGCAATTGCGACGCCTGTGGCTGGACGGGCCCGGCCACCGAGTGATCCTGTCTGCCGGTATGCCTCTTGCTTGGCGAGAGGCCAGTCGTTCGGAGCGCTCCAGAATGAAACGGATTTGGCTTGCCGTCCTGGCCGTCCTGACCCTCGGGACCGCCGTCCACGCACAGGATGCCTCACAGATTGCCCGGGTCCAGTCAGGCCAGTCCTGCCCCGGTTGCAACCTGTTCCAGGCCGACCTGTCCTATCTCGACCTTCCCGGCATCGACGTGTCCGGCAGCCGGCTGCGCCAGTCCAGTCTGGCCCTCGTGACCATGAATGGCGCAAGGTTCGACAATGCGAACCTGTCCGTGGCAAACCTGTTCGGTGGCCGCTTCACCAGCGCGAGCTTCCGCGGTGCCGATCTCAGCCGTGCCAATCTGGTCGGCGCTTATCTGCACAGCGCCGATCTGACCGGAGCCGATCTGGAAGGCGCCAACCTGTCCGGTGCCGAACTCGGCACGACGCGTGGCCTCACCCAGTCGCAGCTGAACAGGGCGTGCGGCGATGCGTCCACGGAACTTCCCTCAGGCCTGCATATCCCGCGCTGCAATTAGGCACGCCCGACGCTCGCAAAGCCGGCGCCAAGGCTGGCCAAGGACAGGCGGGCTTCATACGATATGCACAGGGGTTACTGTGAATTAAGTCGAACTCCCCCGGCGACTGCCGTATCTGAGTGGATATGCGGATACAGACACGCGTCATTTCGGCTTTGCTTGCAGCAACCTGCCTCGCGACGGCTCCGGCTTTTGCGGGTGGTGATGACGACCATCCGCGGCGTGGCCTGACCATTGGCGGCGAGTTCGAGAACTGGGATTTTTCCGACAAGAACCTGGCCGGCGCTGTCTTCATCGGCGCGAACTTCCAGGGTGCATCCTTCGCCGACAGCGAGCTGCCCGGCGTCACCATCGTGGAAAGCCGGTTCAACGACACCGATTTCTCCGACGCCGACATGCCGGCCTCCCAGCTCACCGGCGTGACATTCTCGCGCGCCAACCTGTCCGGCGCCCGCTTCCCCGGTGCGCGGATCGAACGGGTCAACTTCTCGGCCGCCGATCTCGACGACACTGATTTTTCGGCCTCCGAAATGGTGTTCGTCACCTTTATCGGGTCCCGGCTCAACAGCACGCTCTTCAACGGTGCGAGGCTGCGGCAGGTCAACTTCCTGCGTGCCGAGCTGAACGAGACGAATTTCCGGGCCGCCGAGCTGCGCCGTGCAAACTTCGCCGAAGTCACCGGGACCGAGGTGAGTTTCCGCGATGCCGACCTGACCGGCTCCAGCTTCGAGAATGCCGAACTGGACGAGGTTGATTTCACCGGCGCCAATCTCGCCGGCGCGAATTTCTCCTCGGCCCGTATCCGCGAAGCCATAGGCCTGACCAAGGACAGCCTGACCGGCGCCTGCGGGAATGACACCACAGAGCTGAATGACGGCCTGCAGCTGCCGGCTTGCAGCGGCGGAGAGGAGATGCGCTTCGGTCCCGCCCAGGAGTACAGCTATGTGCTGCGCCTGCGGGGCGAATCCGACGCCGAGACCGTGATGGAGCTGCGGGCGCTGGAAAATGCCCGCGTCGAGGTCTTGACCCAGATCGGCCAGGCGCTGGAAATCCACGCCGAGGATCTCGACCGGGAAGCCATTCGCGAAGCCACCAATGAGGCTCTGCGCGAGATCGCCCGCGCCGAACGGGAGCTGCGCGAAATCCAGCGTGACCGCCATATCGAGCGCGCCGAGATCGAGCGCGAGCGCGAGGAAGCGCTGCGCGAGCACCGTGCCTTGCAGGACGAGCTGCGTCGCGAGGCCCGCGAACGGGAACGCGAACTTCGCGAACTGCGGCGCGAGACCGACCAGACCCGCAACACGACACGGTTCGAGTTCCGGATCGCCCCTCCTCAGCCGGAAACACCTCCGCCGCCGCCCGAGCGCTGACACACCGGCGGGCCCGGCCGTCGTGCCACCCACCATTCCTACCAGCCTCCTTCTTGTGCTGCGCGCCGCGCAGCGCTACTCCGGCATACACGGTGTCGTCAGCGGCACAGCCGGACTCACTTCCAGGGGGCATTCATGCGTTTTTCGACCATTATTCTGGCCGGCCTGTCGGCCAGCGGTGCCGCCATGGCCCAGGCGCCGGACGGCCCGTTTGCGGGCGCTGTAACAGAGACGGCACCGCACGCCGAATTCCCGCTGACGCTGGAGGCCGGTCAGGTTGTCACGCTGAGCACGGCCTCGGTCGAGAATTTCGACACCGTGCTGGCGCTGCTGGGGCCGGACGGCAAGCCGGTCGCGCAGAATGATGATTGCGACGGCTCGCTGCAGTCCTGCATCACGTTTATGCCGAATGAGAGTGGCCGCTATACGGCTCGCGTGACGGGCTATGGCGAATCGACCGGCGCTTTCGAACTCACGGTCGCCGAGGGCGCGAATGTCGGCCTCTCCTACGCCGCAGAAACGCTGCGCGAGGAGGTCGTGACGCTGGGCAGCGGTGCGAGCGAGGTCCGCACCGAGATCGATCTGGGTGCAGACGCCATCTTCGTGGCCTCGACCTATGCTCTCGCCGAGACGCTGGATACCACGCTCACCCTGCTGGATGCCGGCGGGAATGTCCTCGCCCAGAATGATGATCGCGGCGATGGCTCGCTGAACTCGCAGATCGTCTACCAGCCTGACGAAGCGGGCCGCTTCACCATTCTGGTTGGCAGCTATGACGGCCAGGGCCAGGGCGATCTCGTCCTTTCCCTCGCGCTCGACCCCAATGCCCAGGTACCGTTCGACTTTACCAGCATTGAAGGCGAGACCCTCGCCGAATACACGGGCATGCTCGGCGCCGACAATCGCGAGCAGAGCTATCCGGTCGAGCTGACCGCCGGCCAGACGGTGATGATTGTCGCCGATGCGATCACCGACGATCTGGACACCGTGCTGACGCTGAACGGCCCGGACGGCTATCCCGTCGCGATGAATGACGATCGCGGCGACGGCACGCTGAACTCGGCCATCGCCTACACCGCGGCGCAGAGCGGCACCTACACGCTGGAACTCTCACGCTATCACGGTTCGGACACAAGCGGCGAATTCCGCCTCGTCCTGAGCGAGGTGGACGCCAGCGTCGTCGACACGCTCCAGGCGCTGAACGAGAATGTCGTCACGCTGAGCGGTCCGGAGCTGACGCTGGAGACCGAGGACTTCATCATCCACTACACGCTGGAAGGTGGAGATGCGTCCTCGGCGCATTATGCCGAACTGGTGGGGATCGCACTGCAGGAGTCCTACGACGCCCAGATCGTCCGGATGGGCTGGTCCGAGCCGCTGCGCGACGATAACGGCCGCTACCGTGCCTATGTTGCCCATGTCGACGGAGCGATGGGGTTTACCAAGCCGGTGGAGACCGTCTTCGACAATCCCAACACGCCGGAGATTCGCGAGACCCTGGCGGCCCGGACCGCCTTCGTGATCGACAATGATTTCCTGGGCCTGGGCAAGGAGGCGCCGGCGGAAAGCCTGCTGCGCGCCACGGCGACCCATGAGTTCAACCATGTCGTCCAGTTCGGCTATGATGCCGAGGAAGGCCTCGACTGGCTCTACGAGGCCACGGCCTCCTGGATCGAGGTCGCGACGATGGGCAGCGACCAGGATGCGACCGACTATGTCGGCACCGATTTCGACACGCCGCACCTGTGTTGGACAACACAGATCAGCGGCCATGACTATGCCCAGTGGACGCTGCTGCAATCCATGGCGGACATCCACGGCGAAACGGTGGTGCGGCGCCTGTGGGAAAACAGCGTGACGCTGGACGGGTTTGAAACCGCATCCGCAACGCTGGCCGAGTACGGCACCGACATTCCCGCCACGATCCAGCGCTGGCGTGCACAGAATTACGCCCGGGCCTATGATCTGGCATCGCTCTTTTCCGGCTCCGTCGCCGTGCGCCATACGCTCAGCGACACCGGGCGCTGGATGTCCAAGGGCGGGCTGGAAGAGCTGGGCGCGGATTATCTGGTCGTCGATCTGGATGGCCGGTTCGAGGTCACGCTCGAGGGCGAGGACGGGCTGGAACTGGTCGCACTGGGCCGCCGCGGCGATGAGGTTGTCGCCATTGCCCTGGGCCAGGATGGCGTGTTCGATACGACCGGCTTCTCCGATACCGCCCTGATGGTATTCAACCGCACCCTGCCCGCCGAGCCCGGCATGTGCAGCGATGTAGGCTATTCCATCGAGATCGCGCCCTCGACGGGCCGCATGGCTGAACCGGCCTACCGGTTCGACGCGCCGCACTTCCTGCAGCCGGGCATATCCGAGGCCGAAGACAATGACCAGGCCGCCGCGCCCTGATTTATGGCGCTCAGATCCCTGAAAAGCAAAAGGCCCCGGAGCTGTCTCCGGGGCCTTTTTTTATCAGGATCGTGAGGCGAGGCTCAGTCCTTCTTGCTGTCCGGCACCACGGTGCGCAGGTGAAGCTCGCGCAACTGCTTCATCTCCACTTCGGCCGGGGCGTTCATCATCAGGTCGCGGGCCTGCTGGTCCTTCGGGAACATCACCACCTCGCGCAGGTTTTCCACGCCGGCCAGCAGCATGACAATGCGGTCGACACCCGGAGCGATGCCGGCGTGCGGCGGGGCGCCATAGCGGAAGGCGTTCAGCATGCCGCCGAACTCTTCTTCCACCGTTTCGGCGTCGTAGCCGGCAAAGCCGAACGCTTTCAGCATCACGTCCGGGCGGTGGTTCCGTACCGCGCCGGAGGAGAGTTCCACACCGTTGCAGACGATGTCGTACTGGAAGGCCTTGAGCTTGAGCAGCGCGTCCTGGTCGGAACCGTCGAACGTCAGGAATTCGTCCGGATCGACCTGCGGCATCGAGAACGGGTTGTGGGAGAAGTCGATCTTCTTGTTGTCCTCATCCCATTCATACATCGGGAAATCGACAATCCAGCAGAAGCGGAACGTGTTGGTCTCGCACAGGTCGAGTTCGGTTCCGACCACATCGCGGGCCCGCCCGGCGAAGCTGTAGAAATCCTTCGGGTCGCCGGCGGCGAAGAAGACGGCATCGCCGGCTTCCAGGCCCAGCTCCTGGCGCAGGGCCTCGGTGCGCGCCTCGCCGATATTCTTGGCGATCGGACCAGCGCCGACGACCTGGCCCTCTTCCTCGCGCCAGAAGATATAGCCCAGCCCCGGCTGGCCTTCCTTCTGGGCCCAGGCATTCATGCGGTCACAGAAGGCACGGCTGCCACCGGTCTTGGCCGGGATCGCCCAAACCTCGACCTTGGGGTTCTTCTCCAGCATGCCGGCGAAGACCTTGAAGCCGGAACCGCGGAAGGTGTCCGAAACATCGGACATCCTGATCGGGTTGCGCAGGTCCGGCTTGTCGGACCCGTACCAGCGGATGGCATCGAAATACGGGATCTGCACGAAAGGCTCGTCCGGGACATGACGGCCGTCGGCGAACTCGTCGAACAGGCCCTTCATCACCGGCTCGATCACGTCGAACACGTCCTGCTGGGTGGCGAAGCTCATTTCCATGTCGAGCTGGTAGAACTCGCCCGGCGCGCGGTCGGCGCGGGCATCCTCGTCACGGAAACAGGGGGCGATCTGGAAATAGCGGTCGAAGCCGGAGACCATGATCAGCTGCTTGAACTGCTGCGGCGCCTGCGGCAGGGCGTAGAACTTGCCCGGATGCAGACGGGACGGCACCAGGAAGTCGCGTGCACCTTCCGGCGAGGAGGCCGTCAGGATCGGCGTCTGGTACTCGGTAAAACCCTCCTCGACCATCCGGCGGCGGATCGAGTCGATGATTTTCGAACGCAGCACGATGCGCTTGTGCAGGCTCTCACGGCGCAGGTCGACATAGCGGTGCTTCAGACGCACTTCTTCCGACCAGTCCGGCTCGCCGAACACTGGCAGCGGCAATTCCTCGGCCGCCGACTGGATCGACAACTCGGCCAGACGCACCTCGATCTCGCCGGTCGGCAGATTGGCATTCACCGTCTCGGCGGAGCGGGCAATCACCTCGCCCGTCACCGTGATCACGCTTTCCACCCGCAGGCGTTCCAGCGTCGCGAAATGCTCGCTTTCCGGCTCCAGCACGACCTGGGTCAGCCCGTAATGGTCGCGCAGGTCGATGAAGAGCAGACCGCCATGGTCGCGCTTGCGATGGATCCAGCCGGAAATCCGGGCCGTCTGGCCAACATGGTCCTTGCGCAGCTGGGCGCAGGTATGGGTGCGGTATGCGTGCATGGGTAAAGCGTCCGGAAATCGGTGTTAGACAGGTGCCGCGATGTGCCGGTTTGCAGGGTGAAATGTCAAGCTGCACGGGGGGGCGGGCGCAGTTAGGGGCGGTGAGTTCCACGCATGCTGCGTCGCTCGGCTTTGATTCTTCTCCAATTGTCATCCCGGACGGATGCCCGGCGGAGGCCGGGCGCCCGCGAAAGCGGGTGGCCGGGAGAAATACGTAGGTAAGAGAGTGAGAACGCCGCATCAAACACAGTCACCCTGACACCCGCTTTCGCGGGCGCAGGCTTCAGTCAGGGCCCAGTTCATAGGGCCGGGTGACCGCGATCTCGCACTTATCCCGCACATCGCCGGCATTCGACCCGAGCGCACTTGGCCCAAATCTCCCTTTACGATCTGGGTCCTGACCTTCGTCAGGATGACGGTGTGTGGGGCCGGGGCGAAAACTTATCCCCACCCTCTCATTTGCCCTTACCATCGCAGACGGTTTCCGGGATGGGAGGCATGAGCTCAGTCCCTTGTGCCCGGGAGCGTGCGGAGCTCGTCCGCGCCTGGTGGGTGACAGCATCAGGCTCCGGCGTGGCCATCTGCGGGGACACCGGCAAAAAGCTCGACCGGCCCGTGCCTGCAGGTTTCGAGACGGTCCCGCAAGGGACCGGGTAAATCTCCGCGTGCGGGATGCCTCGGGCATCACCACCAAACCTTCAAACGCGGACACGATGTCCGCCGTGCATCCCGCACCCCTCTCATCGCTCCAGGGCGCAAGCCCGTGGAGGATTTCGTGCTGAGCAGGTTTCTTTCCTCCCCATTTGATGGGGAGGTGGATCGCCGCCAGGCGGCGAGACGGAGGGGCGCCGCCTCAGCGGCGATGTGTCAGCGACAGGCTCCACCGCCCCCAGCGCTGACGCGCCGGCCCCTTCGACCCCTCCTTCGCCAAGGCGATGGAGGGCCCACTTCCCCACGGCATGGGGAAGAAAGAGCGGAAAAAGCGCGCGCCCTAGAGCGGAATATTGTCGTGCTTCTTCCAGGGGTTTTCCGCCTTCTTGTTCTTCAGCGTGCGTAGCGCCGAAATCAGGCGTTTGCGGGTGCCATGCGGCATGATGACGTCGTCAATATAGCCGCGGCCGGCCGCCACGAAGGGGTTGGCGAAACGGTCTTCGTATTCCTGCGCATGGGCAGCCATCTTGTCGGCATCGCCCAGATCCTTGCGGTGGATGATCTCGGCGGCGCCCTTGGCACCCATCACGGCGATCTCCGCGGTCGGCCAGGCATAGTTCACATCGCCGCGCAGGTGTTTCGAGCTCATCACGTCATAGGCGCCGCCATAGGCCTTGCGGGTGATGACGGTGAGTTTGGGCACGGTGGCCTCGGCATAGGCGAAGAGGAGTTTGGCGCCGTGCTTGATCAGGCCGCCATATTCCTGCTTGGTGCCCGGCAGAAAGCCCGGCACGTCGACGAAGGTGACGATCGGGATATTGAAGGCATCGCAGAAGCGCACGAAGCGGCCCGCCTTGCGGCTGGCATCGATGTCCAGCACGCCGGCCAGGCTCATCGGCTGGTTGGCGACAAAGCCCACCGGGGCGCCGTCGAGCCGGCCGAAACCGGTGACGATATTGGAACCATAGTCCGGCGCGATCTCGAAGAAATCGCCCTCATCGGCCACCTTCTCGATCAGTTCCTTGATGTCGTAGGGCTTGTTGGGATTGGACGGGACGAGCGTGTCGAGCGATTTTTCCATCCGGTCCGGATCGTCATAGACGGGGCGTTTCGGCGGGGTCTCGCGATTGGACAGCGGCAGGAAATCCACCAGGCGGCGGATCTGCACGATGGCTTCCAGATCGTTCTCGAATGCCCCGTCGGCGACGCCGGACTTTTTCGCATGCACCGAGGCGCCGCCCAGCTCCTCATGGGTGACGGTCTCATTGGTGACCGTCTTCACCACGTCCGGGCCGGTGACATACATGTAGGAGGTGTCCTTCACCATGAAGATGAAGTCGGTGATGGCGGGCGAATAAACATCGCCGCCGGCGCACGGCCCCATGATCATCGAGATCTGCGGCACCACGCCCGAGGCCAGCGTGTTCTGCAGGAAGATGTCGGCATAACCGCCGAGCGAGGCCACGCCTTCCTGGATACGCGCGCCGCCGGCATCGAACATGCCGATGATCGGCGCGCCGTTCTGGATCGCGGCCTTCTGGATCTTGACGATCTTCTGGGCGTGGGTCTCCGACAGCGAACCGCCGAACACTGTGAAATCCTTGGAGAAGACATAGATCAGACGGCCATTGATCGTGCCGTGGCCGGTGACCACGCCATCGCCGGGGATCTTCTTGTCCGCCATGCCGAAATCGACGCAGCGATGCTCGACGAACATGTCCCATTCCTCGAACGAGCCCTCGTCCAGCAGCAGTTCGATACGTTCCCGCGCGGTCAGCTTGCCCTTGGCATGCTGCGCCTCGATCCGCTTCTCACCGCCGCCCATGCGCGCCGCGGCACGCTTGGCATCAAGCTGTTCGATCACGTCTTTCATGGGCTCGGGCCCCTTCCCCAATATTTTTTCGACCGGAAAACGGTTGTCGTCCGTTCGATAGCAGACCCGTCTGGCCCAGAGCAATCGAGCCGCTGCTCAGGCCGGGTGCGGGGCGCGGAACTTGCAGGCGGTTTGGGGGGTATGGAATGGGTCGCAGCCGATGACACCGCAGTGGAATGCGGACCTGGTCAGGATCGACGCGCTGAGCGCGCGCCAGCGGGCCGCATGGACGGCCATGCAAGAGGGCAATCAGGCCTGCGCCTCCCCCTATTTCACGCTGGAATTCGCCGAGACCATGGCCGCATCCCGCGACGATACCCGTGTGCTGGCCCTGAGCCGCAATGGCGCGCCTGGCGGCTTTTTGCCCTTGCACCTGACCCGATCCCGCATCGCCCGGCCGATCGGCGCCGCGCTGGGCGATCATCATGGCCTGATCACCGACGCGCCGGATTTCGACTATCGCCCCCTGCTGGCCCAGGCCGGGATCAAGGCCTTCCTATTCGGCGGCGGGCTGGCCGGGCAGACCGCACTACGCGAAGCGGCAGGTGCGCCGCCGGAAGCCTCCTGGGTGTCCGATCTGTCGGACGGCTATGACGCGCTGATCGCCGATTGTACGGCGGCCGATGCCAAGGCGATGCGGAACATCCGCGCCCGCCAGCGCAAGCTGGCCGCACTGGATGCCGATGTGGTGATCCGTATCGATGACCGCCGCCCGGCCGCCCTGGACCAATTGATCGCGGCCAAGCGCGGGCAATACCGCCGCACAGGGGCGCTGGACGTGTTCGGCGTGACCTGGACACGCCAGGTCATCGAGACACTTTTTCACCGGACCACGCCGGCGCTGAAGGGTGTGCTCTCGACGCTGGAGATCGATGGCGAACTCGCCGCCGCGCATTTCGGCATGCGCACACCGCAGGTGCTGCACTACTGGTTTCCGGTCTTCTGGCCGCGCCATGCCGGCATCGGGCCCGGGCTGACCCTCTATCTGGAAATCGCCCGCCAGCTGGCGGATGACGGGCTGACGGCGATCCATCTCGGCCCCGGCGAGTATGATTTCAAGAAACGCCTCGCCAATGCGCACTTCGACGTTGTCTCAGGCCAGATCCGCCACCCCTCCCTGACCGGGGCGGTGTTGGCGGCAGGCTGCAAGCTGGAGGCGGTGACCGGCCGGCTGCCCCTGGGCCGAGCCGCGCGCTGGCCTGGCCGGGCAATACATCGGCTCGATAAATGGGCAGCCCTGCACGCGCTTTAGTGCACCGCCCGCCGGCGTTACTGGAACGGGTTCAGCTTTTTCAGGAAGTATTGCAGCCCGCCGCGCTTTTCCTTGCGGTCGAGCTCCTCCTGGGAGGTCAGGAAGGTGGTCTGCACCACATAGCGCTCGCCCTCGAAGGGCAGATGGCCGTGCCAGGAATGATCATCGCGCAGGAAGGCGAAGACATAGCCGGCCAGCGGCGGCACTTCCTCGGTGAAATCCTCGAAATCCTTCGGACCGTTCAGCACCCGGATACAGCCCGCACCGGTGCCGTCCCACTCGGCATTGAGATAGGTCAGCATGGTCAGGATTTTCGACTTGGAGTCGTTGTGGATCGGCCCGTCGGACAGCTGAGAGAGCCGGCGCACGGTGATCATGCGCGGCTTTTCGGTGAAGTCGACGCCGAACTTGTCGGTCAGCACCTGGGCCAGTTCCGCGGAGTTGAGGTCGTCCATCAGGCGCTTGAACTCGCCGCTCGCTTCCAGCTTGGACAGCGGCAGATAGCCCGGCTTGTTGATGACGGGATAATCGCGGCGCACATCGGCCGCCTCGCCGGCGCTCAGCGCGCCCTCGGCGACAAAATAGTTATAGGGCGTGTTGCGCATGCTGGCAGAGCGCAGCGCATCGAAATTCAGCATGCCGCCGGGACCGGTCTTTCCGCCCATGTCCGGCTCTGAAATCGTCATGTCGGCCATGATACCCAACTCCGGTAATTTCACCGCAACACTATAGGAGCAGCGACAGGCTTCAAGCCGCGCCGTCCGCGTCCAATGCACGCAGCATGGCGTCCACCGCGACCAGCTCCGCCTTCAACAGAGCCAGGCGATGAGCAGCTTCGGCATCCTCGCCCCATCGTCCGGCCTGCCACGCTTCATCGACGCTGGACAGGGCAAAGGCCTCGCCACCATCGATCTCGCCGTGCAGGAGTGCCAAGCCCAGAACAGCCGAACCGGTCACCGCCGTCGCATGCGCCAGCGCCGTGAGCCGCCACTGATCCTGCTCGCCCGCAATCGCCATCACACGCTGCAGCGCGACCGGATCCTGATCGACAGGCAGGATACCGGTCGCGGCAACGAAATGCGCGCCCAGGACACGCTCGGCCCAGGCCAGCATGGGATCCCAGGCCGCAGCCTGTGCCGCGACGAGTTCCTGTGGTTCGGGTGCCCGGAAACACACCAGATCGGTGGAGGCATATCTGGTGACTTCCGCCACGGTTTCCGCGTGGGCCAGCTCCATACGGTCCAGCGCCACGAAGCACAGGCGCGTGACCGGCATGGCAGGCGCGTCGATCCGCTCGCCCTGGGACGCCCATTCTTCGGCGATCAGCTCCGCGAGAGCCTTCGAGGGCAGGCTCAGCGTCTTCTTCGCCGGCGTCTTCACGCCGCGGCCGTCCAGGCACACCGCCCAGCCGCCCTGGCCGCCCTCCACCGTCACGGTCTCGTAGAAGCGCTTGGGACGGGCATCCTCCGCCTCGGGGAGGCGCACGCCAGGCTTGGTCTCGTATTTCTCGCTCATGCGACACCTCGCAGCTAGGGCTGCGGCCGATAGACATAGAAGTGCCGTTCGACCGCGTCTCGCTGGGCGATATAACGATCCCGGCCACCTGCAGCACCCTCCCGCAACAGTACGTATTGCGCACAGCCTGCTCCGGCAGCCGCACGGGAGATCGGACTGACGAGACGCTCGAACGCCGGCACCGACAGCGTATCGGCCGGATAGGGCAGGCTGGCGGGAAAATCC
The DNA here is from genome assembly GCF_056160825.1 of Maricaulis sp. ABE4_448. Classification (NCBI taxonomy): domain Bacteria; kingdom Pseudomonadati; phylum Pseudomonadota; class Alphaproteobacteria; order Maricaulales; family Maricaulaceae; genus Maricaulis; species Maricaulis sp. ABE4_448. Next base: position 211,960 of record NZ_JBSWXX010000005.1, read on the forward strand.
GGGTCCGCACGGTCGGCATCGCTCAAAGCGAACGGGCCGTCCGGCGCCCGCAGCTGGATGCCGGCCTCGGACAGGCGGATATCGAAGAGATAGCCGGGTGCACCGCCATGCGGGCTGGCCGTCGGCGCGACGGGAAGACAGGGCGGAAGTCCCAGCGGCATGCGATCGTCCGGCACAGGTGCGCCGCGCTGTTCGAGAAGGGCGGCCAGACGCGCCAGCTCCGCCTCTGTTTCCGCGAGCCGGGCGCGAAGGTCCGTTTCGGCCGCTTCATGCGCCGCGGCGGCAGCATCCGCCATATCATCCGGCACGTCCGGGGCTCCGCCGGTTTCGGGCTCCGCCGCGCGGGCCTGTTCAAGGTCGAGGGACAGCTGTAGCGCCTGTGCGGCCAGCGCCTCGTATTCCGCCCGCAACTCAGACAACTCGCCGGACACGGCATCGACCTGCGCCTGCCGGGCCAGGCCCAGCGCATCGAAAAGACGCTCTCGCGACTGAGGAATGGCCAGCGCGGCCGCCGCAGCGAGCAGCAGCACCAGCGCAAGCAAGCCGAGCGTCCGGCACAAGCGGCACGGTACGGGCTCGGGCCCGTCACCGTCTATCGGTGCCTTCGGCAGATAGATGCTGTCGAAGAGATGGCGGATCAGCGCGTCTTCATCGCGGTGGGTTTTTGCGTCGGCCTTGAAGGCGGTGAAATAGAGATCTTCATACTTGTCGACGGCCGGTTGTTCCCGGCGGATGACGAAATAGGTGTGCAGCGGCGCATTCTCGAAGGCCGGAACGCAGCCATGCGCCATGTGGGTCAGGGCGGCCGGCGCAATGTTGGACGTCTTGAAAAAGACGAAACACTCCAGCGCGTAGGGCCCGGGGCGCTTTTCGCTGAACTGCTTGCCGATCGCCTTGGCGATCTCCTCTTCCCGCCTCTGGCGGATATCGGGCAGGTAGGACGGCCGGTCGGCGAGCGACTTGTTCAACCCCTTCAGCTTCCGGGCCCAGCTCCGGGCGGCCCAGTAGTACTTGCTGCCTTCCCAGGACAGGGCGAGGAATTCGTCGCTGACACTGGCTTCGACATGCCGGTCTTCCCAGTAGCCCGGTGTCCCGCGCTCTTGGACGGCCTTGTCGATCCGGGTCTTGAGCAATTCGAAACGCGCGGCCTGTGACGGGGCCGCCGCGGTCGAACGCAACCAGGATTCAGCACTGATTGAGCTTGTTCCCACCCCGGCCTCCCCGATTCGGCAGGTCCGACAGTGTTACGAACCTTGGGTAGCAGAGGCAAGCGGGCCGATGGGGCAGGCTCGCGGAACCGGCGGGCAGCCCGTCAGCCCGTCAGCCCGTCAGCCCGTCAGCCCGTCAGCCCGTCAGCCCGTGATCGCAACGCGTTCGGAGAAATGGTCCAGCGCCCGGTTCAGTGCGTCGAAGTCGTGATGCACATCATGGGCACCGCCCCCGCGGATCTCGTCCTCGGTGTGAAAGCCCCAGCTGACACCCAGCGTGTGAACCCCGGCATTGCGGCCCATCTCCATGTCGAAGGAGGTATCGCCGATCATCACCGCCTGGTGCGGATCGGTGCCCGTCTCCTTCATCGCATCCAGAACCATGCGCGGATGGGGCTTTCCGGCGCCACCATCGACCGTCTGGAAGGTATCGAAATAGCGGTGCAGATCGTGATGGCCGAAGACGATGTCGAGGCCCCGCCGGGCCTTGCCCGTCGCCACGCCCAGAAGCCAGCCCTCGCCGGCAAGGCGCTCGATCGTCTCGCGGGCGCCCTCATAGAGCTTCTCCTGGAAGCCGGTTTCAGCGCGCTGCTCGACGAAGGCTTCCTTGTACCAAGTCGCCAGGTGCGGGATGCGCTCGGCCGGATAGTCCGGCGGCGCCAGGCGCATGATCGCCTCGGTCAGCTCCAGTCCGACGATCGTGCGCGTCCGGTCATACTCGATGGGCGGCAGGCCGGCGCGCTCGAAGGCCCGCGCCATTGCCCGCTGGATCACCTGGCGGCTGTCGACGATGGTCCCGTCAATATCCCAGATAGCGAGTTTCAGATCGGACGGCATGGGCACTCCCGCAACAGCTTCACGGGCTCGTTAGGCGGCGTTCGCCGGCTTGGCAAGCCGGGGGCCGCTCATGCTAGCTATGCGCAAACCCGCGAGGACGAACGCCCATGACCCATACCAACGACCTCACCGACGCCCAGCGCACCGAACTGGACGCCGCCGCCTTCCGCCGGCTCCTGGCGCATCTGGACGATCACAAGGAGGTCCAGAATATCGACCTCATGCTGCTCGCCGACTTCTGCCGCAACTGTCTGGGTGACTGGTGGCGCGAAGCGGCAGCCGAACGCGGCATCGATTTGTCCAAGGCTGATGCCCGGGCCCGCGTCTACGGCATGGATCCCGACGACTGGAAAGCGCAATACCAGACCGAAACAAGCCCGGAAAAGCTGGAAGCCTTCAAGGCCAAACAGGCGGCAAAAGCCGGCAGCTGACGGTCAACCGTCCGCCGGAACCAGCCCTAGGCCAGCTCATCCTCGACGCGTGTCTCGTCGATCTCGTTGGCAAAGAAACCCAGCGTGTCGAAAATCTTCTGGGTCGGCTTGGGCAGATCCGCAGTGAGTACCAGCGGCGCCCCCTTGTCCCGCGGGATCTCCAGCTGTCTGGCATGCAGGCAGAGACGCCGGTCGAGATCCTCCGGGGCCGGTCGGTCGCAGGTATATTTGCGGTCGCCAAGAATGGCATGCCCCATCGCGGCAAGATGGACCCGCAGCTGGTGGGTGCGGCCGGTCACCGGGCGCAGCGCGACCCAGCTGGCTTTCTGGCCAGCTTCGGCGACGACGGTATAGCGGGTAAGCGCGTGGCTTGCACCGGGATCGCCATGCGACGCGGCAACCATCGTCTCGCGCTCGGCATCACCGCCGGCGCCGCCGGCTTTCTTCATGAAGCCCTTGATCTCGCCCTGTTTCGGCTTGGGCACGCCCAGGGCAATGGCCCAGTATGTCTTCTTCGTGCGGTGAGACTGGAAAGCCTTGGCCAGCTTGGCCGTGGCCTTGGGGCCCTTGCCGACGATCAGGACGCCGGAGGTATCCTTGTCCAGCCGGTGCACCAGGCGCGGCCGGTCGAGACCCGTGCCGAAGGCGTCCAGCAGGCCATCGAGATGCCGCTGGGTCTTCGACCCGCCCTGCACGGCCAGGCCTGCGGGCTTGTTGAAGGCGATCAGTTCGTCGTCCTCGTAGATCACGAGGGATTTCACGAAGGCGGTATCTTCGGCCGACAGAGACGGCCGGGCCGGTTTCTCGCCCGGTTCCGGCAGCGGCGGAACCCGCACTTCCTGGCCTTCGGAAACACGGCTATCCCCCTTAACCCGGCCGCCATCGACACGGATCTGCCCCTTGCGGCAGAGCTTCTGTACCATCGTCGCGGGGACGTGCGGAAAGCGCCGCTTGAACCAGCGATCGACGCGGGAGCCATCTTCGGACGGCTCGACCTTCAGGGTTTGAACGCCACTCATGTCAGTACCTTGCGCATGATGATCAGCCCGGCGAACACCGCCCCGAGGGCCAGCACAACCGATCCCGCCGCATAGCCGAACGCCAACGCATAGGCCTTGCGTTCGATCATCGTGGCGAGCTCCAGGGAGTAGGCCGAGAAGGTGGTGAAGCCACCAAGAAATCCAACAGCACCCGCCAGTCTGATATACTGGTCGGCCTCACCCCGCCCCGCCAGGGCGAGCCAGCCGACCAGGAGGCCCATCGCCAGACCGCCAACGACATTCACGGCCAGCGTTCCCCAGGGCAGGCCCAGCGGCATTTGCGGTCCCAGCCAGCGCAGCGCCGCCTGACCGACAAGATGCCGGGACACGGCACCGCCCGCGCCGCCCGCTGCGATGAGAAGGAGATGGTTCATACGCCGCTCGATAGGACGGGTCCGCCGGATTGGCAAGCACGGCAGCAGGACGGGTCGCCCATGACATTTCGGAATGCGACAAAACAACCCACATTGACATATGAAATCCATTTAATCTTGCATTTTTGCATGGCAACTCTGGCAAAACGTCCATTGTGAAACCTGGCTAAGTCCTTATTTACCAAGCCGCGAACCGGGACGGCCGGCTCGCCAAGACCAAAGGACTTATGCTGATGACCCGCGTTTCTTCGACCCTCTCGACGGTGATCAACATCCTGTTCGTGGCCGGTGTGTTTGGGGCCATGACGATCGCGCTTTCCAGCGCCCTCGCCTAATCCCTACCCCCATCAGGCTTCGATCCGCCGACCGGCTCCCCCTCACACGCCGGAGGCCCAGGATCGCCCGACCCAACGAATGCGGGTGCTGCTCCAGCGGCGCCCGCTTTTGTTTTGGGCCCTTGGCACATCGCCGCGAGCCCCTAGACTGGCGCCGGAAACCCCGGAGTCGCCGCCATGAAACTCGTCGCCCTTGCCGCCCTTCTTGTCCTGCAGGATGCGACGCCGTCCGATCCGTCCCCCGAGGACACGGCCGAGACTGTTCAGGCGGAACCCACGGATGCCCCCACCCTGATCGCCCGCACGGAGAGCCGCTGGGACGCCTGGAGCGGGCTAGTCGGCGAGCTGGCCTCGCGAACCGCCCGGGAACGCTTTGCCGCCGACCTCGTCTACCCGGTCATCGCCCGTGACGATCTGGAAGACGGGGCCCGCGGCCCGATCATGCAGGCCGGCCAGGACCGCATCGACGCGCTGGTCGACGAAAACACCGACTGGGCGGCCGCGCAGCTCGAGGCGGAGACCTTCATCGAGTTCCACGATCTCCAGCCGCGCGCTGCACGGGACTTGCTCCGCATGGCGCGGCGCGACGAGGCCCATCTGGGCGCCGTGGTCGCCGCCCTGGAGCCGGTCGCCCTCGCGGGCGGGCATGACAGTGCCGACTTTGCTGCCCTGGCCGACCGGCTTGCCGTCAGCGAGAACCGCCCGCAGCCCTACGGTACCCAGGCCCATTGCGTCGACGGCACCATCACCCTCCACGAAATCGCCGATCCCGACACGCTGGACACCCGCCGCGAGGCCATCGGCCTCGGCGCCCTCGACCGCGAAGCGGCGGAAGGTGCGGACTGCGAGGCGGAGGGATAAGCTCAGACCTTCGTTCGCAGGCTCAGCACGAGTATCAGCAGCACCGAAACGACGGCTCCGATCGAGGCCAGCCCCAGGACCGGTCCCAGCGCAGCTTCGGTCGCGAGATGACCGTACAGCATGTACAGCGCAACGATCATCGCCAGGGCCGCAAGGTGGTGGAGCCCGGTCTGTATCCAGGCGAGAAGTCCCGTGGCCAGTCCGAATACGCGGTAGATCAGGGCCCACAGCACCGAGACAGCACCGCCCAGCAGCATGATGTGAGCATGCGTCGGCATCTGCGTGTGATCGCCCGTCCGGCCCATATGCTCACCCAGCAACATGCCGGCGAGCAGCCAGAGCAGACCAATGGTCAGGTGTATCCGTGCAGGTGTCATGTTTGTCCCCCCAGACTTGTGTGCGCCTACGGTTCCGATTTTTCCGAAACATGGCAAGAGGGAAACATTACGGCGCGGGGTCCTACCCGCCCCGCCGCGCGTCCCGCAGGGCGCGCCAGCGTTCCAGGCGCTCACGGATCGACGCCTCGCGGCCGCGGTCTTTCGGCTCATAGAGCACCGGGCGGTCGTTCATCTCGTCGGGGAAATAATCCTGGCCGGACACGCCACCCTCGACATCATGATCATACTCATAGCCCTTGCCATATCCCTGCTGCTCCATAAGCTTGGTCGGAGCGTTGAGAATATGCGCCGGCGGCATCAGCGAGCCCGTCTCCTTGGCGAGCCGACGCGCCCGCTTGTAGGCGACATAGACGGCATTGGACTTGGGCGCGGTAGCCAGATGCACCACCGCATGGGCCAGCGCCAGCTCGCCTTCGGGCGAGCCCAGGCGCTCATACGTACGGGCGGCTTCGTTGGCGATCATCAGGGCCGTGGGATCGGCGATGGCGATCTCTTCTGACGCCATGCGCACCAGACGGCGCGCCAGGAAAAGCGGATCCTCGCCACCTTCCAGCATGCGCGCAAACCAGTAGAGGGCTGCATCCGGATCAGAGCCGCGCACCGATTTGTGGAGCGCGGAGATGAGATTGTAGTGCTCCTCGCGATCCTTGTCGTAGGCTGTCGCCCGCTTGTTGAGAAGCTGAGCCAGGGTTGCGGCATCGACGGGCGTATCCGGATCGAAGGTGAAAGCCTCCTCGACGAGGTTGAGCAGATAGCGCCCGTCCCCGTCGGCCATGGAGCGCAGCGTGGTCCGCGCGCCGTCGTCGAGCGGCAGCGCGCGGCCCATTTCCGTCTCGGCGCGGGCGATCAGCTGGTCGAGGCCCGCATCGTCCAGGCGTTTCAGGACCAGGACCTGGCAGCGCGACAGCAAAGCCGCATTGAGCTCGAAGGGGGGATTCTCGGTTGTCGCACCGACAAGCGTGACGGTCCCCTCTTCCACGACCGGCAGGAAACCGTCCTGCTGGGCCCGGTTGAAGCGGTGGATCTCGTCAACAAAGAGCAGTGTACCCCGGCCGGCTGCCCGGCGGGCCCGGGCACGCTCGAAGGCTTTTTTCAGGTCGGCCACACCGGAGAAAACCGCCGAGAGAGGCTCGAACTCTAGATCGCTGTCCTCGGCCAGCAGGCGCGCGATCGTCGTCTTGCCGACGCCGGGCGGTCCCCACAGGATCAGCGAGGCCAGACGGCCCTGCGCCCGCATCCGGGCGATCGGCCCGGTACCCGTAAGCAGATGATCCTGGCCGACGACTTCGTCGAGGGTTTTCGGGCGCAGCCGGTCGGCCAGAGGTCGCGGTGCGCTCTCTTCAAGGCCGGCAGATTGGAACAGATCGGTCATGACGCAAGAATGCCATGAACCGACCCGCTTCGCTTACACCCTTATCAGTCCGGACTACATGCAGCGCCGCTGCTGCAAATGCCGCCCTGGCGATGGATCCGGCGCATCGACTCGCGTGCAGCGTCGAGCATTTCCGCGTTTTCCTCACCGCACTCATAGACAGTTCGGGTCCGCATTCCGGTCATAGGACGCTCCCGGCATTCGCCGGCCTCGATCATCGCCTGCAAATGCAGTTGCTCCTCAAGCTCTGCCTGCCGAAGCGCTTCCTGCTCTTCAGGCGAGGTGATGCATCCCGACAGCATCGACGCACACCACACAGATGCAACGACAGACACGACGCGAACATGTTTCATTGCTCTATCCCTCCGTTTTGTGACCACACGGAGTGGGAGAGTGACGCGCCCTGACGCCGATGTAAATCAATACGAAACCGGAAGTCGCATGCCGTGAAACAGTCTACCGATATGCAGGTCAGCACCCGGCATTCTCCCCACCGCACAAGCCCCCCTGCCGGTGTATGCGACGCATCGACTCCCGCGCAGCATCGATCTGGTCGGCATTTTCCTCGCCGCATTCATAGACGGTCCGGGTCCGCTGACCGGTCATCGGGCGCTCGCTGCATTGCCCCGCCTCGATCATTGCCTGGAGCCGCAACTGCTCTTCATACTCGGCCTGGCGCAGCGCCTCCTGCTCCTCCGGCGAAGTAATACATCCTGCCAAGACCAGCACACCCAGCGCCGCCCCGGCCATTCTCGCGATCTGGATCACATTCATTGACGCCCTCCCCGACAACTTCCTGTTAGACGGGAGCATCGTGCACGTTCCAGACATGGCTGTAAATGCCAATCGAGGCCGGGCTGGCCGTCAATATAGACGCAGAGTCGTCTCGTGACGGCGGCCGCGGCGCTCGATCACCACAGGCCACAGACGTTCACCATCCTTGCGGCCGACAATGTCCGCGACATCGTCGAGTTCGTCGACCCGCTCGCCCATCACCTCGACCAGCCGGTCGCCGGGACGGAAGCCGAACCGTGCAGCAACGGAACGCCGCGTCACGCGGGAGACGATTACCCCATCCATGAAGGGATCAATGCCCACACGTTCGTTGAAGGCCGGCGACATCTGCACCAGCGAGACGCCGGTCAGCGGGTTGCGGCCGGAGATTTCCAGCGGCGCGGGATCCCGGTCCCCCGGTGCCGCGACAACCGGAATATCGAGAGTAACCTCCTGCCCGTCGCGCAGCACGGTGAACTCTGCTTCCTCGCCGGCCGCGCGTGTTGCCAGGCGAAAACGCACACCGGATTCGTCATTGATGTCCCGGCCGTCCACTGCCAGCACGATATCCCCCTGCCGCAGGCCCGCCTCGTCAGCAGCGGCCTCCGGATAGACGTCGTTGACCAGTGCGCCGCGCGGCCGGGACAGGCCGAGGGCCTGGGCCAGATCGCTGTCGACACGCTGCAGGCGCGCGCCCAGCCAGGGCCGGACCAGCTCACCCTCGCCCAGCGCCGTATCGACGACACGGCGCACCATTTCGGCAGGGATGGCGAAGCCGATCCCGTTGGAACCGCCCGAGCGCGAGAAGATCATCGTGTTCACGCCGACAAGTTCGCCATCCATGTCAACCAGCGCGCCGCCGGAATTGCCGGGATTGATCGCCGCATCGGTCTGGATGAAGGAGCCGAAATCGGTTTGCCCCACATCGGTGCGGGCCAACGCGGAGACGATGCCGGAGGTGACGGTCTGTCCGACACCGAACGGGTTGCCGATCGCCAGCACCAGATCGCCGACCTCGATATCACCGCTCATGTCGAGCGGCATGACCGGGAGAGGCTCGTCGGTGTTCACCCGCAGCACGGCGAGATCTGTGGCCTCGTCGGTGAGCAGGATCTCCGCCTCGAATTCGCGCCGGTCGGCCAATACCACCCGAAGTTCGTTCGCGCCGTCCACCACGTGATTATTGGTCACGATGACGCCGGAGGAATCGACGATCACGCCGGAGCCGAGCGAATTCTGCTCGCGCGGCTGGCTGCGGAACATGCGCGAAAAGAACGGGTCGTTGGCAAAGGGGTGCTGGGACTGCACGACACGGCGGCTGTAGACATTCACCACCGCCGGTGCGGCTTCGCGCACCACAGGCGCAAAGGAGAGCTGCATATCGCCCCGGCTTTCGGGGACGACACGGTCCTGACTGCCGGCAAAGGGAATGTCCTGCGCGAAGGCTGGCGAACAGGCGATGAGCGAGGCGATGAGGACGTGTCTGATCATGGCTTCCACTTAGGCACAGCTGAGACAAGAAAAAAGGCGGCATTGCATCAGCAAAGCCGCCTTCTTCTGAACGTGCAATGACCGGGATCTTACTCCTCAGTCATGCCTTCTTCTGCTTCCAGACGCGCACGGTCGACAGCGCCCTTGGCAGCCGGGTCGCGATCGACAAGTTCGATCACAGCCATCGGCGCATTATCGCCATGACGGAAGCCGGCCTTCAGCACGCGGGTGTAACCACCATTGCGCTCGGCATAGCGGCCACCCAGGGTGTCGAACAGCTTCTTGACCTGGTCCTCATTGCGGACACGGGACATGGCCAGACGACGACCGTGGATATCACCGCGCTTGGCCAGAGAGATGAGCTTGTCCATGAACGGAGCCAGCTCCTTCGCCTTGGGAAGGGTGGTGACGATTTGCTCGTGCTCGATCAGCGAGGCGGCCATATTGGCCAGCATCGCCTTGCGGTGCGAGTGCGTGCGGTTCAGTTTGCGATGTGCGATGCCGTGACGCATGGCTATATCTCCTCAGGTCCGGTTCGGGTGCCTCCCGGCAGCCGCCTAGACGTGATCCTCAAAACGTTTGGCCAGATCCTCGATGTTCTCCGGCGGCCAGTTCGGCGCTTCCATACCCAGGTGCAGACCCATCTGGGCGAGAACTTCCTTGATCTCGTTAAGCGACTTGCGGCCGAAGTTCGGGGTGCGGAGCATTTCCGCCTCGGACTTCTGGATCAGGTCGCCGATGTAGACGATATTGTCGTTCTTCAGGCAGTTCGCCGAACGCACCGACAGTTCCAGCTCGTCGACCTTGCGCAGAAGCGCCGGGTTGAAGTCGAGCTCGGGCTTGTCGTCCTCGGCCGGACGCGCCTCGACAGCTTCCTCGAAGTTGATGAAGATCTGGAACTGGTCCTGCAGGATGCGCGCAGCAAAAGCAACGCTGTCTTCCGGCGTGACGGTTCCGTCAGTCTCGATCTCGAGCGTCAGCTTGTCATAGTCAAGAACCTGGCCCTCACGGGTGTTCTCGACCTTGTACGACACGCGCTTGACCGGGCTGAACAGCGAGTCGACACCGATCAGGCCGATCGGGGCGTCTTCCGGACGGTTCCGCTCGGACGGTACATAGCCCTTGCCGGTGTTGACCGTGAACTCCATGCGGATTTCCGCACCCTCGTCGAGCGTACACAGGATCAGATCCTTGTTCACGATCTCGACGTCGGCGGTCTCTTCGATATCACCAGCAGTGACAATGCCCGGACCGGACTTCTTCAGGACAACCCGCTTGGGGCCTTCGCCATGCATGCGCAGGGCGATCTGCTTGATGTTCAGGACGATGTCGGTGACGTCTTCACGCACACCGTCGATCGACGAGAACTCGTGCACCACGCCGTCAATGTGGACATTCGTCACGGCTGCGCCCTGCAGCGAGGACAGCAGCACGCGGCGAAGCGCATTGCCGAGCGTCATGCCGAAGCCGCGCTCCAGCGGTTCCGCGACGATCTTCGCCTGACGTTCCGGGTCGTGCCCCGGCTCGATTTCCGGCTTCATCGGGCGGATAAGTTCCTGCCAGTTCTTCTCGATCACGTTCCTACTGCCCCTTCATCAGCCGCCCGGCCCCTGGCCGGCGGCGCGTTCAACAGGCGAAATGCGCGCCGCGTATTAGACGCGGCGGCGCTTCGGCGGACGGCAGCCGTTGTGCGGTATCGGCGTGACGTCCTGGATGGTGGTGATGGTGAAACCCACCGATTGCAACGCACGCAGCGCGCTTTCGCGCCCCGAACCCGGGCCCGAGACCTTCACTTCGAGGGTCTTCATGCCGTGCTCGATTGCCTTCTTGCCAGCGTCTTCTGCAGCCATCTGGGCCGCATACGGGGTCGACTTGCGCGATCCCTTGAAGCCCATGTGACCAGCGGACGACCAGGAAATCGCATTGCCCTGGGCGTCGGTGATGGTCACCATGGTATTGTTGAAGCTGGCATTCACGTGGGCGACGCCCGACGTGATGTTCTTACGCTCGCGCCGCTTAACGCGGCTCGGTTCCTTAGCCATAGTTCAGGGCCCTACTTCTTCTTGCCGGCAATCGGCTTGGCGGGACCTTTGCGCGTACGCGCATTGGTGTGAGTGCGCTGGCCGCGGACCGGAAGGCCGCGACGGTGGCGCAGGCCACGATAGTTGCCCAGGTCCATCAGGCGCTTGATGTTGACCGCCACCTCACGGCGCAGATCCCCTTCCACGAGATGATCACGATCGATCACTTCACGGATTTGCAGGATTTCTGCGTCATTCAGGTCGGCAACGCGGCGCTCCGGAGCGATGGAAACCTGCTCGCAGATCTCCTTCGCCTTGGCCGGGCCAATGCCGTGGATATAGCGAAGCGCGATTTCAACGCGCTTATTCGTCGGAATATTGACGCCGGCAATACGGGCCACTTTCCATCTCCCAATTCAGAACGCCGTTCGCGGACGACCCAATGGGCAACCTTTCGGTCGCCGCATGAGCTCGCCCGTTTCGCGAAGGGCGCTATCTACAGTCAGCGTTGCCGCCCCGTCAATGGGGTTGCAACAGGTGTGTGTCACTTCGTGTCCAGTGCCGCAGCAATTCTCGCCGCGACGTCTTCCATCGACCCCATGCCCTCGACTTCCTTCAGCTTGCCTTGAGCGGCATAGAAGGGAAGCAGAGGCGCGGTCTGATCCTGATAGGCTTTCAGGCGCACCTTGAACGCGTCGATATTGTCGTCGGCACGTCCTTCTTCGGCCGCACGCTTTTCCATGCGTGCGACAAGTTCCTGATCATCCACCAGAAGGCGGACAACCGCATCGACCTGTGCACCGCGCTTCTCGAGCGCCGCATCCAGAGCTTCAGCCTGGGCGACCGTGCGCGGGAAACCGTCGAAAATGGCGCCGCCAGCCGATTCGGTCTCTGGCAGGCGCTCTTCGATCAGCTCGATAACGATCTCGTCAGGCACCAAGTTCCCGCCATCGACGATGGCCTTTACCCGGTTGCCGAGTTCGGAACCGGACGCAATCGCCGCGCGCAGCATGTCACCGGTCGACAGCTGGACCCAGCCGCGATCGGAAACGAGTTTCTTGGCTTGCGTACCCTTGCCACAGCCCGGCGGTCCGAACAGGATGATGTTCATCGTTTGCGCCCCCGCAGTTTCGATTTCTTGATCAGCCCTTCATACTGGTGCGCCAGCAGGTGGGACTGGATCTGGGAAATCGTGTCCATCGTCACCGATACAACGATGAGGATGGACGTACCGCCAAGCGCGATCGCTGCACCGCCGCCCATCAGCATGGGAACCATGCAGATGACGACCAGGTAAATCGCGCCGATCAGGGTCAGGCGGGACAGCACGAAATCGATATATTCCGCGGTCCGCTTGCCCGGACGGATGCCCGGCAGGAAGCCGCCATACTTGCGCAGATTGTCCGCAGTATCTTCCGGATTGAAGACGACGGATGTGTAGAAGAAGCAGAAAAAGACGATCATCGCCGCATACATCGTCAGGAAGAGCGGCGAGCCCTGGCCGAGATAGGCGACCACGGTCTGCAGCCATTCCGGTCCCGACTGCTGCTGGAAGCTGGCGGCCGTTGCCGGCAGGAAGAGCAGCGACGACGCAAAGATCGGCGGGATCACGCCCGCAGTGTTCAGTTTGAGCGGCAGGAAGGAGGTATCGCCTCCGACCATGCGATTGCCCTGCTGGCGCTTGGGGTACTGCACCAGAAGCCGGCGCTGGGACCGCTCGATGAAGACCACCAGAACCAGGCCGGCCAGCACCAGGAGGATGCCGCCAAAGAAGACCGGCGCTGCAAGGGCGCCCGAAGCCGCCTGGCTCAGCGCACCGCCGAGCAGGCCCGGCACGGCCGAGATGATACCGGCGAAAATGATCAGCGAGACGCCATTGCCCACGCCGCGCGACGTAATCTGCTCACCCAGCCACAAGAGCAGCATGGTGCCGCCGACCAGGGTGATCACCGTCGAGGCGATGAAGAAGGGTCCCGGATTGATGGCCATGGTCAGGCCGTCGGCGTTCGGCGTATTCATACCGATCGCGATCGCAAAGGCCTGTCCGGCCGCCAGCAGCACCGTCAGATAACGCGTGTACTGGTTGATCTGCTGGCGCCCCTGTTCGCCCCCTTCCTTCTTGAGCTTTTCAAGACTCGGAATGGTGGCGGACATGAGCTGCATGATGATCGAGGCCGAGATGTACGGCATCACGTTCAGCGCGAAGATCGCCATGCGTTCAACGGCACCGCCGCCGAGCGTATTGAACATGTTCAGGATCCCGCCCTGAAACTGTTCAAATACACGCGCATACTGGACCGGATCGATCCCCGGGATCGGCACGAAGGTACCGATCCGGTAGACGATCAGAATCCCGATCGTGAACAGAATACGTTGTTGCAGCTCCTTCGCCTTGGCGAAGGAGCTGAAATTCATGTTCGCAGCAAGCTGTTCGGCAGCTGAAGCCATAAAGTCGTCCCCGAAAGGTCAGCGTGAGTCCTATTCCGCGGCCTTGGCCACGGTGACGGTCACCTTGCCGCCCGCCTTCTCGACAGCCTCGATGGCCGCCTTGGAGGCACCGGCAACGGTGACGTCAAGTTTGGACTTGAGCTCACCTTTCGCAAGGAGGCGGATGCCATCCAGTTCACGGCGGACCAGGCCAGCCGCGATCAGGACTTCGGCATTGATCGGATTTTTCGCATCGATCTTGCCTTCAGCGATGGCCTTCTCGATACGGCCCACATTCACTTCCGCCCATGCCTTGCGGTTCGGCTTGTTGAAGCCCCGCTTCGGCAGACGCATGTGAAGCGGCATCTGACCGCCCTCGAAACCCTTGATGGCCACGCCCGAACGGGACTTCTGGCCTTTGACACCGCGACCGCCGGTCTTGCCCTTGCCGGAGCCGATACCACGGCCGACGCGGGTGCGCAGCTTGGCGGCGCCGTCATTGTCGCGCAGTTGATTGAGACGCATGTCGTTCTCCATTCGATGAAGCGGTTTCCCTTAAGGGACCTACTCCTCGACGATTTCCACCATATGGCTGACCTTGGCGATCATGCCGCGGACAGCCGGGGTGTCTTCCAGTTCGCGAACGCGACCGATCTTGCCGAGGCCGAGACCGGTCAGCGTTGCACGCTGATCCTGAGGGCGGCGCGTGGGGCTGCCCGTCTGGCGAACACGGAGCGTTTTCTTGGCCATTGTTCGCAGTCCTTACGCTTCGATCGCTTCCGGCGAAGACGCGCCGTCATCGCGGCGGTTCACCAGATCGCCAACCTTCAGGCCACGCTTGGCGGCAACCGAGCGCGGGCTCGACTGCGACCGCAGCGCATCCATGGTGGCGCGGATCATGTTGTACGGGTTCGAGGTGCCGACCGACTTGGCAACGACGTCCTGGACCCCGAGGGATTCCAGCACGGCGCGCATCGGACCGCCGGCGATAACACCGGTACCCGGAGGGGCAGCCCGCAGGATCACCTTACCAGCACCATGACGGCCCCTGGTATCGTGATGCAGGGTGCGGCCTTCGCGAAGCGGCACACGGATCATCGTCTTCTTGGCCTCGTCGGTCGCCTTGCGGATGGCTTCCGGCACTTCACGTGCCTTGCCCTGACCGAAGCCGACACGGCCCTTGGCGTCGCCGACAACCACGAGCGCGGCGAACTGGAAGTTCCGGCCGCCCTTCACGGTCTTGGCAACGCGGTTGATGTGGACGAGCTTGTCTACGAGCTCGTCGTCGCGTTCCTGTTCGCGGTCGCGTCCGCGGCCGCGGCCACGGCCGCCGCGATCGCCGCGATCACCGCGGTCACGCTGCTGCTCGTTCTGATGAGCCATACGTCCGCTCCCTTAGAAGTTCAGGCCGCCCTCGCGGGCCGCCTCTGCGAGCGCTTTGACACGCCCGTGATAGATGTAACCGCCACGGTCGAAGACGACGTCTTTGACGCCTTCCTTCACCGCGCGCTCGGCAATCAGCTTGCCCACGATTTCCGCAGCCTTCGTGTCCCAGCCCTTGGAATGCTCCTTCAGGGCAACCTCTTCCAAGGAAGAGGCGGAAACGAGGGTCTTGCCCGCCACATCGTCGATGATCTGGGCATAGATGTTTTTCGCGGACCGGTGCACCGACAGACGCGGACGCCCATTGGCGAACTTGCGCAGGCGGGTGCGGTTGCGCTGGGCGCGCCGGACCGATTTTTCGCGTTGAGTCTTCATCGCACGCCCTACTTCTTCTTGCCTTCTTTGCGGCGAATGTATTCGCCGACATACTTGATGCCCTTGCCCTTGTAGGGTTCCGGCGGACGGAAGCGGCGGATTTCCGCAGCGACCTGACCGACCTTCTGCTTGTCCGCGCCGGAGATCTTCACCTCGGTCGGCTTCGGACAGGCCAGAGTAACACCCTGGGGCGCGTCATAGATGACGTCGTGGGACAGGCCCAGCGACAGCTTCAGCGAAGACCCCTGCATCTGGGCGCGGTAACCGACGCCGACCAGTTCGAGATCCTTCTCGAAACCGTCAGCGACGCCCTTCACCAGATTGGCGACCAGTGCCCGCTGCATGCCCCACATGGCACGCGCCTTCTTCGACTCGTCGACCGGCTTGATGGTGATGCCATCTTCGCCCTGGCTGACGGTAACGTCATCGACGAAGGCCATGGACAGTTCGCCCTTGGGACCCTTCACGGTCAGGCTGCCATCCTGGAGCGTCGCGGTGACGCCGGCGGGAATGGCGACGGGGAGTTTACCGATACGTGACATTGGTTCGCTCCCTTAGCTCACGTGACAGAGGATCTCGCCGCCCACATTGGCCTCGCGAGCAGTCGCATCCGACATCACGCCCTTGGGCGTGGACAGGATTGCGATGCCGAGGCCGTTCTGGACGAGCGGCAGGTCCTTGACACCGGAATACACACGGCGGCCCGGCTTGGAGATACGCTTGATCTCGCGGATCACCGAGTCACCTTCGAAATACTTGAGTTCGATCTCGAACTCTTTCTGGCCGTTGGCGTGCTCCACTTCCGCGTAATCGCGGATGTAGCCTTCGCTCTTCAGCACATCGAGCACGCGGCGGCGCAGAGCCGAAGCCGGCGTGTTCACATTCCGCTTGTTGCGCATCAGCGCGTTGCGGATACGGGTCAGCATATCGCCGAGAGGATCGTTCACAGACATGTCGGGCCCCCTCTTACCAGCTCGACTTGACCATGCCCGGGATCATCCCCTGGCTGGCCAGTTCACGCAGCGCGATACGCGACATGCGCAGCTTGCGATAGAATGCGCGCGGGCGGCCGGTGACTTCACACCGGTTGCGGATGCGCGACGGAGCCGAATTGCGGGGCAGCCCGGCCAGTTTCAGCTGAGCAGCAAAACGCTCCTCAACCGGCAGTTCCTGATTGCGCGCGATCGCCTTCAGTGCGGCACGCTTGGCAGCATAGCGCTGCGACATGCGTTCCCGCTTGCGATTGCGTTCAACTGCGGAAGATTTCGCCATTTATGTCCTCCTGCGTGCAGAGCCCGAGCGGCTCTGCTCTCCTGCTGCGTTAGTTCGTAAACGGAAAATCGAACTCGGCCAGCAGGGCCTTCGCTTCCTCATCATTGCCTGCGGTGGTGCAGACAACGATATCCATACCCCGGATCTTCTCGACCTTGTCATAGTCGATTTCCGGGAACACGATATGTTCCTTCAGACCCATCGCGTAATTGCCACGACCGTCGAAGCTCTTTCCGTTGAGCCCGCGGAAGTCACGCACACGCGGCAGGGCGATGGTGATCAGGCGATCCAGGAACTCGTACATACGGTCCTGACGCAGGGTCACCTTCGCGCCGATCACCTGCTCCTCGCGGAGCTTGAAGCCTGCAATGGACTTCTTGGCAACCGTCTTGACCGGCTTCTGGCCGGAAATGGCTTCCAGATCCTCAAGGGCACCCTTGATTTTCTTGGAGTCCTGGGCAGCTTCGCCAACGCCCATGTTGATCACGATCTTCTCCAGACGCGGGATCTGCATGTCGTTCGCGTAGCCGAACTTTTCCTTCATGCGCGCCTTGATCTCGTCGCGATATTTCGCACGGAGACGCGGGGTGTAGGTGTCAACCTCAGACATCGATGACCTCACCGGATGCTTTGGCGACACGGACCTTGCGGCCGTCATCAAGCGTCTTGAAGCCGACACGGGTCGGTTCGCCGGTTTTCGGATCGGCCAGCGCCACGTTCGAGACGTGGATCGCGGCTTCCTTTTCCTTGATGCCGCCCTGGTCGGTCTGGGTCGGGCGGGTGTGGCGCTTGACCACATTCACGCCCGCCACGAAGACCTTGTCCTCGGCCGGAACCACTTTCATGACCTCGCCGGTCTTGCCCTTGTCACGGCCGGCGAGAATGACGACCTTGTCGCCCTTCTTGATCTTGGCAGCCATTACAGCACCTCCGGCGCCAGCGACACGATCTTCATGTGGTTCTTGGAGCGAAGCTCACGCGGAACCGGGCCGAAGATACGCGTACCGAGCGGCTCGTTATTATTGTTGATGATCACCGCGGCGTTGGAGTCGAAGCGAATGACGGAACCGTCCTTGCGCTTGATGTCCTTGGCCACGCGAACGACGACGGCCTTGCGGACGTCACCCTTCTTCACGCGACCACGCGGGATGGCTTCTTTCACGGAGACGACAATGATGTCGCCCACGTGGGCGTAGCGACGCTTGGCACCGCCCAGCACCTTGATGCATTGCACACGGCGGGCGCCAGAATTGTCGGCTACGTCCAGATTGGTTTGCATCTGGATCATGGCAGATCCTCCTTAGGAAAGGGTCTCGGCCTGCGGGCTTACGCCTGCGCCGGGACGACCTCCCACCGCTTCAGTTTCGACTTGGGTGCACATTCCTGAATCTGGACCTGGTCACCCACTTTGAACGCATTGGCTTCGTCATGCGCGTGATAACGCTTGGTGCGACGAACCGTCTTGCGGAGCAGCGGGTGGAGGAAGGTCCGTTCCACACGCACGACCACGGTCTTGGCACCTTTGTCACTCACCACGACGCCTTGCAGGATACGCTTAGGCATCGCTTAGCTCCCTTGCTCTTGCTGCGACTTGCGCTCGCTCTGAACGGTCTGGATGCGCGCGATGTCGCGGCGCACCTTGCCGTAGCGAGCGGTGTTTTCCAGCTGACCGGCGGCCTGCTGGAAACGCAGGTTGAATTGCTCTTTCTTGCGCTTCAGGAGTTCGTCCTGGAGCTGGTCGTCCGTCATGGCGCGAACGTCGACGGCCTTGAGTTCTTTATCGCTCATTGCCCGATCTCCTACTCGCCCAACCGGGCGACGATCTTGGTCTTGATCGGCAGCTTCGCGGCGCCGAGTGCCAGGGCTTCACGTGCGACGCTCTCCGGAACACCGTCGATCTCGAACATGATGCGGCCAGGCTTGACCTTGCACGCCCAGAATTCGGGCGAGCCTTTACCTTTACCCATCCGGACTTCGGTCGGCTTCTTGGAAACCGGCACATCCGGGAAGATGCGGATCCACACGCGACCGGCACGCTTCATGTGACGGGTGATGGCCCGGCGCGTGGCTTCGATCTGGCGTGCGGTGACGCGTTCCGGCTGCAGCGCCTTGAGGCCGTAGGAGCCGAAGTTCAGCGTATAGCCACCCTTCGCAGCACCCTTGATGCGGCCTTTGTGCGCCTTGCGGAATTTTGTGCGTTTCGGTTGCAGCATGGCTGATATCCTTACGCGGCTTGACGGCCCGAACGGGCACGTTGCTCACCCGACTCCTGGAGACGACGCTCCTGGGCCATCGGGTCGTGATCCATGATCTCGCCTTTGTAGATCCAGACCTTGATGCCGATGATGCCCATCGCGGTCTTGGCTTCGGCGGTTCCGTAGTCAATGTCGGCGCGCAGCGTGTGGAGCGGCACAGAGCCTTCCTGGTACTGCTCAGAGCGCGCGATCTCGGCGCCGCCGAGGCGGCCGCCGCAGACGATCTTGCAGCCCTTGGCGCCCATACGCATCGCCGATTGCATCGAACGCTTCATCGCACGGCGGAAAGCCACGCGGCGCTCGAGCTGCTGGGCGATGGACTCGGCCACCAGATTGGCGTCGATCTCGGGCTTGCGCACTTCGACCAGGTTCAGGAAAACCTCGCCGTCGACCATCTTCGACAGTTCCTTGCGGAGCGTCTCGATGTCCGAACCCTTCTTGCCGATCACCACACCCGGACGAGCCGTGTGGATGGTGACACGGCACTTCTTGTGCGGGCGCTCGATAACGATCTTCGACACGCTGGCATTCTTCAGGCGCGCCTTCAGCATCTTCCGGATCTTCAGATCCTCGTGAAGCAGCTTGGCATACTCGCCTGCGCCGGCATACCAGCGCGATTCCCAAGTGCGGTTGACGCCAAGGCGCAGACCGATCGGATTGATTTTCTGACCCATCAGGCGGCCTCCTCGACTTCGCGCACCACGATGGTGAGCTCGGAAAACGGCTTCAGGATCTTCGCGCCGCGACCGCGGGCGCGCGCCTTGTACCGCTTCATGACCAGGTTCTTGCCGACAAAGGCTTCCGACACGACAAGGCTGTCGATGTCGAGACCGTGATTGTTCTCGGCATTGGCAATCGCGGACTCGAGGGTCTTGCGAACCTCTTTGGCGATGCGCTTGCGCGAAAACTCAAGATCCGCCAGCGCACGCTCGACCTTTTTGCCGCGGATCAGCGCGGCAACCAGGTTGAGCTTCTGCGGGCTGGTGCGGATCATCCGCAGCTTGGCGCGCGCTTCGTTGTCAGCGACGCGACGGGGATTGGCAGACTGGCCCATCGCTTATCTCCGCTTCGCTTTCTTGTCCGCCGCGTGACCGTAATAGGTCCGGGACGGAGCGAACTCGCCGAGCTTGTGGCCGACCATGTCTTCGGTCACCAGCACCGGCACAAACTTGTTGCCGTTGTGGACCTGGAAGGTCAGGCCCACGAATTGCGGCATGATGGTAGAACGGCGCGACCAGGTCTTGATCGCTTGCTTGCGCCCGCCCTCGTGCGACTTTTCCGCTTTTTTCAGCAGATAGCCGTCGACGAACGGACCTTTCCAGACAGAACGAGGCATCGTCGGCTCCCTATCGCTTCTTGCGCTCGTGGCGCGAGCGGATGATGAACTTGTCCGTAGACTTGTTCTTGCGCGTCTTCGCACCCTTGGTCGGCTTGCCCCACGGGGTCACCGGGTGACGGCCGCCCGAGGTCCGGCCTTCACCACCGCCGTGCGGGTGGTCGACCGGGTTCATCACGACGCCACGGACGGACGGGCGACGACCCAGGTGGCGATTGCGACCGGCCTTGCCGAGATTGATGTTCAGGTGGTCCGGGTTCGACACCGCTCCGACCGTCGCCATGCAGCTGTCCGGAACCATGCGCAGCTCGCCGGAAGACAGGCGGATCTGGGCATAGCCGGCATCACGGCCAACGAGCTGAACATATGCACCGGCGGAACGGGCGATCTGACCACCCTTCTCCGGCTTCATCTCGACATTGTGCAGGATCGTACCGACCGGCACAGCCTTGAGCGGCATCGCATTGCCCGGCTTCACGTCGCACTTGGCGGACGCGATGACAACATCGCCTTCCGACAGGCGCTGCGGCGCCAGGATGTATGCCTTCTCGCCGTCCTCATACTGGATGAGAGCGATGAAAGCCGTCCGGTTCGGATCGTATTCCAGACGCGCGACAGTCGCGGGAACATCCCACTTGCGGCGCTTGAAATCGATCACACGGTACAGGCGCTTCGCGCCACCGCCACGACGGCGGGCCGTGATGCGACCGGTATTGTTGCGGCCACCCTTTTTGGTGAGGCCTTCAACCAGCGTCTTTTCCGGACGGCCCTTGTGCAGCGCGGAGCGATCCACGAGCACGAGGGCGCGGCGGCCCGGAGAAGTCGGTTTGAATGTTTTCAAAGCCATCTTACAGACCCGTCGTCACGTCGATCGAGTGACCCTCTGCGAGAGTCACGACCGCTTTCTTCTGGTCATTGCGCTTGCCGTGAATGCCACGGAAACGCTTGGTCTTGCCGTGAACCTTGATCGTGTTCACCGCTGTCACCTTCACCTTGAAGAGTTGTTCGACCGCTTCCGCGATCTCCTTCTTGTTGGCGCTCAGCGGGACGAAGAAGACAACCTTGCCGTCTTCCGACAGCAGGGTGGACTTTTCCGTGATCACCGGTCCCAGGATCGTATCGTAATGGCGCGCAGCAGCCGTCATCTTAAGCCTCCTTCGCGCTCAGGCGTTCGTGGATCTTTTCCACGGCGGCCTTCGTCAGCACCAGGGTGTCGCGACGCAGCACGTCATAGACGTTCAGGCCCTGAGCGGGCAGCACGTCAATGAGCGGCAGGTTGCGAGCAGCCTTGGCGAAATTCTCGTCGACCTGCTCACCGGAGATGAACAGGGCGTTCGAAATGCCCAGGCCTTCGAGAGAAGCGCGCAGATCCTTCGTCTTCGGCTCGGTCAGCGCGGCATCATCCAGGATGATGAGCGCCTTGGAGCCGGCCTTGGACGAAAGAGCGTGACGCAGACCCAGCGCGCGGACCTTCTTGGGAAGGTCGTGAGCGTGCGAGCGAACCCGCGGGCCGTGTGCCTTGCCGCCGCCGACGAAGATCGGAGCCGAACGGGCGCCGTGACGTGCACCGCCACCGCCTTTTTGCCGACCGAACTTCTTCTTCGTGCGAGCGATTTCCGAGCGGCCGAGCGTCTTGTGCGTGCCCTGCTGGCGTGCAGCCAGCTGCCACTTCACAACGCGCTGGAGGAGGTCGGAGCGCACCTCCTCGATGCCGAAAACGGCATCGTCGAGATCGATAGCACCGGCGTCCTTCGCCGCGAGGGTTTTTACCTCGATCTTCATGCTTGCGTTCCTTCTTCACCTTCGGCGGCCGTGTCCGTCGCTGCCGCTTCGGCTTCCGCCGGCGCAGCGTCGTTCTCGACAGCCGGCGCTGCTTCAGCAGCCGGCGCGTTCATTTCGTCCAGCGTCCGGAACTTGCCCGGAAGCGGGAGTTCCATATCGCCGTAGCCCTTGACGGCGTCGCGCAGCTCGACCCAGCCGCCAGCCGATCCCGGCACCGCACCCTTGACCAGGATGAGGCCGCGATCCGCATCGACGCGGACAACTTCGATATTCTGCGTGGTCACGCGGGTCGCCCCCATGTGACCGGCCATCTTCTTGCCCTTGAACACCTTGCCCGGGTCCTGGCACTGGCCGGTGGAACCATGGGAACGGTGCGAGATCGACACGCCGTGCGAGGCGCGCAGGCCGCCGAAATTGTGCCGCTTCATGGCACCGGCGAAACCCTTACCGATCGAAATGCCGGCAACGTCGACCTTCTGGCCCGGAACGAAGTGATCGGCCGTCAGCTCGGCGCCGACCTCAATCAGCGCGTCCTCGGCAACGCGGAACTCGACCAGCTTGCGCTTCGGAGCCACATTGGCCTTGGCGAAATGCCCGCGCAGCGCCTTCGGCGTCCGCTTGGCCTTGGCCTCACCAGCACCCAGCTGCAGCGCGACATAGCCGTCACGGTCGGCGGTCTTGTGAGACACGACCTGGACACCATCCAGCTGCAGCACGGTGCAAGGCACGTGCACGCCGTCATCGGCGAAAATACGCGTCATGCCCAGCTTGCGGGCGATCACGCCGGTTCTACGATCTTCCTGGCGCATAACCCTACGCTCCCAGCTTGATCTCGACGTCCACGCCGGCCGACAGGTCGAGCTTCATCAGCGCGTCAACTGTCTGCGGGGTGGGGTCAACAATGTCGAGAAGACGCTTGTGAGTCCGGATCTCGAACTGCTCGCGCGACTTCTTGTCGATATGCGGCGAGCGCAGCACCGTGAACTTCTCGATGCGCGTCGGCAGCGGAATCGGACCGCGAACGTTCGCGCCGGTGCGCTTGGCGGTGGAGACAATCTCCCGGGTGGAATTATCCAGAACCCGGTGATCGAACGCCTTCAGGCGAATGCGGATGTTTTGACGTTCCATCAAACCGATCCCGTTTCTAAACTTTCAAAAAGAGCAATGAGCGGGGCGGCACACAAAGGCACCGCCCTGCCCGGATTTCTTGTTACTCGACGATCTTGGAGACGACGCCGGCGCCGACGGTACGGCCGCCTTCACGGATAGCGAAGCGCAGCTTCTCTTCCATGGCGATCGGCGTGATCAGCTCGACATTCAT
>NZ_JBSWXX010000006.1:0-52728 GCF_056160825.1 Maricaulis sp. ABE4_448
CTCCGCGTGCGGGATGCCTCGGGCATCACCACCAAACCTTCAAATGCGGACACGATGTCCGCTGTGCATCCCGCACCCCTCTCATCGCTCCAGGGCGCAAGCCCGTGGAGGATTTCCCGCTGGGAGCCTTTCCTCCCCATGGAATGGGAGGTGGATCGCCGCGAGGCGGCGAGACGGAGGGGCGCCGCGTCAGCGGCGATGTGTCAGCGACAGGCTCCACCGCTTCCCGGCGCTCACGCGCCGGCCCCTTCGACCCCTCCTTCGCCAAGGCTATGGAGGGCCCACTTCCCCACACGGTGGGGAAGAAAGAGAGCGTGTTGCTTTCCCCGGACGTGTTCAGGGGTCTGGCGGCGTTTCAGGCGGAGGTTCAGCCGGGCCCCGGCATGGAGGCCGGGGGAAGTGGAGAGAAGTGGGTAATAAAGCAGTGCAGTCAGGTCTGGCCGGTCTTGAGGCGGACATCGGCAGGCGGAGCCTGATAGGTTTCGAACGCAGCCAGCAGGGTGTCGATGCGGTCGGCAATCATCAGGGAGCGGCGGTGGTTTTCTGCCAGGAAACGCTCCCCCGTCATCCGGTCGAGGAAGCTGACGAGATCGTCGTAATAGCCCGCGGCGTTGAGCAGGCCGACCGGGTGGGTGTGGTGGCCCAGCTGGGCCCAGGTCCACACCTCGAACAATTCTTCCATCGTGCCGATACCGCCCGGCAGGGCGATGAAGGCCTGGGACATCTGCACCATCTTTGCTTTGCGCGCATGCATGGACTGGACGACGTGCAGCTCGGTCAGCTCGAGATGAGCGATCTCCTTCAGGGCCAGGAATTCCGGAATGATGCCGACCACACGGCCACCGGCCTCCAGCGCGGCATCGGCCAGTTCCCCCATCAATCCAACCTGCCCACCGCCATAGACGACGTCGATGCCGCGCTCGGCCAGCGTCCGGCCAACCGCGCGTGCGGTCTCGACGAAAACCGGATCCTTGCCGGGATTGGAACCGCAATACACGCAGATCGATTTCATCGGAACTCCAATCAACTTGGCATACCGGCCAGCTTCCGTATCCTGCGAGAAACGTGACGGGGGACAAGCATGAAACGGATGATCGCTCTGATAGTCGTGCTGCTGGCCGCGGGCAAGCTTGCCGCGCCGCCGCCGGCCGCCGCCCGCATGATCGACCCGGTCGTCCTGCCCGCGCAGATGTGCCGCGGCTATTTCTTCCTGCCGGTCACGCCGGAGGTGCGTGATGACGAAACGGCGGAAGACCGGACGCTCTGGTTCCTCTACGACACGGGAGCGTCGGCCAGCTATGTCGATCCGGATAGTATAGAGCGCGTCTCCGGACAGCGGCTGGGAAGCGGCATTTGGGCGAATTTCGGACGTGTCACCACCGGTCCGCTGGCCCTGACCGGTCTGAGAGCGGGGGTCCGGGAGCTCGATCACCTCTCGGTTGCCCTGGGCCGCGAGATCGACGGCATACTTGAATATGACGCTTTCGAGGACGTGCTGCTGACGCTCGATTACGGCCTGAACGAGATGCGGGTGGAGAGCGGCGCCCTGCCCCGCCCGGACGGCGTGACCGTGTTCGATGCGGACGGTCCCGACTTCCGCCCCTGGATTCGCGTACGCTTTCCCGATCGCACGCGACGCCTGTTGATCGACAGTGGCGCTGCGCTGAGCCCGGTCGTCCTGCGCAATCTGGAGCGCTACGACACGGTCGCGCCGCCCCGCGCGACCGGCTCAGCCGTCCGCTTTGAGGAAATCGAGCGCCGCTCCTCCGCTCGGCTCGCCGGAAATGCGCGGATCGGCAGAAATGAGCTCATCCAGCCCGTGATCCAGTCTACGCCCGGAACCGAGCTTCTGGGCGGACAGGCCATGCGGCACTTTGTATGGACCTTCGACCAGCGGCATGAACGCGTGCGTATTGTGCGGCATGATCCGGAAACGCCCATCACCTTCGAGCCGCTGATCACACACGGTCTGGTCCTGGTGCCCGAGGGCGACGGCATGCGCGTGGCAACCGTGATCGCCAACTCCCCCGCCTTCGATGCCGGCATCCAGACGGGCGACTTCATCACCCATTTCAACGGCCGCACAATGCGCGACCGCGATTGTTCGCTGGAGATCACACAGCTTGAGACCCTCGATCTCAGCCTGATGCGCCACGGCGAAACGCTGGACGTCCGCCTGACGCTCTACCCGCTGGTCGACTGAGCCGTGACGACATAGGCGCCCATGGCGCGGATTGCCTCGACAATGCGCATGATATCAGCCTGGAAGGCGCGCTCGCCGACACAGATTTCCAGAGCGGGCACCGGGTCGTGCTCGAAATGCCAGAACCGGCTACCAAGCCAGACGCCCGTCGCCTCGGCCGCGGCGTCGCGAGCGGCTTCGGCCGTCGCAACGTCACAATCGAGCCGGACATGCAGCATATTCACCTGCGGCGGATCGGGCAGGGTCGACAGGCCCGGCTGATTGCCGACTCCCAGGGCGATACCGCGTGCCCGTTCCACGAAGAGCGGGATCTGCGGCAACCGCGCATCCAGTACACGCAGCGCATCGGGCACCATCGGCCAGGCCGAGACAAGACGCCCACCCATGCGCGCCAGCCACAGGCGCGCCTCGTCCACGAAGTCCGCCTCGCCGGCGAGGATGGCGCCGCCCGAAGCGCCGAGATCCTTGTAGAAAGAGGCATAGACAGAGGCGAAACCGGCGCAGATTTCAGGCAGACCGCGCCCGGGCCAGGCCGTTGGAAGGGCCCAGATCCGCGCGCCATCCATATGCAGCGCCTGGCCGGTTTCCCGCGCACGCGTCTTGATCGCCTGCAGCGTGTCCCAGTCGGGCAGCGCGCCGCCATTGTGACGCTGCGGCAGCTCGATGATGGTGCACCCGGCGTCCTCCGGCAGGTCGTCCGCGCGCAAAGGGCGGGACCACGCGCCACAGCTCACCGGCTCCAGCCCGTGTAGATGGATGTGGCC
The DNA here is from genome assembly GCF_056160825.1 of Maricaulis sp. ABE4_448. Classification (NCBI taxonomy): domain Bacteria; kingdom Pseudomonadati; phylum Pseudomonadota; class Alphaproteobacteria; order Maricaulales; family Maricaulaceae; genus Maricaulis; species Maricaulis sp. ABE4_448. Next base: position 2,968 of record NZ_JBSWXX010000006.1, read on the forward strand.
GTCTTCTTCGTGCAGGGCGAGATGCGAGGTCGGATGCAGGCCAAGACGGGCATTGCCGGCAGCCTTGCAGTGCAGGCGGGCCGCGACACCCTGGGCCATGGTGCCGGAGGGAAACCAGACCGCCGCCGGCTTGCCGAACAGGCTCGCCATGCGCGCTTCCAGACGGGCGACGCTCTCGCCTGTCAGATAGGCTTCCGCGCTCAAGCCTGCCGAGCGCATATAGGCCGCGACACGTTCGAGCCGCTCTGCCGGACTGCCATCGGTGTGATAGGGGAAGCTGAGATCAAGATCGCAGCGGGCTCTCAATGCGTCATTCATTCCGGGGCCGTCAACCCGGCCAGTGCATCGCCGCTCCAGCCCACAATGACGCTGTCGCCGGCCTCGATAACGGGCCGCTTGATGAGCGTGGGATAGGTGATGAGCAGACCGGCCGGATCGTCCTCGGCAATCAGCTTGTCTTCAGCCGACAGGTTCCGCCAGGTCGTGGAACGCGTGTTCACCAGCTTCTTGGCCCCCACAGCGTCAATCCAGGCCGGCACTTTGCGCACCCGGTCGAGCTCGTCGCGGATATCGACAAATTCGTGATCGCGGCCGACCTCTTCCAGCGCCTTCACCGCCTTGCGGCAAGTATCGCAATTCTTCAGCCCGTAGATCCTGACCAGCATGATTTCCCCCAACCGGAGAATCCGTAAATCCGGACTCTCCCCATGCGTGCATTTCACTAAACCGGCAGTGGTCCGGAAAAAAGGCCCGTGCCACAGCCGACACCCGGCCGTCCAGCCCTGTTATTCCGCAGCGGTCTCTGCCACGCTCTCGGCGCGCATCTGCGCAGCACGGGCCTCGACCATCTCGACGATGTGATCGATCATCTCCTCGTTGGAGACATTGTGGTCCGGCCGGCCAGACACATACATCTTGCCACGGCCTGCCCCGCCGCCCGTGAACCCCAGATCGGTCATCAGCGCCTCGCCGGGACCGTTGACCACGCAGCCGATGATCGACAGCGAGATCGGCTCGGAAATATGCGCCAGCCGCTGCTCGAGCGTTTCCACCGTCCGGATAACATCAAAACCCTGCCGCGCGCAGGACGGGCAGGCGATGATGTTCACGCCGCGCGTGCGCAGGCCGAGCGATTTGAGAATGTCGAACCCGACCTTCACTTCCTCTTCCGGTTCGGCCGACAGCGAGACGCGGATCGTGTCGCCGATCCCGGCCCACAGGAGCGAGCCGATGCCGATGGCCGATTTCACCGTGCCCGTGCGCAGGCCGCCGGCCTCGGTGACCCCGAGGTGCAACGGCGCATCCGTCGCTTCAGACAGCGCCTGGTAGGCCGCCACCGTAAGGAAGGCGTCCGACGCCTTCACCGAAATCTTGTAGTCGCGGAAATCGAGATCTTCGAGGATGCGGGCGTGGTCGAGCGCGCTTTCCACCATCGCCTCGGGACAGGGCTCGCCGTATTTTTCCAGCAGGTGGCGCTCCAGCGAGCCGGCATTGACGCCGATGCGGATGGCGCAGCCATGATCGCGTGCTGCCTGGACGACATCCTTCACCCGGTCCATCGAACCGATATTGCCCGGATTGATCCGCAGGCAAGCGGCCCCGGCCTCGGCGGCCTCAATGCCGCGCTTGTAGTGGAAGTGGATGTCCGCGATCAGCGGCACCGTGGCCGCCTTGGCAATCGTACGGAAGGCCGCCGTCGAATCCTCGTCCGGACACGAAACGCGCACCAGGTCGGCGCCGGCCTCTTCGCAGCGGCGGATCTGGTCGATCGTCGCGGCGGCATCCGCCGTCGGCGTATTGGTCATGGTCTGGACCGTGATCGGCGCATCGCCGCCCACTTCCAGTCCGCCCACGCGGATGGTGCGGCTCTTGCGGCGCTCGATCATGCGCCACGGTCTCACGCTGCGGGGATCCTTACCGGCTTGCGACATCCGTCACTCCCTTTGCGGCCGTCCAACGGCCGTCAGGTGCGCATATAGCGTCTATGCGGCAATGTTTCGACCGGGGTGCGACAGATTACTGCGGCTGCGCGGCGTCCTGGGGCTGCAGCTGGGCGAGAACCGGCAGGTCCTCGACCGGCGCACCGAGCTCGCCCAGCGTGCCGACAATCTCGCCCTCGTGCTCCAGCTGGATTGCCCCGGCATCGGTTGCAGAGACGGTCAGTCCCGGCTCCAGCGCCTGATAGGTCTCGCCGGCGGAGAGTTCGCGGGCGAACAGGATGCGGCCGGAGGCGTCCTGCACCTCGATCCAGGTCGGCGACAAAGCGCGCATCACCACCGTGCCGGCGGCGGTTCCGGCCTTGCCGAGCGGAAGCCCGGTCCAGATATCGTCAAGGCTGGGCGCCGTGGCCGCCACATCGAAACCGGGGCGCGCCCATTCCGGCGCCGCATCCGGCGGCGATGGCGGATTGCCCAGAATGCCGCCCGTGCCGACCTGCTGGGAATACCACCAGGCCACACCGGCCAGCGCAGCCAGGATGATCACCACCCCGAACAGGCCGCGCGGCAACTTGATCGGCTTGCGCGTCGGGGTCGCGGCGCTGGGCGCAGCCCGGCCGGTCTCGGTATCGACCTCGCGCTTGAACTGTTCGACAAGCCCGCCGGGCTCGAGCGACAGGAAGCTGGCATAGGTGCGCAGATAGCCGACGGCATAGGCCCGGGCCGGCAGGCCGCGCGGGTCCATGTTTTCAAGCGCTTCAAGATAGTCGGCACGGATCCGGGTACGTTCGGCAGCCTGTTTGAGCGACAGGTTCATCTTCGACCGCGCTTCGCGCAGCCGGTCGCCGGCCGTCAGCTGGACATACCCGATGCTGTCGTCAGCATAGACCGCATCTACCGGAACAAAGTCCGCACCCGATGCTTGACCCACAATAGCCATCTACCGCTCTCTCCCCGGAGCGATCGTCACCCAAGAACGCAATTAAGGGTAACTTTGCCCTAACCCCGCCCTATAAGATCAAATCCCTCGACCGTTTTCAACAGCCTCGCGAGGTAATCCGGCGTCTTCCCCTGCCTGGAGGAGAAGCGGACGCAGACTGTCAGCGGGGCTCTGAAGCCGGCTCGCAAGCCAGGTGCCAAGTTTTTCCACGTCGAGCCCGGAGACGAGTTTCTTGATGGGGCCGATATTCGGAGCGGCCATGGAAAGACTTCGGTAACCAAGGCCTATCAGCACTGCAGCCTCCAGCGGCTTGGAGGCAATTTCGCCGCATACGGACACCGGTGTGTCGTGCTCGGCGCAGATATCGCGTACCCGTTTGAGAAGGTCGAGGGCCGCCGGGCTGAGCACATCGTACCGATCCGAGACACGCGAATTCTGCCGGTCGGCCGCGAAGAAATACTGCATCAGGTCATTGGCACCGACAGCCACGAAATCGACCGCGTCGATCGCGTGTTCGAGCGCCCAGGCCATGCCCGGCGTCTCCAGCATGATGCCGACCTTCACGTCTGACGGCATGACATAGCCGGCCCGTTCGGCATGACGCAGCTCGCGGTCCAGCATGTCACGTGCAGCACGCACTTCCCAGGGCGCCGAAATCATCGGGAACATGACTTTCAGGGGACGCCCGGCCGCGGCCAGGATCAGGGCGCGCAGCTGGTAGCGCAGCAGGCCGGGGCGGTCGAGCCCCATGCGGATGGCCCGCCAGCCCAGCGCCGGATTGGATTCCTTGGTCGACGGCGCAAAGGGCGCGACCTTGTCGCCGCCCAGATCGAGCGTGCGGAACACAACCGGCCGTTCGCCCGCCGCGTCCAGGACTGATTTGTAGACCGCCGACTGGGCCGACAGGCGCGGCAGCGTCTCGGCCACCATGAACTGGAATTCGGTGCGGAAGAGGCCCACACCGTCGGCGCCGGTCTCGTCCAGCGCCATCAGCTCGATCAACAGACCCGCATTCATGTGCAGGCCGACCCGCACGCCGTCGGCCGACACCGCCGGCCCCCGCAGCTCGGCATAGGCCAGACGACGTTCCGACAGGGTCTGGATGCGGGCGTCATAGGTTTCGGTGACATCGGCCTGCGGCCGGATGTGCAGCACGCCGAACTCGCCGTCCAGAATGACCGGATCGCCATCCTCGGCCTGGTCGAGCGCGCCTTCCAGACGGCCCACGAGCGGGATCCCCAGCGCCTTGGCCACGATGGCCGCATGCGACTGGGCCGAGCCTTCTTCCAGCGCGATGCCCTTGAGCTTCTCGCGGTCGAATTCCAGCAATTCGGCGGGACCGATATTGCGGGCGATGATGATCGCATTGTCCGGCAGCTCGGCCGACTTGGCCCCGCCATTGAGATGGCGCAGCAGGCGGTTGGCGAGGTCTTCCAGATCGTGCAGGCGCTCGCGGAAGGTCGGATCCGCGGCCTTCATCAAACGCGCCCGGTTCTCGTTCCGCACGCGCTCGACCGCCGCCTCGGCGGTCAGGCCACGGCGCACCGCCTCGCGCAGCCGCTCCAGCCAGCCGCGGTCATGGGCGAACATGCGATAGGCCTGCAGCACGTCACGCGTCGGTCCACCGAACGGGATGCGGCCGCTATCCAGCATCTCGTCGATCTGGATCCGCAGCGAGGAAATGGCGGTATCGAGCCGTTCCTCCTCACTGCCCGGGTCGTCGGCAATCAGCCGGGCGGACTCGACATGCGGCTCGAACAGTACGGCGACGCCGCGCGCGATCCCGCCAGAGAAGGCACCGCCCTGGAAGCGTTCGGGCCGCGACTGGCGCACATCCAGCCCGGCCATTTCCTCGGAATCGACGATATCGCCCGAGGCGACGATCTCGGCCAGCACCATGGCGACGGTCTGCAGCGTCTCGATCTCGTCGGTCGCGACCTGGCGCTCCTGGGAGGTCTGGGCTGTGAGCACCCCGACCATGCGGCCGCCCCGCAGGATCGGCACGCCGACAAAAGTATCGAACGGCTCCTCACCCGTCTCCGGCTTGTAGGAAAAGGCCGGATGCGAGCGCGCATTGGACGTCGAGAGCGGCCGGGCCCGGCGTGCAACCAGGCCCACGAGGCCCTCGCCCGGCTGCAGGCGCACATGGTGCACGGCCTCGGCCTTCAGGCCGAAGGTGGCGCACAATTCCAGCGCGTTGGACTGGCGGGCCAGATAGATCGAGCAGACATCCCACCCCGCCTCTTCCGCGATCATGGCGGTGAGGTGATCCAGGCGCGCCTGGGCGTTCTCCTGCACCGCCATGAGCTCGCGCATGCGCTTGAGCAGGCGGCGCGGATCGCGCATGGGAGGGGTCTTGAGATCGTCCATGCGGCTATACCCGCTCCAGTCCGTAGGCCGTGTGCAACGCCCGCACGGCGCGCTCGACGGCGTCATTGTCGATAAGGGCGGAAATCTTGATTTCCGAGGTCGCCAGCACCCTGACACTGATCCCCTGCTCGCCCAGCACTGCAAACAGGGAGCGCGCGATATCGGCCCGCTGGCGCAGCCCCGCGCCCACAATAGAGACTTTTGCCAGTCCCGTCTCCGACGAGATATCGGCGCCCGGCAGCCCAGCCTCCAGCACGGCCTGGGCGCGGGCCAGGTCGCGGTGGGCGACGGAGAACTCGATATTCACACGGCCCGGCGTGCGGGTGTGCGCCTGCACGATCATGTCGACCCCGATCTCCGCGTCCGCGAGGATGGCAAATGTGCGTGCGGCGAGCTCCGAGCGGTTGGATGCCCCCAAAAGGGCAATCCGCGCCTGGTCCCGCGCATAGGCAACGCCGGACACGATGCGGCGTTCCGCGATGTCCTGTGTCTCGACCACATCCGTGCCGCGGCTTTCGCCGGCTTCGAGGAAGGAGGACAGGACCCGCATCGGCACGCCGCGCGATTTCGCGAACTCGACCGAGCGTGTCTGCAGCACCTTGGCGCCCTGGGCGGCCAGTTCCAGCATCTCGTCATGACTGATCGCGTCCAGACGCCGGGCCGCCGGTTCGATGCGCGGATCGGTCGTGTAGACGCCATCGACATCGGTGTAGATATCGCATCGCGCGCCCAGCGCCGCCGCCAGTGCGGCCGCGGACAGATCGGTACCGCCGCGCCCCAGCGTGCGGATCTCGCCTTCGGAAGTGATGCCCTGGAAACCCGCGAGCACGGGAATGACCCCGGCCTGCATCGCCGCCTCCAGCACGGAGACATCCATGCCGGCAATCCGCGACGCGCCGGGCGGACCATCCGTCACCACCGGCAATTGCCAGCCCTGGAAGGACCGCGCCTCGAACCCCGCCTCGCGCAGGGCCAGCGCCATCAGTGCAGAGGATACCTGTTCGCCGGCCGCCAGGGCGACATCGGCCTCGGCATCGCCGAGCCCCGCGCCGAACGCACCCGCCAGGCCAAGGATGCGGTCGGTCTCGCCGGCCATGGCCGATACGACAACCGCCAGGCTTTGACCACGGCGGACGGCGTCGGCAACCAGGCCCGCGGAATGGCGAATACGCTCGACCGATCCGACCGACGTGCCGCCGAATTTTGCCACGACGCGTGTCATTCGCCCGTTTCCTCGAACCCGTCCCTCAACCTGTCCCTCGCGCTTTTTATTGCCGGCGGGTGCGCCCATAACGTCGCACCGGGCTCGATTAGCGGCATCGGCAAGGCCATATTAAGACCGGCGCCCATGTCGTCGCGCTCGCGGGTTAGGTAAGCGCAGACGGCCGGGCACGCAACGCTCGAACGCAATCGCAGACAGGTTCGCCTGCAAGGAGAAACACGGATGGCAACGGCGACAGCGCCCGACACCCTCACCCGCCCCTCGATCGACCCCGAGGAAGTCGAGAAGTTCTCGCGCATGGCGGCGGACTGGTGGGATCCGGATTCCAAGTTCAAGCCTCTGCACAAGTTCAACCCCGTACGCCTGGGCTTTATCCGCGACACGATCTGCGAGCATTTCGGCCTGTCCGGCGCGACGCCCTTTGAAGGCCTGCGTGTTCTCGACATCGGCTGTGGCGGCGGGCTGGTCTGCGAACCCATGGCCCGGCTGGGCGCACAGGTGACCGGCGTCGATGCCGCCGAAGCGAATGTGAAAACGGCCTCGGTTCATGCCGAGGAACAGGGTCTGGACATCGACTACCGGCACGGCGTCGCCGAACAATTGCTGGAGGCCGGCGAACCGCCCTTCGATGTCGTGCTGAATCTGGAAGTGATGGAGCATGTCGCCGATCCGCACGCCTTCCTGGTCGACTGCACAAAGCTCGTGAAACCGGGCGGGTTGATGATCTGCGCGACGATCAACCGCACGCCCAAGGCCTTCGCCCTCGCGATCGTCGGGGCGGAATGGATCATGGGCTGGCTGCCGCGCGGCACGCACCGCTTCGCCAAACTGGTCAAACCGGCCGAGATCCGCGCTGCGCTCCGCGAAGGCGGCATGGCAATGAGCGAACCGGTCGGCGTGCTTTACAATCCGCTCAACGACCAGTTTTCACTCGGTGAGGATACGGCTGTGAACTACATGGCAATCGCCCGGAAAATCCCGGCCCCCTGACCTCGCGGGCGCGATATCCAGAACCAGATTGCGCCCGGACACCGCACTCAGCCGGTTTGCGAGGGCGTGTCCGGTTGCAGCGCCTCGCGCTGGTCGGCCCATTTCAGAAGCGCATCCAGCGCCGGGCAAAGCGCCTGCCCCCACTCGGTGAGGCGATACTCGACCCGGGGCGGAACCACGGGATAGACCGTCCGGAAAACCACGCCATCGCTTTCCAGCTGGCGCAGCTGCTGGGTGAGCATTTTTTGCGAGATGGCCGGTATCGCGCGCTCCAGTTCGGAGAAGCGCATCACCTTGCCGCCGAAGAGGTGGAAGAGGATGACCAGCTTCCATCGCCCCTCGACGATCCGCAGCGTGTTGACCACGCCTTCGGCGGCCGTCTCCGCCGTGAAAGCCTCTAACTTACTTTTTGGTGCGTACCAGACTTTATCGTGCGTACTTGTCATTTTTCCAGTGTCGCTCCACTTGCCTTCCAGATCAATCCGGAGGCGCGGCCTCCGCCAACCAGGAGATGGCCATGACGCAGACACTTCCCTCTTCCATCGCCGCATATTCTGATGCCGCAAATCGCCGCGACTTCGATCGCGCTGCCGCACAGTTTTCCGCGGATGCCCACGTCCGGGACGAGAGCCGGGACCATATCGGCAGGGCCGCGATCGAAACCTGGCTGAAGCAGACGGTCGACGCATACGACTTCCACGCAGAACCCGGCCCGGCAGAACACGGGGACAGCGCCGTTTTCGTACCGGCCACGGTCTCCGGCAACTTCCCGGGCAGCCCCATCGTATTGACCTACCGCTTTGGCATGGACGCCGACCGGATCGCCTCGCTGGAGATTGCCTGATGACGGCCTCCACAACGACCGAATTCGCCGGCAAGCGGGTCCTGGTAACCGGCGGCACGAAGGGAACGGGCGCGGCCACTGTGGACCTGTTCCGCAGCCGCGGCGCCCGCGTTGCCACAGCCGCCCGCTCGACACCGCCCGGCGGTGTGAATGCCGACCTGTTCCTGCAGGCTGACCTGACGCGTCCGGAGAGTGTCGCCACCCTGGCCGATGCGGTCACCGGCGCCTTTGGCGGTATCGACATACTCGTCCACTGCTTGGGCGGATCGACAGCGCCGGCCGGCGGTTTTGCAGCCCTTTCGGACGATATCTGGCACGACGCGCTGCAGCTCAACCTGCTCAGCGCCGTCCGACTGGACCGGGCCTTCCTGCCCGCCATGCTCGCCCGCCAGGAGGGCGCGATCATCCACGTCACCTCGATCCAGCGGCGCCTGCCCCTTCACGACTCCACCACGGCCTACGCGGCCGCAAAGGCGGCGCTGAGCACCTATTCCAAGTCGCTGTCGAAGGAGGTCGGTCCGGCGGGTGTGCGGGTGAATGCCGTAGCACCGGGATGGATCTATACCGAAGCCGCCGAAGCCCTGGTGAAACGGATCGCCGGGAATGCGGGAACCGACGAGGCCGCTGCAAGGCAGAGCATTCTGGACGCGCTCGGCGGCATTCCGATCGGCCGGCCGGCCCGGCCGGAAGAGGTCGCCGAAACGATCGCCTTCCTCGCCTCCGACCGCGCCAAAGCCATCCATGGTACCGAAGTGACAATCGATGGCGGCACAGTCCCGACGGTCTGACCGCGCGTCCGGGCTGCGCACAGGTAAACGGAAAGGCGGCGCCGCGAGGGCGGGCCGCCGCCTTTCCTGCTGGCACGAGGATCAGCGGTGCCGGCCCTCATAGTGCCAGCCCCCCGACCCGTCGCGGCAGCTCTCAAAGCCGAAGCTCTGGTAATTGCCGTGACTGTCGTAGATCTCCGCTTCACCCGAGGCGCATTCGCGGCCGTGCGAGTGATAGCGCCGGCCCGGCTTGATCACGCCGCGGCGGCCGCTGTCCGGATTGTGCCAGTAGGTCGGACGGCCATGATCGAACGCATCATATTGGGCATAGGCAAACTGGCCGCGGTCGCATTCGGTCCAGGTCGAACCACCGATATTGGCGCCCAGCAGCTCGCTGCCGCCGAGGCTGAGGCCCAGCCCCAGCCCGCCGGACGAACGCGTCCGGCACGCATCGCGATAATAGCGGAAATCATGCCGGTCATAGCCGCGCTCGTAGTAGGAGTTGTGATATTCGAACCGGGCCGAGGAATGATGTCCCTGGGCCTGGGCGGTTCCGGCCGCCGTGCCAGCCGCAGCAAGAGCCGCAACAGCGCCGAGCGCCGGTATGATGGTTTTAACACAGGTCATGTCGTCCTCCTTGTTGATCCCTCACAGTCTGACAACGCGCCAGCGGCCGGTTTTCTTCCATGGCGTTCGAAAAAGTTCACGGCGGCCGCCGGCGGGGCCGGCACAGTCCGAGAACTGCGCCAGCCCCCATGGAGAGACAGGTATCAGTGCGTGTCCGGCCCCTCGACGCGGGCCTCTGCCCGACCATCGACCCGCGTGCGGGTACGGGCATTTCCATCACCGTCGGCGCGGACCGAATTACGGGCGCTGGCATTGGCTTCGGCCTCGACAGAAGGCGAGGCATTGCGTGCCCGTTCAACCTCGGCACGGGCCCGGTTGGTCTGCCGCTGCGCTTCGCGGCGGACCGGACGCGTGTCCGGGGCCGTAATCCCGGCAGACCCGTGCACAGAGCCGCGGGTCGCGGTCTGGCCGCTCCGGGCGGCCGCACTGCCTGCGATACCGGCATCGGCCCGGCTGCGCGCCGCCGCACGCTCGGCCTGGCGCGCTTCACGCTCGGCGCGGTCGAGACGCATCTGCTCGATCCGGCTCATAGGCCGGCCGGCATCGAGACGCTGGCGGGCATGGCCGGTCGCCCCGGTACGGCTCTGCACTTCACCCGGGCGCACAGTGTCGAGCCGGGTGTCCTGGGTGGTTCTCGCGGTGGCGTCGGTGACAGAGGATAGCTGGGCATGTCCAACGCCGGTCGCCAGGGCCAGAGCCAGAAGGCTGGCGGAAAGAGTCTTCGCAGAAAGGGTCTTCATGGATATCTCCCTTGTTCAGCGCCGGTTTGAACCGGCTGACAGGAAGACAACGAACGGCGGGCCGGATTTATTCCCTCTGCGATAGATTATTCGCGGCTCGCCGCCGTACGCAGTGTCGACCGCCCCACGATTCCATAGCCATAGGTATCGTCACGGCCACGCCGGCCGGCGTCTTCCGCGCTGACCGCAAGCGTCTCGATCGCGGACTGCGCGCGCGCCGGATCAGGCCGGTCGAGCCAGCCCGCCAGAAGAGAGGCCACAACAGGCGCGGCATAGGATGTGCCGCGCACCCGCACATGACCGCCACCTGTTCCGGCAGCGCTGTCGAACATGCCCGGCGCGGCGAAATCGACATGTGCCCCCCGGCCCGCCTCCGGCAGTACGCGACCGCGCTCGCTGACACCCGTCACACCGATCACGCCCTCATAGGCGGCCGGATAGAGCGGGCGGGCCGAAGCGCCGTCATTGCCCACCGCCGCCACGACGACATGACCACGTGCGGCCAGCGTTCCCACCACGCGCTCCAGCAACCGGTTGGGCGGACCAACCAGAGAGACATTGATCACCGGCACGCTGCTGTCGGACATCCAGCCCAGCGCCGCAATCAGCGCGTCGGCCGAACCGCCGGTCGGTCCGCTGCCATAAATGTCCGCCGTGACCAGCGTGCCTGACACGCTCGCCATCAGCGAAGCCACCGCTGTTCCATGGTCTGCCGGCTGGTAGGCGCCGCCGTGAAAAGCCTCGCGCTCGAGCCTGAAACCGGCAAGGGCGGGGTGGCGGTCATCCACACCCGTATCCACCAAACCAATTCTCGCGTGCCGCGCCGTGGTAAAGCCCAGCAACGCGGCCGACGAATACAGCGCCGGACCGCCGGACCGCGTGTAGATATGATTGAAGTCGTAGAGCCCTGCCGGATCGAGCTGACGGGCAAGATCGAGCGCGCGGCGTGTCGACAGGCCCGGCGGCGCCGACAACACGAACAGGCTCAGCCCCAGACTTCCCAGCGGCCGTTCGCGCACCAGGCCGAATCCCTGACCGAGAAGCGCGCCGAGCCCGGAACGATCGTCGGCAAGGACGGTGATCTGGTTGCGAACGATGACCGATCTGTCCGGCCCCCGCTCCAGGATGTCACGGTTCTGGCGCAGCAGGCTATCCAGCGTGTCGCGTCTGACATCCCGCAGCGTTTCCTGTGAGCGCTCACGCGTGCGGTCGACCCGGTCGCGCACCACATCGCCCAGCCGGCCAGCCGTGGCCGGTACATCGGGAACATCGACCGGCAATTGCGCCCGCGCCCCACCGGCAGACAGGACTGCCGCCGCAAGGGCGGCACACCAGATACGCAATACCCGACCAAACATCGCCCGCCTCCATCGGCCGCAAAAACATTGCTGTTTCAGATAACGCATGGAAGAAAAGCTTTCTTCCAGTCGTTATCGGAACATGGCATGGGCGCGAGAAACCCACGCGTGGAAAACGAGATCATCAGCTATCTGCCCCGGCTCCGCCGGTTCGCGCGGTCCCTGACCCGCGATGCCGCCGATGCGGACGATCTCGTCCAGATGACGCTGGAACGCGCTCTTGCCCGCCTGAATCAATGGCGTGACGGCACGCGCCTGGACAGCTGGATGTACCGTATCATGAAAAACGCCTGGATCGATGAAGTCCGGTTTCGCCAGCGCCGCGACACCCGGTTCGCCCCCGAGGAAGCCGGCGCAGCCGTCGGCCGGGAGGATCCGGAGTTCGACAAGCGCATCAGGGCCATGTCGGTGGAACAGGCGATGGAAACCCTGCCCGAGGATCAGCGCCTTGCCGTCGCACTCGTTCTTGTTGAGGGCCTGTCCTACAAGGAAGCCGCGGCGGTGATGGACGTGCCGATGGGCACGCTTACAAGCCGTCTCGCGCGCGGCCGTTCCGCGCTGGAGGCCATTCTCAACCCGCAGCGGGAGGCATCGTCATGACGGTCGAGGACGAAACCCTGATGGCCTATGTCGACGGCGAGCTGGACGCGGCAGAGACCGCCCGCGTCGAGGCGGCCCTGCGGGACGACCCCGCCCTGCGCCACCGGGCGGAGACGATGCAATCCCTGCGCGGAACCCTGGCCGGTCATTTCAATCCGGTGCTGAGTGAACCCGTCCCGGAACATCTGGAAGCGCTGGTAAAAACGGCCGCCCCGAACCCGGCGCCGGCCGGAGCAGATGACGGCCCCGGCTGGCTCGCACGCCTGCTGCAGGGCTGGCATGCACCGCACACGATTGCCGTGGTGTCGGCGGTTGCTGCGGGGGTCGTCATCGGCACCCAGCTAACAGCGCCCGGTCCCGGCAACCCGTTCAGTTTCGAAGGCGGGCGCATGACAGCAGGCAGCCGCCTCGCTTCCGCCCTCGACCGGCCCGGCGCACAGAACGCTTCCTCCCTGGCGGTCCAGGTCAGCTTCCGTCACCAAGACGGCCGCTATTGCCGCACCTTCACGGCATCGGGAACCGCCGGTATCGCCTGCCGGACCGACGGCGACTGGCAGATCGATCTCACGGCACCGGCACGGGGAGAGACAGGAACGGAAGTCCGTACAGCAGGAACGGCCCTGCCGCTGACCGTGCTGGACAGTGTCGATACCTGGATATCCGGGGAGGCCCTGTCAGCAGCGGAGGAAGAGACGGCCGCCGCGCGCGGCTGGCAGCCGGAATAGGCGCTATCAGTTCGCCTTCTTGGGCGGTGTCGGCGCCATGACATCGGGAAGCGGGGCGACCGGGACGCCGTCATCGGCAAGCTTGCGACTCTCTTCCGGTGTGGTCTCGCCATAGATCAGGCGTTCCGGCTTCTCACCGTCATGCATGGCCCTCGCTTCGCGGGCGAAATCGCCGCCGACATAGTCGTAATTCTTGCGGATGTGCGCCTTCACCCGGTCGGCAAGATCGCGGAATTGCGCCTCCGGAGATGCCGCCTCGCGCTTGCGGGAAGTCGACACGGCCGGCGCCATAAGCGCCTTGTGCACGTCGCTCGATCCGCATTCGGGGCATTGCACCAGATCGCGTTCGATCTGGTCGTCGCAGGCATCGGAGTTGGAGAACCAGGCCTCGAATTCATGGTCCCGGTCACAGCGCAGCGCATAGCGGATCATGTCGGCGACGGCATGTCCGGACCGGTTAGATCACGGTCATGTTCCAGGGCCGGAACACGGCGGCGGGCCTCGGCGACCTTGTCGAGATCGATGCGCGCGCTCAGCACCCCCGGCTCGGCATCCTTGCGGACGGCAACCACCTCGCCCCAGGGGCCGATGATCATCGAATGGCCCCAGGTCTTGCGGCCGTCCTCATGCAGGCCCGACTGCGCCGGTGCGATGACATAGCTGCCCGTCTCGATCGCCCGCGCCCGCAACAGCACTTCCCAGTGCGCCCGTCCGGTCGGCCGGGTGAAGGCGGCCGGAACGGCGAGGATCTGGGCGCCCGCCTTGGCCAGGCGCCGGTAGAGATAGGCGAAGCGCACATCATAGCAGATCGACAGGCCCAGCCGGGCTCCGGCGGCATCGGCCACGACCAGCCGGTCGCCGGGCGCGTAATTGTCGCTTTCCCGGTAGGTCTCGCCCTTGCCCAGGCCGACATCGAACATATGCGCCTTGTCATAGCTCGCCAGCAAAGCGCCGTCGGGCCCGAACAGGAAGCTGCGGTTTGCCGCCCGGCCGTCCGGCGTGCGCACGGCAAGCGAGCCGATCAGCAGCGTGATACCCAGTTCGCGCGCCAGCGCCGAAAAGGCCGGCAGGGCCGGTTCGGTCTCCGGCGCGTGCAGCACCTTGAAGGCTTCCGCGGCGTTCTTCTGCACGAGATGCGTGGTTTCCGGCGTGGCAACGAGCTGCGCACCGGTAGCCGCCGCATCCCGGATCAGGCGGATGGCGTCCTTGATGTTCGCTTCAGGGTCGATCCCCGATCGCATCTGGACGAGGGCAATGTCGAGTTGGCTCATCAGGCGGCGAGCATATCATCCAGCTTGCCGGCCCGTTCAAGAGCCAACATGTCGTCGCAGCCGCCGATGTGAATATCGCCGACGAAAATCTGCGGGAAGGTGCGACCGCCATTCGAGCGCTGGATCATCTCGTTGCGCTTGGCTTGGTCGAAGCCGGCATCGATCTCGTTGAAGGTCACCCCCTTCTGCTTGAGAAGGGATACGGCGCGGGCACAATAGCCACACATAGCGCGTGTATAGATTGTCACTTGGGCCATCAAACTACTCCATTACAGGCCGGCCGCGGCGGGCGAGCGGCCGGACGATCCATTCAGTCCACCTAGATAGTGGGATCGGTAGACCTGACAACTCGGCACAGTGTCATAACGGATACATGGTCCGCACCTGCCCGCTTCAGCGTCCGGGTACAGGCGGTCGCTGTGGCACCGGTCGTGAAGACGTCGTCGACCAGTATCACGCGGCGCCCTTCGACACGGCTGCGGTCCGGCACATGGAAGGCGCCGGCGACATTGCGCTTGCGCGAGCGGGCGCTCTGTCCGGCCTGACTGGGTGTCGCCCGCCGGCGCAGCAGCCAGCCGGTTTCCATCGGCACGCCGGACAGCCGGGCCATCGCAGCGCCGAGCAGGGCCGACTGGTTGTAGCGGCGCGCCAGAAGGCGCCGCCAGTGCAGCGGCACCGGCAGGATGGCATCGGCACCGCCGATGCAATCACCGCCCGCCGCGATCATCCAGCGGGCGAACTGGTCGATCATCTCGCGCCGGCTGCCATGCTTGAAGCCGAGGACCAGCGGACGTGAGGCATCATCATACGCCAATGGGGCACGGACGAGGTCGTAAACGGGTTGTTTTGCGACACACAGGGCGCACAATGTTGCAGATGTGGACGCGCTGCCCCCGGGATAGGGAAAGGGCAGGCCGCACACGCTGCACCAGGGCGCATCCAGAAAGGTCAGCCGCGCCCAGCCAGCGGCCTGCAGCCGGCCGCTGGCGTCGACGGCACTCCCCGTCACCGGGCAGACAGGCGGCCAGGCCAGATCGGCCAGACGGCTAGCAATCGCGCCAATCACACACCTGCCCCCTTTTCCCGGCGGCCCTTAGACGGCATATCCCGCACCATGAATTCCGACACGCCACCCAACCTTTTCGACCGGACCCTGCTGCGCACACGCCGCAACCGTGCTGCGGCACGTCTGGCAGACTACAACTTCCTCGTGCGCCGTGCATTCGACGATATGTGCGACCGGGTGGAGAGTGTCACGCGGGACTTCGGGCGCGCCGCCATACTGGGCGGCGGGCCGGGTCTGGCCGACGAGCTGATGGCCCGCCCCGCCGGCGGCAAGATCGGCTGGCTGACCAGTGCAGATCTGTCGCCAGCTGTCGCCGCAACTCTGGACCGCCCGGCTCTGGCGCTGGACGAGGAGGCGCTGCCCTTCGCGGAAGAAAGCCTGGATCTCGTCCTGGCCCCCTGGGGGCTGCACTGGACCAACGACCTGCCCGGCGTGCTGGTACAGATCAATCACGCGCTGAAGCCGGACGGCTTCTTTGCGGCATCCCTTCTGGGCGGAGCGACACTCAACGAGCTGCGGCGTTGCCTGATGACGGCGGAGAGCGAACTGACCGGCGGTGCGAGCGCACGGGTTTCGCCCTATGCCGGCACGTTCGACATGGCTGCGCTGATGCAGCGCGCCGGATTTGCCATGCCGGTTGCCGATATCGACCGGGTGACGGTGCGCTACAATAATGTCTTCGCGCTGATGGCCGATCTGCGGGGCATGGGTGAGGCCTCGGCCCTTGCCGACCGTCCCCGAAGCCCCGCCTCGCGTGCACTCTTCATGCGGACAGCAGAGCTCTACACGCAACAGTTTGCCGACGAGGACGGCCGCATCCGCGCGACGTTCGAGATCGTGCATGCTGCAGGCTGGGCCCCGCACCCGGATCAGCCCAAGCCGAAACGCCCGGGCTCGGCGACGCACCGGCTGGCAGACGCGCTGGGCGTTCGGGAACAGTCTCTGGGAGAAAAGGCCGGCCGCTAGAAGGGCGCGGATGCCTGGTTGAGCATGTCCATGATGGCCGGACCGATTACGGTCAGGCCGCCGATGATCATGATCGAGATCAGCGCGGCGATGATCGAGTATTCGATCGCCGTGGCACCGCACGTATTGCCCCAAAAACCGGACAGGCGCCGGATCAGAGCCGGTCGCGGATCTCTGCGGCCAGGGACCGGTCTGCTGCCGACAGCTTGTACTCGCCCAGCTTTTCCTTGCGGACCCAGGCGATCTCCTGGCCTTCCAGCGGACGGGCGAACCCGTCCCAGGTACGGCACAGGAAGAGCGGCATCACGATGTGAAAGGTTTCGTAGGGATGGGATACGAAGGCGAAGGGATGCAGGCATCGTTCGCATGGCTCCACTCCCAATTCCTCACGGAGCTCCCGGACAACGGTTTGCTCCGGCGTTTCCCCGGGCTCGATCTTGCCACCGGGAAACTCCCAATACCCCGCCATCGGTTTGCCTTCAGGCCGTCTGGCTATGAGGATCCGTCCATCCGGGTCCAGCAAGGCACAGGCGGCGACATGGATCACCGGTTTGGGGCTACCAGCCGACATCGTGCGTGAACTCCTTTAAGATCGGGTGCAGAAACGCGGTGAATACCGGCTTAACCCGGCTGGTCGGGACTGTCGTCCTCGCCGGGCAGGCCGCGGTCATGAGCCTCCGGCTCGGCATAGATGTCCGGCTCGCCCCCATCGTCCGCCTCGATGACGATCTCCGGCCGCTCGATCTGGGCACTGTCCCGCAGACCGTCAATCAGCGCTTCCAGCTGATCGAAGGTGTAGAAGCGTACGATGTTCGGCCGCAGCGCCTCGATCGATGGCGGCGGCTGGCGGCGGCGATCGACCACTTTGAGCAAATGCCAGCCGAATTCGCTGCGGAAAGGCTCGGAAACGACACCCTCAGGCGTCGAGAAGGCGACGGAGCCGAAAGCGGGCAGTATGCCCTCGCGGCTGAAATAGCCCAGATCGCCGCCTTCCAGCCGTGTTGCCTGATCCTGGCTCATCGCTACGGCGAGCTCGGCGAAATCCCGCCCCTCGGCCAGCAGCTGCGCGATGGCATCAGCCTCGGCGCGCGTATCGACAAGTATGTGACGCGCCCGCACTTCCTCGCCCAGCGGGATCAGGCGGATCTGTTCGCGATAGATGCGCTGGATGGTTTCTTCCGTCACGGCATCGTCCAGCGCCGTCTCGACCAGGACATTGCCCAGGATACGCTCTTCGGCGAGCGCCATGCGGCGGCGCGCCTCTTCCGACTGGTGCAGGCCGCGCCGGCGCGCTTCCAGGGCCAGCAGGCGCTGATCGATCAGCTCGTCGAGAACCCGTTCAAACTCGGCCTCTCCCGGCTGCAGCGTTATCTCGTCATCGCCTGACTGGGAGCGGGCTTCGCGCTCGACATCCGACCGGCGGATCACTGTCCCGTCGACCCGGGCAACCACCGGATCGGCCTCGTCCGGTGCGATGCGCACCGCAGGCTCCGCCCCCGGTTCCGGCGTCCGCCGCGGCTCGGGGCCACAGGCCGCGAGGCTCGCAGAGATCAACAACAGTCCTACAAAAAACCGCAGAATGGCCACGCTGACAGTCCTTTACGGGAATATGCCGCGTAGCACGCGCCGCGCGGCTTGATTGACACCCATCCCCCCCATCCTTAAGTCACCCTGACGTTTCAAAGCAATGTTGGCGTCTCCGGCGAGAGGGACGGACTCGAGCGCCGGACGCCGGTCCAGTTGTACGCAAAGCCAGAACACATGCTGTCTATAGCCCGCAAGATCTTCGGAACCGAGAACGACCGCAAACTTAGCCGCATGCGGCCGATGGTCGAAAAGATCAACGCCCTGGAGCCCGACTTCCAGGCGCTGTCCGACGACGCCCTCAAGGGCAAGACCACGGAATTCCGCGAAAGGCTCGACAAGGGCGAAAAGCTGGACAGCCTGCTGCCGGAGGCCTTTGCCGCCGTGCGCGAGGCCGCCAAGCGCGCTCTGGGCCTTCGCCCGTATGATGTGCAGCTGATGGGCGGCATGGTACTGCACGAGGGCTCCATCGCCGAGATGAAGACCGGTGAGGGCAAGACGCTGGTCGCCACCCTGCCGACCTATCTCAATGCGCTGACCGGCAAGGGCGTGCATGTCGTTACCGTCAACGACTACCTCGCCACACGTGACGCCGAATGGATGGGCCGCGTCTTCGCCCAGCTGGGAATGACGACCGGCGTGATCGCCCACGGCATGGCTGATCCGGAACGCCGTCAGGCCTATGCCTGCGACATCACCTACGGCACCAATAACGAGCTTGGCTTCGACTATCTGCGCGACAACATGAAATACACGGTCGACGAGATGGTGCAGCGCGGCCACGGCTTCGCCATCGTCGACGAGGTCGACTCCATCCTGATCGACGAGGCGCGTACCCCGCTGATCATTTCCGGCCGCACCGAAGACCGGACCGAATTCTACCAGACGATCGACCAGCTGATCCCGCTTCTCGACGAGGACTGCTACGAGATCGACGAGAAAGCCCGCTCGATCCTGCTGACCGAAGAGGGCAATGAGAAAGTCGAGGAGCTGCTGAAGGCCCGTGATCTGCTCAAGGATGATGCTGACCTCTACGATGTCGAGAACATCGCGACGGTCCACCACGTCAACCAGGCACTCAAGGCGCACAAGCTGTTCGTGAAGGACAAGGACTACATCATCAAGGACAATGGCGTTGTCCTGATCGATGAGTTCACCGGCCGCATGATGCCGGGACGCCGCCTGTCCGACGGCCTTCACCAGGCGATCGAGGCCAAGGAAGGCACGGATATCCAGCCGGAAAACCAGACCCTCGCCTCGGTCACTTTCCAGAATTATTTCCGCCTCTACGACAAGCTGGCGGGCATGACCGGCACGGCCCTCACCGAGGCCGACGAGTTCATGGACATCTACAAGCTGGGCGTGGTCGAGATCCCGACCAACCGGCCGATCGCCCGCGTGGACGAAGAAGACGAGGTTTACCGTACGGCGAAAGAGAAATACGACGCTGCCATCACCGACATCGAGGATTGCGTGAAGCGCGGCCAGCCGGTGCTGGTCGGCACGGCCTCGATCGAGAAGTCCGAACTGCTGTCGGACATCCTGACCAAGCGCAAGATCAAGCACCAGGTGCTCAATGCGCGCTATCACGAGCAGGAAGCCTACATCATCGCCGACGCCGGCGTGCCGGGCGCGATTACCATCGCGACCAACATGGCCGGCCGCGGCACGGACATCCAGCTCGGCGGTAATGTGGAAATGCGCCTTGGCGCCTGGCTGAGCGAACAGAAGGAACTCGGCAAGGAACCGACCGAGACCGAGATTGCCCGCGAGAAGGACAAGATCGCGGCAGATGTTGCCGAAAAGAAAAAGCAGGCCCTCGATGCCGGCGGCCTCTACGTGCTGGGCACGGAGCGCCATGAAAGCCGGCGGATCGACAATCAGCTGCGCGGCCGGACCGGCCGCCAGGGCGATCCGGGCCGCTCGAAATTCTATATCTCCGTGCAGGACGATCTTCTGCGCATTTTCGCGCCGGAGCGTCTGGACGGAATCATGCGCACGCTCGGGATGAAGGAAGGCGAAGCCATCCAGCACCCGTGGATGTCCAAGGCACTGGAAACCTCCCAGCGGAAGGTCGAACAGCGCAATTTCGACATTCGCAAGAACGTCCTCAAATATGACGACGTCATGAACGACCAACGCAAGGCCGTGTTCGAGCAGCGTATCGAGTTCATGACGTCCGACGACGTCTCCGACGTCATCAAGGATATGCGCCAGCAATCCGCGGAAGATCTCGTCGAGGCCCACATCCCGCCGAAGGCCTATGCCGACCAGTGGGATGTCGAGGGTCTGACCAATGAGGTGAAGGATACGTTCGGTCTCGACCTGCCGATCGCCGACTGGGCTGCCGAGGAAGGCATTGCCGACGAGGAGATTCTGGAACGTATCGTCGACGCGGCCGACAAGGCCTATGCCGAGAAGGCGGTCAATGCCGGCCCGGACCTGATGCGGCGGATCGAGAAGTCGATCCTGCTCCAGGCGATCGACATCAACTGGCGCGAGCACCTGCAGAATCTCGACGCCATGCGCGCCATGATCGGCCTGCGTTCCTACGCCCAGCGCAACCCGCTGAACGAGTTCAAGACCGAGGCCTTCTCGCTATTCGAGCGCATGATGGACAATCTGCGCGGTGAAGTGACCCGTCAGCTGATGCTGATCCGCTTCGAGCGGGCTCCGGCACCGCCGCAGGCACCGCAGAATGTTCAGGCGAGCCATATCGACGCCAGCACAGGCCGCAACGAGATGGACGGGCCGGACCGCGAGCCGGTCGCCCCGCGTCCGGCTGCCCCGCGCGCCGCTGCTATCGATCCGAACCGCCCGGAAACCTGGGGCCGTGTCGCGCGAAACCAGCTCTGCCCGTGCGGCTCCGGCAAGAAGTACAAGCATTGCCACGGCGCAATCGATCAGGCCTCGGCCTGATCCTCCATGGGCGCTGATACAGACTTCCCCCATCTTCGCCCGGCCCGCCCGGGTGAAGACGAGGCGCTGTCCCGCCTGTGCCTGAAATCCAAAGCCTATTGGGGATATGACGCGGCCTTCATGGCCGCCGTCTCGCCCTACCTAAAGGTCACACCCGACGCGATCGAGGCCGGCCACACCACCGTCGCCGAGGCTGAGGACGGCACACTCCTCGGCGTCTGCCAGATCGACCCGGACGGGCATGGCGGCACGCTGGACCTCTTGTTCATTGCACCGGAAGCGATCGGATCCGGCGTCGGGCATGCCTTGTTTGAGAGGGCCAAGGACCAGCTGCGCGCGCGGGGAGAGACAGTGATGACCATCCTGTCGGATCCCTATGCCGAGCCCGCCTATCTGCATATGGGCGCTCGCCGGGTCGCCATGCGCCCCTCCGACGTCTTCAAGGGCCGCGAACTGCCCTGGCTGGAAGTGGCGCTCTAGAGCGTGATCAGGTGAAGTGGGGACCGGTTCACCGGTTCGATCACGCGACCGCTCAAGTCGAGCGTGATCAGGTGAAGTGGGCACCGGTTCACCGGTTCGATCACGCAACCGCTCAAGAATCCGGAACAGGGTCGGTTCCGGAGAAAACGACCCTGCTCCAGAGCAGCCACCACGTCTCTACTCGGGATACTGGAACACGTCCTCCAGGCCGACGCCGAATATCCGGGCGATCTTGAAGGCCACTTCCAGCGAGGGGGAGTATTTCCCCTGCTCTATCGCGATGACAGTCTGACGAGTAACACCGACTTTCTCGGCCAGTTCGGCCTGGGTCATCTCATCAGTGTGGAACCGCAAAGTCCGGATCTGGTTGGTAATAGGCGTGGGTTTCGCCATGCATCACACCTCCGCGCGATAAGCGAGCAGCTTCACGCCGATCGACACGACACCGGCCAGCATGCCGCCAACGAAAAGGGTCTGTGCGACCCAGAAGCTGTGCACGTCCAGCACCAGCAGCACCAGGGCCGCGAAAGCGACGGCATGCATCGCATGACCGCCCCAGGCATCGCCGCGCTGCTCAATGTTGCGATCACGCTCGTCGTCAATAACGCCGTCTGTCTTGTGCACGGCGGGGTCGGAAATCGCCATGCGGACCGCAGATATGATCAGCAATACGATAAATATCCCCATCGCGATCGCCATCGGCCATTTCCAGGATATCTCATCCAGCGGCATCTGGCCGATCTGCGGCACGACCCGGACCAGATACCAGCCCAGCGCAACAACACCCCCGGCCAGAGCGGCCAGATTCAGCTTTTCCATGAAAGACATGCGCTATACTCCTTGGCGGTAGCCGATCAGGCAGGCGACCGACTTGACGATCTCGCCGGCGACCAGGGCCAGCAGGACCAGATTGGCGATCCAGAACACCGAAAATCCGGTCAAGGCCAGAACCAGCGATCCGCCCGCACCGGCTGAGACGACATAGCCCGCGATCTGGTCGCTGCGCATCGAGATCAGCTGGTCGCGCTCATCGGCCGGAGCGTCCGCATCCTTCGGCGCCGTCGAGCTGACAATGATCGTGCCGACAATCATCACGACGATCAGCAGCACGATGGTGCTGATCATGTGGCCGGCGCTCAGAACAGCCTCGCCGGCGAGGGCCGCCTTGGCGGTATTCCCGAAATACATCCCGTAGATCAACACATTGGCGATCAGGGTCAGAACCGCGATTTTTTCACGGAAGGACATGTCAAACACTCCAGTCTTGATGTCGATGATCTTTGACATTGGTAGATGTAAGACTTCGCCGACTTGATGTCAAATTTTTTCGACTCAATGTCGTGAAAAAATGACCCGACATGCGGGTCATCTCATGAAATCAGACCTTTACGAGTTCACCGGCCAGGGCCTGCTCGATCAGGGCAATGGTTTCCGTGACGCCATAGATCGCCACGAAGGACCCGAAACGCGGCCCCTGGGACTGGCCGAGCAGGACTTCGTAGAGACCCTTGAACCAGTCGCGCAGATTTTCGAAATCCTGCGTCTTGCCGGCGGCATAGACCTCGTCCTGGATCTTCGCGGCATCGCGCTCGCCGGCGTCCATGGCTTTCAGTCGCAGCAGCAGGTCCTCCATCGCGGCCCGCTCGATATCGGTGGGCGCACGGAAGGCCTTGGTCGGCTCCACGAAGTCCGCGAAGTACTGCACGGCGAAACTTGCCAGATGGTCCAGCAGCGGATGCGTCTGCGGCGTCGCCCCGTCGACATAGCGGCCGATGAAACCCCACATCACATCGCTGGAATGCGCACTGGCCGCCGAGGCCAGGTTGAGCAGCAGCGCAAAGGAGATCGGCGAGGCCTCCGACGGCGGATTGCCGGTATGGATGTGCCAGGCCGGGTTTTCCAGCTGCTGGGCTTCATCCTGGCCGGGATAGGCCGCCAGATGCTGGAGATACTCGTCCACCGCCTTCGGGATGACATCGAAATAGAGCCGCTTGGCGGTCTTCGGCTTGACGAAATTGTAATAGGCGAGGCTCTCCTGCGGGGCATATTTCAGCCAGTCCTCCACGGACAGTCCATTACCCTTGGACTTGGAGATTTTCTCGCCCTTCTGGTCGAGGAAGAGCTCGTAGACGAATTGCGTCGGCGGCTCGGCACCAAGGATCTTGCAGATGCGCGAATAGATCGGCGCATTGGTCTGGTGGTCCTTGCCGAACATCTCGAAGTCAACGCCCAGGGCCGCCCAGCGCATGCCGAAATCCGGCTTCCACTGCAACTTCACCTGGCCGCCCTTCACGGACAGCGTTGTTTCCGTGCCATCCTCATCGTCGAACGTGACCGTGCCCGCCTTCGCATCGACTGACTTCATCGGCACATAGAGCACGCGGCCGCTCTTCGGCGAGATCGGCAGGACCGGCGAATAGGTCGCCTGACGCTCGGCGCCCAGCGTGGGCAGCATCACCTGCATGATCTCGTCATACTTCTCCAATGCCCGGACGAGCATGTCGTCATAGGCGCCGGACCGGTAGAGCTCGGTCGCCGACTTGAATTCGTAGGTGAAGCCGAAACTGTCGAGAAAGCCGCGCAGACGGGCATTCATGTGGGCGCCATAGCTGTCATGCGTGCCGAAAGGATCCGGCACCACGGTCAGCGGCTCCTGCAGGTGTTCAGCCAGCATTGCCTGGTTGGGCAGATTCTCCGGCACCTTGCGCATGCCGTCCATATCGTCGGACACACAGATCAGCTTCGGCTCGTAGGCGCCGCCGGTCAGCACGTCGAAGGCATGCAAGACCATCGTCGTGCGCACGACCTCACCGAACGTGCCCATATGCGGCAGGCCCGACGGCCCGTAGCCGGTCTCGAACACGACCGGCCCGGATTTTCGGCCGAGCTTGTCCAGACGCTTTTTCAGCAGGCGCGCTTGTTCAAACGGCCAGGCTTTCGCGTTTTGGGCAAGATCGGAGTTCATCGGATCGGTCTTTCTGTTCTTGGAGTGTGGAAAAGCTGGCGAGGTAGAGGGGAAGCGCCAGAGCGTCAAGCATAAGGGGCGCGGCAGGCCCTTGCGCCACATCGCCGCAATTCGGCCCGCTTGCATCCGAAATGATGCCATGCGCTGTGCCTAGCCTCTTGAAGCGGGCGGGGAGCCATGCGTTAGTGGGAGAAAATTCGAGCATGTCGGATAGATCGATGGAATTTCACCGGACAAAGCGCCTGCCGCCCTATGTATTCGAAGAAGTCAATCGCCTGAAGGCGCGCTTGCGGGCCGACGGCGCCGATATCATCGATTTCGGCATGGGCAATCCCGACCTGCCCACCCCGCAGCACATTCTCGACAAGCTTAAGGACACGGTGGAGAAGCCGCGCACCAATGGCTACTCGGCCTCGCGCGGCATTCCGGGCCTGCGCAAGGCACAGGCGCGCTACTATGAGCGCCGCTTCGGCGTCGATCTCGATCCCGACAAGGAAGTCATCGTTACGCTGGGCTCGAAGGAAGGCTTTGCCAATCTCGCCCAGGCGATCACGGCTCCGGGCGATGTCGTGCTGGCGCCCTCGCCCTCCTATCCGATCCACACATTCGGTTTCCTGATCGCCGGCGGCACGATCCGGCATGTCCACGCGCCCTCGCCGGAGGAATACCTGCGCGGCCTGGAACATGCCGCCCGCCACACCGTGCCGAGCCCGATCGCCGTCGTCGTCTGCTTCCCGTCCAATCCGACCGCACAGACCGCCACGCTCGACTTCTACAAGGACGTCGTGAAGTTCGCGCAGAAACACGACCTCCTGATCCTTTCGGACCTGGCCTATGCCGAGATCTATTTCGGTGACGACCCCACCCCTTCAATGCTGCAGGTCGAAGGCGCCAAGGAACGCACGATCGAGTTCACCTCGATGTCCAAGACCTATTCCATGGCCGGCTTCCGGGTCGGCTTCGCGGCCGGATCGGAACGCCTTGTGGGCGCCCTGGCTCGCGTGAAGTCCTATCTGGACTATGGCGCCTACACGCCGGTCCAGGTGGCCGCCTGCGCCGCACTGGACGGGCCGCAGGACTGTGTCGACGAGGCGCGGGCGATCTATCGTCACCGCCGTGATGTTCTGGTGGAAAGTTTCGGCCGCGCCGGCTGGACGATCCCGAAGCCCGAAGCCTCGATGTTTGCCTGGGCCCCCCTGCCCGAAGGCTGCGAGGAAATGGGCTCGCTGGAATTTTCGAAGCAGCTGATGGAAGAGGCCGGCGTCGCCGTAGCCCCCGGCATCGGTTTTGGCGAACACGGGGAAGGCTATGTCCGCCTGGCCCTGGTGGAGAACGAGCAACGCATCCGCCAGGCCGCGCGCGGCGTCGGCGAGTTCCTGAAAACCCGCCGACCCGCGATCCGGGCCGTCTAGACCCGGCGACACATCACTAGAAGTAGTGACGGATGCGCGTGGTGTGCGGCCACTTGGCGCCGGCTTTCGACCGCAGACGGCGGCGGCGCATGCGCGACTGCATCACATTGCGCGCTTCTTCCAGCGACGGCAGATCGGTAGCCGGCTCGGCCTTGAGTTCTTCGCGGTGTGCGACGAAGTCGGCATAGGCTTCGAGCTCGGCCGAAAGGCTGGCGGCGACGAGGTCGATCATGATCGCATCGTCAACATAGCCCAGAACCGGCGTCGCATCCGGGATCAGGTCTTCCGGATCAGCGAAGTAGGCCAGCGCGTCGATGACGTTCTTGCGGTCATCGCCTTCCAGCTTCCAGTCTTCATCTTCCAGCATGCCCAGAAGCGGGCCGAGCTGACGGATGCGCGCCTTGACGAATTCCGGCGGGTTCGATGCCAGCGCCTTGTCCATCATGTCGGAGACACCCGCCATGATCCGGGCTTCGTCCGTCGTACCCAGCGAAGCGCGGGACTGTTCGAGACGCTCCCGGAAAAAGTCGAGATCCGTGTCGGTCAGATCGAGCTCGACCTTGAGAGTGGGGGTGGTTTGTTCGGTCATGATGTCGAAGGCACCTTCCTGTTGCCGTTGATTGATGACGCCTTGTCGCATGACCGGCGCCCAGCACAAAGCGGGATCGGGTGCGCCTGCCGTCCCGGGAGATCGTCGTCAGGCCGTCGCCCCTGAGGCAGCGGCAATGCGCAGTTAACCACGAACATGATTTCCGCTCCCTGCCAAGGCCCGCGCGCGATAAGATTTTCGCATGAACGTCGCTTTCAATACTGCCGTCACAGGCATGCTCGCCGCACAGTCCCAGGTCGCCACGGCCGGTTCGCAGATGGTTGCGAACGCGGCGAAGGGCCAGGACATCATCCAGGCCGCCGTCGCCATCAAGCGCGCGGAAGCCACACATGCCGCCGCGGCGGCTGTTGCCCAGACGGCAAGCGACATGACCGATACCCTGCTCGACATCACAGTCTGAGCAGGTCCCGCTCGGTCGGTGGATGGCCGGTGGGCGTCATCTCCTGTGCCGATCCTCTGTGGGCGCAGTGCGGCACGGGAG
Organism: Maricaulis sp. ABE4_448; assembly: GCF_056160825.1. Classification (NCBI taxonomy): domain Bacteria; kingdom Pseudomonadati; phylum Pseudomonadota; class Alphaproteobacteria; order Maricaulales; family Maricaulaceae; genus Maricaulis; species Maricaulis sp. ABE4_448. The sequence goes on from NZ_JBSWXX010000006.1 coordinate 29,842, forward strand.
ATGACGATCCCGGACGTCGCCCAATCCCTCGCACAATCACCCTCGCAATCTCCGGCAAAACAGCCTAACTGATGGGCCATGGCCCAGAAGATTTCCGTCGATATCGTCGCCGACCTCGTCTGTCCGTGGTGCTGGCTCGGCAAACGCAACTGGGATGCGGCCATTGCCGCCGTGCCCGAGGTTTCGGTCGAGACGATCTGGCGGCCCTACCAGCTCGATCCGACGCTGGCCCGCGAAGGCCGCCCCTATCGCGACTACATGAAAGCGAAATTTTCCAGCGCCGACGATGCCGGCCGCTGGAAAGCCATGCGCGAATATCTCGAACAGGCCGCCCCCGGCGCCGGGATCGACTTCCGCTTTGACGCCATCGAGATGCGGCCCAACACGCTGGACGCCCACCGCCTGATGCGCTGGGCGCGCGGGCAGGATTGCTCGGACGCGATGGCGGAGAGCCTGTTTGCGGCCTTTTTCCGCGATGCCCGCGACATCGGCGACCGTGCAGTCCTGAACGAACTGGCGGGGGAAGCGGGCCTGGATACGGCGATCACTGGCGACCTGCTGGCGAGCGATCGTGACGAGAAAGCGGTCTGGGAAGAAGAGGTCTTCTTCCGCAAGCTCGGCGTAACCGGCGTACCCACCTATATTTTCAACGGGCAGTTCGCAGTGTCGGGCGCCCAGGAGCCGGCCGTGCTGGCCGACGCCATCCGCCAGGCCGTGAACGAGCCTGCGGAAAGCTGACCGGAACCTGATCCGGCAAAAGGGGAAGCATGTCTGCACTGCAAGCCGTCGGGCTCTATTCAGCACTCAACCTTCTGATCCTTCTGGTGCTGGCCGCCAATGTGTCGCGCCACCGCCGCCGCGCCAAGGTAAGCTTGGGCAGCGGCAAGGATCCGCTTCTGGAACAGGCCATTCGCGCCCACGGCAATGGCGTGGAATGTGCGCCTCTAGCTCTGCTGGCGCTCTTCCTCACCGCCTCGCTGGGATATGGCGCGACGATCATCCACGCACTGGGCATCGGCCTGACGCTGGGCCGCTTCGTCTACAGCTATGGCCTGCTTTCCAGCCCCGGCCCCAGCATGGGCCGGATGATCGGCACCGGGCTGACCTGGCTGGTCCTGCTGGCTCAGGTTCTGTTGCTGCTCGCAGCTGCCATCAGCTGACCCATTGCCCGGCGGCCGTTCCGGGCGCTATAGGCCTGCCATGACCCAAGCCCAATCCGCACCCGATGCCGCCCGCCTGCAGGAGATTGCCGCCGATCTGATCGCGCGCGCAAAATCCGCCGGCGCCGATCACGCCGAAGCCTCCGTCGCTGAATCGCGCCATACGGAGCTGTCCGTACGCGATGGCAATCTGGAGGATATCGAGCGTTCCGAATCGCTGGATGCTGGCGTGCGGGTTTTCGTCGGCCAGCGCCAGGCCGGTGTCGCCTTCTCCGACCTGTCCGAACAGGGCCGCCAGTTCACAGTTGAGCGCGCCATTGCGATGGCCAAGGCCGCGCCGGAAGATCCGTTTGCGGCCCTTGCTGATCCGGAGCGGCTGTGCACCAAGCCGCCGCGTCTCGATCTGTTCGAGGCTGTTGAGTGGTCGCCGGAAGAGCTGGAAACCATCGCCAACCGCGTCGAGAAGGCAGCCCGGGCAATCAAGGGCGTCACGATGACCGACACCGCCTTTGCCAGCTATGGGCAAGGGGCCGCTGCCTACGCGACGACGACGGGTTTCAATTCAGGCTGGCGCAAGAGCCAGTTCGGCTATGGTGCCTCTGTCATTGCCGGCAAGGATGGCGCCATGGAGCGCGACTATGCCGCCACCAGCGCGCGCCGTGGTTCTGACCTGAAATCGCCGGAAGAGATCGGCACCGAAGCCGGCGAGCGCACCGCGCAGCGGGTCGGTCCGCAGAAAATCAAGAGCGGCGTGATGCCGGTCGTTTTCGACCGCCGCGTTGCAACGGCCTTCCTAAGTGCCTTCTGCGGCGCAATCAGCGGCCCCTCGGTGGCCCGCGGCGTATCCTTCCTGCGCGACAAGATGGGCGAGAAGGTTTTCGGCGACGGTATTGTCATCGTTGACGATCCGCACCGCGACTGGGGACACGCCTCCTGCCCCTTCGACGGCGAAGGCACGGTCAATGCGCGAAGCAACATCATCGAGGACGGCCGGCTGACGACCTGGTTCCTGAACTCGTCCGCGGCCCGCCAGCTGAAGCTGGAGCCGACCGGACATGCGCGCCGCAATATGGGCGGCCCGCCGGGCGCCGGTCCGACCAATCTCCACCTGGAACCCGGACAGGCCAGCCGCGACGAACTGATCGCCCGGGCCGGCGACGGCCTGCTGGTGACCGAGATGTTCGGTCCTTCGCTCAACGCCAATACCGGCGACTGGTCGGTCGGCGTGTCAGGCTATCGCATTGCCGGTGGCCAGATCGACCACCCGGTCAGCGAAGTGACAGTGGCGGGCAATCTGATCGAGATTTTCGCCCGCCTTGTGCCGGGCAGCGACCTGGAGTTTAGAGGGGCCGTTAACGCCCCCAGCGTATGCGTTGACGCGATATCGGTGGGCGGTCTTTAAAGCCGCCGCAGACACGACCTCTCATCGGGAGCCCATCATGAGCGAGACCCACATCAACAACCAGCTGCTCCACATCGTCATCGGCGGCGAGCTGGTTTGCGTCGATCCCAAGAATTGCGAGTTCAAGGATCTCAAGGCCGTCGATTTCGTCGGTGCGTTCGGCAGCTATGAAGATGCCCGCAAGGCCTGGAAGAACGCCGCGCAGCGAACGGTCGACAACGCCCACATGCGCTATTTCATCATCCATGCGCACAAGCTGCTCGATCCGGCCGCAGAGACGAAGTAGGCCGGACCGCTGACCGCGACCCCCGCCTCTTCAACCGCAAGCCTGGGCCGCCGGCTGTGGCGGGACTGGTTGTCGCGCCATACCGGCCTGGTGATTGGCGCCATTGTGCTGTCGGCTATAACCGCCGGCGCAGCGGCCTCCTATGTCTGGGTGGTCGGACGCACCTTCGACCAGCTTGAAGCGGGGCTCCAGAACGGCGTAATGTGGTTTGCGCCCGCTGCGATTGTCGGCCTCGCCATGCTGCGGGCGGTCAGTCTCTATCTGCAGACCGTACAGACCAATCGCCTCGCCTTGACGGTGATGCAGGACCTTCAGAACGCTATGTTCGCCAAGCTGGTCCGCGCCGATTTTGCGCGGCTGCAGGGCGAGCCGGTCGGGTCGCTGGTCTCGCGCTTCACCAACGACATCACGCTGCTGCGCGAAACCCTGATCCGGCTGACCAACAATCTGCTGCGCGATGTGCTGCAGGTGATCGCGACGATCGGCTGGATGCTGTGGCTGGACTGGATGCTGACCCTGCTGGTGCTGGTCGTCTACCCGCTCGCCTCCTGGCCGGTGATCCGGATCGGCCAGCGCCTGCGCAAGACCTCCAACCAGGCCCAGTCCCAGATGGGCGCGGTGACCAGCCAGCTGGAGGAGAGCTTCTCCGGCACACGGATGGTCAAGACCTACGGCCTGGAGGAGGCCGAGACCGAGCGCGCCGCCCGGTCCTTCGGCGACCGCCTGCGCTTCCTCTTGCGCATCGCCGAGAACAAGGCGCGGGTCGATCCGATTCTCGAGGCTGTGGGCGGTCTCGCTCTGGCCATCCTCATCACTGTCGCCGGGCTGCGCCTGACGGCTGGCGAAAGCTCGATCGGCGATCTGATGGGCGTGCTCACCGGCGTTGCCCTGCTCGCTTCGCCGATCCGCGCCATCGGCACGCTGAACGCCGTCGTGCAGGAAGGTTTCGCCGTGCTCGAACGGGTCTTTGCCGTACTGGACGAGCCGGAACGGGTCGCCTCGGCACTCGACGCCCCGGCGCTCGATGTGCCGGCCGGAGCGGTGGAATTTGACACGGTCGGTTTCGCCTATCCCGACGGCACGCCGGCGCTGAAAGGCGTCTCCTTGAAGGCCAAACCGGGCCGCACCGTTGCGCTGGTCGGCCCGTCCGGTTCGGGCAAGTCCACCGTGCTCAATCTTCTGCCGCGGCTCTACGACCCGCAATCCGGCACGATCCGCGTCGACGGAACCGATATCCGGGCAGTGTCACTGGCCTCGCTGCGCAGCGCGATGGCCCTGGTCAGCCAGGACGTCACCCTGTTCGACGATACGGTGAAAGCCAATATCGGCTTTGGCGATCCCGGTGCCTCGGACAACGCCATCATCGCAGCGGCAAAGGCGGCCGATGCCCACGACTTCATCATGGACCTGCCCGGTGGTTATGACGCACCGGTCGGCCCGCGCGGCAGCAATCTGTCCGGCGGGCAGCGCCAGCGCCTGTCCATTGCCCGTGCCATCCTGAAGGATGCGCCCATCCTGCTGCTCGACGAGGCCACCAGCGCGCTGGACACCGAGTCGGAACGTCGCGTGCAAGCCGCCCTCGAACGGCTATCGGAAGGCCGCACCTGTCTTGTGATCGCGCACCGTCTGTCCACCGTGCGCGATGCCGACTGGATTTATGTGATGGAGAATGGCGAGGTCTGCGAACAGGGCCGCCACAACGAGCTGGAAGCAGCGGGCGGTCTTTATGCCCGCCTCTGCCGCATGCAGTTCGGCGCGGAAGAGACGTAGGCTTCCCCTGCGAAGCGGGGGAAGTGGCCGAGCCCGGCCTCGGGCCGGGCAAGGGCGATGGGGGTGAGTGCGATGCGCGCAGCGCGCTCCGCACCACTTCGCGTTGCCCCCTCAGTCCGCTAACGCGGACAGCTCCCCCGTAAACGGGGCGAGCCCTTATTCCGCCGCGGCCTGGCTTTGCAGGGCAGCCTGTCCGGGCAGGTGCAGAAAGAAGATCGAGCCGGCACCCGGCGCGCTTTCCACCCGGATATCTCCCCCCATCAGCTCGGCCAGCTTCTTGGCAATCGCCAGACCAAGCCCCGTGCCGCCCACCTTGCGCTGCATCACCGCCTCGCCCTGACTGAAGGGCATGAAGACCCGCCCGATCAGGTCGTGATCCATACCTATGCCGGTATCGGCGACCTCGAACATCAGATCACGGGTGCCATCGGCTGCCTGGTGAACCAGGCAACGCACCCTGACCTCGCCGCGATCGGTGAATTTAACGGCGTTGGACAGGAGGTTCGACAGAATCTGGCGCAGCCGGGCCGGATCGCCCTGTGCCGTCATCTCGGCGACCGGGTCGATCTCGATATGCATGTTCAGCCCCTTCTCCATCGCTTTCAGGCGATAGGGACCGGCGACGGAGCGGACAATCTCCGCCGGATTGAAGTCTGTCGTCTCGACCTCGAAACGGCCCGACTCGATGTTGGCCAGGTCGAGAATGTCGTTGAGGATGCCCAGCAGCGCCTGGCCCGAGGCCTCGATCAGGCTGACCATCTCGCGCTGAGACGGCTCCAGATCGGTGCTCGCGAGCAGGCTGGACATGCCCAGAATACCGTTCATCGGCGTGCGAACTTCATGGCTCATCGTCGCCAGGAATTTCGATTTCGCGCGGCTGGCTTCGGTCGCCTGCTGGCGCGCTTCCACGAGATCGTGGATATCGGTCAAGGCGCCAACCATACGCACCGGATCGCCTTCCGGCGTCCGCACGGCCTCGCCACGGATGCGGAACCAGCGATGCTGACCGCCGACGATGCGCAGGCGCACCGACAGGTCGAAGGGGCGGCCGCTCTTGAAATGTGCATTGAGGGCGGACTGGAAACGCGGCGCATCATCCCTGTGGATCAAAGAGAGAAACTGGTCGGACACCGAAGTGTGCTCGCGGCTTTGATAGCCCAGCAGTTCGCGGCCGCGCGGCGAGACATAGATCTGGTCGGTGCGCAGGCACCAGTCGAGAATCCCGTCGGACGTGCCCTTGATCGCCAAGGCCGCGCGATCACCGGATTCAAGGGCGAGAATCTCTCCGGTCAGCCGGCGGCGATAATGGTTGAACACGGCGAGCAGATCGTCGGCAATCTCGATCGGACGGCGGAAAGTCGCCACGACAATGCCGATCGTCTGGGCGCCCTTGAACAGCGGCAGGCCGACATAGGCCCGCGTCCCCATCTCCTCGAGCATGAAGTCTCTGGGGAAGTGCGTGCTGACATGATCTTCATAGACCGTCGCCCCGCCCTGCATCGTCTCTTCGCACGGCGTTCCGGCAATGTCGTAGCAATAATTATCGACGAGGGCGCCGCCGGCCGCGACCTGCAAGGTCTGCATGCGTGTTTTTGTGGCATCGATACGGCCGATGACAACGCTGTCGGCAGCGAAGACTTCGGCGGCCTGGCGTACAAAGGCCTGCAGGAAGGACGGTCCCCACTCGCGCGAGAGCAGGAAATTCAGGCGGTTGAGTTGTTCCTGCGTACGGTCTGCTCGAATGGCCAGATCCGGCATCAGCCCCTCCTACGTCGCCGGGTCGCCCCCCGGACTCGAAACGTGGTTAACGGGCATTAATGTGACTCATTCCTGTGGATAGAGTCGTCATATCTGATGCATTTGCGGGTTATAAAGAATCAGCCGGTGCGCAATTGCTACCTTATTCGCGGCGCAGGATGCGCTCGGTCAGCATGTTGCCCCACCAGCTGGACATGAAGCCCTTCTGCACCGCCTCGCGATCATAGACCGTCTCGACCCACTCCATGAAGTCGATCGGCGTTTCGGCGTTGTAGGCCCGGTAGGTCTCGAAGAAATAATCCAGCACGCCAGTCTTGCCGGCCTTTACATGCAGGTATTTCAGCGACAGGTGCTCGATGGCTTCCTCATAGGGCAGTTTCAGGTGGACCAGCCGGTAGAAGACCGAGATCAGCCCGGCCCGGTCTGCCCCGGACTTGCAGTGGATGAGTGCGGGATATTCGATCGTCTCGAAGATTTTCGCAGCGCGCTGCATGCGGTCAACATAGGGCGCCTCGCGCGATCCGAAGGGCATGTCGATCATGGTCAGACCGAGCCGCTCGCAGGCCTCTTTCTCCAGGTCGTAATAGCAAACGCCCGGCTGGGTGCCGCGGATGTTGAGGATCGTCTTGAAGCCGTCGGCGGCCAGTTCCACGAGCCGCTGCGGCGAGGGCTGGTTGGCACGCCACATGCCGCCGCCCACCTCATGCATGTTGTGGAAGCGCTCGCGCAGGATGCCGTGATCCTTCCAGAGATAATCGCTCCAGGCGCGCTTGCGGTCCTGCGGGTCGTTGAGGTCGTAGGGCATGGGCTCGCTTTCCGTGTTCCCGGGCATTTAGGCCGACCGGCGCACGGACGCAACCGCGGCCCATGCTTGACCTTTTCCTCTGTGGAGGCGAGCTAGGGTGACCATGCTGAAACGCCTGCTCTCCCAGCCTTGGGCCCAGGAAGCCGTCGCCTTCCTTATCCTGCTCTATGTGGAGCTGGCGAGACGGAGCATTCGCTGGGAGGTGCGCGGCGATGAATTCGTGCGCAAGGCCTGGGACGGGAAACTGCCGCTGATCGGTTGCGTCTGGCACGGGCGGGTTCTGATGACTTTGCAAGGCTGGAAGCGCGAACGCGAGCGGATGGTCGCCCTGGCTTCGAAATCGCGCGAAGGCGAGATCGGTGCGCGCTGGGCCCGCTGGTACAAGGTGGGCGTGCTGCGCGGCTCCACCCGCAATCCGGACAAGCCGGGCGCCAAGGGAGGCGAGGCCGCCTATCGCGCCATGATCAACCATCTTTCTGCCGGCGGCTGCGGGGCGGTGACGCCGGACGGGCCGCGCGGCCCCCGTATGCGGGCCGGCTATGGCGCCGTGCGGATGGCCCGCGAGACCGGCGTTCCGATGGTACCCTTCACCTGGTCCTGCCGTGGCCGCACCGTGCTGCATCGCGCCTGGGACAAGCACTGTCTGCCCCACCCTTTCTCGCGCGGCATCATCATCTGGGGCGAGCCCATTTACGTGCCGTCCGACGCCACGCCGGAACAGCTGGAAGCCGCCCGGCTTGAGCTGGAGATCCAACTCAACCGCATCACGCGCGAAGCCGACGAGACCATGGGGGTCGACGTTGTAGAGCCTGATGAGCGCCGCCGGCCGGGAACGGCGCGGCCCCGCCGCAATCGTGCGGGAGGCAAGGCGTGAGCTTGCCGCCTTCCCTTGGCCTTTACCGCGCCGCAACCCGGCTGGCGACACCGCTCCTGTCAGGACTGCTGGCGCGGCGGGCCCGAAAGGGCAAGGAAGATCCTGAACGCCGCCATGAACGTCTCGGCCAGCCCAGCCGCCCGCGTCCGGACGGCCTTCTGGTCTGGATGCACGGCGCCAGCGTCGGCGAAAGCCTGGTCGTCGCCAGCGTCGCGGAAGAGCTGCTCGCCCGCCGGCCGGACCTCAACATCCTGGTGACGAGCGGCACGGTGACGTCGGCCCGCCTGCTCGCCGCCCGCCTGCCGGGGCGGGCTTTTCATCAATACATTCCGGTCGACACGCCGGCCGCCGCCCGGCGCTTCATCGTGCACTGGCAACCCGACCTGGCTGTCTTTGCCGAGTCCGAACTCTGGCCCAACCTGATCGTAGAGACCGCCCGCCGCGAAACGCCGATGGCGCTGATCAATGCCCGCATGAACGACAAGTCGATCCGCAGCTGGCGCCGGCGTCCGGATACGGCGCGCTGGCTGCTCGACCGGTTTTCCTGGATCGGCGCCGCCGACACCCGCACCCGCGACGGGCTGGAGGATCTGACCGGTGTCCCGGTGAACCTTGCCGGCAATCTCAAACTCGAAGCACGCCCGCCAGCTCCCGACGCGGTCGAGCTGGACCGCATCCGCACCACTCTGGGCAACCGGCCGGTCTGGCTGGCCGCCTCGACCCATGAGGGCGAGGAAGCCATCGTCCTGGATGCGCACTTGAAGCTGCTGGCCGACGATCCCGCAGCACTGCTCATCCTGGCGCCCCGTCATCCGGAACGCGCAGCCACCGTGGCGCGGCAGATTGCAGATCGGGGTCTGACCGCCGTTCGGCGGTCGGAAGAACGCTTGCCCGATGCGCGCTGTCAGGTCTGGCTGGCCGACACGCTCGGCGAGATGATGCTGTGGTACGCGCTGGCACCCGCCTCCTTGATCGCCGGCAGTCTCGTACCCGGGATTGGCGGTCACAACCCGGTCGAAGCCAGCCGGGCTGGCACGGCCGTCATCACCGGTCCCCATGCCGCGAGCTTTGACGATCTGTTCGATGCCTATCGCCGCCACACGGCCGCGATCGAGGCCAAAGATGCAGACAGCCTGGCCGACGCGGTGCGCACGATCTGGCGCGGCGAAGGTCCTGCCATGGGTGCTGCAGAGGCCGCGCTGGCGGACGCGTCCGGCGGGGCCATGGAAACGACCCTCGAACAGCTGGAGTGCCTGCTTGATGGCAAGGCGGTGAGGCGATGAGGGAGCCGGCATTCTGGCGGACCGATGGCGGGCGCGGCTCCGGTGCCCTGGCGCGGGCCCTGCTCTCGCCGCTGGGCCGTGTCTATGCCTGGACCGTGGCGCGTCGCTTGCGGCGGACCGACCCGGTCAAGGTCGGCATTCCGGTCTTCTGTGTCGGCAATCTGACTGTCGGCGGGACGGGCAAGACACCCGTTGCGGCCGCCCTCATGACACGGCTGAAAGATATGGGCCGCACACCGGCCGCTTTGTCGCGCGGCTATGGCGGCACGCTGTCCGGACCGTTGCAAGTCGACACCGCTCAACATTCCGCCCGCGAGACCGGGGACGAGCCGCTGCTGCTGGCGCGGGAAGCCGCCGCCTGGATCAGCCGTGACCGGGTCGCGGGTGCACAGGCGATCGAAGCGTCCGGTGCCGACGTGATCGTGATGGATGACGGACACCAGAACCCGGCATTGGCCAAGGATTGCTCCATCGTGGTGGTGGACGGTATCGCGGGCTGGGGCGCCGGCACGCTGTTTCCGGCCGGACCGCTGCGCGAGCCGGTCGCGGCCGGTCTCGCCCGCGCCGACGCCGTGATCGTCATGATGCCCGGACCCAATGCTGCGCCGGACTATCACCGGCTCGGCCTCGCCGATCTGGAAATCCCGGTCTTTCACGCCTGGCTGGAACCGGCCGCGCCGCCGCCCGACGGCCCGCTCGTCGCTTTTGCCGGGATCGGCCGTCCGCAAAAATTCTTCGATGCCCTGGCTGCGGCAGGCGCGCGGCTGTCCGAGATCGCCGACTACCCGGATCACCATCCCTATTCGGAGCGTGACATTGCGGCGCTCAAGGCGCTCGCCCAGGCCCATGATGCCCGTTTGGTCACCACGGAGAAGGACTGGGTGCGGCTGGACAGCGCGACTCGCCGCGATGTCATCGCCTGGCCGGTGAAAGCCGAGTTCGCCAATCCGGCGGCCCTGGACGGTTTGTTGCGCGATGTATTGGACGCAGCGAACACGGATCGCTAAATCCCTTTCATGATCGAAGCACAACGCAGAGCCTCGCTCCTGACCCGGATCGGCTGGCGCGTCGAGGCCGCCGCCTGGGACGCCTATGCGGCCTGGTACAAGATCAAGGGGATCGACCGTGCGTCCGACGCGGCGGGCGACCTGCTGCGCAGGATCGGCCCGCTGACCCCCACCCAGCGTATTGCCCGCATCAACATGCAGCGCTGCTTTCCCGAAGCCGCCGAACCGGAGATCGACCGGCTGCTGGGCGGCATGTGGGAGAATTTCGGCCGGCTGGCAGGCGAGATGCCTCATCTGGGTGTGTTCGCCGGGCCGGAATTTGAGGAGCGGGTGGAGTTTGTCGGGCGCGAGCGGCTGGAAGCGGCCCGCGATGCCGGCCAGCCCCTGGTGCTGATCGGCATGCACAATGCCAACTGGGAGATCGCGGCCGCCGCGATCAGTCAGACCGGCCTGCCCTGCCATATCACCTACCGGCCGGCGAATAATGTGTTGATCGACAAACGCATCTCGAACATGCGCGTGGGCTATGGCGTGAAGACGCTGACCGCCAAGGGCGGCGAAGGCGCCAAGCAGATCATGCAGGCCCTCAAGGCCGGCGAGTCAGTCGCGCTGATGAACGACCAGAAGATGAATGACGGCGTCGCGGCGCCCTTCTTCGGGCACCCGGCGATGACCGCGCCCGGCCCGACCCGGCTTGCCATGCGTCACAATTGCCCCCTGGTTCCGATATCGGTCCGGCGCACCGAAGGCGCGCGCTTCCGTGTCGAGATTCTGGAGCCGATCGAGATCTCGCGGAACCCGGATCGCAATGCCGCCATCGTCGAGACGGTGACTCGCATCAATCAGTGGGTGGAAAGCGAAATCCGCAAGGCGCCGGAACAATGGTTCTGGGTGCACCGGCGCTGGGCGAAGGACGTCTACCGCGTCTAAGGCTGGAGTGTGGCTCACTCACCCCCATCGCCTCGCTGCGCTCGGCACTTCCCCCGCTTCGCAGGGAAGCCTGATCGGGGCTCGCACCGTTTACGGGGGAGCTGTCCGCGTAGCGGACTGAGGGGGCGGCGCACAAGCGACGCGGAGCGCGAAGCGCGCAATTAGTCGAGTGCGCGCGGATCCAGATCGAGCAGTGTCGCCGGATCGGCATAGAAACTGTTGCGCAGCTTCACCCGCCAGTCGAGATGCGAGCCGGTTGCCCGGCCGCCGGCGCCCATGCGGCCGATCAGCTGTCCCTGCTCGACCACGTCGCCGGCCTGCACGTCAACGCCGGACAGGTGGAGAAAGGCCGAGACCAGGCCCTGACCATGATCGATGAAGATCAGCCCGCCTTCGTAATACATGTCCGGTTCTGCGAGAGTGACAAGGCCACCGGCCGGCGCGTGGATTGGCGTGCCCACATCATTGGCCCAGTCGAGCCCCCAGTGCGGGCTGCCTTCATGGCCGTTATTATAGACCCGGGCCGAACCGTAGACGCCCGTCGTGATTCCCTCAGCCGGCGGAATGAAGCCATCCAGGAAACCGGTACCGTCCCAGACCGAATTGAACGCGTCCTGCTTCTGGGCGTATTCGCGCTGGCGGCGCGGCAGGGTGGAAGGGTCCGGGGTCACGGTCGCCTGCGGCACGCCATTGACCTGCTGCAGGTCGTATTCGCGCTGGGTGATGGTGAGACGTTCGGCGATCTCGCCGGGTGTGCCGTCGGCACGATTATAGGTGATGCGCAGCGGCATCTCTTCCGGCGCCTGGCGCGGAATGGCCAGCATGACGTAGCCATCGGCGTCGGCTCGGACATCCATCTCACCGAACTCGACACGCGCATCCGGCAGGAAGCGACAGACCAGGAAACTGCCTTCCCGGAAGGCCCCGCTGCAGAAGGACGCCGGCGCAGCCGCCATGCGCATCTCGCGCACGCTGGTTGCATTGTCCTCGATGAAATCGGCGATCGGGTCGGCGGCGGGGGCCGCGTTGCCGGCCTGCAGCGCCAGGGCAAGAACAGCGCTGATCATTGGCCCGGCTCCGCGTGCAGTTCCAGCCAGCGCTGCTTGGCGATCATCGGATCGCGATAGGCTTCCTGCTCATCGACATTCCAGTAGCGCAACTCGGCCAGCGGGATAGGATCGCCCGTCACGGAACAGCGCACAAACGCGCCAGCCTTCAGGATGATGAAGTCGCTGTCGCCGTACTCCAGGATCGCTTCGCCCTGGAGTTCCTTGTCGAATGTGAAATCGCTCATGAGGCCGATTTAGCATGCGTTATCAAAAAGGGGGAGAGTTCTGTGGCGCTCTTTTCAGAACAGGGTTCCCTGCCCGGCCGCCGGCGGTTTGGCGCGCGGTTTCGGCCTGGGCTTGACCGCCGCCGGTTTGCCGGGCGGCGGCGGGGAGGACGGCGTCTCGCCATCGACGATCGCGGCGCGGCGCGTGTCGGCGAATTCCAGCTCCACCTTGTCGCCACTGCCGAGCGCCTCACCGGAGCGGACGAGTTGCCCCTCACCATTGCGCACCAGCACAAAACCACGGCGCAGCACCGATTTGTGGCTGAGCGAGGCCAGACGGGCGCCCCAGGCATCCAGCGCCCGGGTCTCGCGCTGAAGGACGCGCTCGAGCGCCGGGGTCAGCCGGGCACCGCGGTCAGCCAGCCGTTCCTGCTTCTGCCGGATATCGCGTTTCAGCGCAGCCGGCTTGAGGCCGGCCTGCAGCACCAGAAGGCGCGAACGCTTGCCCGCCGCATTATTCTGCAGGGCCGGGTCGAGCCGGTCGGCGATCGTGTCGAAGCGCTGGCGCTTGAGATCGAGCAGCGCGGCGGGGCGCGGCAGGGCGCGGGCGGCACCGCGCAACTCGGTCCGCCGGCGCTCGATATGCCGTGACAGGGCCGAGACCAGACGCGCGCCCAGCGCGTCGATATCGGCCTTCAGCTCGGCCCGGACCGGCACCGCCATTTCCGCCGCCCCGGTCGGCGTTGGCGCCCGCCGGTCGGAGGCAAAATCGATCAGCGTGGTGTCGGTCTCGTGACCCACGGCCGAGATCAGCGGGATGGTGCTTTCGGCCGCAGCCCGCACCACGATTTCCTCGTTGAAACTCCACAAATCCTCGATCGAGCCGCCGCCACGGGCAACGATCAGCACATCGGGACGCGGCACGCGGCCGCCTTCGGGCAGGGCGTTGAAACCGCGAATGGCGGTGGCGATCTGTTCGGCCGCCTGCTCGCCCTGCACCAGGACCGGCCACAGGATGACGTGCCGGGGAAAGCGGTCCTGCAGACGGTGCAGGATATCCCGGATCACGGCGCCGGTCGGCGAGGTGACGACACCGATCGTGCGCGGCAGGAAGGGCAGCGGTTTCTTGCGCGCCGTGTCGAACAGGCCTTCGGCGGCCAGCGTCTTCTTGCGTTCTTCCAGCAGCGCCATCAGCGCACCGGCACCGGCCGGCTCCATCGACTCGACAATCAGCTGGTATTGCGAACGGCCCGGATAGGTCGACAAGCGTCCTTCGATGACGACTTCCAGCCCTTCTTCCGGCCGGAAGCGGAAGCGCGCTGCCGTGCCCTTCCAGGCAATCGAGGCAATGACCGAGCGCTCGTCCTTCACGTCGAAATAGACATGGCCCGACTTGGCCACCACAACCCGGCCCAGCTCGCCGCGCACCCGGACATGGCCGAACGCGTCCTCGACCGTGCGCTTCAGCGCGCCGGCCAGTTCGGAGACAGAGAATTCGTGGATGTTTCCGGGGGCGTCGCTCATGCCTCATCTGGTAGGATGTATCGCCCCGCATCGCAACGGTCCGGCGGACTCGCGATCCGGAACGCTTTGGGCTAGGCAGAGCCAGAACACACAGTCGGCGTCGGGACACGCCAGAAGGCATGAGGTCAAGATGAAGGTTCTCCTTGTCGGTTCGGGCGGCCGTGAACACGCGCTGGCCTGGAAGATCGCGCAAAGCCCGCTCCTGACGGCCCTGCACGCCGTGCCGGGCAGCCCTGCCATCGGCGAACTGGCAACCTGTCATGACGGGTCGGTGTCCGACATTGACGGCCTTGTCGAACTGGCCCGGAAGATCGAGGCGGACCTGGTCGTTGTCGGCCCGGAGAACCCGCTGTGCGACGGGCTGGCCGACCGGCTGCGCCAGGCCGGCATCGCCACTTTCGGCCCGTCGGGCCTGGCGGCGCGGCTGGAAGCGTCCAAGGCCTATGCCAAGGATTTCTACGCCCGTCACAAAGTGCCTTCGGCCGGCTATGGCACCTTCTCCGACGCGGCCGAAGCCAAAGCCTTCCTTGACCGTGTCGAGCCGCCCTATGTCCTCAAGGCCGACGGTCTGGCCGCCGGCAAGGGTGTGGTGATCCTGGATGATCGCGCCGAGGCGGAAGCCGAGATCGATGCCTTCCTGTCCGGCAAGTTCGGCGAAGCCTCCAAGACGCTGGTGATCGAAGAATTCATGGCCGGCGAGGAGGTCTCCATCTTCGCGCTGTGCGACGGCGAGACCGTGCTTTATTGCGGCGCAGCCCAGGATCACAAGCGAGTCGGCGAAGGCGATACCGGTCCCAACACCGGCGGCATGGGCGCCTATTCGCCCGCCCCGATCGCCACGCCGGAACTGATCGACACGGCGATGAAGACCATTATCGAGCCGGTCGCCCGCGGCCTGGCTGCCGAAGGCCACCCCTTCCAGGGCGTGCTGTTTGCCGGACTGATGGTCACGAAGGACGGGCCCAAAGTGGTCGAGTTCAACATCCGCTTCGGCGATCCGGAATGCCAGGTCCTGATGATGCGGATCGACGCCGACCTTCTGCCCTATCTGATGGCCACGGCCACCGGCGCACTGGGCGAGATGCCGGCCATTGCCTGGTCGCCGGATCCGGCGATCACCGTCGTGCTGGCCGCCAATGGCTATCCGGGCGACTACAAGAAGGGTTCGGTGATCAAGGGCGTCACCGAGGCGAACCGGATGGAGGGCGTGCAGGTGTTCGAGGCCGGCACGGGCCGCAATGCCAGGGGCGAGCGAATTGCCGCCGGCGGCCGCGTGCTGAACGTCACCGCCTCGGGCGAGACCCTGCACTATGCCGTCGAACGCGCCTATGCCGCGATCGACCAGATCGACTGGCCGGAAGGCTTCTGCCGCCGGGATATTGCCTGGCGGGCCCTGCGCACGCACTAGGCCTCCGCCAGTTTTTCGACGCACAGGTACGCTCGCCGTTTGACTTCGGGGCCGGCTTGATCATCCTTTGCCCCACATATTCGAGGGGAGAGGATCATGCTGAGAGCCGTTGCAACGGCACTGGCCGCCACGGCGCTGACCGGACTGGCCCAGGCGCAGGACGCCGAAGAGGCGCTGACTGTCATTCACGCCGGCTGGCTGCTGGCCGTGCCGGGAGAGGCGCCGCTGGAACAGCAGTCCATCCTGGTCCGCGGCGAGCGCATCGAAGACATCCAGGCGGGCTATGTGACGCCCGACGGCGCGACGGTGATCGACCTGACCGACGACTACGTCATGCCCGGCTTCATCGACAGCCATGTCCACCTGCAATCGGAACTCGGCCCGGGCCGGCGCTTCAATACCTTCACCGAAAGCGCGTCCGATCTCGCCTTTGCCGGCGCCGACAATGCCCGCACCACGCTGATGGCCGGCTTCACGACGGTGCAGGATGTCGGCGGCAATTTCGAAGCGGCCCTCGCCCTGCGCGATGCCGTCGATTCGGGCTTCGTTCCGGGACCGCGCATGCGGGTTGCCGGCACCGCCGTCACCCCGACCGGCGGCCATGCCGACGTCAACGGTTTTGCCCTCGACGTGCTGCACCAGTTCACCAGCCCCACCGCCTGCAACGGCGCGGCCCAATGCCGCGAAGCCGTGCGTACGCTGATCCGCGGCGGTGCCGATGTGATCAAGATCACCGCCACCGGCGGCGTGCTGTCCGACACGGCGGCCGGCGTGGAGCGGCAATTCTTCGACGACGAGCTGGAGTCGATCGTCGAGGCGGCCCACATGATGGGCCGCCAGGTCACCGCCCATGCGCATGGCGTGACCGGTATCAACGCCTTCCTGGAAGCCGGCGGCGACTCGATCGAACACGGCACCTATCTGGACACTGACTCGATCCGCCTGATGCGCCGCAATGGCGCCTATCTCGTACCGACCGTGCTGGCCGGTGTTACCGTGGCGGAACTCGCCGAGACCGCCGATTTCATGACCGACAACCAGCGCGCCAAGTCCCGCTCTGTCGGCCCGCAAATGCTGGATATGGCCCGCCGGGCCCATGATGGCGGGGTGTCCATCGCCTTCGGCACCGATAGCGGCGTGTCCCAGCATGGCGACAATGCCCGCGAATTCGAACTCCTGGTCGAAGCTGGTCTGACGCCGATGGAGGCCATCGAGACCGCCACGATCCACGCCTCGCGCCATGTCCGCATGGACAGCGATATCGGCACGATCGAAACCGGCAAGTATGCCGATATTGTCGCCGTCGACGGCAACCCGCTGGAGAATATCTCCGAGCTGCGCGACGTCGATTTCGTTATGAAGAACGGCACGGTGTATCTGAGCGAATGAGCAAGATCGACGAACAATATTCCGGCACCAAACAGGTCGCCGACGCCCTCGCCTTCGACGAAGCCCGGCTGGCTGCCTGGATGGCGGAGCAGGTCGAGGACTATGAAGGCCCGCTGACGGTGAGCCAGTTCCGGGGCGGCCAGTCCAACCCGACCTACAAGCTGGAAACGCCGGGTCATTCCTATGTGCTGCGCCGCAAGCCGCCGGGCAAGCTCCTGCCCTCGGCCCATGCGGTCGACCGTGAGTTCGAGGTGATGAGCAAGCTGGGCAAGGCCGGCTTCCCCGCGCCGAAAATGCACGGGCTGTGCATGGACCGCGATGTCATCGGCACCGAATTCTACGTGATGGATTTCGTCACCGGCCGGATCTTCTGGGACCCGCTCCTGCCCGACCTCGACACGTCCGAGCGCGGCCCGATCTACGACGCGGCCAACGCCACGCTGGCGCATCTGCACGGCATCGATCACGAGGCGGCCGGGCTGGGCCAATATGGCAAGCCGGGCGATTACTTCCAGCGCCAGATCGGCCGCTGGTCCAAGCAATACCGTGCCGCCGAAACGGGCACGGTCGAGGCGATGGACAAGCTGATCGAGTGGCTGCCCCAGGCCGCGCCGGAACAGGAACGCACCAGCGTCGTCCACGGCGACTACCGCCTGGACAACATGATCTTCCACCCGACCGAGCCGCGCGTCATCGCGGTGCTGGACTGGGAGCTGTCCACGCTGGGCGATCCCTTGGCCGACTTCACCTATCAGCTGATGGGCTGGGTGATGCCGCCGGAAATCCGCAATGGTTTCGCCGGGATCGATATCGCCTCCATGGGGATCCCGACCGTCGAGGAATATACCGAGGCCTATTGCCGCCGCACCCATCGCGACAGCATTCCCGAGCTGGATTTCTACTTCGCCTACAACATCTTCCGGCTGACCTCGATCATCCAGGGCGTCTATGCCCGCTCGCTGCAGGGCAATGCCTCCAACGAGCGCGCCAAGGAGATGGGGGCCGCAGTGCAACCCATGGCCGAAGCTGCCTGGAGCTTTGCGGTGAAGGCGGGGGCCTAGCGCCCCGCCTCGCCGGCATACCCGCCGGCTGCGCCTACCCTGCCCGGCCGCCGATATGAGCGAGCCAAGGCGCCATCAGGGCGAGGCCGACCACCAGTTCGAAACCGACCGAGAACAGATTGTACCCGGTCCGCGTGCCATGCTTGGCATGGTCCGCCAGCATCGAGACGGTGCGCCCGACTGCCATGCCGAGCCAGGCAGCACCGGCGGCAAAGCCGGCCGCAACCACGCTGGCCATGCCGGCCTGCTCGCGCATCACGATCGCCAGCAGCACCGCGCCATGCAGCAGGAGCAGACCGCCGCCATAGCTCGCCCGGAATTCGGCCCAGCCGCCCGGCTTGTCCGCCATCGGCTGCAACCGCACGACCGAAGCGCCCCAGGCCGGGCTGATCAGGCTGCCCAGTCCGAGAAGGGCGCCGACAAGCGCCGCGGCGCCGCTGATGATGACGGTAACGGTCATGCTGTTCCCCTGTATGGTGTGCCTCCCGCCATATAGTGCGATGGAGCCCGTATTTCATGTCCGGACTGATCATCCTTGCGGGGGTTTTCGTCACCGCCTTCATATCGGGCGTGTTCGGCATGGCCGGCGGGCTTATCCTGATGGGGATACTGGCGCTCGTCCTGCCGGTCTCGGCCGCCATGGTCGTGCACGGCGTGGTGCAGAGCGTGTCCAACGGCTGGCGCGCCATCCTGCATGCGCGCTGGATCGACTGGCGCATTCTGGGCATCTACCTGTTCGGCTCCGGCGCGGCGGCGGCCCTGCTCGTACTGGCGACTTTCGAACTGTCCAAGCCTTGGCTCTTCATCATGCTGGGCCTGGTTCCCGGCGTAATCTGGCTGCCCAGGCGCTGGGTCCATTTCGACGCCGCCCGCCCCTTCCATGCCGTGGCCTGCGGCTTCACGGTGACGGGACTCAACGTGGTCGCCGGCGTATCGGGACCGCTGCTGGACGTCTTCTTCGCCGACACCGAGCGCGACCGCCGCTGCATCGTCGCCACCAAGGCCGCAACCCAGGTCGTCTCGCACTTCGTCAAGATCGCCTACTACGTCCTGCCGGCCCTGGCGGCGGAAAGCCTGCCCCAGGCGCAATGGCTACTCGTCGCCGCGCCGCTGGCCATTCTCGGCACCACGCTGGGCGCCCGCTTCCTGGCAATGATGAGCGATGTGCAGTTCCGCCAGTGGACGAAATGGATCGTCTCGGCGATCGGCATCGTCTACATCGTCCGCGGAATAGCCCTCTTGGCCGGAGTCGACGCATGAAAATCGAACCTGTTGTGCTGGAAAACGCGGTGGTCCGGCTCGAACCGCTGGATGACTCCCATCGTGAAGCCCTGCGCCCCCTGGCCGAAGCCGAAGGCTTGTGGGACCTCACCCTGGTGCGCGGTGACGGCCCGCACTTCGATAGCTGGTTCGACCTGATGCTGACAGCCACCCAGAGAGGCGAGCAGATCTCTCATCTGGTCAGACGGCGCTCGGACGGGGCAGCGGTGGGGCATACGGCCTTTCTGTGCATTGTGCCCGACCACCAGCGGCTGGAGATCGGCTGGACCTGGTACGCGCCCGAGGTTCGCGGCACCCGCATCAATCCCGCCTGCAAGCATCTCCTGCTGGGCCGGGCCTTCGAGTGCGGGGCCGAACGCGTGGAGCTGAAAACTCACCACCGCAACCAGCGCTCCCAGAACGCCATCCGGAAACTGGGTGGCCAGTATGAAGGGACATTCCGCCACCACCTGATGTGCTGGACCGGCGAATGGCGGAATACTGTCTGGTTCTCGGTGCTGAAGGATGAGTGGCCGTCCGTTTCAGCCGGACTGGAAGCCCGCCTTACGGCCTAGTGCATTTCGAACAACGAAACCGGTTCCCGCTCTCACTGAACAGGCCGGCGCTTCGATGACTAGCCGTTACAGGCCGGCATGACGCCGACAATCCGGCCGTCACGGATTTCCATCTCGACCTGGCCCGGACCGGTTTCTTCGGCATAGACCAGCAGGTCGGCCGGTGCGCCCGGCATGACGAGTTCGCGGCGGCCCGCACGGGACGGGGCCCGCGTTGCGGTGCGGATATAGATCGCACCCGGCTCGGCTTCAGGACGCGGGCTGACGACCGCCCCCGGACGGCCCAACACCGTCACGGCTTGGCCCGTTTCCAGCACCAGATCGGAGCCGACAGCGGAAATCCGGCCATTCTCGATGAAGATGTCCTGGTCGCTCCAGCGGCCCGAGGCATCGATAATGGTCACGTCCTGCAACAGGAGCGGCGTCGCATCACAACCGGCATCGGTCGCATGCGCAGTGGCCGCCAAGGCAAGCGCACCGAACGAGGCCATCAGAGATTTGTTCAGGACACGAAGCATTTGTCACTCCAGATGAGTGCGCTCCTCTTCGTCCGTACACCGAACTCGTTCAAGACAAGGTTTTATGACAACAGCGTCTATACGCGTTCAGTCAAAATGTTTCAGGGCTAGCGGGCCAAGCGTCCGGCCCTGTCCAAGATGACAGATCAACCGCCCTTGCGGCGGGCCCGGAAGAAGGCGCGCAGGAGCGCGGCGCTCTCCTCCGCCAGTAACCCGTGCGCGACATCTGGCCGCCAGTGGCAGGTCGGCTGCTGGAAGAAGCGCGGCCCGTGTTCCACAGCACCGCCCTTGGGATCGCTGGCGCCATAGATCAGACGGCCGATCCGCGCATGGCTGATCGCTCCGGCGCACATCGCACACGGTTCCAGCGTAACGTACAGCTCCAGCCCCGTCAGACGGTAATTTTCCCGCTTCTGCGCCGCCGCCCGCAATGCCAGGATTTCCGCATGCCCGGCCGGGTCATGTGCTGCAATGGGCCTGTTGTGCGCCTCCGCGACGATCTCGTCCGTGGCCGGATCGACCACGACAGCACCGATGGGTGCCTCGCCAGCCTCAGCTGCCGCCTGAGCCAGTTCTAGCGCTCGGGCCATAAAACGTGTATCGCGCGGGTCCATCATCCGCTGCGGGTTAGAATGACCGCCAGAAAGGGTCAAGCGTGAGCGAAGCCTCCGATACGTCCGACAATACCGGCGAACGCATTGCCAAATACCTCGCCCGGGCCGGTGTGGCCTCGCGCCGCGAGATCGAACGCATGATCGAGGAGGGCCGCATCTCCTTGAATGGAAAGCGTCTGGACACGCCCGCCGTGAAGGTCACCCAGGCCGACCGGATCGAGGTCGATGGCAAGCCGGTCGACCCGCCGGCAGCGACGCGCCTGTGGCGTTATCACAAGCCGACGGGCCTGGTGACCACACACGCCGACCCGGAGGGCCGCGAAACCGTGTTCGATGCGCTGCCGAAGGATATGGGGCGCGTGATCTCGGTCGGCCGGCTCGACCTGACATCCGAAGGCCTTTTGCTGCTGACCAATGACGGCGCCCTCGCCCGTGCCCTGGAACTGCCGGCCACTGGCTGGATGCGCCGCTATCGCGCCCGCGCCTTCGGTTCGATCGACGAGGCGGCGATCGCAAAACTGCGCGCCGGCGTCACCGTCGAGGGCATCAAGTACGGCCCGATGGATGTCGAGATCGAACGCGAAACCGGCTCGAATATCTGGCTCGATATCGGTATCCGCGAAGGCAAGAATCGCGAGGTTCGCAAGGCGCTCGACAGTGTCGGCCTGAAAGTGAACCGGCTGATTCGCACGGCCTACGGCCCCTTCCAGCTGGGCGATCTGCCGCGCGGCGAGGTGAAGGCCGTGCCGGGCCGCGTGCTGCGCGACCAGGCCGGGCATCTTGTCGAAATGGCCGCCACCACCGGCGAGGCCGTCGCGAAGAAAAAGCCCGCCCGTCCCGGCCGCAAGCCGGTCAAGCGCAAGATGGGCGGGGCCGGCCAGCCCGGCCTGCCCAAGCCGGCTGCGGACGAGGATGGCGCCAAGCCGCTCAAGCGTGCCCGCGGCCGTCCCGCCGTGCGCCGTCCGGCCGGAAAAACGGCGGCAACCGACCGCGATACCCCCCCAGGCCGTCCGCCGCGCAAGCCGCAGGGACGCCGCTAGGACATGAGGGTCGTCGGCGGAAAGTTCCGCAACCGCGCCCTGGTCGCACCGAAAGGCCGCTCCACCCGCCCCACCTCCGACCGGGCGCGCGAGAACATGTTCAATGTGATCGCGCATGCCGACTGGTGCCCACCGGTCCAGGGCGCCCGGGTGATCGATCTTTATGCCGGATCCGGTGCGCTGGGCATCGAGGCCGTATCCCGGGGCGCCGCCTTCTGCCTGTTCGTGGAAATGGCCGCCGAGGCGCGCGGCGCGATCCGCGACAATGTCGACACGCTGCAACTCTTCGGCGTCACCCGCATCCACCGCCGCGACGCCACGGCGCTGGGCGAGAAACCGTCCAATCTGGGCGCACCTTTCGACATGGCCTTCCTCGACCCGCCCTATGGCCATGGTCTGGGCGAAAAGTCGCTGGCGAAACTGGTCGAGGGCAAATGGGTTAGCGAGGATGCCGTCGCCATCCTCGAAGTCGGCGCCGATGAAGACCCCGCAACACCCGGCTGGCACCGCCAGACCGTCAAGGAGTACGGCGCCGCCAAAGTGCTCTTCCTGACCCGCGACAAAACCTGACCGCGCGCGTTTGCCTCCCCCGCCACTTCCCCCGGCCCCCGTACCGGGGAAAGCGCGCTCTGCCTTTCTTCCCCATTCTATGGGGAAGTGGGCCCTCCATCGCCTTGGCGAAGGAGGGGTCGAAGGGGCCGGCGCGTCAGCGCCGGGAGGCGGTGGAGCCTGTCGCTGACACACCGCCGCTGACGCGGCGCCCCTCCGTCTCGCCGCCTCGCGGCGATCCACCTCCCCATGGAATGGGGAGGAAAGAAACCTGCCCAGCACGAAATCCCCCACGGGCTTGCGCCCTGGAGCGATGAGAGGGGTGCGGGATGCACGGCGGACATCGTGTCCGATTTGAAGGTTTGGTGGTGATGCCCGAGGCATCCCGCACGCGGAGATTT
>NZ_JBSWXX010000007.1:0-25257 GCF_056160825.1 Maricaulis sp. ABE4_448
ATGAATGTCGAGCTGATCACGCCGATCGCCATGGAAGAGAAGCTGCGCTTCGCTATCCGTGAAGGCGGCCGTACCGTCGGCGCCGGCGTCGTCTCCAAGATCGTCGAGTAATCGTTCGATCCATACCGATGCTGAAACGGCGGGCCTTCGGGTCCGCCGTTTTCATTTGTGCCTGTATTGCTGCAGGCTGATGTGCCGGACTGCGGTGCGCTGTCGCATGACAGGCCATCGTATGGACACGCCCGGAGGCCGCCGGTACCACTTTCGCCCTGGGCTGAAGAAGTATCCGTGATGATGGCCGAAACGCTGGAACTGAGACTGAACCCGGCGCTCGATGCGCAGAAATGGGCAGAGATCTATGCGCGCGACCGGCTCGTCCGGATCCCCGACGTGTTCGAACCGGCGCTTGCCGAGCATATTGAAAACCTTCTGGCGCGTACGCTGAACTGGCGCCTGGTCTTCGCCGAGGCCGATCCGTCTGCGCCGGGCGGGGAACGGGTATCCAAGCTGACCCAGCAGGAAATTGCCGCGATGGGGCGGCAGGCCATCGGTGCCAAGATCGGCCATGTCATGGAGCGGGCCCGCGACAATTACGGCTATCTCTATGACAGCTATCCGATGATCGAGGCCTACACATCGGGCTGGGATGCCGGGCATCCGGTTCATCAGCTGACCGAGTTCATCAATTCGCCGGAATTTCTTGAACTGGGCAGGGCCGTGACTGGTGCGCCGCTGGTGACCAAGGCTGATGCCCAGGCGACCCGCTATGCGCGGGGGCATTTCCTCACGCGGCATATCGATGAGGGGCACGACAAGGAGCGCGTTGCCGCCTACACGCTGGGTTTCACGCGCAACTGGCAGCCCGACTGGGGCGGCCTTCTGATGCTGCTCGACGACAATCTGGACATCAGCCGGGCCTTCCTGCCGCGCTTCAATGTGCTGTCTATCTTTGACGGCCGGCGCATCCATTCGGTCAGCGCCGTATCGCCGTTCGCCGACGGCGCGCGGCACCAGATTACCGGCTGGTTCCGAAACGATCCGCCTTACCGGGCAACATGATGCAGGACACGCGGCTGGCTCAAGCCGGGCAATTGCGCCTGGCCAATGATTTCGCCGGGGCCCGCGCCCTGTGCGAGGCCGTGCTCGCCGACCGGCCCGGCGATGCCGGAGCCCTGGCTCTGCTGGGGGTCTGCGCTGTCGAGACGGGTGATCTTGCCAGCGGCCGCGACTGGCTGGACCAGGCTGAAGCGTCCGACCCGGCGCTTGGTCTGGTGCCGCTCTACCGCTCCATTCTCCACGAGGCAGACGGGGACCTTCCCGCAGCCCTGGCTGCGGCGAAGCGGGCGAGCGAGTTGTCGCCGGACCGGTTCGATGTCTGGGGGCGTTATGGCGATCTGGCCGGACGGGCCGGGGATTTCGACTCAGCCGCACGCGCGCTCGACAAGGCGCTGGCAACCGCCGATGCCGGGCATCCGGCCCGCCCGCATGTCGCGTTGCGCCTGGCCGGCGCGGCACTGGAGTGCAAGCGGCTCGATGCGGCGGCGGCGGCGCTCGATACCGCCGAGGCCGAAGGGCTCGCCGGTTCTCTGGACGTGCTGCGCCTGCGCTCGGATCTCGCCCGGTTTGCCGGCGATTTCACCGCGCTGACCGCCGCTGCCGAAGCCTGGCATGCGCTGGACCCGCAGGACATGGAGGCTCGCGGCGCGCTGGCCATGGGCCTGGGGCAGCAGGGCTATTATCGCAAGGCGATCCGGATCTACCGCCCGGTCGTCGATGCCGAGCCGGACAAGGCTGACAACTGGGCGGCGCTCGGCCGGCTGATTCTCGGCGCGCGGGATATCGAGGGAGCGCGCGCCGCCTTCGACAAGGCGTTGTCGCTCGATCCCGGTTGTGCCGACGCCTGTTTCGGGCTCGCTCGCATCCACACTTTCCGCGGCGAGCAGGACAGGGCGATCGAGATGTGCCGGCGCACGCTGGCGATCGATCCGGGCAATTTCGAAGCCTATGGCCAGCTCTCCGAAGTATCCGGCGGGCGCTTGACCGATGACGAGGTCGAGCGTCTGGAGGCCGAAACCGTCAAGCCCGGCATGCCGGCCGACCGGTTGTCGATCGGCCTGTTTGCGCTGGGCGATGCCCGGCACCGGCGCGCTCAGCGCGAGGCCGCGTTTGCGGCCTGGTCGCGGGCCAATGACACCAAGAAACTCCAACACAACGGCGCCGTCGTGTCGGCCTATGACCGCCCCGAGCAGGAGCGGCGCACCGAGTGGCTGACACAGGTATTCGCAGAGCCGGTGGTGCGGTCGTCTCCGGCGCTCGAGCAGGCGCCGATCTTCATCGTCGGCATGCCGCGCTCCGGCACAACGCTCATCGAAGCTGCCATTTCAGCCCATGACGACGTCCAGGCCGGCGGCGAGCTCAGCATGATGCCGGTCCTGTTCGAGGCCTTCATCCGCTGGGCGCGGGAGACCGGCTGGTCCGGCGGCGAGATTCCCGAGGACGTGCTGGCGCCCTGGCGTGAACGCTACCTGTCGCAGTATCGCGAATACGGTCTCACGGGCACGCCTTTCGTGACCGACAAACAGCCGGCGAACTTCCTGGCTGTCGGACTGATCCGCCAGATGTTCCCCAAGGCGCCGGTCATCCATATCCGCCGCAAGCCGGTGGAAGTGGCCTTCTCGATCTACCGGCGCAATTTCTCGCGCATGTGGCCCTTCGCGCACGATCTCGACGATATCGCGCACTACTACGCGCTTCAGGCGCGGCTGGGTAAGCACTGGGCCGAGACCTATCGCGATCATGTCACGCCCCTGCAATACGAGGAACTGGTCGGTGACTTCGAGGCGCGGCTGCGCTTCGTGCTCGCGCGGTGCGGCTTGAGCTGGAGTCGGAAATGTCTCGAATATTACGATGTCGAGCGCACGGTGATGACGTTCAGCGCGACCCAGGTCCGGCGTCCGCCGTCAAAGGAGCATCTCGACTCGACCTCGCCCTACGCGACATTCCTGAGCCCGTTTGATGACGCTTTGTCGCGCTTATGTGTCGACAATGAAACCGGTTTGTGGGTGGAGCACGACGGCAATGCAGACCCCGATCCGGACCGGCCGGCCCCGAAGCCGGGGCTCGGCGGAATGATGCGGCG
Source organism: Maricaulis sp. ABE4_448 (assembly GCF_056160825.1). Classification (NCBI taxonomy): domain Bacteria; kingdom Pseudomonadati; phylum Pseudomonadota; class Alphaproteobacteria; order Maricaulales; family Maricaulaceae; genus Maricaulis; species Maricaulis sp. ABE4_448. The sequence goes on from NZ_JBSWXX010000007.1 coordinate 3,140, forward strand.
GGTCCTGTCAGGCGGCCGCTCGCGGACCCGGTCATGAGTGCCGATCTCCAGCGCGCGATGCAGTTGCTGCAAAGCGGCCGGGCCGGGGAGGCCGAGGCCCGGCTGGACGCCGTGATCAGCACGCGGCCGGATGATGTCGAGGCGCTGCATCTGCGTGGTGTGGTCCGCGGCCGGTTGGGCCGGTTTGCCGCCGGCATCGCCGATCTGGAGGCGGCAGCAGGGCGGCACCCGCAACCGTTTGCCGTCCTCAGCAATCTGGGAAATCTCAAGCGCAGGGCCGGAGACCTCGCCGGGGCAGTCGAGGCCTATCGTGCGGCCCTGGCGCGCAAGCCCGATTTTGTGGACGCGATGACCAACCTGGCCATCACACTGTCCGATCTGGGCCGCAGCGAAGAGGCGGAAGCGGCTTTCCGCGATGTTCTCAAGAGCGTGCCCGACAGCACGGCGGCGCTCAACGGGCTGGGCAATCTGCGATCACGGGCCGGCGACGAGGCGGGGGCGCTGGACTTCTATTCCCGCGCCATTGATGCAAACCCCGGGGCGCCCATGCCACGCATCAACCGCGGCAGCGTGCTGCGGTCCGTCAATCGGCTCGCGGATTCCCTGCAGGATCTCGACGCGGCCTGCAGGCTGGCACCGGCGCAGGCGGAGGCTCATTTCCAGCGTGGTCATACGCTGCGCACGCTCGGACGTGCTGCCGAGGCGCGGGAAGCCTACTGGCAGGCGTCGCGGTGTGCGCCCCTGCGGGCGGATATCCACAGGGATCTGGCGAGCCTGCTCTGGGAGCTGGGAGAGGGGCGAGGGGCCACCGCTGCCCTCGACGTCGTTCTGGCAAGCCAGACGGATCCTGAACTGGCCTATACCAAAGCCCGTGTCCTGCTGCGCACAGGTTATCCGGCCGATGCGCTGGAAGCACTTGAAGTTGCACTGGAAACGGCGCCGGCGCATGCGCGGGCCCTGGCTCTGCGCGGGGAGATCCGGAGCAAGCAGGGTGACGGGGAGGCGGGGCTTGCGGACCTGCGCGCCGCCCTTGCAGCGAGCGGTGGTGAGGATTTCGAGATCCGCCACCAGCTTGTCGAGGCGTGTCTGATGCACGGGCGGACCGAAGACGCGGTCGATGCGCTTCGCGCCGACCCGCCCGCGGAGCATCTGCAAAAGCATGTCGCCCTGCAGGCAACCGCCTGGCGCTGTGCCGGCGATGATCGCTACAGGCGGCTTTACGATTACGACCGCCTGACGGCGAAGCGGTTCATCGACACGCCCGCGGGCTATGCGTCGCTGGACGCGTTCAATGAGGCTCTGGCCGAGCGTATTGCTGCGCTTCATGCCACGCAGGCCCAGCCGATCGAGCAGACCCTGTTCGGCGGCACCCAGTCACCGGGACGTCTGTGGGATAATGATGACCCGGTCATTCAGGCGCTTGCCCAGGCGCTGCAGGCGGCCGCGCAGCGTTTTGTCGCGGATTTGCCGGATGATCCCGGGCATCCTTTCCTCGCCCGCAAGTCCGACCGGCTGAGACTCACGGGTGCCTGGTCTGTGAGGCTGCGCTCGGGCGGCGGCCATGTCGACCATATCCATCCGGCCGGCTGGATCAGCGCCAGCTATTATGTCCATGTTCCGGAGACGGTGCTGCGCGGTGAACGCGCCGGATGGCTGCGCTTGGGGGCTCCGGGCTTGCCCGGCCTCGACCTTCCGGCCGAACGCTATATCTGTCCCGAAGCCGGCGCGGCGATCTTCTTCCCCTCCTACATGTGGCACGGCGTCGAGCCGTTCGAGAGCGAGGATGTGCGCGTGACGGCGCCCTTCGACCTGCTGCCGGACTAGCTAATTGTACGGTGTATTGTGACGCCCGGTTCTCGCGAAAAGGCTTGGTAAAATCAGGTCTTGTCGAAAGGTCTGCGGCATATGCGCAACAGTGCAGCGTGAATGACGCTTGGCATAGGGATGTGACGGTCGTGTGTCATTGACCCTTCGTAATATGCATGGGTACCTTGCAGATAAGGCGGGGAATCGTGAGCTCCGCCGAGCCGGGGGGATGCTGCCTGAAAAATCAAATGCGGGCGGGTTTCCCATTACAACCTTACTCGGAGGGATTAAGAGTGAGACCGACTTCCTTGAAGGCTTGCCTCATGGCGAGCACGCTTATCGGTGGCCTGGCTGTAGCCGCGCCTGCGATGGCACAAGAAGGCGCCGCTGAAGACGACGTGGTCGTCATCACCGGTTCGCGCATTCAACGCACCGACACGGTGGCCCCGAGCCCGATCACTTCGGTTAACGAAGAGCTGTTCGAGCTGAACAACGTGGTCAACACCGAAGACCTGCTGAACACCCTGCCGCAGCTCATCCCGGCTTTCGACGCCACGTCGAACAACCCGGGTAATGGTACGGCGACGGTGTCGCTTCGCGGTCTCGGCACGACCCGGACCCTGGTCCTGGTTGACGGTCAGCGCTTCGTCGGCTCCGGCGCCGCTCAGGTCGTCGACCTGAACAACATCCCGGCCGCCATGGTCGAGCGTGTTGACGTCGTGACCGGTGGTGCTTCGGCCGTTTACGGTTCGGACGCTGTTGCCGGTGTTGTGAACTTCATCCTGCGCGACGACTTCGAGGGTGTGGAAGTTTCCACCTCGCACGAATTCTCCCTGGAAGAAGGCGACGCGGCGATTACTGACGTCTCCGTCACCATGGGTGGTAACTTCGACAATGGTCGCGGTAACGCCGTGCTGTCCTTCGGCTACACCAATCGTGAAGCTGTCTTCCAAGGCTCCCGAGAGTTTTCCGAAGTCGCTTACTGGTCGCCGGGCCCGGGTACCGACCCGTACATCCCGGGCGGTTCCTCGAGCATCCCGCAGACCCGGATCCGTCCGGCTGCCGGCACCGGCTTCGACGTGATGACCGACCCCAACGGCAATCCGGTTGCTTGGACGCCGTACAACTACGCGCCGACCAACTATCTGCAGCTGCCGCAAGAGCGTCACATGATCTCGGGTTTCGCTACCTATGAGATCAATGACAACATTGAAGCGTATGCTCGCGGTATCTACTCGAACAACGTGGTCGACAGCCAGCTGGCGCCGACTCCGACGGGTACGCTGGGTATCACGATCAACCTCGACAACCCGCTTCTGTCGACGGCTCTGCGCGATCTGATCGCGGGTGATGCCACCTCCAACAACGGCGATGGCACCGCGGATATCCGCATCAGCCGCCGTATGCAGGAGATCTCGACGCGGAACAGCCTGCGGGACACGAATACGTTCCAAGGTGTGTTCGGTGTGCGTGGCGACATCAACGACAACTGGTCGTATGATGTGTTCTACAACTATTCGCGCTCGTCCGTGTCTCAGATCCTGTCTGGCAACATTTCCGTGTCGGCCTTCCAGGAAGCTGTGCTTTGTGACGGTGGTCCGACGGCTATTGCCAGCGGTTGTTCGGCTCCGACCCTCGACATCTTCAACGGTGAGAACTCCGTGTCCGCCGAGGCGGCCAGCTATATCGCTCGCACCGGTGCCCAGATCGACGTGATCGAAGCAACACAGGCCGTTGCTGCCGTCTCCGGTGAGCTGGAAAACATGGCGTCGCCGATGGCGAACATTGCTCCGGCAATCGTGCTCGGTGTCGAGTATCGTGAGAACTCCGCGTCGATCCGCCCTGACTCCGTGCTGGGTCCGGATGTCCGCGGCTTCAACCAGTCGCTGGCCATCGAAGGTTCGTTCGACGTCTACGAATTCTTCACGGAAGTCGACATTCCGCTCATCACCGACCGTCCGGGCATCCAGAGCCTGAACTTCACGGGCGCCTTCCGTATGTCGGACTACTCGACCATCGGCAGCGCTCAGACATATGCTGCTGGCCTGGGTTGGGAACCGGTTGATGGCCTCCGTTTCCGTACCCAGTACAACCGTGCTGTCCGTGCGCCGAACGTGAGCGACCTGTTCTCGCCGGCGACCAATGGCTTCCCGGGTGCAACCGACCCGTGCTCCGGCGGTCTGGGTTCCTATGACAGCAGCGTGATCGAAGCCAACTGTATCGCTACCGGCGTCCCGGCGGCGGCTGTTGGCACGGCGTTCCAGTCGAACGCTCAGATCGAAGCTCTGTTCGGCGGCAATTCCACCGTTGAAGAAGAAATTGCCGACACCTTCACCATTGGTGCGGTGTGGCAGCCGAACTTCATCAACGGCTTCACGCTGCAGGTCGATTACTACAAGATCGAAATCGAAGACGCGATCGCGACTCCGTCCCTGCAGAACCTGCTGGACGAGTGCTACCGTCAGGACATCCAGTCGGCTTGTAACTTCTTCCAGGGCGCTCGTGACCCGTCCACGGGTGAGATGGCCAACCCGTTCATGCCGGAGCTGTTCTCTTCGAACCTCGCCGTGTTTGAAGCGGAAGGTGTCGACGTTCGTGCCGACTACATGTGGGACGCCGAACAGATGGGCCTGTCGCCCGACCTCGGTTCCTTCAGCGTGAACTACTACTCGACGTTCACGATGGGCAATGGCTACCAGACTTCGGAAGTCGCGGGCTTCGTGGCTTGTGAAGGTCTGTTCTCCGGCCAGTGCGGCGAGCCGACCCCGGAATACAAGCACGTCACCCAGGCGAGCTGGTATTGGGGCGCGCTGACGACCAGCCTTCGCTGGCGTCACATCAGCGGTGTTGACATCGAACCGTCCTATGCCGGTTTCGTGTCCGACCGCGAGCTGTCGATCGACGCTTACAACTACTTCGACGTGACCTTCGGTTACGATGTTTCGGAAACCGTGCGCGTGAGCCTCGGCCTCCAGAACATCACGGACGAAGAGCCGCCGACCCTGACCTCGACGTCGTCGGAGCAGGCCAACACCTGGCCGTCCACCTACGACCCGTTCGGTCGTCGTCTGTTCCTGGGCGCCAACCTGCGCTTCTAGTCGACAGACTTGATACACTTCGGGAAGGGCGGGTCTTTGGACCCGCCCTTTTCATATGGGCTGCAATCGGTCAGCCGCAGGCGTTGAGTTCGCGCGCCGCTTCTCTAACATGTTTGTAATGTTTGAGGCGGGGATGATGGGCGAAACGGCAGCGTGGTCACAATTCTGGCAGGGGCGGGCCAAGGGCAGCGAACACCGCTACCGGGACCCGGAGCTGGCGGCGGTTATCGCTTCGCACTGGCACTCCTATTTTGCAGATCGCTTTGACACACACGGTCCACTCGATCTGATCGATCTGGCGTGCGGCGAAGGAGAGGTGCTGCGTTTTGCTGCGCGGGAGGCAGCGTCCGGCGGGGATGTCAGGCTTTCCGCTTTCTGTGCGGACATTGCTCCCGGAGCGGTCGCGCTGGCCGCAGAGGTCACCGGTGAGACGGTCGCCCTGCCGACCGTTTCCGACAGCGCTCAATTGCCTTTTGCCGATGCGGTATTCGACTGCGCGGTGAGCCAGTATGGCCTGGAATATGCCGGGCCGGACGCATTTACCGAGGCCGGACGTGTCGTCAGAAAGGCGGGGAGTTTCCACGCCCTGGTCCATTGCGAAGGCGGCATTGTCGAGCAGTCGTGCAAGGCGGTTGCAGGCTTGCTTGTTGCGGTTCGAAACAGCGGGATTTTCGATGCGTTGTCGCGCTATGCGACCGTCATTCCCAAAGCGGTGCGGGGCGAAGCCGAAGATGCCGAGGCGCAGGCTTGCGTGGTCGCATTGCGTGGCGCGCTGGAGCAGGTCGAAGCCGCAATCGCTGCAGCGGCGCCGGGCCCGGCACGGCATCACGTAGGACGCTTGGTGGCCGATTGCCGGACATTGGCCGGACGTTTGGGGGCCTATGCGGCGGCGGATGTGGACGCATGGATTGCGGGGCAGCGCTCGGATATCGAAGCGTTTCATCACCGCATGACGTCTATGGTGCGGGTTGCGCAATCGGAGGATCAGATGCGGGACATCCGTGATCGTCTGGCCGCCGAGGGGCTGGCGTCAATCGAGATCGACATGCTCGCCGCGCCGGCCGGCGACAAGCCGCTGGCATGGATCGTCGATGCCCGGGGTCAATCGCGCGTCTGAGGCCGGCGAGGCGGGAACCGCAGAAATCTGCGTTTTTGCTGTTTTCTTATGGCGCGCCGCATTGTAGACAGCTGCGCTTCGGATGTGACGGTGGTGTTGCCATCGTGCTATTCCGCGCGCGTGGTACAGGGGTGTAGCTCAGTTGGTAGAGCATCGGTCTCCAAAACCGAGGGTCGGGGGTTCGAGTCCCTCCGCCCCTGCCATGTCGCTTTGAACAAATTTGGCACCGCCCCGGCGGCGCCCGATTGCAAAAAGGGCCTTCAGGGGCCAGATGGAATTGAATGACGCGGAACGCGAATAACAAGACGCCGGCGCAGGCCAAGGCGGACACGGCGGCGCCGAAAAAGCGCCGGGCCGGCCCGTTCCAGTATCTGGGGCAGGTGCGTCAGGAGGCCCGCAAGGTAACCTGGACCGGGCGGCAGGAGTTGATCGTCTCGACGATCCTCGTGCTGATCCTTTCGGCCATTGCCATGCTGTTCTTCTGGGGTGTGGACTTCGCGATCCGCGAAACCGTCCAGTTCCTGCTGTCGCTCGGTTCGTAGGAGGAGGCTTGTATGTCTGCCAAGTGGTATATCGTGCACGCCTATTCGAACTTCGAGAAGAAGGTCGCCGAGGCGATCCGGACCGAGGCATCGATCCAGGGGCTTGAAGACAAGTTCGAAGAGATTCTCGTGCCGACCGAGGACGTCGTCGAGGTCCGCAAGGGCCGCAAGGTGAATGCCGAACGCAAGTATTTCCCGGGCTATGTCCTGGTGAAAATGGACATGACGGATCAGGCTTATCACCTGGTCACGTCGACGCCGAAGGTCACCGGCTTCCTCGGGTCCGGCAAGAAGCCGATTCCGGTGTCCGAGAACGAGGTGAAGCGGATCCTTGGCCAGATGGAAGAGGATGCCGAGCGTCCGCGTCCGACGGTCAATTACGAGATCGGCGAGACGGTGAATGTCATCGACGGTCACTTCGCCAGCTTCAACGGCGTTGTGGAGGAGGTCGACGACGAGAATGGCCGCCTCAAGGTGGCAATCAATATTTTTGGCCGGGCAACCCCGGTCGAACTGGAATACGCGCAGGTCGAAAAGACCCAGTAGCGCGTGTGATGTGCGGGAGGTGCCGGCGCCAAGTCCATGCCGGGCCGTACCGCAAACCCCCAAGGATGCGATGGTCGCGTCCTGTTGATGGAGTGGAGACATGGCCAAGAAGATTGACGGCTATATCAAGCTGCAAGTGCCTGCCGGCGCTGCGAACCCGTCCCCGCCGATCGGCCCGGCACTGGGTCAGCGCGGTGTGAACATCATGGAATTCTGTAAGGCCTTCAACGCGAAGACCCAGGAGATGGAAAAAGGGATGCCGATCCCGACGACCATCACCGTCTTTTCGGACAAGTCCTTTACCTTCGAGATCGCAACGCCGCCGGCGAGCTTCTATCTGAAGAAGGCCGCGAAGATCCAGAAGGGCAGCCAGGCCCCGGGCCAGACTTCGGCCGGTTCCGTCTCGATGGCGCAGTGCCGCGAGATCGCGGAAGCCAAGTTCAAGGACCTCAATGCGAACGACCTCGACCAGGCGACGAAGATCATCGCCGGCTCGGCCCGTTCCATGGGTCTGGAAGTGACGGAGTAGGGATCATGGCGACTATCGGAAAACGTCTCGCGTCTGCGCGTGAAACCATTGATCGCGATCACCTCTACACGGTCGACGAAGCGGTCAAGCACGTAAAGGCCAATGCCAAGGCCAAGTTTGATGAAACCATCGAGCTGGCTGTAAATCTGGGTGTCGACCCGCGCCACGCCGACCAGATGGTCCGCGGCGTCTGCGAACTGCCGAACGGTACGGGCCGTACGGTCCGCGTCGCGGTGTTTGCCAAGGGGCCGAAGGCTGAAGAAGCCAAGAAGGCCGGTGCCGACGTTGTGGGCGCTGAGGACCTGATGGAACAGGTCCAGGGCGGCAACATCAATTTCGACAAGGTCATCGCGACCCCGGACATGATGCCGCTGGTCGGCCGTCTGGGTAAGGTGCTTGGCCCGCGAGGCATGATGCCGAACCCGAAGGTCGGCACGGTCACCATGGATGTGACGAAAGCCGTCGCGGCGTCCAAGGGCGGTGCTGTGGAGTTCCGTGTCGAGAAGGCGGGCATCGTGCACGCCGGCGTCGGCAAGGCGAGCTTCACCGAAGCGCAACTGGTCGAGAATGTTCGCGCCCTGATCGGCGCTATCGTCAAGTCGAAGCCGTCGGGCGCCAAAGGCACCTATGTCCGCCGGATCGCGCTGTCCTCGACCATGGGGCCGGGCGTTAAAATCGACACGTCGGAAGCCTCCGCGGCTTAATTCGACGTAAAAGACACTTGAGTTTCAGCCCGGCAGGCTTTATCCGGCCGGGCTGATCCGGTTCTTCATCACGCGTTGTGGGTGAAGACCGGACCTGTCCGAGATCGCAGGGGGCGGGGCCTTTCGAGGTTCTGCCTTAATCCAATTTGGGCCCTGTGTGAGACAGAGCATGAACAATATGGCCTTGTTCGTAAGGTCTGTTGGTTCAAGCCCTGGGACAGGACGCGCCGTGGGCGCGCCCGAACCCTTGAAACGGGGAAGGCGCTCGGCGGCGTTTTCACCGGACCGTCCGTGGTGGACGGTTCAAACAGGGAGTCCGCAAAATGGATCGCAATCAAAAAGAAGCGTCCGTTGAAGAGCTGGAAGGCATCTTCTCGAACGCTGGATCCGTGGTGATGGCCCACTATACGGGCATGACCGTTGCGGAAATGACGAATCTGCGTGCCAAGCTCCGTGAGCTCGGCGGCACATTCAAGGTGGTTCGCAACCGCCTCGCCAAGATCGCTCTGCAAGGCAAGCCGGGTGAAGGCGCCTCCGACCTGTTCGCGGGTCCGGTCGCCATCGCGTACTCGGAAGACTTTGTTGCTGCGCCGAAGGTGCTGGTGGACTACGCGAAGTCCAACGACAAGCTCGTCATTCTCGGTGGCTTCATGGAAGAGGAAGTGTTCGACGCCAATGGCATCGACGCCCTGTCCAAGATGCCGTCCCGCGAAGAGCTTATCGCCACCATCGCGGCCCGTCTCACGGGTCAGGCTTCGCAGGTTGCTCAGCGTATCATGGCCCCGGGCCAAGGTCTGGCTGGCGCCATCGAGGTCATCCGCGAAAAAGCCGAAGCGTAACGTCATTCTCCGCTAACGAACTGACACACTGAACACGACAAGGAATTGAACAAATGGCTGATGTAGCTAAACTCTGCGAAGAACTTCTCTCGCTCACCATCCTTGAAGCCAAGGAACTGAACGATCTCCTCGAAGAAAAGGGCATCAAGGCTGCGGCGGCTGTCGCGGTTGCCGGCCCGGCTGGCGGCGACGCCGGTGGCGCGGCTGTCGAAGAGAAGGACGAATTTGACGTGATCCTGGCTTCGGCTGGCGACAAGAAGATCAACGTCATCAAGGAAGTCCGTGCCATCACCGGCCTGGGTCTGAAGGAAGCCAAGGACCTGGTCGAAGGCGCTCCGAAGGCGGTCAAGGAAGGTGCTCCGAAGGCCGAAGCTGAAGAGCTGAAGAAGAAGCTCGAAGAAGCCGGCGCTACGGTCGAGCTGAAATAGTCACGCTCCGGCGTGATCTGAACGGTGCGGCGGGCGCGCGGGGTATCCTGCGCGTCCGCTAGCCCGTCTTTGCGTTTCGCGGCCCTTCCGCTGCCGTTCCAGGCGGGGCCGCATAATCCGGACCGGGCCGCTGCGTCTTTGACGCGCAGGGCCGGGCCACTCGGAACGGCGGGGCGGGGACGAACCCCGCATCTATGGCGCAGTGCTGTCTGCGAAGGGAGCCGACATGGGTCTGTCGTTCACCGGCAAGAAGCGGATTCGCAAGACGTTCGGTCGCATTCCGGAAACGGTCGCGATGCCGAACCTCATTGAAGTTCAGAAAAGCTCCTATGAGCACTTCCTGATGAAGGAAGTCCCGTCAAGCGAGCGGGGCGATACGGGCATGCAGGCCGTCTTCAAGTCGGTCTTCCCCGTCAAGGATTTCGCTGAACGTGCAGTGTTGGACTTTGTGTCCTACGAATTCGAAGCGCCGAAGTTCGACGTCGAGGAATGCCAGCAGCGTGACATGACCTTCGCGGCACCGCTGAAGGTCAAGATGCGTCTGATCGTGTTTGATGTCGACGAGGAAACCGGCGCGCGTTCGGTCAAGGACATCAAGGAGCAGGACGTCTATATGGGCGACATCCCGCTCATGACGGACAAGGGTACCTTCGTCGTCAATGGCACCGAGCGGGTCATCGTTTCCCAGATGCACCGCTCGCCGGGGGTCTTCTTCGATCACGACCGCGGCAAGACCCATGCCTCGGGCAAATACCTGTTCGCCGCGCGGATCATTCCTTATCGCGGTTCCTGGCTCGACTTCGAATTCGATGCCAAGGACGTGGTCCACATGCGTCTCGATCGCCGCCGCAAGCTGCCGGCGACGACGCTGCTCTATGCGCTGGGCCTGGACAAGGAAGAGATTCTTTCGACCTTCTACAACACGGTCGAATACAAGTTCGCCAAGAAGGGCTGGACCGTTCCCTATGTTAAGGAACGCTGGCGCGGTGCCAAGCCGGTGCGCGACCTGGTCGACGCCAAGACGGGCGACATCGTCGCTCCGGCCGGCAAGAAGATTTCCGCGCGCGCGGCCAACAAGCTGGCCGAGGACGGTCTGGAAGCCCTGCTGGTTTCCGACGAATTCCTGCTGTCCGGCTATCTGGCCGAGGACATGGTCAATCTGGAAACCGGTGAAATCTTCGCGGAAGCCGGCGACGAGCTGACCCAGGAAATCCTCGACACGCTGAAGGAAACAGGCGTCAAGGTTCTCAACCTGCTCGACATCGACCCGGCGACGGGTATCGGTCCCTACATCCGCACCACGCTGGCGGTCGACAAGAATGAAAGCCGTGAACAGGCTCTGGTCGATATCTACCGCGTCATGCGCCCGGGTGAGCCGCCGACGCCGGAAACGGCCGAAGCCATGTTCCAGGGGTTGTTCTTCGATCCGGAGCGCTACGACCTGTCGGCCGTGGGCCGCGTGAAGATGAACATGCGCCTGGATCTGGATGCGCCGGATGACATGCGTACCCTGCGCAAGGAAGACATCCTGGCGGTCCTCAAGACCCTGGTCGACCTGCGCGATGGCCGCGGCGAGATCGACGACATCGACAATCTCGGCAACCGCCGGGTGCGTTCGGTCGGCGAGCTGATGGAAAACCAGTACCGCATCGGCCTGCTGCGCATGGAGCGCGCGATCAAGGAGCGTATGTCCTCCGTCGATATCGAGACGGTCATGCCGCACGACCTGGTCAACGCCAAGCCGGCGGCTGCCGCCGTGCGTGAATTCTTCGGCTCCTCGCAGTTGTCGCAATTCATGGACCAGACCAACCCGCTGTCCGAAGTGACGCACAAGCGCCGTCTCTCGGCGCTTGGCCCGGGTGGTCTGACCCGCGAACGTGCCGGCTTCGAAGTGCGTGACGTGCACCCGACCCACTATGGCCGGATCTGCCCGATTGAAACGCCGGAAGGTCCGAACATCGGCCTGATCAACTCGTTGTCGACCTATGCCCGCGTCAACAAGTACGGCTTCATCGAAAGTCCGTACCGCCGGGTCGAGAACGGCAAGCTGACCGAGACGGTCGACTACCTCTCCGCTATGCAGGAGTCGCGCTATGCGATCGCCCAGGCGAACGCGCACGTGAACGAGAATGGCGAGCTGGACAACGAGTTCGTGAACTGCCGTATCGGCGGTGAAGTGACGCTCGTTCCTCGTGAGGACGTGGAATACATCGACGTGTCACCGAAGCAGGTGGTTTCGGTTGCCGCTGCGCTCATTCCCTTCCTGGAAAACGATGACGCCAACCGCGCCCTGATGGGGTCGAACATGCAGCGTCAGGCCGTGCCGCTCGTGAAGGCGGAAGCCCCGCTGGTCGGGACCGGTATGGAAGGCGTTGTGGCCCGTGACTCCGGTGCGGCGATCACGGCGCGCCGGGCCGGTGTGATCGAGCAGGTCGATGCGACCCGTATCGTCATCCGGGCGACGGAAGATCTCGATGCCGCAAAGTCGGGCGTCGACATCTACCGCCTGTCGAAGTTCCAGCGGTCCAACCAGTCCACCTGCATCAACCAGCGTCCGATCGTGCGTGTGGGTGATGAGGTGAAAGGCGGGGACATCATCGCTGACGGTCCTTCGACCGATCTGGGTGAGCTCGCGCTCGGCCGGAACGTGGTCGTCGCCTTCATGCCTTGGAACGGCTACAACTTCGAGGACTCGATCCTGATCTCCGAGCGCATTGTGCGCGACGACGTCTTCACCTCGATCCACCTCGAAGAGTTCGAGATCGCGGCCCGCGATACCAAGCTGGGGCCGGAGGAAATCACGCGCGACATCCCGAATGTCGGCGAGGAAGCCCTGCGCAATCTCGACGAAGCTGGCATCGTGGCTGTGGGCGCCGAAGTCGGCCCGGGTGATATCCTGGTCGGCAAGGTGACACCGAAGGGTGAGAGCCCGATGACGCCGGAAGAAAAGCTTCTGCGCGCCATCTTCGGCGAAAAGGCCTCCGACGTTCGCGATACCTCGCTGCGCATGCCGTCCGGTGCCACCGGTACGGTCGTGGAAGTTCGTGTCTTCAACCGTCACGGTGTGGACAAGGACGAGCGGGCGATTTCCATCGAGCGTGAGGAAATCGAACGTCTCGGCAAGGACCGCGACGACGAGCTGCACATTCTCGAGCGCAACATCTATCAGCGTCTGGGCGATCTCCTGCTCGGCAAGACGGCGGTCTCCGGTCCGCGCGGCTTTGCCAAGGGCAAGGTGACCCAGGAAGCGCTCGACGAGACACCGCGTTCGCAGTGGTGGCGCATCGGTCTCGACGACGAGAAGGCGATGGGCGAAGTCGAAGCGCTGCAAAAGCAGTACGACGATAGCAAGGCCCGTCTGGACCGCCGGTTCGAGGACAAGGTCGACAAGCTGCAGCGTGGCGACGAAATGCCGCCGGGCGTGATGAAGATGGTCAAGGTGTTCGTTGCGGTGAAGCGCAAGCTTCAGCCGGGCGACAAGATGGCCGGCCGTCACGGCAACAAGGGGGTTATCTCCAAGATCAATCCGATCGAGGACATGCCCTTCCTGGAAAACGGTGAAGCCGTCGATATCGTGCTGAACCCGCTCGGCGTGCCGTCGCGGATGAATGTCGGTCAGATCCTGGAAACGCACCTGGGCTGGGCATGCCGCGGTCTGGGTAAGCAGATCGGCGAAGCTTACGAGGCCTATCAGCGTGACGGTTCCGTCAAGGTGCTGAAGGACGAGCTGGTGCGTGTCTATGGCGAGGACGATCTGCCGGAAACGGATGCCGACATCGCCGAGCTGGGCCGCAACCTGGCCAATGGCGTGCCGATCGCGACCCCGGTCTTCGACGGTGCCCGCGAGCCGGACGTGTCCGCCATGCTGGAAAAGGCCGGTTTCGATCCGTCGGGCCAGGTCACCCTGTATGACGGCCAGACCGGTGAACCCTTCCGCCGCAAGGTTACGGTGGGTGTGAAGCACCTGCTGAAACTGCACCACCTGGTGGATGACAAGATCCACGCCCGCTCGATCGGCCCGTACTCGCTCGTGACCCAGCAGCCGCTGGGCGGCAAGGCGCAGTTCGGCGGTCAGCGCTTCGGCGAGATGGAAGTGTGGGCCCTGGAAGCCTATGGTGCGGCGTACACGCTGCAGGAAATGCTGACGGTGAAGTCGGATGACGTGGCCGGCCGGACGAAGGTCTATGAGGCCATCGTGCGCGGCGACGACACCTTCGAAGCCGGCGTTCCGGAGAGCTTCAACGTGCTCGTGAAGGAAATGCGTTCCCTCGGCCTCAATGTCGAACTGAAAAACGGCTAAGGCAGAACCTTATATCGCGGGACAGGCCTGGTCCTGTCCCGCTTGCCCCTTTTGGGAGACGGCGACATGAATCACGACGTCATGAACATCTTCAATCCGGCTGCCGAAGGCCCGTCCTTCGACCGGATCCGGATTGCCCTCGCGAGCCCGGAAAAGATCCTTTCCTGGTCTTTCGGCGAGGTCAAAAAGCCCGAAACCATCAACTACCGGACCTTCAAGCCGGAGCGCGACGGCCTGTTCTGCGCCCGCATCTTCGGCCCGGTGAAGGACTATGAGTGCCTGTGCGGCAAGTACAAGCGCATCAAGTACAAGGGCATCGTCTGCGAGAAGTGCGGCGTTGAAGTGACCCTGGCCCGCGTCCGCCGCGAGCGCATGGGCCACATTGAGCTCGCTGCGCCGGTCGCCCACATCTGGTTCCTGAAGTCGCTGCCGTCGCGGATCGCAATGATCCTCGACATGGCGTTGAAGGATGTGGAGCGTGTGCTCTACTTCGAAAACTACGTGGTTATCGAGCCGGGCCTGACTCCGCTGCAGCCGTTCCAGCTTCTCTCCGAAGAGGAGTATATGGACGCGCAGGACGAGTACGGCGAAGACGCCTTCACCGCCGGTATCGGCGCTGAAGCCGTCCGCGAAATCCTGATTGCCATGGACCTCGAGGCGGAAGCCGAGAAGGTCCGTGAGGACATGAAGGAGACCGGCTCGGAGCTGAAGCTCAAGAAGTATGCCAAGCGTCTCAAGTTGCTTGAAAATTTCATCACGTCCGGCAACCGCCCGGAGTGGATGATCATGACGGTTATTCCGGTGATCCCGCCGGAACTGCGTCCGCTCGTGCCGCTGGATGGTGGCCGTTTCGCGACGTCGGATCTGAACGATCTCTACCGCCGCGTCATCAACCGGAACAACCGCCTGAAGCGACTGATCGAGCTGCGCGCGCCGGACATCATCATCCGCAACGAGAAGCGGATGCTGCAAGAATCCGTCGACGCCCTGTTCGACAATGGCCGTCGTGGCCGCGTCATCACCGGCGCCAACAAGCGTCCGCTGAAGTCGCTGTCCGACATGCTGAAGGGCAAGCAGGGCCGTTTCCGCCAAAACCTGCTCGGCAAGCGCGTCGACTATTCCGGCCGTTCGGTCATCGTGGTCGGCCCGGACCTCAAGCTGCACGAGTGCGGCCTGCCCAAGAAGATGGCGCTCGAACTGTTCAAGCCCTTCATCTATGCGCGTCTCGACGCCAAGGGGCTTTCCGGTACGGTCAAGCAGTCCAAGAAACTGGTCGAAAAAGAGCGGCCGGAAGTCTGGGACGTGCTCGACGAGGTAATCCGTGAGCACCCGGTCATGCTGAACCGGGCGCCGACGCTTCACCGTCTCGGCATCCAGGCCTTCGAACCCAAACTGATCGAGGGCAAGGCCATCCAGCTGCACCCGCTGGTCTGTGCGGCTTTCAACGCCGACTTCGACGGTGACCAGATGGCTGTTCATGTGCCGCTCTCGCTGGAAGCCCAGCTGGAAGCGCGCACGCTGATGATGTCGACCAACAACATCCTCTCGCCTGCCAACGGCAAGCCGATCATCGTGCCGTCCCAGGATATCGTTCTGGGCCTGTACTATCTGTCGGTGATTAACGAGAACGAGCCGGGCGAGGGCATGGCCTTCGGTTCCCGTGCGGAAATGGAAGCCGCACTGGAAGGCGGCGTCGTCTCGCTCCACGCCAAGATCAAGGCGCGCTGGGAAGGTATCGACGAGAATGGTGAGCCGATCACGAAGGTGATCGAATGCACGCCGGGCCGGAAGATGATCATCGACCTCCTGCCCAAGCACGCCAAGATGCAGCCGGAAATCGTTGGCGAACTGCTGACGAAGAAGGCGATCGGCAGCCTGATCGATCACGTCTATCGCCACTGCGGCCAGAAGGCGACGGTGATCTTCTGTGACCAGATCATGGGTCTGGGCTTCAAGGAAGCGGCGAAGGCGGGCATCTCGTTCGGCAAGGACGACATGCTGATCCCGGATGCCAAGGCGGATCTGGTGGGTGCTACCCGCGCGCTCGTTGCCGATTATGAGCAGCAATATGTCGACGGCTTGATCACCAAGGGTGAGAAGTACAACAAGGTCGTCGATGCCTGGGCGAAGTGTACGGACAACGTCGCCGACGCCATGATGGACGAGATCTCCAAAACCACGATCGGCGAAGACGGCCGTGTCTCCGAGGTCAACTCGGTCTACATGATGGCCCACTCCGGCGCCCGGGGGTCCAAGAACCAGATGAAGCAGCTGGCCGGTATGCGCGGCCTGATGGCCAAGCCGTCCGGCGAGATCATCGAAACGCCGATCATCTCGAACTTCAAGGAAGGCCTGACCGTTCTCGAGTACTTCAACTCGACGCACGGCGCCCGTAAGGGGCTGGCCGACACCGCGCTGAAGACGGCGAACTCGGGTTACCTGACCCGCCGTCTCGTCGACGTCGCCCAGGACTGCATTATCACCGAAGAAGACTGCGGCACGTCCGAAGGCTTCGAGATCGGCGCCGTTGTCGATGGCGGTGATGTGGTTGTCTCCCTGGAGCAGCGCATCCTGGGCCGCACGACGGCAGCCGAGGTGAAGAATGGCGAGGGCGAAGTGATCTGCCCGGCCGACACCTATATTGACGAGGATCTCGCTGCCGCGATCGAGGCCGCCGGCGTCCAGAGCGTGTTCGCACGCTCGCCGCTGACCTGCGAAACCCGTGTCGGCGTTTGCGCCACCTGCTATGGCCGGGATCTGGCGCGCGGCACGCGCGTCAATATCGGCGAAGCGGTCGGCGTTATCGCGGCCCAGTCGATCGGTGAGCCGGGGACCCAGCTGACGATGCGGACCTTCCACATCGGCGGTACGGCTCAGGTGTCCGAGCAGTCCTTCATCGAAGCTGCACACGAAGGCAAGATCACCTTCAAAAATACGTCGACGGTGACCAATGCCGAAGGCGACCTGATCGTGATGAGCCGGAACATGCAGGTCGCGATTGTCGACAAGGAAGGCAAGGAACGCGAAAGCTACAAGCTGGGTTACGGTACCAAGCTGAAGGTCAAGGAAGGCGACAAGTCCGAACGCGGCATGCGCCTGGCCGAATGGGACCCGTACACGGCTCCGATCGTGTCGGAAGTTGGCGGTACGGTGAAGTTCGTCGATATCATCGACGGCGTGTCCGTGAAGGAAGAGACCGACGAAGCGACCGGTATCGCGTCCAAGGTGGTGATCGACTGGCGTGGCGGGGCCAAGGCTTCGGCGATCCAGCCGACCATCGTCATCCAGGACGAGAATGGCGATCCCATCAAGCTCGCTTCCGGTTCCACCGCCAGCTATATGCTCGCCGTGGGCGCCATTCTCTCGGTCAGCTCCGGTGACACGGTGCGTCCGGGTGATATCGTTGCGCGTATCCCGACCGAAGGCGCCAAGACCCGGGACATCACCGGTGGTCTGCCGCGCGTTGCGGAATTGTTTGAAGCCCGTCGTCCGAAGGACCACGCCGTGATCGCCGAGATCACCGGCAAGGTCGAGTTCGGCCGCGACTACAAGAACAAGCGCCGCATCGCCATCGTGCCGGATGACGAGAATATGGAGAAGGTCGAGTACCTGGTGCCCAAGGGCAAGCACCTGACGGTCCAGGAAGGCGACTATATCCAGAAGGGCGAATACCTGCTCGATGGTCACCCGGCGCCGCACGACATCCTGTCGATCCTGGGCGTCCCGTCGCTGGCCAACTACCTGATCAACGAGATCCAGGAGGTCTATCGACTGCAGGGCGTGCCGATCAACGACAAGCACATCGAGGTGATCGTTCGCCAGATGCTGCAGAAGATCGAGGTCAAGGATCCGGGCGAGAGCACCTTCCTGGCGGCCGAACAGGTCGACAAGATCGAGTTCCTGGAGACCAATGAGAAGCTCGAGGCCGAGGGCAAGCGTCCGGCAACCGGTGATCCGGTCCTGCTGGGCATCACCAAGGCTTCGTTGCAGACACGTTCCTTCATCTCCGCGGCCTCCTTCCAGGAGACCACACGCGTCCTCACCGAGGCCGCCGTGCAGGGCAAGGAAGACATGCTCGAGGGTCTCAAGGAGAACGTCATCGTGGGCCGACTCATCCCGGCTGGTACGGGCGCGATGATGCGTCAGTACCAGGCGCTGGCTGACGATCTCGATGCCGAGATGCTCGCGGAACGCGCGACGGCCGTGGAAGCGGAAGGTCTGCCGGCGGAAATCGCCGAGGCAGCTGCCGAAGAAATGGCGTCCGAAGGCAAGGCCGACTAGGCTTTTGGGGCCGGAAAGCCCAATCTAAACAGGCAAAAGGCCGCCGGGTGACCGGCGGCCTTTTTCATGACTGCAGCGTTTACCATGCAAGCCTCTGAAAATGTCTGAACAAGCGCTTGACGGAACCGAGTCGCATGCGTAGTTTCCGCGCTCGTTTTGAGGATGAGCCGTAACCCAAGCGGTTAGACGTCATCCACGGTAACGGAAAAACCCCAGATGCCGCCGTGCGGGCCTCGCGCTCGAACGTCGGTGTCGTCATTTGCGTCCATCAGTCCCATTCCGGTGCTGAGGGGCGTGGTCTTTGAGATTAGGAACGGATTAGAGCGGGATGCCCACAATCAACCAGCTCATTCGCAAGCCGCGGAAAGACAAGCCGAAGCGCAACAAGGTGCCGGCCCTTCAGGCTTGCCCGCAGCGCCGTGGCGTCTGCACGCGTGTCTACACCACGACCCCGAAGAAGCCGAACTCGGCCCTGCGTAAAGTCGCCAAAGTGCGTCTGACGAACGGGCATGAAGTTGTGAGCTACATCCCGGGCGAGGGGCACAATCTTCAGGAACACTCCGTCGTTCTTATCCGCGGTGGCCGCGTGAAGGACCTTCCGGGTGTCCGCTATCACATTCTTCGCGGCGTTCTGGATACCCAGGGCGTCAAGGACCGCAAGCAACGCCGTTCCAAGTACGGCGCCAAGCGTCCTAAGTAAGGGAGACGTCCATGTCGCGTCGTCACCGCGCAGAGAAACGCGAAATCCATCCGGACCCGAAGTTCGGGGATCGCGATCTCACGAAGTTCATGAATTACATCATGCTCGACGGCAAGAAGTCGGTCGCCGAGCGTATCGTCTATGGTGCCCTCGACATCGTCGAGGACAAGCTGAAGCGCGAGCCGATCCGCGTTTTCCACGACGCCATGGACAATGTGGCCCCGGAAGTCGAGGTTCGTTCCCGCCGCGTCGGTGGTGCGACCTACCAGGTTCCGGTCGAGGTCCGCGCTGACCGCAAGAAGGCTCTTGCGATCCGCTGGCTGACCGGCGCTGCGCGCGGCCGCAACGAGAACACCATGCGCGAACGTCTCGCTGCCGAGCTGATGGATGCTGCTGCCAATCGCGGTACCGCCGTCAAGAAGCGCGAAGACACGCACCGGATGGCGGAAGCCAACCGTGCCTTCTCGCACTACCGCTGGTAACGATCCACAGGCACTGACCCGTATCAAGGACCCTTAGAAATGGCCCGCGACTACAAAATCGAGGACTACCGCAACTTCGGCATCATGGCGCACATTGATGCCGGCAAGACGACGACGACCGAGCGGATCCTCTATTACACCGGCAAGTCCCACAAGATTGGTGAAGTGCACGATGGTGCCGCCACCATGGACTGGATGGAGCAGGAGCAGGAGCGTGGCATCACGATCACCTCTGCTGCGACCACCTGTTTCTGGAATGACAAGCGCCTGAACATCATCGACACGCCCGGACACGTGGACTTCACGATTGAAGTTGAGCGTTCGTTGCGTGTGCTCGACGGTGCCGTGTGCTGTCTGGATGCCAATGCCGGTGTCGAGCCGCAGACCGAAACGGTCTGGCGTCAGGCCGACAAGTATGAAGTGCCGCGCATGGTGTTCATCAACAAGATGGACAAGCTGGGCGCTGACTTCTACCGCTGTGTCGAGATGATCGAGGAGCGTCTGGGGTCCACGCCGCTGTGCACACAGCTGCCGATCGGTTCGGAAAGCGACTTCGAGGGCGTTGTCGACCTGATCAGAATGAAGGAACTGGTGTGGCTCGGTGAGAACCTGGGTGCTACCTGGGAAGAGCGCGAAATCCGTGCCGAGCTTGCCGACAAGGCTGCCGAGTACCGCGAGAAGCTGGTCGAGGCGGCTGTCGAGCAGGACGAAGCCGCGATGGAAGCCTATCTGGAAGGCGAAGAGCCGACCAACGAGAAGCTCAAGGCGCTGATCCGCAAGGGCTGTATCGCACTGGCTTTCAATCCGGTTCTGTGTGGCACGGCCTTCAAGAACAAGGGTGTCCAGCCGCTGCTCGACGCCGTTGTCGATTATCTGCCGAGCCCGGTCGAGATCGCAGCCATCAAGGGTATCGACGTCAAGTCGGGCGAGGCCACCAAGCGCAAGGCTTCGGACTCCGAGCCGGTGTCGCTGCTGGCCTTCAAGATCATGAACGACCCGTTCGTCGGTTCGCTGACCTTCGCGCGTATCTATTCCGGTCACCTTGAGACGGGCGTGTCCCTGCTCAACACGGTGAAGGAAAAGAAAGAGCGTATCGGCCGTATGCTGCTGATGCACTCGAATTCGCGCGAAGACATCAAGGAAGCTTTCGCTGGCGACATCGTCGCCATTGCGGGCCTCAAGGACACCACGACGGGCGACACGCTCTGCGATCCGGCAAGCCCGGTCATCCTGGAGCGTATGGAATTCCCGGATCCGGTGATCGAGCTTGCGATCGAGCCGAAGTCGAAGGGTGACCAGGAAAAGCTCGGCATCGCGCTGCAGCGTCTGGCCGCCGAAGACCCGTCCTTCCGCATGAAGACCGACGAAGAGTCCGGTCAGACCATCATTGCGGGCATGGGCGAGCTTCACCTCGACATCCTGGTCGATCGCATGAAGCGTGAATTCAAGGTCGAAGCGAACATCGGTGCGCCGCAGGTGGCTTACCGTGAATCGCTCGGTCAGGCGGGTCTGGTCGATTACACGCACAAGAAGCAGTCCGGTGGTTCCGGTCAGTTTGCGCGCGTGAAGATCGAATTCGAGCCGGGCGAGCCGGGTTCGGGCTTTGTCTTCGAATCCAAAATCGTTGGTGGTTCGGTGCCGAAGGAGTACATTCCGGGTGTCGAAAAGGGCCTGAACTCGGTGATGGAAAACGGTCTGCTGGCCGGCTTCCCGGTCATCGACGTCAAGGCGACCCTGATCGACGGTGCCTATCACGACGTGGACTCCAGCGTCCTGGCCTTCGAAATCGCCGGCCGTGCGGCCTTCCGCGAAGCGAAGAACCATTGTGCGCCGAAGCTGCTCGAGCCGATCATGAAGGTCGAGGTCGTGACGCCGGACGAGTATACCGGTTCTGTGATCGGTGACCTGAACTCCCGCCGTGGCCAGATTGCCGGGCAGGAAATGCGCGGCAACGCCACCGTCGTGAACGCGATGGTGCCGCTGGCGAACATGTTCGGTTACGTCAACAACCTGCGTTCGGCCACTCAGGGCCGCGCCCAGTTCACCATGCAATTCGACCACTACGAGCCTGTGCCGAAGGCGGTCGAACAAGAAGTCATTGCCAAGTCCGCCTAAGGCGTACCTCTGGTCACTGTAGAAACGAATACGAGATTTCGGAGCGAGATCGATGGCGAAGGAAAAGTTTGAGCGCACAAAGCCGCACGCGAACATTGGCACGATTGGTCACGTTGACCACGGCAAGACGACGCTGACGGCAGCGATCACGATGGTTCTGGCCGAGGCCGGTGGCGGCACGGCGAAGGGCTATGACGAGATTGACAGCGCGCCGGAAGAGAAGGCGCGCGGCATCACGATCTCGACGGCGCACGTTGAGTATGAGACGGCGAACCGTCACTACGCGCACGTGGATTGCCCGGGTCACGCGGACTATGTGAAGAACATGATCACGGGTGCAGCGCAGATGGACGGCGCGATCCTGGTTGTGAACGCGGCTGACGGCCCGATGCCGCAGACGCGTGAGCACATTCTTCTGGCCCGCCAGGTTGGCGTTCCGGCGCTGGTGGTGTTCCTGAACAAGGTTGACCAGGTTGACGACGAAGAGCTCCTGGAGCTGGTGGAGATGGAAGTTCGCGAGCTTCTGTCGTCCTACGACTTCCCGGGCGACGATATTCCGATCGTTGCGGGTTCGGCTCTGGCGGCTGTTGAAGGCCGTGACGAGAACATCGGCAAGGAGAAGATCCTTGAG
>NZ_JBSWXX010000008.1:0-723 GCF_056160825.1 Maricaulis sp. ABE4_448
TTACTCGACGATCTTGGAGACGACGCCGGCGCCGACGGTACGGCCGCCTTCACGGATAGCGAAGCGCAGCTTCTCTTCCATGGCGATCGGCGTGATCAGCTCGACATTCATTTCCACATTGTCGCCCGGCATCACCATCTCGGTGCCTTCCTTCAGCGTCACGACGCCGGTCACGTCGGTCGTGCGGAAGTAGAATTGCGGACGGTAGTTCGTGAAGAACGGCGTGTGACGGCCACCCTCTTCCTTCGTCAGGATGTAGGCTTCAGCCACGAACTTGGCGTGCGGCGTGATCGAACCCGGCTTGGCCAGAACCTGGCCACGCTCAACACCTTCACGGTCGATACCACGCAGCAGAACGCCGACATTGTCGCCCGCCTGGCCCTGGTCCAGAAGCTTGCGGAACATCTCAACGCCCGTGCACGTCGTCTTCACGGTGTCGCGGATGCCGACGATCTCGATTTCTTCGCCAACCTTCACGATGCCGCGCTCGACACGACCCGTCACAACCGTACCCCGGCCCGAGATCGAGAACACGTCTTCGATCGGCATCAGGAAAGGCTGGTCAATCGGACGGTCCGGCGTCGGGATGTACTCGTCCACAGCCGCCATCAGCTCAAGGATCTTCTCCTTGCCGATGTTCTCGTCACGGCCTTCAACAGCCGCCAGAGCCGAACCCGCAACGATCGGAATATCGTCGCCCGGGAAGTCGTAGGACGACAGAAG
>NZ_JBSWXX010000009.1:0-231 GCF_056160825.1 Maricaulis sp. ABE4_448
GAGCCTGATGCTGTCACCCACCAGGCGCGGACGAGCTCCGCACGCTCCCGGGCACAAGGGACTGAGCTCATGCCTCCCATCCCGGAAACCGCTGACGATCTTACGCGCAGTCGAGAGGGCGGGGATAAGTTTCGGATATCCGTCCCCACAAACCGTCATCCTGACGAAAGTCAGGACCCAGATCGTAAAGGGAGATTTGGGCTAGAGGGGCTCGGCCTGAGCGGTGACGGT
>NZ_JBSWXX010000010.1:0-228 GCF_056160825.1 Maricaulis sp. ABE4_448
GACAGCAATAATCTGGGCGGTGGAGACCCGGGTTGGGAAGTCCAGCCGGGCAATGGCGCCGGTGTGGACACCCAGAATCTGGGCGGCGGCGATCCGGGTTGGGAAGTCCGGCAGCGTGGCGACCTCACCGAAGACAGCAATAATCTGGGCGGTGGAGACCCGGGTTGGGAAGTCCAGCCGGGCAATGGCGCCGGTGTGGACACCCAGAATCTGGGCGGCGGCGATCCG
>NZ_JBSWXX010000011.1:0-223 GCF_056160825.1 Maricaulis sp. ABE4_448
GGGGGGGGGGGGGGGGGGGGGGGGGGGGGGGGGGGGGGGGGGGGGGGGGGGGGGGGGGGGGGGGGGGGGGGGGGGGGGGGGGGGGGGGGGGGGGGGGGGGGGGGGGGGGGGAGGGGGGGGGGGGGGGGGGGGGGGGGGGGGGGGGGGGGGGGGGGGGGGGGGGGGGGGGGGGGGGGGGGGGGGGGGGGGGGGGGGGGGGGGGGGGGGGGGGGGGGGGGGGGGG
>NZ_JBSWXX010000012.1:0-223 GCF_056160825.1 Maricaulis sp. ABE4_448
CATTCTTCTGGCCCGCCAGGTTGGCGTTCCGGCGCTGGTGGTGTTCCTGAACAAGGTTGACCAGGTTGACGACGAAGAGCTCCTGGAGCTGGTGGAGATGGAAGTTCGCGAACTTCTGTCGTCCTACGACTTCCCGGGCGACGATATTCCGATCGTTGCGGGTTCGGCTCTGGCGGCTGTTGAAGGCCGTGACGAGAACATCGGCAAGGAGAAGATCCTTGAG
>NZ_JBSWXX010000013.1:0-223 GCF_056160825.1 Maricaulis sp. ABE4_448
CTTGCGCCCTGGAGCGATGAGAGGGGTGCGGGATGCACAGCGGACATCGTGTCCGCATTTGAAGGTTTGGTGGTGATGCCCGAGGCATCCCGCACGCGGAGATTTACCCGGATCCCTTGCGGGCCCCGTCTCGAAACCTGCAGGCACGGGCCGGTCGAGCTTTTTGCCGGTGTCCCCGCAGATGGCCACGCCGGAGCCTGATGCTGTCACCCACCAGGCGCGG